>CANHQM010000001.1 GCA_947462835.1 Akkermansiaceae bacterium
AATTTGGCGCTCCGCCTCGATGGAATTTTGCTTTTTCGGCATCTCCTTCCGCCCAACCCGCCGAGTGCCCATTTACCGCCTAGGAACAAAGTTCCAGGAGCCTCTTGATGCTCTCCAAGGTCAGCTCCTTGGGTCCGAGTCGCACCACGCGCCAACCGGCCAACGATGCCTCGAAGTATTTCTCAAGGTCGGCAGCGAATCCCGCCGGGCGGTTGTGGCGACCATTGATGTAGATGCCGCCCTCGATCTCGATGAGCGTGCGCGATCCAAGGTGCGCAAAGTCGGCCCGCCATTTTCTCACCGGATGAAATCGAAATTCCTTTTCCAATTCCGGGCCGCTATGATGCTGAGTGCGGTAGTCATCGTTTTTCCAGATGATCGCCAAGCAGTTCATTGAGGTTAATCCGGCTCGGCGGATGGACTTCACTCGTCGAACCCAATTGTACAGTGATCCCTAGGGATTTGAGCGTACGAAGGACCAGTCCGATTTCCGCCGTGGCTTTTCCTTTTTCCAGTCCGATGATCCAATCCCGACCAACACCAGCCTTGTCGGCCAATGCAGACTGGCTGAGGCCGAGCCTCTTCCGCTCCGCCCGCACCGCAGCTGCCAGTTCCCGCATGTTTCCTATTTGCACGTCAGCAAAGCGCCAGTGTCGGCGAACGGCGACAAGTGAAAATGAGGTCGATCGGCAACAATTTATGGTTGTCGTCGCTCGGCAACAATTAGGGCCATCGCCCTACCAGCTACGGTAAAGACACGGGCAGGCCGCCCGTGCCCCCCTCTTTGAAGATGTGGCCGCTTTCCATTTTCCGATAATTAACCTATCCGAAATATTTTTCTGGAGGTGGCGGCGGGAAAGTGCTAGTTGTGAGCCGTTTTTAAGAAACGCACACACGATCATGGCCTATACCAGCGAGCATACCCACCACATTCGAGTCCGGTCGACCCAGCTTGAGATGCCCTCGGCGACTGCCACGGGGCGTGGATCGGAAGAGTACGACCGCCGCTTGCGTGACACTCAGGAGGAGCTTGAGCGGATCCAGCAACAGCGCGAGGAACTCGAGCGCGAGAGGCAGGAGCTTGAGGAGCTGACCAACCGCAAGCGCGTGTTTGTGTCGCAGCAGGTGGAGTTGACCGAGCGTCTGACATCGGCGTTGACGCTGATTGATCGCGAGTTGTTTGAAATGCGCAACGAGGCTGAGGATCTCGAGCAGTGCCGGGTATGTTTTGCGGATCATCTTGATAAGGTTCAGAAGATCAACCCCGAGAGCTGGACGCGTGATAATCTTTCCGAGAAGCTCGAAAAAGCCGGCATGGCGATCGACATCGCGGCCGACGAGTATGATCAGGCCGCATCGCACTTCGAGGGCACTCGAGGTGGTGCGATTTTCGGGCGTGCTTCGAAGAAAGCGCGTTCCGCATCGCGCGTTCGCGAGACCACCGAGTTCATTTCTAACCTTCGCAACGGATTTGCCTTCAACCTGCCGCTGCTCGTATTGGGTGGCGCGGCTTTGGTTGTTTATTACCTCAAGTAAGCGGCGTTCATTGCCCTGATCCGCGTCATGATCTTCAAGGAAGACATCCAGCTCGACCAGATTCGCGAGAAGCAGCAGGAGCTGAAGCGACTCGAGTTGGAATATGCGCGGCACAGCCGGCAGATTGCGTTGCAGCGTCAGGAGCAAGAGCGGACGATCCCGCCGCTGGACGACATGGATGCGCGCGCGGGGCGCAAAAAGTATGAAAATCTCGTGGTTTCGCGCGGTGCGCTTTCCAATGAGAAGCGCGAGTATCAGCGCAGCATGATGCTGCTGATGTTGTTGCTGGCGGCGACTGCCTCGCTCGTCTGGTGGGGCATCATGCTGATGCAGGCAGCGTGATGAGCGTATCGTTGCCCGCGTTTTTCAGGCTGTTTGCCTGTGGTGCGGATGAGCGGGATTTGGTTTTGAAGGTTTTTTTTGCCTCGAGGCGGACGCGGAGTTCTGGCCATTGGTCTTTGCTGACGATGTAGCCGACGCATTCCGGTTTGCCGCAGCGGCAGGGGTGATCTTCAAAACAATCGACATCGAAGCCATAGTCGAAGCTGAGTTCTTCGCCGGGCTGGATGTCACGGATCGCATCGATGTAGATTCTGCGGCCGACGATGCAGGCTTCGCAGTTGGGCGCGCAGGAGTGGTTGATGAGGCGGGCGATGTTCCAGGGGACATTGCCGTCGAGGTCGTAGTTTTTGGAAATCGTGAAGATGTAGACCGCAGCGTCGCCGGTGGTGTCGGCCTTCCTTTGTTGGGAGGCACCGCGGCGGTCGCTTTCGCGTTTGTCGATCATTTCGCCGACATACTCGATGACGCGCGTGTCCTTCGGGATGAAGGTGGTGGCGTAGACTCCGCGGCCGTGGATGTTGGATCCGCGGACTTCGCAGTAATCGCTGTCGCCGCGCTTCCAGAGCTCGATCATTTTTTTGTGGAGCAAGCGCTCCTCGGTGATTCCCTTTTTCCTCGATGGCATGACTTGTGTGGGGCGGGCTTTAGCGGGCTTGGCGTTGCTTTAGCGGGCTTCGCGTTTGCTGACGGGTGGAAGTTCGATGTTTCTTGGCAGCGTGATGAAGAGCCCCCTGAGGTCGCTGACCTTGAGGCCTGCGCCGTCGATGAAGGTCCAATCGAGTTTGTCCTTCGGGGAGATGGCGACTTGGTAGCCGAGGCTTTCGATGACGAGTGGCTTTGGGTTGCCTTCGCGGATGAGGCGGAATTTTGTCATCGTTGGCACGAGCACCAGCCACTTGGTGTAGACGAGGTTGCCGGACTTGCCTTTTTGTGGGCCGACCTGATGGACGATGGGGGCGCCTTCGGGTTTGGATGAGAGCATCGTGATGCCTTGGCGGACCATTTCCTCGGGGATTTTTGCGAGTTGCTCTTCGAGTGCCTGCATGCCGCCCATGCGTTGGGAAACGCGTTCCTTCCAGAGCGGGTTCATGCGTTCGAGCGCGGCTTGGTAGCGGCCGAGGACCACTTCGTTGCCGAGGGTAGCGACCGCGCTGGTGGCGGATTGCACGACTTCGGTCGGGACCGCATCGGCGATGACCTCGGCTTCGCCGAACGACTCGGTATTGGTTGTTTCCTGCTGCGCGTGTGCCATGCCGTGCATGATCAGCGCGGTGGCAAGGCAGGTGAGTGTGGGCAGGAATTTCACGCGACAATCGATGGGCTTGCGATGGGGGCAAGTCAAGCCCGGTCAAGGGAGGTGCTTGAAATGCTTGATGCGAAATTTGCTGGCAATGCTTGGCGTGATCAACGCGCCTTGCGTGATTTTTTCGACTCGAAGGACACCGCATTCGGATCGAAGGCATTCGGGTCATAGCCTGGGTTCATCCATTCGATTTCGCCGTGCAATGCCTGCATGTATTGGAAGGTGCCACCGAAGTCTTCGGGTGGGCAGGCGCGTTGGCCTTCGAGCATTTGGGGTCCGGCTTCGCCGGCACATGATTTTTCGAAGACCACTTCGTGGATCCATTCATCGGCGAAGTCGTAGCGATAGAGCATGCGGATCGGCAGGCGGCGTTTGCCGAGGAAGGCGCCGACGGTGAGTTGTGCTTCGTCCTGGAAGTCGCCGAGTACTTGGTCCTGAAGGCCGATCGGGCCGATCACATCGACGAGGCGTTTGCCTTTGCCGTGGCGGAATTCGTGCGGGTGTTTGTCTTCCCAGCCCATGGCTGCTTGGATCGCATTGCTGAGGGCGATGAAAGTCGCATCGGTGCTGATCGAGAAGCGGCGCCAAATTTGTGGCTGGATGCCGTAAAGGAAGACCTTCACGACCACGTGGTTTTGATCATTGGATTTCGGCATGCGGCGGAATGTGTCGGAATACCGCGCGTGAGGCAAACGGGAAAAGCCGGATGATGCGACGGGAAATTTTTTATCGCTCAGCTGCCTGCGAGGCGGTTCTTGGCGAGCTCGGCATCGATGATGCGTTCGCATTCGCGGATCTGTTCCTGGCGGCGTGCGCGTGCGCCTTCGGCGAGTTGTTCGAGGGTGTCGATGTCGTAGAGGTAGACCTCTTCGATTTCGCCAGCGGCGGGTTCGATGTCGCGCGGGACGGCGATGTCGATGAGGAAGAGCGGGCGGAATTTGCGGGCGCGGCGGGCTTTTTCGATATCGGCGCGGTGGACGATCGTGTGGGGTGAGCCGGTGGAGGAGATCACCACATCGACGCGTTCGAGCACGCGATGCCAGTCGTCGAAGGTGACTGCGCTGCCGCCCATTTCGGCAGCGAGTTCGATGGCGCGTTCGTGCGAGCGGTTGGCGACGAAGATCGAGCGGGCACCGCGAGAGACGAGGCTTTGGGCAGTGATGCGGCTCATTTCTCCGGCTCCGATGAGCATGACCTCGCTATCGCCGAGGTGGCCGAAGATTTTCTCGGCGAGTTCGACTGCGACGCTGCCGACCGAGGTGGCGCCTTCCTGGATGGATGTCTCGGTGCGGACTTTTTTGCCGATGCCGAAGGCGCGTTGGAAGAGGCGGTTGAGCATGCCGGAGGTCGTGCCGGCATCGAGAGCGGCTTGGTATGCTTGTTTCACCTGACCGAAGATTTCCGTTTCTCCGAGCATCATCGAGTCGAGTCCGCTGACGACGCGGCAGAGGTGTTGGGCTACTGATGATTTTTCCTTGCGGTAGAAATGTGGGGTGATGCCTTCCGGTAGTGATGTTTTTGCGGCGAGGTGGGACTCGAGTTTTGCAAAGGCCGATGTGGCATCGGGTGCGACGAAGTAGAACTCCGTGCGGTTGCAGGTGGAGATCACGACCCCTTCGGTGACATCCTCGAGTGTGGTGAGTTCGCGTGAGGCGGTGCCGAGGTGGCTGGTGACCACGGCAAATTTCTCCCGCACCTCGACGGGAGCGGTGCGGTGGTTAAGGCCGAGGCAGAACAGTTCCATCAGACGAATGCGAAGACGCCGAGTGAGAGCAGGAAGAGGGCGATGGCCAGCAGCGAGATGCGGCGCCCGGTGAGGCCGCGAGTCGACTGGATCCAGAGAAGCATGGCGTAGCCGGCCCAGACGATCAGCGCGGCGACGAGGTGGCCGGTGGCGGAAGGTGAGCGTGGCATCATGAAGCCGGCGATGATGCCGAGGGTGAGGAGGATGCTGCCGAGGCGCAGCAGGCGGTTGAGTGAGACGAGCAGTTCGCGGGCGGGTGGCAGGTTGCGGAAGAGTCCGCTTTTCAGGTGGTGTTCTTTGAGTTGGTGATCGAGCACGAGGAACATCACTCCGGCGACTGCGGCAAGTGCGAGCGCGCCGTAGGCCAGCACCGAGGTGGCCGTGTGGGTTTCATGCCATGGGTTGCCGCCGGGGACTTTCAAGGGCGTCGCATCGAGCATGCCGGGAGCGAGTGCGATGGCTTGAAAAAGGAAAACGACCGGAGCGGTGAAGACGCCGAGCAGTGAGATGCGGTAAGCCGGGCCGATGAGCAGGTAGAACAGCGTGAGCGACCATGCGAGGTAGGCGAGGATCTCGCCGTGGTCGGCGAGCGGGCAGGCGGCGCGCGCTTCGCCACGAAGTGTGAGGAAGCCGGTTTGCAGCACGAAGGCGAGGGCCATCCATAAGACCGTCCAGCGGCTGCGTCGGCCGCGGTGGACAGAGGTCATGCCCCAAACGCCGCCGATGAGGGCGAGCAGGGTGGAAGCGATCAAAAGCCAGCGGTCCATGGCCTTGGTTGATGCGGAAAAGCCGCGATGCTGAAAAGCGGAAAATTGGAAATTCCGCGCGGAGGGGTGTGGGATGCCGGGGGGGCGTGGGGGCGAATGTCTCTTTTTATGCGTTGGGTTTGACGGAGCTAAAGGATGGGAATTGTGAAATATTTATTGAATTTATTAGCATACATTGTATTGCTAAATGCAGATGAGAAACGAATACGACTTCACCAAAGCCAAACGCAATCCATACGCGAAGCGGCTCAAGAAAACCGTCACCATTCGGTTGGAGCCGGATATCATCAATTACTTCAAAGCCATGTCGGTGGAATCCGGTATTCCTTACCAGAATCTCATCAACCTTTACCTGCTGGACTGTGCGAAGGCAGGGCGGAAACTGTCGCTTAGCTGGAAGAGGTGATGGTTGGTTGATGAGCTGGGGCTCTGATGTCTCCCGTGCACGACAGGAGTGTCGTGCCTCCTTAGGGGGCGCTCAATCGCTGCCGGGGGAGCGGCGCATGGATTTCTTTTGGGAGATTGCGCGTTTGTCTGCGACGGAGCGTTGTTTGGAGCGTTGGGATCGCGGGCGTTTTTGGCGGCGCAATTTTTCGATCGCTTGGGTTTTGGCGATGGCCTTGCCTTGGCGGATGGCGTCGAGTTGATCGCAGAGTTCGCGGCGTGCGAGGAAGCGGTTCATTTCGCGCGAGCGGTCGATCTGGCATTTGATGCAGACGCCGGTGGGCAGGTGTTTGAGAAAGACGCAGTTGGAGGTCTTGTTGATTTTTTGTCCGCCCGAGCCCGAGCCGCGCACGAATTTTTCCAGCAGGTCTTCTTCGCGAATCCCGAGGGTGGCCATGCTTTGTTCGAGCGCGGCGATTTTTTCCGGTGAAACGGGTGAAGACATTAGAGAATCAAGAATGCAGCGGGAGCGTTAGCGACCCGCAATGAAAGCGAAGCCAGACTGGCATGGCCGGAGCGAAGTGAAGGCAATCAAGAAGTAAGAATCAAGAGGCAAGAAACAAGAAGAAGAGGGGTCGCGCGATCAGGTGGGGGATGGTTTTTCGCGATTGGGATTTTTTGGTGTGAAGCGGCTCCAGATGGCGGCGAAGACGCTGCCGATGAGGCAGTGGGTGACGCCTGAGACGGCGCCGACGACCGGGGCGAGTGGCAGATTGGGGAAACCTTGTTTCGCTAGCACGATGGCGAGTCCGGAATTTTGCATGCCGACTTCGATCGAGATCGTGCGTGCGATTTCCTCTTCGAAACCGGAGAGGCGGGTGACGAGGTAGCCGATCACGAAGCCGCCGATGTGAAGGAGGAAAACGCCGAGGACGAGTTCGCCGCCGTGGGCGAGGATTTCCTTCGACGAGGCGGCGAAGGCAGCACCGCAGATCATGCACACGCCGAGGACCGAGAGTATCGGTGCGACGGGCAGGATGCGTTGCACGAGCTTGGGGGCGCGGCTGTTGAGGATCACGCCGAGCAGAACGGGAACGATCACGACCTGCAAAGTTTGTTTGAAGAGGAGCCAGCCGTTGACTTCGACGATCGATCCGGCGAGCGCTTGGGTGAAGAGTGGGGTGAGTACCACGGCGGCGAGGGTCGAGCAGGCCGTCATGATCACCGAGAGTGCGACATTGGCGCGGGCGATGAGCGTGATGAGGTTCGATGCGGTGCCGCCCGGGCAACAACCGACGAGGATGAGACCGACCGCGTAGGCGGGTGGGAGGTCGAGAAATTTTGCGATGCCCCAACCGAGGGCGGGCATGGTGGCGAATTGCGCGATGAAGCCCATGAGGACCGCGCGTGGCATGCGGCCGATGCGGCGGAAGTCGTCGACGCTGAGAGTGAGGCCCATGCCGAGCATCACCACGCCTAGAACGCTGACGGTGATGGTGGGGTTGTTGAGTGGCAGCCATGCCTTGGGCATCCAGAGTGCGTGAGCGACGCTGAGGCACATCCAGAGCGGGAAGAGGCGGGTGAGGTGGGAGAACATCGGGTGTTGGCGTGTTTGCATGAAAAAGCAAGAATCGCGGGACGCTGGCAATCGAAATGCGCGGCGGGATTTTGTGCTTATGGATGGCGGGGTGGCCGTGTATGGTGGCCGCATGAGCGACGAGACGCGGGATCATGGGGTGCAACCGGTGGAAGGATTGATGGAGCGCTGGGGGCTGACCACGCATCAGTTGGTGGAAAACTCCGAAGAGCAGTTGAACCACAAGCAGGTGCAGCGGGCTCGCAAGGGGCGTCAGCTGACCTTGCATTTGATGCAGAAGGTGACGCGTGCGGTGAATGATACGATTTTCAAAAGTTTGCCTGCGGCGAAGCGTGCGGATTTCGTGCCGTACCTTCATCGGCATTTGTTCAACTATGCCAAGGGTTATGATTCTTCGTGGAGTGATCCGAATGATGCCTTGTGTCCGAAGTGAGTGACAGCGGTGTGGTGTGGACGATTGTTGGGCAAGGTTTGGCTGGCAGCTGCCTTGCGTGGGAGTTGTGGCGGCGTGGTGTGGATTTTCAAATTGTGGATCGCGAGTGTGGCATTGCCGCATCGCGAGTCGCGGCGGGCTTGGTGAATCCGGTGACCGGAAAAAACTTCGAGCCTAGTCCGATGATTGGCGAATTTTTGCCGGAGGCTTTGGAGTTTTACCGATGCATTGAAGAACGCCTTGGGGTGGTTTTGTGGCATCCGATGCCGATCATGCGGCTGGCGGGAAATGATGACGAGTGGGCGAAGATGCGGGCGAAGGCGGCGCGTGCCGATGTGGAGGTGTGGGTTGATAGGGAACTTGCAAAGCAGGAGATCGATGGGTGGTTGGGTGGATTTGAAATCCGCGGAGGTGGTCGCTTCGATGTGGGATCGTTTGTCGATCGCTCGCGTGAATTTTTCCAAGCGCGGGGGATCTACCGCAAAGATGAGATTCGATTTGATCGCGATGAGATGGCGCGGGTGTGGTGTGATGGTGCGGCGGGATTGGTGAGTGGCAGGCATGGTGAGTCGCGATGTGCGAAGGGGGAGATTCTCACCGTGCGCGCGACGGAGTGGGATGAGGCACGCATTCGTGTCGGTGCCGGTGGGTGGTTGGTGCCGCTGGGTGAGGGGTGCTTCAAGCTGGGGTCGACATACGAATGGGAGCGGCTCGATATGGAGCCAAGCGAAGCGGGCCTGGAGCGCTTGCGGCGGATCGCGACGAAGTTGGGTGGCGCGAATTTCGAAATCATTGCGCACGAAGCGGGCGTGCGGCCAATTTTGAGGCGCAGCGAGCCGTTGATTGGCCCGATGTCGGAGGGGGGTTGGATGTTCAACGGCTTGGGCTCAAAGGGTTCGCTTTACGCGCCGGGCATGGCGCGGCGACTGGCGACTTGGATGCTCGATGGGAAGGGGCCCGAGGAGCATTTTGACATCGGGGCATTTCGCAAACGGCTCTAATCGGATTGCCGGGCGATGAAGAAGTGCCAGCCGAGTGCTTTGGATTTTTGGAAAATGGCGCTGATGTTTTTTCCATTCAGCTTGTAGTCCAGTTGACCTTTTTCTTTTGCAAGCGCGCTGGTGAAAATCGGGCCGAGGCTTTCGTCGCCGATATCGGTTGGATGTTTGAACATGCGGTCGATGTTTCGATGTGTTGAAATCAAGGCATCGGAGTTCATTGAGTAAAAATACATGTCGGCCGGCAGCTGCGTGTTCTTCTCGATGAATTGCGTGAGGAGGCGCAGGCGTAGCGAGACTCCGATGGCGGCCACGACCTTGCCGTCCACTTTGACAGGCGTGGCCACAATGACGGTGCGGTGGCCTGTGGATTTGCTCACGACCAGATCGCCCTCGACATCCCGACCTCCGATCAACAGCGGAAAATAGGAGCGGTCGCCGAGGTTTTGCTCGGTGAGCCCTTCTGCACTGGTCGAGTAGTAACTGCCGTTGGGCATCGCGTACCACACGGAAGCGTCGGTCTCGAGATCCTTGTCGAGGCGGTCGAGCATCGGTCTCGTGCGCTCCCAGTTTGCGGATTTCGCTTCGGGGCTTTCAGCGACGACCTTGATGCTGTGCAGCACGCCGGACAGGTGTTCTTCGACCAGGCCTTGGTAGGCGTTGAGCACGACTTGGGCATCTACGGTCCCCATCTTTGTGCGAGTCGCTGGTGTTTCGGCGCGGGCCGGCAAGGTCGCGAGCATTGACGATACCAATGCGATCAATGCCACCGTGCAGGACAGTGTATTTTTGGTGGTGGCGATCTTGATGGGAGCCGTTCGTTTCGATGTGGTAGTGGTCATGGCGTCGGATTGTGGGATTCCACATGAGCATTCAACATGCGGCAGAGGTTTCGTGCCATGCGGGGGACCACGGTCCTTGCCTCGCTGATGATGCGCGGACGGCGTCGCGCAAATTCGCAATCCGTCATTGGCGGAATCCCGGGGCTTTTGCGGGTCTCGGGTTTGAATGCGATTTCAGAAGTTGAACTGCAGGCAGAGCAGATTTGACCACTGATTTCACTGATTGCACAGATGAAGAAAAGTCACGAATGACGCCCCCTCAAAAATCAGTAAATCTGTGGAATCAGTGGTTTAACCTAGATTCCGAAGAAGAAACCACGAAAGTCACGAAACAACACGAAATAAGAAGTCCGTAGAGGATTTTATGGTTTTTCCAAAATGGTGAAACAAGCATGGCAGGAAATCCCATACCTTTCGTGAAATTTCGTGTGTTTCGTGGTTTCAACTTTTGTTTTCGGGTTTAATTCTCCGATGTGATGCCGACATCGGATTTCGGGTTGAATGGGGTCGTCGGTTTTCGCATCTTTGGGTGATGATGGAATTTCCGCCGAGGCCGACGCGGCTAGCGCAGCAGATGCTTGGTGAGTTGTTGCGCGAGGGGGATGTGGTGATAGATGCAACGGCGGGCAATGGGCATGATACGCAATTTTTGGCGGGCTGTGTCGGGGTGACGGGTCGCGTGTTGGCCTTTGATGTGCAGGAGGCGGCGATGCGTTCGACCCGCGAGAGGTTGCGTGAGGTAGGGCTGGAAGAGCGGTTTGAATTTCATCTCGCGAGTCACGCGCGGATGGCGGAGTTTGCCGAGGTTGGCAGTGTGGCGGCGGTGATGTTCAACCTTGGGTACTTGCCGGGGGAGGATCATGCCTTGGCGACCGAGGCGGCTGAGACCATGCGTGCGCTTGATGCCGCAGCTGTGGTTTTGAAGTCCGGCGCCGTCTTGTCGGTCGTGTGTTATCCGGGTCATCCACAGGGTGCCGAGGAGGCCGCAAGTGTGGAGCGGTGGATGAACGGGCGTGCGGCGGATGCGTGGCGCGCGGCCAAATACTCGATGGTCGGCACGAAGTCGCCGGCGCCGTTTTTGATGATTGCCCGCAAGCCCTGATCGGGCTGGAGAATTATTTCTTGTGAACCTTGAGGGCCTCGTCGGACTGTGTGGTGGCCCAAGTTTCGAAGGCCTTCGAGTCGACCACTTCCATGGTGCCGATCATGTTGCCGTGGCCTTCGCCGCATAGCTGAGCGCAGACGACATAGGTTTCGAGTGTTTTGATCGGAGTGAACCACATGGGGATTTCGCGGCCGGGAATGGCGTCCTGTTGGATGCGCATCGGAACGATCGCGTAGTTGTGGATGACATCCTTGCTGCCGATGTTGAGGACGGCGGGGCGGTTCACCGGGATTTTGAGAATCGGGCTGGTGAAATCGTCCCATGCGTTCGGGTCTTCGAAGTCGATGCCGAGATCGTTGGTGCCGGAGATGAGCGCGGGGTCGACGCGGCCGAATTTGCCATCGTTGCCGGGGTAGTGGTAGGTCCAGCCGAACTGCCAGCCGACGACGCGGGCGCGGACCGGGTTGAGGTTTTGGACTTCCTTCCAGCTATCGGTGCGTTCGGCCCAGAGCGGGAAGGCAAAGCCGAGGAGGAGGACTGCCTCGATGATGATCACGCCGACTTCGAGGTGGGTTGAGAGGTGGCTTTTGACGCCGTGGTAGGAGGCCTTTGGGTTGTTGCGGTGCCAGAAGCGCACGATGCAGTAGAGGAAGAAAATCGTCCAACCGATGAAGAGCGCGAACATGAACCAGTGGACCACATCGATCATGTGGTCGACCTGGCCTCCGTGGGCGGAGAAGTTTTCAGGAATGCCGAGGAGTTTCGAGGGGCTCATGAGTGGGAGGTGGGAAGTTGCGTTGAGGGAAATTGGAAATTGGCGCGGGCGAGATCAGCCTTCGTAGTGATCGTTGAGCGCGGGGTCGAGGTGTTCTTTTTCGCGGCGTGCGATGCGGAACATGAAAAATGCGATCGTGCCAAGCATGGCGAGGATGACGATGAGCAGGAAGAAGATCGACCATCCGGCAGCGTCGCCGCCGCCTTCGATCATCGAGACGCGGCAGGTTGAGCAGGCGAGCATGGAGAGGTGGATCATGGTGGTTGGCGCTTGGTTTGGGGCTGCGATGTGGCGGATCAGTTTTCCAACTGGCGTGTTTTCCGGAGGAAGTAGATGCCGTAGGCGAGCATAAGGACGAGGCCGGTGATGCCAGTGATGCCGATCGTGTGGGTGAGGCTAGATTTTTCGGGGGCGAAGAGGAACGACCAGAGGGTGAGGAACGCGAAAAGTGCAGAGCTCACGCTGACGAAGATAAGGTGGAAGTTCCGGAGTGACATGGTGGTGGTGGGTTGATGTCAGAGTGCCATCGGTTTCACGGTGGTGCCAGTGGGGTCGTAGAAAAAGTTGTCGAAGATCGGGTCGTATTTCGCGAGGGCGAACAGCGCGAAGAGTGCGATCACGAAAACGAGGCCGGAGCCGAAGATCCAGTAGACCGCTTTTTTCTCGTGATTGAGGTGCATGAAGATGAAGGCGACGAGGGCAGCCTTGGTCGATGCGATGGCAAGGCCGAGGATCGCGTCCCATACATCGAAGCCGTGGTGACCGACATCGAGGGCGGGCACGGTGGCTACGAGCACGGTGAGGACGGTGCCGACGAAGAGTACGGCTCCGACGAAGAGGTAGGTGCGGATGGATTTGCGGACGGCTTCGGGGGTGTCGGCCATGGGATGAAGGGGGTGGTGGTGAAATGGGGAAGTTGGATTACATCAAATAGAAGATCGGGAACGCGAAGATCCAGACCAGGTCGACGAAGTGCCAGAAGAGTCCGCCGACTTCGACGCGGTTGGTGAGCCATTCCGGGTTGGTTTCGTACATCTTGCGACCGAAGAACAGGTAGTAGGCAAGCACGAGTGCGCCACCGATCACGTGAAGGCCGTGGAGGGCAGTGACGGTGAAGTAGATCGCGTAATAGGTGTTCCAAGCGGGGGTGAATTTTGATGCGAAGCGGATTTCGTTTCGTGGGACCGAGAGGTGCGGGAAGGTGTGTTTTGCTTCGCGGCCTTGGTAATCGGGGCCCATGAATTCTTCCTTGATCGTGACCTTTTGCTGATCGCGGTTCACGCCATCGGCTTTGGCGACGAGGTCTTTCCAACCGATGCGATAGCGTTCCTTGGCGGTGGGTTCGCGTTTCGGTTTGCCGGTTTTTTCATCGACGCCGTATTGCTCGAGCAATTCCTTTTCGAGGCGAGCGGTTTGGAGTTTGTTCCATTCCCATGCCTCGCGGGCGGCTTCGTCGTTCTTGATGAGCCAGGAATTTTCGATCGCGGTGATCGGGTCGACGCCTTTTTTGACCGCTATCATCGCGAGGTGGCGGAAGTCGATGGCATCGACATAGTGGAAGACCATTGGGCTATCGAGGAGCTTGCCTTCGACGGTGGTGTCGTCGCGCAGGCGCGATTGGGTTTCGCCGTGTTTGATGTCGCGGGGTTTGAAGTCAAAGCGCGATGGTGGATCGACCTTGAATGCGACGGAGGGGATTTCTGTGAGGAGTTGGGGTGCGAGGGCGGCGGTGTCGATGTTGACGCCGGAGGAGATTTGCCAATCGCGTTTGCCGGGGTTTGCGGCTTTTGCTTCCTTCCATTCCTGGCGAAGTGCGCTGGTGCGCAGCTTGCCGTTGTGGGCGCGGGCAGCGAGGTGGGCGGTTTTGACGCGTTCGAGCAGCGCGCCGCTGAGTTCTTCGCCGGCCTTGGCGATGGTTTCGGCGGGTTGGCCGGGTTTGGTGACGGCGCTGACATCTTCCTTGAGGAGAATCTTGGAGCCGCGGTGTTTGGCCTGGGTGAGGGCTTCCTCGATCCATGGTTTGTGGAAACGAACCGTATTGTAGGTGAGTCCGCTGGTTTCGATGAGAATTTGGTTTTCCTCGATTTGTTTGCCGTGGTGGTTGAGGACCGGCTTGCCATTTTCCTTTTCGTAGCCGAGGTGACCTTCGATGACCGTGTAGTCCTTGAGTCGCACGCCTTGGTGGTGGAACTTCACATTGTACTCGATGCCTTTGAAAACCATGAAGATTGCGGCGCAGGCGACCGTGATGCCCATGAAGATTTTGAAGCGGCCCCAGTGGCCGAGTTTGAGCGAGGCCCATGCGAAGACCACGGTGACCGATGAGCCGATGAGGATGAAGGTGTTGATGAGGCCTGGGAGGACGGGCAGCGTGCGTTCGGGCCAGGGGTAATCGGCACCGAGGCGGAGGAAGACATAGGCGGAGAAGAAGCCGCCGAAGAGCATGACTTCTGAGGCAAGGAACAGCCAGATGGCGATCTTCGAGTTGAAGAGGCCGGTGTCCTTGCGTGGTTGGACTACGAAGGGAATTTCCATGGAGAGGGGTGGCTTGATTGAGGTTGTCGGTTTATTTGGAAAAAACCGGAATCAATGTGAGGGCTTGGTGGGGGCTGTGGAGTCGCTGCGTTTGGGTTCTTCCCATTGCGGGATGAAGTCCTCGGCGTGATCCGGGCGGCTGTATTCGTATGGGCCGCGATAGACGGCGGGTTCGAATTCGAAGTTGCCGTGGCCTGGAGGTGTTGGGGTGGCCCACTCGAGGGTGGTGGCATTCCATGGATTGTCGCTGGTGACCTTGCGACCGATTTTCCATGAGAGGAGAAGGTTGATGATGAAGGGGATTTGCGCGACGGCGAGGGTCCATGCGCCCATCGACATGAGAATGTTCATGTCGATGTATTGGGCGACCGTGTTGCCGAAGACGTTGGTGCTGTCGGCAGCTTTTGAGAGGTAGGCATCGCCACCGTTGTACCAGCGGCGGTGGAAGCCGGCCATGCCTTGCAGGAGCATCGGAAAGAAGATGATGTTCATGCAGATGAGGCTCGGCCAGAAGTGCAGCTGGTTGAGGAACGGACTCATGAAGCGGCCGGTGATTTTCGGGTACCAGTGGAGGATGCCGGCGAAGAAACCGAAGAGGATGCCCGGTGCCACGACATAGTGGAAGTGGCCGATCACATAGTAGGTGTCGTGCAGGTGGAGGTCGGCGAGGTTGAAGGCGAGCGGGAGGCCGGTGAGGCCGCCGATGCCGAACATCGGGATGAATGCGCAGGCCCACATCATGGGTGGCGTGAAACGGATCGAGCCGCCCCAGAGTGAGATGAGCATCGCGGTGATGATGACCACGGAGGGCACCGAGATCAGAACGGTGGTGGTTTGGAAGAAGGTCGAAACTGCCGGGCCCATGCCGGTCATGTACATGTGGTGGGCCCACACGATGAAGGAGAGGAAGCCGAGGACGAGGACCGAGTAGACCATCGATTTGTAACCCCAAAGCGGCTTGCGGGTGTGGGCGGGGATGATTTCCGCGACGCAGGCGAAGGCTGGCAGGAGAAGCACATAGACTTCCGGGTGGCCGAGGAACCAGAAGAGGTGCTGGAAGAGCAGTGGTGAGCCACCGCCGGAGAGATCGGCGAGGCCTTCGCTCTTGGTGAAGAGGCCGGAGGGCATGAAGAAGGACGAGTGGGCCACGCGGTCCATGAGCTGCATGATGCCGGCGGCTTCGAGCGGCGGGAAGGCGAGCAGAAGGAGGAAACCGGTGACGAGCATCGACCACACGAAGAAGGGCATGCGCATCCAGGTGAGGCCGCGGGCGCGGAGGTTGATGATCGTGGTGATGAAGTTCACCGAGCCGAGCAGCGAGGAAGTGATCAGCAGGACCAGGCCGATGAGCCATTGGGTTTGGCCGGCCAGCCACTGGTTGACGATTTGGCCATCGGCAAATCCGGCGAGTGGCGAGTAGTTGGTCCAACCGGATTTCGCGGCGCCGGACTCCATGAAGAACGAGGCGCACATCACGAGGCCACCGGCGAGGTAGATCCAGTAGCTCATCATGTTGAGGCGGGGAAATGCCATGTCGGGTGCACCGATTTGGAGCGGGGTGACGTAGTTGCCGAAGGCGCCGAAGCCGAGGGGCACGATGCCGAGGAACACCATGATCGTGCCGTGCATCGCGCCGAACATGTTGTAGGTGTCGCCGGTGACCTTACCGTCCTGGAGCCAGCGGGCTTTCCAGGTGTCGGTGAAGATCCAGCTCATCCATTCGGGCAATGGTTGGTGCGGGTAGGCGATGCTCCAGCGCATCACCATCATCAGGTAGAAACCGAAGGCGAGGAACAGCAGGGCGGTGATGCCGTACTGGATGCCGATCATCTTGTGGTCGGTGGAGAACACATATTTCGAGAGGAATCCCGGATTGTGATGATGATCGTCGTGATGGTCGGTGGAGTGAGCGCTCATGGTACCTGTGTGGTGGATCGAGTCGTGAGATAAAGGGTGTGTTCGAGGCCTCAGGGCTGGGCGGCGGGTGCGGTGGCGGGTGCCAGGGTGACGGGGTCGACCATGGTTTTCGGGTCGAGTGGTGCGCCGGGGAGTGCCTTGTCGTGATTGGCGACCAGTTCTTCGCCGGTGGTTTGTTGGCCAGCCTTGGCGCGGGCGGCGGAGGTGTCGAGGGCGGCTTTGGCCATTTCGGCGGTGGTGACATCGCCGGTGGTGTTGCCAAAATTGTTGCGGATGTAGGTCATGACACCAGCGAGGTCCTCGGCGGTGAGGCCGGCGGCTTGTGCGGGCATGCCGGCGCCGTAGGTTTTGCCGGTGCTGGTGGGGCCTTGGAGGCCGTTGAGGATGATCATTGAAAGTTTTTCCGAGCTGCCGACGACCCAAGTTGAGCCGACGAGGGACGGGTAGTTGGCGCCATCGCCCTTGGCATCGGCGCCGTGGCAGCCGTTGCATTTGGCCGAGTAAATTTTCGCGCCTTTCGCCATGTAGGCGGCGAGGGCTTCTTTCGGTTGTGGTCCGGTATCTTCGGCACCTGGTGCGGCCGAGCGGACATAGCCTTCGCGGAAGGTAGCCTTGTAATTGAACCAGTCGCCGGCGCCGCCGAGGATGCCACCGGCGATGAGCACGACCACGCCGCAGAGTGCGATGACCCAGAGTGAGATTGGCTCGGAGCCGTTGGCGGCGATGCGTTTTTCGCGGACGCAGGCGGCGGCCTCGCGAACCAGGCGGCCGTGGGCCTCGCTCACATTGATCGAGTCCTCAAGGTCTGGCTTTTGTTCGGGAAGAGACATGTTGGGAGGTGTGGAGTGGAGTGGATATCAGCTGCCGGCTTTTTTCACAGGAGCGAAGTTGAGCACGGCGGGGACCTTTTGATCTTTCTTGAGTGAAAGCAGGTAGGAGACCAGGGCTTTGGCATCGGGGCCCGGGACGATTTCGAAGCCTTCGCCGGCATTGACTGGCAGGGCGTCGGGCGAGGGGTTGCCTTTGATTTCGCGTTTCACGAAGAGGAAAGGTTGCGGCGGGCAGGTCGACTTCCAGTGCTCGGGATTCGAGCGCGGGTTGTAGAGGAAGCTGTAGAGCCATGCTTCGGGGCTTTCGCCTTTGGCGTGGAGCGCGTCGAGGCGGCGTCCGAGGTTGGAGAGGTCGGGACCCATGCGGGTGACGCCGATCTGCGCGAATTTCTCGCCGGTGAAGTCGTAAGCGTTGGTTTCGCGGCGGGTGTCACCGCGGTCGCCGTCGGACTTGAGCCCACCCCAGTCCGGGCGGAAGAGGTCGTTGCCGGCGTAGGTTGGGCGGACGAGTTGCGAGTGGCAGAGGTAGCAGCCGTTTTGGGCGTAGACGCGTGAGCCATCGGCGATGCGACCGGTGCGTTTCGGGTAAAAGATGCCGGTGGTGCCATCGGTGGCTTCATCGAGCTGGATCGGCTCGAGGTTGCGCATTTTGAAAAACGGAATGACGACGATGGCGAGCCATGCGACGCCGAAGCTGGCTGAAAGGCCGAGAATGAAGGTGCGAAGACTCATGGGGTGAATCGGTGATGGGGCATCAGTGGGTGGTGGCGGGTCCGGCGTTGTCGATGTCGCCTTCGGCACCGTGCGGGCTGGAGGCGTGGGCGCTTTGCAGGAGGGTCGGATGCGAGCTGCGGCGGCCGAGGCCGATCCACATCAGGGCAAGGTGAAGCAGGAAGAAGAGGTTGGAGAAAAGGATGAGGATCCATGCGACCGTGTTGGCGACCGCGTAGGGGTAGGCGCGGGAAGCGGCGGCGGCCCAGGGTTGTTTCCAGTCTTCTTGGCCGATGCCTTGTTGGAGTCCGCCAAACAGCGTGATAAGTGCCACGGTGATGATGCCGTAGACCGAGAACAGGAAGTGGATCTTGATGAGGCGGCTGGAGAGCCATTCGCGGCGGGTGACGCGTGGGACGATGAAGTAGGCGGTGCCAAACATCACGAGGCTGAAGAAACCGTAGATCGCGAGGATTTCGAAGCCGTAGCCGGAGAGGGAAAATTGCGTGAGTGGGAGAGTCGAGCCTGGGAGGTTGAGGAAAACTGCGGCGGCGGCGAGCACGATGAGACCGGTGATGCCGGCGACGGTGAAGCGCAGCGAGGGGCTGACGGCGAGGGTTTCCTCGGCGGAAAGCATGGTGCGGATCGTGTTGTAGGCGGCGGTGGCGGCGGGCACGAAGATCAGTGCGGTGGCGGCGGCGCCGAGGTAGGGGAGGAAGTAGGGGATGGGCGCGCCGGTGAGTTTTTGCATGCCGGCCCAGGGGGCGATGATCGCGAGCGACCAGAAGCCGAGTTTGGCGAGCGAGTAGCTAAAGATCGGGCGGCCGGTGACTTTGGGTGCGAGGTAGTAGGCGGCGCCGATGGCGACGGGCGTGAAGAAGAGGAAGATGAAGGCCGAGCGGAACCAGGCGCTGATCGCGGCACCCATCACTGGATGGCCAGGGATGCAGTGGAGGAGCGTGTTGGCGGTGATGAAGATCCAGGGGAACCAGATCATGGCCGCAAGCAGGTACCATTGCGAGATGTAGACATGGCCTTCGGGGCGGACACGGAATTGGATGAACGAGCCGATGAGGATGGCGATGTAGCTGACGAGCAGGACCGGCCATGCGAAGGTCGGGAATTCCATCCACGGGATGCCGGTGCCATTTCCTGAAAGGATGCCGATGACGCCGAGCGAGACGCCGAGGTTCCAGAGGTGTCCGGCGGTGAGGATGGTGCCGGTCATGGTGCATTCCTTGCGGGAGAGGCGGGCCATGAGCCAGATGATCACGGCGAAGGCGGCCTGCATGCCCCAGCCGTAGACCAGTGCGTTGAGGTGGGCAGGAAACACGCGGCCGTAGGTGAGCCATGCGCAGCTGGAGAGCAAACCGGGTGCGTGGACTTTTGCCGAGGCAATGATGCCAAGGAGGATCGAGACCGCGAGCCATGCGGCGCCGCTGGTGAGGAAGAACATCACCGGGTGGCGCAGTGAGCGGTCGATCCCGGCGCGCAGCAGGGCGTCCTGTTCGGAAGATGAGGTGGTTGACATCGGCTTGCGGGTGAAAAGGGGGGCTTCAGTTGGCGGCTGGGGCGGGAGCGGCTGGGGCGGCCTCGGGAGCTGGGGCGGCCGAAGCCGGAGCTGCGGGGGCGGCGGGTGCTGCTTGAGGTGCGGGAACTGCCTGCTCGGGTTTTTCCACGGCGGCGGGTTTCGACGCGGCGAGTTTGGCGGCGACTGCCGGGATGGCGGCCTCGATGGCCTCGGGTGTGAGGCTGGCGGCTTGGGCGGCGATCACCTCGGCCTTGGTTTGGTAGCGCGCCTTGGCGGCTTCGTCCTCAAGGGTTTCGGGAGCATTGCGGTTGAAAAGGATGACCAGCGCCAGGATCAATGCGAAGGCAAAGAAAGTGGCAAGCCCCCACCAGAATGAGGCAAAGCGGATCAGCGGGTTGTCGCGTGACGGGTCGATGGACATTGGCGGGATCAGTTGGAGAGGTTGGCGGATTCGAGGATGCGTGGGTCGCGGTTCGGGTAGAGCGAGTGCTGGCCGATGGCGCGGAGGAGGAAGAAAACGAAGGCAGCGCCGATGCTTACGAAGGCGAGGATGTCGCCCCAGAACGCGCCGGGGATGGCGACTTGGATTTCACCGAAGACCTCGGGCTTGATGTTGCCGAGTGAGATGCCGCGCTCGGGGATAGTGATCAGGTAGTGGTCGAGCACATGCATGCAGAGCGTGTAGGCGGCCATGATGGAAAGTGCCTTCGGGTTTTTCTTGAGCCATGCTTGGAGGAGGATGACGAAGGGGACCACGAAGTGGCCGAAGACCAGAGCGATCATCGCGATGTTCCAGTTGCCGGTGTTGCGGATCAGGAAGTAGGAGGTTTCTTCGGTGATGCCGGCATACCAGATGAGGAAGTATTGCGAGAAAGTGATGTAGGCCCAGAACACTGTGAAGGCGAAGAGCAGCTTGCCCATGATGTGGAAGTGCTCACCGCTGGTGACATGTTTCAGGTGGCCGGCGCTTTTGAGCCATGCGCAGACGAGGATGATCACTGCCATCGAGTTGAGGGCGGATCCGGCGAAGAGGTAGACGCCCCACATCGTGGAGAACCACTTGTAGTCGAGGCCCATCATGAAATCGAAGCCGGTGAAAGTGATTGTGAGGGCGAAGATGATGAGCGTGTAGGTCGAGTGGAAGCGAGCCTTGAGGAGGCGCGAGGTGCCGGGGTTCGGGTCGGTGTCCTGGGCGGTGGAAAGTTTGCGCAGGCCGATGATGACGAGCGAGAGTCCGAGGCCCCAGAAGATCACGCGTCCGTACCAGAATGGCAGGTTCATGAACCAGTACTTGTTGTAGAGCAGGTGGTCGACGTGGTGGAGGTGCTCCTTCACATTGCCGTGGCCGGCGCGCTGGATGTTCATCCACTCGTAGAGGTATTGCTGAACTTGCGGGAAGAGCAGCGGGATGCCGAAGAGGAACATCCACGGGTAGGTTGAGCCGAGGTTTTCGAAAGTGCGGCGGACGGAGGTGCCCCAGCCGGAGTTCGAGACATTGTGGAGGAGGGTCCAGAAGCATCCGCCGATCGACAGCGTGAGGAAGAAGTAGAATGCGAAGAGCCAGGAATAGGCGAAGGAGCCGCGGGTTTTTTCCGGAGCGAGGAAAAGCAGGTAAAGGCTCGCGGCGGTGCCGACGAGCGCGATGAAGAAGGCGATGCCTTTCACGCGGGCGACCTTGGAGTTATCGAGATGATCGCCGTGGATGGCGATTTCTGCGGAAGTGACGGGATGGTGGGCCATTTCTGGATGGGGAAAATTATTTGGAAGATGCCTTGGCGGCCTGGAGCGTGCGGACATAGGCGACGATTGCCCAGCGGTCGCTGACGGGTATGTTGTAGCCGTAGCCGCTCATCATGCCCTTGCCTTTGTTGATCGTGTGGTAGAGGCGGCCGTCCGGGTAGGATTCTTCGCCGAAGGCAGGGAGAAGCAGGTTGGCGATGCCGGGGACGCCGTAGCGGCTGGTCATGCCGAGGCCGTCGCCGGAGGATCCGTGGCAGACCGCGCAATAGATGCCGTAGCGTTCTTTGCCGCGGGTGATGAGTTCGTGGGCGTTCTCGGTGGTGAGTTGGAGTTGTTCTGGCATGCCGGTGCCGAAGAAGCCGTTGAGTTGGCCGGTGTGGTAGTAGTCGGGCGTGCCGCCGAATTCGTATTCGGGGATGCCGCCGATGCTGGACTCGCCTGCAGGGTTGAAGCCGCGGGGCTGGGTCTCGGGCACGGGGAGTCTGCCGCCATGGCCATCGGCGAAAAATGCGGAGGGCTTTTGGGCCTTCAGTTTGTCCTGCTCATCCATGTCGGGGAAAATCCGGACAGGAGGCTGGGAGAACTTCTGGCCGCGGATGCCGAAGATGCCGACAACGAGGAGCGCGATGATCGCGTAGGCTAGGAAGAAATAGCGCATCAGGAGAAGGTTGTTGGATTCAAGGTTTCAGATTTCGGCAATTTGGCTTTGGCCTTCAGGCATCCTCTTCTTCGACGAGTTCGATGTTGTCGCCGCCGATTTCGGCGAGGAGGCTGCGGGTTTTTTCCGGGTTGAATTTTGGATCGCGTGCTTCGATGGCGATGAAGAAGCCATCGTCGGTGGCGCGGTGAAATTGTTTGCTCGCGAAGAGCGGGTGGTTGAGGCGCGGGAGTTGGATCAGCGCGAGCAGGCCGAAGAGCACGGTGAAGCCGGAGAAGAGAATGGTCAGCTCGAACATCACCGGGAAGAAGGCCGGGATGGTGAAGATGTTGGCGGGCTTGGCCTGGACGATCGTCGGGTAGATCACCACCTGCGTCGAGTAGGCGAGGGCGAAGGCCGTGGCGGTACCGGTCATGCCGCCGAAGAACACGAACCATGGGAGGATCGAGCGTTTCATGCCCATCGCGCCATCAAGGCCGTGGATCGGGTAGGGCGAGTAGCAGTCCCATTTCCGAAAACCGGAGTCGCGGATTTTTTCCGCGGCCTTGTAGAGGGCGGAGGCGCTCTTGAACTCGGCGAGGTAGCCGTAGACGCGTTTGCGGGTGGTGCTCACGGGTGGGAAGAGTGGTTGATGGTTGGGTGAAACTTATTTCGAGGAGACCAATTCCTTCTGATAGGCGGCTTCGCTGGCGATGCCGTGGTCCGGGTGGTGTTCCTTGTCGTCGTGGTGAGGATCGGACTGCGGGAGTGTCCATTTCACTTCGGCGATGTTGATGCAGGGAAGAAACTTGAGGAACAGCATGAAGAGCGCGAGGAAGAGACCGATCGTGCCGACAAAGGTCATCATTTCCACGCCGCTGGGGCTGTAGGTTTTCCAGTCGCCGGGGAGCCACATGCGGGCGAGGGTGGTGACGATGATGACGAAGCGTTCGAACCACATGCCGACATTGACGCACATGGCGACGGCCATGATGACCCAGAGGTTTTCGCGGCAGGCTTTGAACCAGAAGAGCTGTGGCGAGAGCACATTGAGCGACATCATCGCGGCGTAGGCCCACCAGTAAGGGCCGGCGATGCGGAACTTGAAGGCGTCCATTTCATAGATCGCACCCGAGTAGAATGCGACGAAGAGCTCCATCAGGTAGGCGTAGCCAACGATCGTACCGGTGAGCAGGATGATCTTGGCCATGTTGTCGATGTGCTTCATCGTGATCAGGTCCTGCAGGCCATAGATGAAGCGTGCGGGGACCATGATCGTGAGCACCATCGCGAAGCCGCCGAAGATCGCGCCGGCGACGAAGTAGGGTGGGAAGATCGTCGTGTGCCAACCGGGGACCACAGAGGTGGCGAAGTCGAAGGACACCACCGAGTGCACCGAGAGCACGAGTGGGGTCGAGAGGGCAGCGAGCAAGAGGTAGGCCATTTCGTAGTGGCTCCACTGGCGGTTGCCACCGCGCCAGCCCATGGCGAAGATACCGTAGAGAAATTTGCGCAGCCCGGGTTTGCAGCGGTCGCGGATCGTGGCGAGGTCGGGGACCATGCCGAGGTACCAGAAGATCAACGAGATCGTGAAATAGGTCGAGACCGCGAAGACGTCCCAGAGCAGGGGGGATTTGAAGTTTTGCCAGACCGCGTTGGCATTCGGGATCGGTGCCAGGAACCAGGCGAACCACACGCGGCCGACGTGGAAGGCCGGGAAAATGCCGGCACAGATCACTGCGAAGATCGTCATCGCCTCGGCGGCGCGGTTGATCGAGGTACGCCAGTTTTGGCGAGTGAGGAAGAGCACGGCGGAGATCAGCGTGCCGGCGTGGCCGATACCGATCCAGAACACGAAGTTGGTGATGTCCCAGCCCCAGAAGACGCGGTTGGTCATGCCCCAGACGCCGACGCCGCTGGCGACGAGGTAAGTGAGCCCGCCGCCGACGCCGATGAGGGCGATGAGGGCGGACGGGATGAAGAGCAGCCACCAGAGGAGCGGTTGCCGGTTTTCAAGAACTCCGCAGATCCGCTCGGTGATCCAGTTGTAGGAGCGGTTGTTGAGGATGAGTTGTTCGCGTTCGAGTACCGGGAGTTTGATCTCCGGTTGGCTTTCGTTCGCGGTTGGGGTTGAGGATGCCATGGTGGGTAAAATGAGGGGCGTTAGGAGAGATGGCAGGAGATGCAAGAAGCAAGACTGCAAGAATCAAGAGGGAAGAGAGTGCTTCCCTTGCGCGCGACATTGGTCTTGCTGGTGTTCTGTTTCATTCTCTTGCGTCTTGTGTCTTGAAGTCTTGTGTCTTCAAACCATGTGGATGGTGGCCTTGCCGACGAACTTGGCATCGGGCATTTCCGGGTTCGGGTTTTTGACCCTTGCCAGATAGCTGGTGCGTGGGCGGGTGCCGATGTAGTTGAGGAGGTCGTAGTTGCGTTCGATGTTCTTGCTGCGGCCGAGGGCTGATTTTTCCGCATCGAGCAGGTTGCCGAAGGTGATCGCGTTGGCGGGGCAGGCGTCTTGGCAGGCGGTTTTCACCGAATCGACCGGGATGCGCAGGGTCGAGGTCGAGACCTGCATTTCGGTGGATGGTTTGTCGGCGACGAGCGCTTCCTGTTTTTGGCCGCGCTTTTGGCGGATGACAGAATCCTTGAGGCGCTGCACGCAGTAGGTGCATTTTTCCATCACGCCGCGCATGCGGACGGTGACATTCGGGTTCTTCTGAAGGTGGTCCGGATCGCCGACCGCTTTCTTGCCGAGGGGGCCGTGGTAGAGGTTGTTGGTGATGAGCGGGTTGCGCTTGTTGTAATCGAAGAAATTGAAGCGGCGGGCCTTGTACGGGCAGTTGTTTGCGCAGTAGCGGGTGCCGATGCAGCGGTTGTAGGCCATCGCGTTGAGTCCGTCTTCGGTGTGGACTGTGGCATTGACCGGGCAGACCACTTCGCAGGGGGCGGATTCGCAATGGACGCAGGCGACCGGTTGCGGAACGAGTGCCGGATTGTCGGCATCGAAATCGTTGTCTTTTTGCGTGGCGAAATAGCGATCCATGCGGATCCAGTGCATTTCGCGGCCGCGGGCGACCTGATCCTTGCCGACGATCGGGATGTTGTTTTCCGATTGGCAGGCGACGAGGCAGGCGTTGCAGCCCATGCAGGAAGAGAGGTCGATCGACATGCCCCACTGGTGGAGCGGGTCGTTGATCAGTGCCTCGCCTTTGCGGTCTTCCGGCTTGTAGAGATAGACATTTGGCGGGGCGTGTGAGTCGTTGCCCTGCTTTTTGACGTTGGAGAGTTGTTGCTTGAAGCCGCCTTTGTCGTCGTGCGAATCGATCGTGGAAACCTCGCGGGCGAGGGCGCGTCCGTACATCGCGCTGTGCTCTTGCGTGACGGCGATCGGGTAGCGTTTGCCGGTGATGGCGATGCTGGCGCCGGTGGCGAAGTAGCTCGTGGCGGAGTCGCGGAGCGGGTAGGCATTCACGCCGCGGTTGATGCCGACGAGGCCGACATGCGAGGTGTTGCTTGGGCTGCGGCCGAGTTGGTCGTCCTTGTCGGTGCCTTGGCCGTAGCCGAGCGGGATGATGATCGTGTTTTCCGCTTGGCCGAAAGAGATCATCACGGGGATCTCAATGCTGCGGCCGTTGATGGTGACCGAAATGACCGGGTGCTTGCGGTGGTTGGCTTCGCCATCGGGGCCGACATCGGCGTATTTGCTTTCGACGCCGAGGACTTTGGTGACCGGCTCGGGGCTGACGATGATGTCGTAGATGCCGAGTTCTTTGGCGGTTTTGGGCGCGATGAGGGCCGCATTGTCCCAGGTGATTTTTGAAATTGGATCGGGTGCCTCTTGGAGCCATGCGTTGTCGATCCAGCGGCCGTCGTAGATCGAGGCGTCGGTGGCGAAGACCACTTCGAGGGCCTTTGGAGTGGGGTCACTTGCCTTACCAGCCAGGATGTTGGCGGCGGCGATGTCGGCCTCGGCCGAGGCGCTGAGACTTGGATTGGCGAGCGGGTAGGTCGACTCCGCGTGGAAGCCGTCGCGCAGGAGTTTTTTCCATGCCGCATCACCGGCGCTGCCGAAGGCGGTGAAGGTCTCGCTCACGGCGTTGAAGGCAGGCGAGGGGGCTGCGTTCGGGCCTTCGCCATTGAGCAATTTGCCGTCGGCCGAGAGCAGGGCTAGGAGGAGTTCGATTTCCGAGACGCAGTCCGGGTAAAGCGGCAGGATCATCGGCTGGACCACCGTGTAGGCGCCGCGGGCGCTGCGGGTGTCGGTCCATGACTCGAGGTAATGGGCACCGGGAACATGCCAGGTGGCCGCGTGGGCGGTCGCGTCGGTGCGTTCGCCGAGGTGGATGCTGGTTTTGAGTTTTGCCAGCGTGGCGGGGAAATCGAGGTCGGCGGGGGCGTCGTAGATTGGGTTGGCCGGGGTGGTGATGACCAGCGTGTCGACCGCGCCCGAGTCGATGTCCATCTTGAGATCGGCGAGGGTGCCTTTGCCTGAGGCTTCCGTTTGCAACGCGACGAGCGGCTTGCCTTCACCGATGTTGCCGAGGGCGAGGTTGATCGCGAGGGCGAGGTGGTGGACGGCGGCCGGTTGGCGGGATCCGGCGAGGACCATCGAGCTGCCATTGTGGGCCTTGAGATCGGCGACGAGGGGCTTGATCCAGGAGAGCGTTTTTGCGTCGGTGACTTTGTCGACGCCGCCGGCTTGCGGGATGCCGAGTTCGCGAGCGATTTGGCCGGCGATGTGGAGGATGCGGCTCGGTGCCGAGCGCAGGCGGTGATCGGCCATGCCGCCGGTGAGCGAGTAGGCTGCCTCGACCACATAGAGGCGGTTCATCGAGGACGCGTCGGGGGCCTTTTCATAGGCTTTTCCTTCGGGTTTCCTACGATCGAAGAACGGTGTGACTGGGCCCTGCGGGTCGGTGCCGGCGAAGTCGCAATCAAGCGACACGATGCGGTCGGCCTTGGTGAAATCGGCGGCGATTTTCACGCCATCGCCGAGGGCTTTGGCTGCCTCGCCGGTGAGGGCCTCGTATTGGTAAAACTTCGCGGCGGGAAACTTTGCGGCGAGAGCGCGCTGAAGGCGGTTGCGGGTTGGTGAGTCGTCATCGCCGCTGAGAAAAGCGATTTTTGCAGCGGGGTTGATGGCGAGAGCGGCGAGGGCGGCTTCGAAATCGGCGCGTTTGGCGGCTTTGCCTGACTTCAGAAATTGGCGTGAGCGGTTGGGCGCGTAGAGGTCGAGGATCGAGGCTTGGGCGAAGGCATCGGTGCCGCTGGCGTCCGGATGGAGCGAGTTGGGTGCGAGGTGGGTCGGGCGGCCTTCAAAGGTCGTGATCACCAGCGGGGTGGCTCCGCCGCTGCGCGGCATCGAGGATGCGTAGTAGGTCGCCTTGCCGGGGATGACCCATTCGGGGGCCTTGGTGTAGGGGACGATGTAGGTTTCCGGGCGGCGGCAGGCGGCCATGCCGAAGCCGGCGAGCGCCGAGGAGGCGCCCATCAGCTTGAGGAACGAGCGGCGGGTGTTTTCGGCCTCTTCCGGGCCGGACATTTCGGCGGTGCCGTTGGGAAATTCGCGATCGAGCCAGTCGCGAAACATCGGGCTGTTTTCGAGTTGACCGGGACTGCGCCAAGCGGTGGTGGTTTCGCTTGCGGGGACCTCGGGGTGATGCCAGATGCGCTTGCTCATGGGTGACTGCGGAAAAAGGTGTGGAAAATCGGGTTGGGGGGCGGATCAGTGGTGGCAGGTGGCGCAGCTTTCCTTGGGTTTCACATCAAACTGCTCCTTGAGTTTCAGGCCGAGATCCTTGGTGGTTTTGACGCCCAACTGCGGGTTGTTGGAAATGTAGGTCTCCGCGTTGTAGTCGAAATTGTACACTTCTTCGAGCGGGCGGAGGTGTTTTTCGGGGGCGCGGTGGCACTCGAGGCACCAGCCCATCGAGTGGCTTTGGTCCTGATAGACCACTTCCATTTTGTTCACATCGCCGTGGCAGCTTTGGCAGGAAATTCCGCGGTTTACGTGGGCCGCGTGGTTGAAATAGACGTAATCAGGCGATTTGTGGATGCGGACCCATTCGATCGGCTTGCCATCGTAGCCCGGGAAGGCCGGGTCCATCGAGCGGTGGAGCGGAGCGAGCTTCGGGCTATCGCGCTGCACATGCTGGTGGCAGTTCCAGCAGGTGTTGCTGGTGGGGACATTTGAGTGGCCGGAGACATCCACGAACGAGTGGCAGTAGCGGCAGTCGAGCCCGAGTTGGTCGACGTGGATTTTGTGGGAGAAGGGGATCGGCTGGGAGGGTTGATAGCCGACGGTGAGGGCTTTTGGCGTTGCGTAGTAGTTGAACGCGAGGGCGACCCCGGCCACCGCAGATCCGATGCAGACGGCAATTTTGAGCGGCAACAGATTGGACCAACGGGGAAAAATATTTGCCATGGTGTTGACGGAGCGTGTGCTTCAGAGTTCGTGGTTTTATCACGAATGAACCAGCGGATTTAGGGCGCCGCCGGTGCGGGGCGAGCATGCAAACCGACAACGCGCATGCAATCGAAAAAAAGAAATTCCTTCGGATTTTTTGAATTTCAGCCCTGCTGTTAGGAACCGCTTTGCGGGGGTGTCCAATTGAGGCCTTTTTCCTTGCGCCAAATCCGATAGAGTCTGAAGCGTTCCTTTTTCGGTAATTTGAGCCGTTCGGGGTCTTCGCTCAGAAATGTTTCGTACGCGCCGAGGCTTTCCTGGCGGGTTTCGATCTCTCTGGATGCCGGACCATCCATGCGTTTGGTGACATCGTTCAGGTGTCGCGATACGCGTGCGAGGTTGTTGGAAATGCGAGTGAGGATCAGTGCGAGCAACAGAAGCACACCAAGGATCGATGTGAGGAGAATCAGTTGGGTCGATGAGATCGCATCCGGCATGTCGGAAAGGTTTCATTCCCGGGCCGAAAAAGAAAGCGTGAAGCGCGGGGGGATTTGCCGCGATGATTTTGCCGATCGGGCGGCGCGAGGGTGGGTGGGTTTCCCTCGGAGCGGAAAGTGGTGGCAGAGGGCGGATTTGAACCGCCGACCAAAGGCTTATGAGTCCTCTGCTCTACCGCTGAGCTACTCTGCCGAAAATTTCCTTGCGCTGGGGTTGGGTCCGTGGCGCGGGGCGGCGAGGGTTAGCTTGCCGGCGTGGGAATGTCCACCGAAATTTTGCTTCGTCTATCAACGCATCGCGCGGTTTTTGTTATGGAGATATGACGCGATCAAGTGGCTGGGGTCTTGACCCCGTGGGGATCATTCCACAGCTTCGGCGCATGTCCGATCGGAATGCGCGTGCAGCGAAGCAAAAACATGTGGTGGTAGTGGGTGCTGGGCCTGGTGGTTTGACTGCCGGCATGCTGCTTGCGCATCGGGGATTCAAGGTCACTATTGTTGAGAAAAACGATCGGGTTGGTGGCCGCAATTCGGAAGTGCGATTGGGTGATTATTCGTTCGATCTGGGGCCGACCTTTCTGCACCAGAAATTTTGCCTCGATGAGATTTTTGCCGAGTTGGGTGGCAAGAGCGAAGATCATCTGGAGTTTGTCGATCTCAACCCGATGACCAAGTTGAGTTGGGGTGAGACCTCGATGCACACCTTCAGCGACAAGCAGAAGATGGCGGGTGAGATCGAGCGGGTGTTTCCCGGAAGCAGTAGCGGGTTCTTGCGCTACATGGATGAGCAGGGTGCCAAGTTCCGCGCGATCTACCCGTGCTTGCAGTATCCCTATCACAAACTCAGTGCGTTTTTGCGTCCGGATCTGATCAAGGCCTTGCCGCATGTGCTCACGACCCGCAGCGTGCATGATGTGCTCGGCGATTATTTCAAGGACGAGCGGCTGAAGCTCGCGTTCACTTTTCAGGCCAAATATCTTGGCATGTCGCCGTGGCATTGCCCGGCTTTGTTCAGCATCCTTTCCTTCACCGAGTACCGCTACGGTGTTTATCATGTGCAGGGTGGTCTGAACCGGATTTCCCAAGCCATGGCCGATGTTTTCACCTCGATGGGTGGCGAGCTTCGCTTGCAGTCGCCGGTGAAACAACTGCTCCACCAAGGCCGCGACATCAGTGGAGTGGAATTTGAAAATGGCGGCAGGCTCAATGCCGATGCGGTGGTGGTGAATGCCGACTACGGGCATGCGGCAACGCGGTTGTTCAATGGTCGCTCGGTGAGTGAGGATCGCATGCGTTCGAAGCGTTTTTCTTGCTCGACCTTCATGATGTTCCTCGGGCTCGACAAGGTGTATGATAACGAGCCGCACCATCACATCATCTTTGCCGATGACTACCGAGCGAATGTGGCCGATATCCAGAGCGAGCGGCATGTGTCGGATGACATGTCGATCTATGTGCGAAACTCATGCATCACCGATCCGCATGTCGCACCGGCGGGCAAGTCGGGATTGTATATCCTCGTGCCAACAATCAACACGCGTCACGGCTACGACTGGGAATCGAACAAGGAAGCGTATGCAGAGAAAATTTTGCGCCGCATCGAAGAGCGTACTTCGATGAAGGATCTGCGCAGTCACATTGTTGAGCAGCGGATCGTTTCACCACAGGATTGGGAGAGTTCGTCGATCTTCATTGGTGCGACCTTCAATCTTTCGCACACGCTGACGCAGATGCTTTATTTCCGCCCGCACAACCGTTACGCGGGCTTCAACAACTGCTATCTGGTCGGTGGCGGCACCCATCCGGGCAGCGGGCTGCCGACGATTTACGAATCGGGCCGGATCAGTGCCAACCTCATTTGCGACCGCTTCGGCGTGCCTTACGAGCCGGTGGATCTGGCATCGGGCTACCTGCAGCGGGCCTGATCTTTCCGTGCGCTTGATCGCGGGTGCCGCACATCCGCCCTTGCGGTTGAAGGGGGCTGCGGTTTGAATGCGCGCCTCACGGCATGAATCTGATTAAAAAGGTCATCCAGCTACGCGAGAGTTCGCATCCGGATCACGAGAAGCCCTTTCTCGAGCATCTCGAGGATTTGCGTGCGATGATTACGCGGATCGTGATCACGCTGGTGATTTCGATGGTCGTGTGCTTTGCGTTTCAGAAGCAGCTGATGGAGTTGCTGCGCCGTCCGGTCGAGCAGGTATGGATCACACAGCTTGATGCGAAGTTGCCGAAGAGTTCGACGAAGATTCCGAGGCCATTGAATGTCGACATTTGGGAAAGCGCCAAGCAACTTGAGCATGCGGCGTCGGGTTTGGATGCTGAGCAGCGTGAAGTTTTTTTCAAGAACCTGGGCGATTCGGATTTGGTGTTTCATGTGCGGGCTGTCGGCTTGCTGCGTGCCTTGTTGGCGGTGCCGGAGAACCGGCGCGCGGCGTTTCTTGATGCGATGGATTTGCGGCCGGGCTTGAGGGAGCAGGTGGAGGTGTTGGCAAAAACCATGCCGAGCACCGAGCTCGAGCAGCGGGGAAATTTGAAGATGATGTCGGCGCTCAAGCCGACCGAGACATTCATGCTCTCGATGAAGCTTTCGTTTTACGCGGGCATTGTGTTGGCATTTCCGCTTTTGCTTTTGTTCATCCTGCAATTCGTGTTGCCGGGATTGCACCGTCACGAGAAGCGCGTGTTGTGGCCGGCGATGGCGGTGGGGTTTGGGTTGTTCCTTGGTGGCGTGTTGTTTGCGTACTTCGGCGTGTTGCCGCGGGCATTGGAATTCTTTTACGAATGGAGTGGCAGCCTTGGCGTTTCGAATGACTGGCGGATCGGCGAGTACATTTCGTTTGCGATGCAGTTCACGCTGCTGTTCGGATTGGCCTTTGAGCTGCCGGTGGTGGTGATGGTTTTCGTGAAGCTCGGCATGTTGACGTATGAGACGATGTCATCGACCCGTTCCTATGCGATTGTGGCGATCTTCATTGCCGCTGCGGTGCTGACGCCGACGCCGGATATCATGACGCTGCTTCTCATGGCGCTGCCGATGATTGTGCTTTATGAAATTTGCATCTGGCTTGCGTGGCTCGACCGCCGCAACAACCGCCTTGCGGGAGAGCGGGAAGCGCGCGAACGCGAAGAGCGGCTCAATCACTTGCTGCCGCCCGGTTGCGATGCGGAGGAAGCGCTCGACGGCGTGGGCGGAGATGCCCGCAAAGACGGTGATGATCGGGCCTGAACCTATTTTTGAATCATTCGATGACTGAAAAAAATTCCGCTGACATGGCGAGTGGTCGCTCACCGCTTTCCGGATGTGCGATCTTTGTGACGGCATTTCTGATGCTGATCTTTCTGCTGGTTTTCTCGGTCTACGCGTTGTTTCGCCAGTACGACGAGATCGCAAAATTTACGACTCCGGCAGCAAGACCGGTGGAGGTGGTGGATGTGAACAGCCATGAAAACGAAGTTCGTCTGCTCAAGGAAAAGATTGCCGATTTCCAGCGCAGACTGGACGGCGATGAGGAAGTCTCGTTGGCGCTAACGCCGGATGAGATGAACCTCGCGATTGCATCCTTTGATGCGTTTCGCGATTTGCGCGGGACCTTCCGCGTGACGGGTATCGATGGCGGCGCGATGCGCATCGCGATTTGTTTTCAGCTCAATGGCAAGCCGAGGCTGTCGCGCGAGGGTGAGGTCGGATGGATGAGTGCGGATCCGCGCTATCTGATTGGCACGCTGGTGGCGCGCCCCGCCTTGCTCAAGCATGAGGTGGTTTTGCAGATCGATCAAATCGAGGTCGAGGGCGCGGCGGTACCGCCGGAATTTGTCGGTCACATGTCGCCTTATCGTTTGGCGGAGCGTTACCTTGGTGACCCCGTGATTGGTCCGGCGATGGGGGCGTTGACGCGCGTGGAGATTGCCGACGGGTGTCTGGTGTTCATCAAGAAACCCGGCGAGGTTCCGATCGATGAGATCGGGCGCGATGAGGTTGATTCCTCGAGCCGGCGTTTGTTCACGATTTTCGGCATTGCCGCCACCTGCTTTCTCAGCATTGCGGGCTTGGTGGTTTTCATGGGCATGAGGAAAAAATCCTCTGGCGCTTAGTCTTGATCGCCGGAGGGATTTGTTGAAGCTTGGGATCCTGATTCATGGCAGCGCTGTGAATTTTTTACGGCATGAAAGCGAAAGCTGGCAGCACATGGTTGAGGCTGGGATCCCTGCTTGTGGTGGGGATCTTGCAGGGCATGGCTGTGGGTCAAACATCGCAGCCTGCACCACGCGTGATGGTGCCGACGGGCAGTGCGCAGCAGCAAGCTGCGCGCGCGCCTGTTTCGGCGCCGAATGTTTCCTATCCATGGAAAAAGAACATCACTAGCACGATCTTCTGGATCGGTGAGTTGCCGACCCAGAACAATCCGACGCCGAACACCAAGTCATCGTGGGACACGAATTGGGTCGAAAATTTCGGCGGTTACGATGATCCCGATCCCGCCAACCGCATTGCGAATCATGCCACGGGTGAGTTCCGCCCGAGGGCATTTGTTCCGAAGCTCAACCCGTTTTACATCGCGTTGCCGTACAACGATGTGGTGAGCCATCGCGAGCATAAGCCCGAGGCGGCAAGGGTGATTCCGTGGTTTGCGCGATATCAGCCGGAGCCGGGAAAAACGGTGTGCAAAGGCCGCTGGCTGCAAATTTTTCGCGGCGGGAAGTCCTGCTTCGCGCAGTGGGAAGATTGCGGTCCGTGGGAAACGGAAGATTGGAATTATGTCTTTGGTAACAAGCCGCCGAGGACGACTCAAAATGGAGGCGCGGGCATCGATCTCTCACCTGCGGTGCGCGACTACCTTGGGCTCAAATCCGGCGACAAGGTCCATTGGCGCTTCGTCGAAAGCGGGCAAGTCCCATACGGCCCATGGAAAAAATACGGCATGGAGAATCCATCATCCGCCGATCCCGACATCGCCACCCAGCAGCGCAATCTTGAGCGGCTGAGGAAGCTTCGAGATGAGGAGTTTTTGAAAAAGCCGATCAACCAGTTGTGAGCTGCGTTGGTGACGCGAGCTTATTCGTCATGACGGTTTATTTGGTCGCACTCCTGAGTTGATCGACAAGGTTTCGAGCCTTGTCCGAGACGGCGTGGTGGTTGTGAAAGCAGGCTTTGGGAGTTTGGGTTTGCTGGCGCTGCGCTTTGGCCGAGGGGTCTTGGCGGCTGGGCCAATGGTCGCATGTCACGAGCCTTGAGTTCGGCGTTCTCTTTTTTGAGTCGGGCGATTTCGAGGTTGTTGATTTGGACGTCGGCGCTTTCACCCGATGATGGCCGGATGGCAGATTGCAGCTCGTTTGACGAAAAGGTTTTTGTGTACATGTAGTACAGGCAGACTGGCATGCCGAGCAGAAGCAGCAAAAGGAAGGCTAAATTGGGCAGGGCTTTCATCGGGGTTGTATGATGACTGGCATCAGAAAAAAGTATGGTCGTATAGACTACAAGAGAAATTTTTGCCTGCGCATGAGGTCGGGTGTGTTCTCCATGATTGACGCTTTCCGTGGCTTTGTATAGGAATCGGCCATCATGCTCCTATTATTCGCCAATTCTACTATCAACCGAGTGTTTCGCCTCGGTCGTTTGCCATGGCTCCAATTTTCCGCCGATTTCATCTGGGTGGTTTTGATTTGTGTCTTTTCGCTGATCTTTTCTGGCGCGTCGAAGGCTTCGGATGCGGGTAAGGTGGTGTGGAAAGAGCAGCGGGGGATGATGCGTGTGGCGGAGATCGGGGTTGTGGTGTGGAAGGAGCAGCCCTTTCACAGCGATGCGAGTTCGAAGGCTTTTGCCTACGACCGCATGAAGCAGGCGGGGCCGATCACTTGGTTTTACAATGGGGCTACTAACAAAAGTTTTGAGAAGCATGAGCTCTTCCAGCAGATACGCTTTCCGCAGTGGCCGCCTGGGGAAATTGTCGCGCAAGAGGATTTTGAGTCGCTCAAGTTCAAGCTGGGCGAGCTTGAGGCCTTTGCGCAAAAGTACCCGAATGCGACGCCCTTGCTTGATGGAATGATCGGTTCGATGCGCGAGGCAGTGGGAAAATTTTCATCCGGCAAGGTTTTCTTCAGCGGCAATTGGATCAGCCGCGAGGAGCATCAAAAGCTGGCTAGTCAAAGGGATGATATGCTCAAGAGGTATGCCGAGGAGCGCGAGGTGCTTGAGGAGAGGTTGCGTCAGGAGGCTCAAGCTGCCCTCAAGGCCCAGCAAGAGGCAAAGGCTCAACAAACATCCCAGTGGATTCTGGCCGGTGGTGGTGTTTGGCTCTTGCTGTTGCTCTTGGCACTGCTGACCAGAAGCTGGGGAACGGTGTCGGTTTTGGTGATCGTGTTGGTGTCGGCGGTCGGATGGTTCACGTACAAGGAGTCAGGCTTCGGATGGACCGAGCATGTGGTTCTGGCCGTGAAGGATCTACCCTCACTCCTGTCATTCTCGAAGGAGTGAGTGGCTGGAATGGAAGAACACGACAAGAGTGTCGTGGCTCCTTAGGAAGAGGCATCTAAGCCCCAATTCCTAATCCCGAATTTCCCAATCTCTATTGCCTTTAAGGCAAATTGGTGACGCCCATGAGGAAGCGGTCGCATTCGCGTGCGGCGCCGCGGCCTTCGTTGATGGCCCAGACGACGAGTGATTGACCACGGCGCACATCGCCTGCGGCGAAGACGCCGGGGATGTTGGTGGTGAACTGGCCGTGATCTGCCTTCACATTCGAGCGTGCGTCGGTTTCGATGGCGAATTGTTTCACGATGTCCTGTTCGGGACCCATGAAGCCCATGGCGAGCAGTGCGAGTTGGGCGGGGATGATGCGGGCGCTGCCTTCTTTTTCCTTCGGGATGAAGCGGCCGTTGTCGCTGACCCACTCGATGTCGCAAATTTCGAGGCCAGAGAGATTGCCGGCGTCGTCCTTAAGAAAGCGCTTGGTTTGCACCAAGTACTGGCGGGGATCCTGGCCTTGGACGGCGGCGGCTTCTTCTTGGCCGTAGTCCATTTTGTAAACCTTCGGCCATTCGGGCCATGGGTTGTTCGCGGCGCGTTCCATCGGTGGCTGGGGCATGATTTCCAATTGGATCACGCTCTTGCAGCCGTGGCGCAGGCTGGTGCCGACGCAGTCGGTGCCGGTGTCGCCGCCGCCGATCACCACCACATCTTTGCCGGTGGCGTTGAGGCCGGGGTTGCTGCCGTCAAAGTGGTGGTCGAGTTGGTAGCGGGTGTTGCTGGTGAGAAACTCCATCGCGAGGTACACGCCTTTGGCGTCGCGATTTTCGATCGGCAGATCGCGACCGAGGGTGGCACCGCAGCAGAGCACGATCGCATCGAAATCCTTACGGAGTTTTTCAGCGGTCCACTCCGTGTCCTTGCCGATGTTGATGCCGGTTTTGAAAACGATGCCTTCGGCAGCGAGCAGGTTGACGCGGCGTTGCACCACGAGCTCCTTGTCGAGTTTCATGTTGGGAATGCCGTACATCAGGAGTCCGCCGACGCGGTCTTCGCGTTCGAAAACCGTCACGCTGTGGCCGGCCTGGTTGAGTTGATCGGCACAGGAGAGTCCAGCCGGGCCGGAGCCGATCACGGCGACTTTTTTGCCGGTGCGGATTTCGGGGATGCGGGGGGTGACCCAGCCTTCTTCCCAGCCCTTGTCGATGATCGCGCACTCGTTGTTTTTGATCGTGACGGGTGGTTCGATCACGCCGAGCACGCAGGAGCCTTCGCAGGGTGCGGGGCAGACGCGGCCGGTGAATTCCGGGAAATTGTTGGTCTTGTGAAGGCGTTCGAGCGCCTCTTTCCAACGTCCGCGGAAGATCAGGTCGTTCCACTCGGGGATGAGGTTGTTGATCGGGCAGCCGCTGGCCATGCCGGAAACGATGTGGCCGGTGTGGCAGAAAGGCGTGCCGCAATCCATGCAACGCGCGCCTTGAGCACGGCGTTCTTTGTCATCGCCATGAATTTTGAATTCGCGCCAGTTCTTGAGGCGTTCGACAGGAGCGATTTCGGAATCGGTCTTGCGAGCGATTTCCATGAATCCGGTAGGCTTGCCCATGATGTTGTTCGTTGATTGGTGTGATTGAAATGTGTTTTTAGAAGCAAGAATCAAGACTCTAAGATTCAAGAGAAGAGGGGAAATGTTTCATGCTCAATCCGCTGAGTTTCTTTATCTTGTTTCTTGTGTCTTGAAGTCTTGAGTCTCTATCAGTTGCCGCCGACGCGTGAGAGGTCTTTGAGGTTTTCCTCGAAGGCTGCCATAGCAGCTTCGTCGCCGGAGAGGCCTTGTTCTTCGACCTTGCGGAAGCATTCCAGCATGCGCTCGTAGTCACGCGGGAAGACCTTGAAGAACTTCGGCAGCTCGGCATCCCAGTTGGCGAGCAGGTGCTTGCCGCGCGGCGAACCGGTGAGCTCGACATGCTTTTCGATTTCCGACTTCACATTGGCGATGTCCGCATCACCGCACTCGATGAGGCGGTAGAGGTTGACCATTTCCTTGTTGAGGCGTTTTTCGAAAAGTCCGTCGAGGTCGTAGACATAGGCCACGCCGCCGGACATGCCTGCGGCGAAGTTGCGTCCGGTCGCGCCGAGAACGATCACTTGTCCGCCCGTCATGTATTCGCAGCCGTGGTCGCCCACGCCTTCGACGACGGTTTTGACGCCCGAGTTGCGGACGCAGAAGCGTTCGCCTGCGATGCCGTTGATGTAGGCTTCGCCGGAAGTCGCGCCGTAGAACGCGACATTGCCGATGAGGATGTTGTCTTCGGGTGCGAAGAGCGATCCGCGAGTCGGGTAGATCGCAATCTTGGCGCCGGAGAGGCCTTTGCCGACATAGTCGTTGGCGTCGCCCTCGAGGGTGAAGGTCATGCCTGGCGGGCAGAACGCTGCGAACGACTGGCCGGCGCTACCGTTGAACTTCAGCTGGATCGTGTCCTCGGGCAGGCCTTTGCCACCGTGTTTGCGAGTCACTTCGCTGCCGGTGATCGTGCCAACCACGCGGTTGATGTTGGTGATGGGCAGCTCGGCGCGGACTTTTTCGCCGCGTTCGATGGCGGGCTTGCAGAGCGCGAGCAGGTGGGTGTTGTCGAGGGCTTGCTTGAGTCCGTGGTCTTGCTCTTGTGAGCAAATGCCGAGGACTTCATCGCCGACATCCGGCTTGTGGAAGATCGTGGTGAGATCCACGCCGGCGGCCTTCCAGTGATCGGACGCTACGCGGGTGTCGAGGCATTCCACATGGCCGACCATTTCATTGATCGTGCGGAAGCCTAGTTCGGCCATGATTTCACGCAGCTCCATGGCGATGAAGGTCATGAAATTGACCACATGTTCCGGCTTGCCGGCGAAGTTTTTGCGGAGTTTCGGATCTTGTGTGGCGACGCCGACCGGGCAGGTGTTTTTCTGGCAGACGCGCATCATCAGGCAGCCGACCGAGACCAGTGGTGCGGTGGCGAAGCCGTATTCCTCGGCGCCAAGGAGAGCGGCGATCGCGACATCGCGGCCGGTCTTGAGCTGACCGTCGGTTTCGAGCACCACGCGGCTGCGCAGGTCGTTGAGGAGGAGGATCTGGTTCGTTTCGGCAAGGCCGAGTTCCCATGGAGCGCCGGCATTGTAGATCGACGAAGATGGCGAAGCGCCGGTACCGCCGTCATGGCCGGAAATGAGGATCACATCCGCGTGGGCCTTGGCAACGCCAGCGGCAATTGTGCCAACACCGACTTCGGCCACCAGCTTCACATTGATGCGGGCGCGCGGGTTGGAATTTTTCAAATCGTGGATCAGCTCGGCGAGGTCTTCGATCGAGTAGATGTCGTGGTGGGGTGGTGGCGAGACCAGTCCGACGCCGGGTGTCGAGTGGCGGACCTTGGCGACCCATGGGTAGACCTTGGAGCCGGGGAGTTCGCCGCCTTCGCCGGGTTTTGCGCCTTGGGAAATCTTGATTTGGATTTCGTCGGCGTTGACCAGGTATTCGCTAGTGACCCCGAAGCGGCCGGAGGCGACTTGCTTGATCGCCGAGCGTTTGCTGTCGCCGTTGGGCAGTGGCTTGAAGCGCTCCGGGTCTTCACCGCCTTCGCCGGTGTTTGATTTGCCGCCGATGCGGTTCATCGCGATCGCGAGCGTTTCGTGTGCTTCCTGCGAGATCGATCCGTAGGACATCGCGCCGGTTTTGAAGCGCTTGGTGATCATTTCGATCGGCTCCACTTCCTCGATCGGCACGGACTTGCGCTTGTTTTTGAACTTCATCAGGCCGCGGAGCGTCGAGAGGTTTTCGCTCTGGTTGTCGACCTTGGCGGCGTACTGCTTGAAGACCTCGTAGCTGCCGGTGCGCACCGCCTTTTGGAGGAGGTGAATCGTTTCCGGATTGAAAAGGTGGTATTCGCCGTCCTTGCGCCATTGGTACATGCCGCCGGATTCGAGCGCGCGTTCTTCGGTCTCGATGTGGCGATCGGGGAATGCATGGCGGTGGCGGATGAGGCACTCCTCGGCGACTTGCTCGATATCGGATCCTTCGCAACGGCTGGAGGCGCCGGTGAAGTACTTGTTCACCAGCTCGGTGTTGAGACCGATCGTTTCGAAAATTTGCGCACCGCGATAGGAGGCAACCGTCGAGATGCCCATCTTGGCCATGGTCTTGACCACGCCCTTGATCGAACCTTTGAGGAAGTTGTAGACCGCCTTGTCGAAGTCGATGTCCATCATCTCGTCCTTGATCATCTGGTGGATCGAGTCGAAGGCCATGTAGGGGTTGATCGCGTCGGCGCCGAAGCCGATGAGCGTCGAGAAGTGGTGGACTTCGCGGGCTTCGCCGGTTTCGAGCACGATGGAAACTTTCGTGCGGGTGCCCGAGCGGACCAAGTGGTGGTGGAGGCCGCCCATGACCAGCAGGGTGGGCATCGCTGCGTGGGTCGCGCTGATGTTGCGGTCGGAAACGATGAGGATGTTGAAACCATCGGCGATCGCCTTGTCGGCTGCGGCGCAGAGTTCTTCGAAACCTTTCTCGAGGCCGGCGCCGTCGTCTTTGGCGACGAAGAGTGCGTCGAGCGTGGTGGCCTTGAAGCCGCTGAGCGAAACTTCGCGGAGTTGCGCGAGTTGCTTGTTGTCGATGAGCGGATTGTCGAGGCGGATCAGGCGGCACGAGTGCGGGCCGGGATCGAGCAGGTTGCCTTCCGAGCCGATGAAGGTCTCGGTGGCGGTGACGAGTTCTTCGCGGATGCAATCGAGCGCCGGGTTGGTGACCTGGGCGAAGATCTGCTTGAAGTACTGGTAGAGGTGTTTCGGTTTGTCCGAAAGCACCGCGAGGGGGGTGTCGTTGCCCATCGATGCGATCGGTTGCACGCCGGTGGTGGCGGTGGGCCCGAGCAGCATGCGGAGATCCTCGTAGGTGTAACCGAAGGCGAGTTGACGCTCGAGCACGCGATCGCTCTCGACAGTTTTTGGAGCTTTCGGTGCGGGGAGGTCTTTGAGGAAAACGCGGTTTTCATCGAGCCACTTTTTGTAGGGCTTGGCCGAGTAGACGCGTTTTTTCACTTCCTCGTCGGGCACGATGCGTCCTTCGTCCATGTCGACGAGGAACATGCGGCCGGGTTGGAGTCGGCCTTTTTGCACGACGGTGAGCGGGTCGAGATCGGGGATGACGCCGACTTCGGAGGCCATGATGACGAGGTCGTCTTGCGTGACATAATAGCGGCTCGGGCGCAGACCATTGCGGTCGAGCACGGCGCCGATCTGGCGGCCATCGGAGAAGGTGATCGAGGCCGGGCCGTCCCATGGCTCCATCATGCAGGCGTGGAATTCGTAGAAGGCCTTCTTGTCCTCATCCATCATCGTGTGACGCTCCCATGGCTCGGGGATCATCATCATCATCGCGTGGACCAGGTCATAGCCGCCGAAGTGCATGAACTCGAGGGCGTTGTCGAAGCGTGCTGAGTCGGATCCGTCCTCGACGATCACCGGGAAGACGCGCGAGATGTCGCCTTCGAACAGGTCGCTTTGGCAGAGTGCCTGGCGAGCCTTCATGAAATTGGCGTTGCCCATCACCGTGTTGATTTCGCCGTTGTGGGCGATGAAGCGGTTCGGGTGGGCGCGCGACCAACTTGGGAAAGTGTTGGTCGAGAAACGGGTGTGCATCAGCGCGAGGGCCGACTCGAAATCCGGGTCGTGGAGATCGGGGAAATATTCAGAGAGTTGGCAGGGCGTGAGCATGCCCTTGTAGACCATCGTGCGGGCCGAGAGATTGGTGACATAGTGGTAGTCACCGCCGGGGAACGAGTTCGATTTGTTGCCGTGCACATCGCTGAACTTGTTCGGCATTTCGTTGTTGCGAATCCATGTGGCGACGCGTTTGCGAATCACATAGAGTTTGCGTTCGAAGTCGATGGCGCTGGTGATATCCGCGCTTTTCTCGATGAAGACCTGCTTGATGAGCGGTTCGTAGCGGCCGGAGGTTTTGCCGAGAATTTCGCTGCGTGTGGGGACCGTGCGCCAGCCGAGGAGTTTTTGGCCTTCCTCATGGATGACATGTTCGAACACCTGCATGGCGGCTTCGCGCTCGCTGGGTTCGGGGGAAATGAAAACGAGGCCCGAGCCGTAGGAGCCTTCGGGTGGAAGCTCGATGCCCTTTTTGGCCATTTCCTTGCGCAGGAATTTGTCGGGCATCTGGACGAAAATGCCGGCGCCGTCACCGGTGGCCGGATCCGATCCGCTGGCACCGCGGTGGTCCATCTGCGCGTTCATCGTGAGCGTCTTGACGATGATGTCGTGCGAGCGCTTGCCTTTGAGGTGGGCGATGAATCCGACGCCGCAGCCATCCTTCTCTTGTGAAGGGTGCCAAAGTCCTTGTGGTTGGGGCCAGCCAAGCGGGGATTTGTGCGGGACGGACATGGGTCGTGGAGTCTTGGGGTGTGGGATTGAGGGCTAGGTGGTTGGTTTTGCCGGTTTGGGCGGCCGTTTTTGCCGGTGGATCAAGCGTTTGGCATGCCATTTGAGCGAGAAACGGCGTGTTGGCGCGAGAGTAGGGGCGAAACGGGCGGAAATCTGTTGTTGCAGGGGGTGCTTGTCAAGACTGTGCGCGACCGATTGTTTGGCAAAATGAAATTCCCTGATCGAGTAGGCTTGGGGTGGGGATTTAGGCGGGTTTTTTGCAAGATTGTTCAAGGGCCATGAAGGCGGATCCGGCGCCGTGCTCGTCGATCAAAAATCGGTCGCTTTCGTCGCGCGGTTTGGCGTGGGATTGCAGGAAATCGGCGAAGCTGAACAGCTGCGATGCGCTGGTCCATGGGCGGGTCCAGTCGATCAGGTCGGTGAAATTCACATCGGCCGTCAGGTCGCGATGGCCGGGGTGGCGGTAAATTTCCGGGCCTTCGATCACTTGCTGGAAATGGTAGCCGCGGAGCGTGCCGGCCGGGCGGCGGTGGTAAATTTTTTCGGCGCTGTTGCCGTAATCAATCGTGAGCATGCGGCCGGCTTTCCACAGCGGCATCCACTCGGCGAGCCAGCGCTGGTAGGATTCGTGGACTTCAATCCACTGGCCGATGGGGTGGGGCTGGTGAAATGATGACGACGACGGCAGGGCGGAAATTTTCTCCAAAGACTCGATGGCGTCGCGACCGCTTGGGATCTTGACCATCAGTTCCTGCCAGCCATTTGCGGTGTTTTGAAATCGGCGGACTGCGAAGGCATCGACGAGTTCGTTGGAAAAAATCACGGCGCGGCCGTGGCAGGCGTCGAGGGCCTCGGCGGGCGAGTGGTGCCAGCGTGCTTTATCGCCGAGGGTTTCGCGTTGGATGCGGGTGAGTGGCTCGGAGGTTTCGACGAGGTGGAGTCGGGTTTTCCAGCGGGTCGGCCACGGGAGCTGTTTCAGGATGGCGGCGGCGAGGGCGCCGTTGCCCGGGCCGATCTCGATCAGATCGCGGCAGCCGGATTCTCGCATGGCGGCGGTGGCCCAGCGGGCGATCGCGCGGGCCGGCATCGAGGAGATGACAGGTGCCGTGGTGAAATCGCCGCGGCGGCCGATGCCATGGATGCGCTTGGCATAGTATCCATGATCCGGGTCGTGGAGGGCCCGGTGCATGAATTCCTCGAAGCGGATGGTGTTTTCCATGAAAAGCAAACAGCCGCGGTCCCGAAGGAGCGCGGCTGTTGGTGAAATCGGTTCTTGGTTGGGTGGATCAAGCCTTTGCCGCGGTCCGCGCTTTGCGGATGATGCTGTTGACGGTCTCGGAGGCTTTGGCTCCGACCGAAAGCCATTTATCGGCGCTGGTGAGATCGATGGTGAAATTGGTGCCTTCCTTGAGCGGATCGTAGGTACCGATTTGTTCGATGTAGCGGCCATCGCGACGCTTGCGGCTGTCGACGGCTACGATTTTGTAATAAGGGCGGTCTTTGGTGCCCTTGCGGTTGAGGCGGAGAGATACGGCCATGGTCGGTTGCGGTTGCGTTGCCCGGGAGCGGGCGGGCGCGGAGATTGGAGAGTCTGGGGGGGCTTGCCAAGCGGAATCTTGACGGAAAGCGGAAATTTTTGTGGGGGCGGGGGTGAATTCAGTTGGAAAACAGAAGTCGAAACCACGAAACCCACGAAATTTCACGAAAGATATGGGACTTTATGTTATGTATGTTTGACCATTTTGGAGAAGCCATAACATCCTCAGATACTTCTTATTTCGTGTTGTATCGTGACTTTCGTGGTTCCTGCTTTGGAATCTAGGCTTAACTGGTGGGGATGGCGGATTCCTGGGTTTCGGGCTTGGCGATGAGGGTCGAGACCCGTTGTTCGAGGAGCTGGAGGATGTGGGGATCGTCGACTTTTCCGCCTTGGGCGGTGGTGATGTAGAGGGTGTCCATGGCGACGCCCTTTTCGGTGCAGATGCGGGCGTGGGCGGTGTTGAGGCCGTAGTGGTTGATCGTGTGGAAGAGGTCGTGGAGGAGGCCGATGCGGTCGAGTGCTTGGATCTCGAGCGTGGTGCAGGTCGGGTGGAGCTCGTTGCTGATGAATGCGCGGACGGGGACCGGGATGTCTTGATCGGTGCGGTCCTTGAGGAAATTTGCGCGGCGGCGCAGGTAGCGTTCCGGTTCGTATTGGGTTGAGGCGAGGATGGTCTCGAAGGTTTCGAGGATGCGCTTGCGGGTGGCGGCGGAGGTGAGCGCTTCGAAGTTGGTGGTGCAGACGCGGAAGATGTTCACGACGATTCCATCGGTGCGCGTGAAGAGGTCGGCCGACAAAATGTTGATTTGTTCTGAAGCGAGGGCGCAGCAGATTTTTTCCAGCAGGAGTGGTCGGTCGCGGGTGGCAAGCACGAGTTCCGAGTATCCTTGCTCGGTGTGATCGATCCATTTGATGCACGAGGCGATGGCCGATGAGGTTTCGTCCTCGCGTTGCAGGAAATGGCGAACCGTGCGGATCTGCGTGACGATGTCGGATGCCTGGCGGAAGTGGAATGCGGATGCCGGCATGCGTTCGAAGTGGCGATTCACATCGGGTTGGTAGTCGTCGCGCATGAGTCCACTCACTTCCTTGCGCAAGGCGAGGCGGTCGGCATCGAGTTTGCGCGAATATTTTTCGCGTCCGTCCTCGAGGAAATTGCGCGTGGCGGTGTGAAGTTGCAGCATGAGACTTTCCTTCCAGCCGGTCCATGCGTCGGGTGATGTGCCGTTCGAGTCGGCGAAGGTGAAGAGGAAAAGCGCGTCGAGGTTGGACGGGTTTTTGACGATGGCGGCGAACTCGGCGATGACCTCCGGGTCGTCGAGATTGCGGGTGGTAGCGACGCGCCAGAAGGTCAGGTGGTTGTCGACCAGGAACATGATCAGCGAGCGGCGTGCGCCTTGGATTTGCAGGCGGTTGCAGAGTCGCGAGGCGAGCATGGCCGAGCCGTCGATGTGTTCGCGGACGTTTTCGGCGCGGCCGGTGTCGTGAAGAATGACGGCGAGGTAGAGCGCGTAGGGATCGGCGATTTCGTGAAAGAGGCGTCGATAGATTCGGCGGCGCGGATTGTCCTCGGCGATGAGTTGGTCGAGTTGTTCGACGCAGCGCAGCGTGTGTTCGTCGGCGGTGTAGCGGTGGAAAAATTCGTGTTGAACGAGGCAGTCGAGCGCGCCGAATTCCGGCAGGTAACGGCCGAGAAATCCGATGCGGTGCATGAGGCGCAGGACGCGCGCGACATCACCTTTGCGTTCGAGGATCGCTTGGAATGTTTCGCGGTTGGTTTTCGAGCAACGGAAGGGTCGGTCGATGTCGTCCCAGTGTTGCGCGATGAGGCGGCGGATCTGCGGGCTGAGCTTGAGGTTGCGAAGTTGGCAATGCTGGAAGAGCCGCATGAGCCGGTGAGGGTCCTCGCGAAAAATTTCGCCATGAGCGGGGAAAAGTCGGCCATCGCGGGCGACGAAGCCGTCGAATTCTTCGCGGCTTTTTTTGCGGAAGGTGAGGAACGAACGAATGCCGGAATCCGCGCGCGAATCCTGTTCGAGTTGAAAGGCCTCCATCAGCGAAGTCGTGTGCTGATAGATGTGGCGGGTGTGGCGGTAGTAGTCCCGCATGAAGGCCTCGGTGCTGCGCAGGATGTTGCGCTGCGGGTAGTTGAAGGCGGTGGCTACGACGCCTTGAAGTTGGAGGGTAAGTTGATCGGTGGCTTTGCGGCAGTGGTAGTGCAGCTCGTTGCGAACACGGTGGATAAAGTCGTAGGCGGCTTCGAGCTCGCGGAATGCGGCGGCGGTGAGTAGTTTGCATTCCACAAGATCCTCAAGCCTGCTGCTGCCGCGCTTCACGCGAGCGACCCATTGGATGCTTTGATAGTCGCGCAGCCCGCCGCAACTTTCCTTCACATTTGGTTCCTGCAGGAAAACGGTGCGCGAGTATTTTTCATGACGGCTGCGCATGTCCTGGCGGCGCAGTTCGAAAAACGCCGATTGGCCTTTGTCGATGCATTCCTTGGCGAAGCGAGTTTGGAAATTTTCGAACAATTCGGCGTCGCCGCAGACAAGGCGCGCATCCATGAGCGAGGTTTTGTTTTCCTGATCGAGCCTTGCCTGCTCGATGCATTCGGGGATCGAGCGGCAGGCGTGGCCGACCTTGAAGCCCATGTCCCAGAGGAGATAGAGGATGTCCTGCACGAGGTCCTGCAGTGCTTGCGGCAGCTTGTTGGATGCGCGTGGCAGGAGGAAAAGGATGTCGATGTCCGAGCGTGGGTTGAGCAGGCTGCGGCCGTAGCCGCCGGTGGCGACGAGTGAGATCGGGAGCTTGCTGCTGCCCTTGAGTGAGTTGATCGAGGTCTTGAGAATCGCGCTGAGGATCGTGTCAATGAGGCTCGCGCGGTTGCGTGCGATCGCAAGGCCGCCGACACCGGAGCGGTGGCGCATGAGGATGCGTTCTTCCTCGATGTTGAGAAAGCGTTTGAAGAGCGCGATGCGTTCGGTGGCGGTGAGCTGACCTTCGACGGCAGGCTTAAGGGTTTCCGCCGCGTGGGTTTCGAGGGACTTGAGATAATCGGACATCGGGATCTTGTGGCGGGTGGCGCGTGTTGGGGGATCAGGCCTTACTGGCCATCGGTTCACCCATGCGGGCGTAGAGTTCGGTCTGGTTTGATGATTGCTCGAGCAGGTCGGCATCGAGCTTCACCGCGCCGGGTTCGAAGATCGTGATGGTGGAGGATCCGCCGAAAGCGAAATAGCCTTTTTCCGCGCCTTTTTCCACGGCTGTGCCGGGCTTGAAGGTCTGGTGAATTTCGCCCACGCAGGTAGCGCCGATTTCCAAAAGTAGGACCGTGCCGAGGTCGGGTGTTTCGAGTTGGGTGATGCTGCGTTTGTTGGTCCAGAGGTAGGAAAGTTTTTCGCGCAGAGCGATGGGCGAGACGGAAAATAGCGGGCCTTGGATTGTGTGGGTCGCCGATGGAATGCCGGCGCAGGGGAAATGGTAACGGTGGTAGTCGACCGGGCAAAGCCGTGAGAGCACCAGCGCGCCGTCGGCGAAACGCTTGGCGAGTTTCTCATCGCCTAAGAGCGCGGTGAGGTCGAATTTCTGACCCTTCACAAAAACGCTGTCGATCGATGAGGCGCGTTGAAAACCGAGGTGGCGGCCATCGGCGGGGAAGACGATGCGCGATGGATCGGGCTCGATCGGGCGCGCGGCGGGCTTGAGCTTGCGGTAGAAAAATTCGTTGAAGCTCGCAAAGGACTCCGGCGCATCGGCGAACTCCGTGGCATCGACGCTGTAGCGTTGGATGAAAGGGGCGATGCGCGCGGCGGACTTGGCGGCATTCATGCGCCAGCCGTACCATGCGGAGAAAAACGGGCGTTTCACAAACGCGTGCAGGGCGATCGCGCCGAGCGGACTGCCATAGGTCCAGCGCAGGAACCCCTCGCCGTAGACCTGCTCGGTCTCGAATGATTGCGTGCTGCGGTTGTAATATCGGATGGGGGCCACGCCGTTTTATGTAAGGCCTCGCAGGCCAATCCGCAAGGATCGCGGCAGGGCATGAATAATGTGTTGGGAAATACCGCCGGATGACTGTAGCTTTTCAACATATGTCGAACGCGGGCGATCAACGAAACAGGCAAATCGTCTGGGCGGCGGTCATTTTGATCGGCATCGGGCTGGTGGTTTCCGCGACTTTGCTCTTTGGCCGCAAGTTGCCGGGGCTGTGGGGCGAGTGGGCCTCGACCTTGATCGGTGTGATGACGACCCCATTTCTGATGGAGGCCTCGTTTGTGTTGATCGGCATCTCGATCGTGGCCGTGGTGAATCATGTGGCGGCTGAGCGGTCGGGCGATGAATGGGTCGATCCCGAGGTCTTTGAATCGGTTGAGCGAGATCAAAACAAATGAGCGAGGAGATCCATGGCGCCGACGGCGGCGATGTTGATGACGAGACGCTGCGATCGGCGGTGGATGTCGGCAGGTTTGTGCGGCTTGCGGGTGATGATCCCAAGGGTTTGGTGAGGATGATGGATGAGTATGTGGCCGAGACTCGCAGGATGGCGGGCACGTGGCCGAACTTGTTGCAGGCGGGCGAGGAAGGTGAAGTTTCCGAGCAATTGCACATGTGCAAGGGTGGCGCGGCGATCTTTGGTTTTTTGCGGCTTATCAAAATGATTGGCAGGCTTGAGAAGAATCCGTCACTCGCGTCGGGAGGCTGCGATGCGCAGGCATTTGAGCGTGAGCTTGCCTTGGTGGAGCTGGCGGTCGCCGCACTTGCGGGAGGGTGGCTCCTATGAGGCCAGGCGTGCAGTCGCCGGAGAAAGAGCTGCGCTTCACGAGGTCGGGTCAGGCAGTGATTTTCTGGCTGCTCGCTGCGATGCTTGCAGGCACGGCGGTGACGCTCGGGCTGACCTCACTTTATCGCGACATCAACCCTGATGTGCCGCATCCGGCTTGGATGCTTTTGCCGCTCGTGGCTGCCATTTTTTTGCTGCGCTTGGCCGTGCGCATGACGCGTCATGCCTATTTGATCCTGACACCGATGGGTGTGGAAATTTTTCCACTGTGGCGACCGGAGCAGGGCATGCGCTTGGTGCTTTGGCAGGAGATCGACGCGGTGGAATTCGATGAACGCATGACGCACATGACGCTTCATTTCGATGCCGCGAAAACTTCCGGCGTGCATGTGTCGCTGCGGCCGATCCGTGCGGGCCTGCGCGAGGTGCTAGCGAAAGCAGTGAGGGGGAGGGTGGGGGGGTGAAGAAAAGCAGAAAGTTGAATGCACTGTGAGCTTTAGCGAACTTGGAAAATCAAGCGTAGCTCACTTGTCATGGACGGAACGCAGTGGAGTCAAAGCAGAAAGCAGAAAGGAAGAGGAAGAAGTAGACATTAAGAGATTGGAGATTTGATATTGGGGGAAGAAGAGGGAGGGGGAGCGCCCGCTTGGAAAAAGAGGTTTTTCTCGCTTGAGGGCTTGACTCATAAATTGACTTATGCTTGACTTACTGCATGGCCTACATTCCACAATTCACGATCACATCGCCCCTGCTTTCGCTGGTGGAGACGATCGCGGCATTGCGGGAAAAGATCCAAAGCGCAGCTGTCGAAGTTTCGTGGATCCCGGCGCTGCAAAAGGATACCCGCACCCGCAATGTCCATGCCTCCACGGCGATTGAAGGTAATCCACTGACGCTGGAGCAGGTTCGGGCGTTGGAGGAAGGTCGGGATATCGCGGCGTCTGATTTGCGGTCGCGGCGAGAAGTACTCAATTACTTTGCAGGACTGCGGTATGTGGAAAAGCACGCCAAGAAGAAGCGCATTTGCCACGAGGACCTCTTCAATCTGCACCTGATTTTGGCGGGAGAGGTGATGGATCAAGGCGCCGCCGGAAGCTATCGCACGATTGCCGTGCGGGTGGGCAATTATTTCCCGCCTGCGGCTGTGGATGTCTCGGGACTCATGTTTGAGCTTCTTGAGTGGTGGAACCATGAGTCCGCCAAACTTTCTCCGGTGCTGAGCTCCGCCATACTGCACTATCGTTTCGAGGACATTCATCCTTTTGCCGATGGCAATGGGCGGACGGGTCGCGCGTTGGCATTGTGGGAGCTCTATCGTAGGGGCTTCGACAGTCATCACATTTTCTCCGTGGATGAATACTATTGGGAGGATCGTCCTGGATACTACGCCGCGCTGGATGCCGTGCGGAAGTCTGGCGAAGATCTCACCGGGTGGCTCGAATACTGTGCGGAGGGCATTCGGCAAACCTTGGAAAACGCCTGGCTGCGGGTTCAGGCTTTGGAGGTGAAATCGCCTGGTAAATTGGTGCTTCGTCCCAAACAAGAACGGCTGCTGCAGCTCCTCCGGGATCATGGCAGCATGGCTCCTGCGGAAATCTGGGCTGCCATGGAAATTTCCCGGCAGGGTGCGATGGATTTGCTTCGCCCCCTGTTGGATGCTGGTGTGGTGGAAAAAGTCGGCGGAAAAAAGACCGGGCATTACACCTTGCGCCAGCGATGAATGGAGCTGAGATCCGCGTCGGGAATATCGAAAGCCTTTGGCGAAAGGCCTGGAATCAGACTGCTTACGCAGAACTCATGCGTCGCAAATAAACGCCTGAGTGCAAAGCGTCGATCGATCGCTGAAAATCATTGTCCGCGTGCGAGGTGCCGATGCATAAGAGGTGCATGCGTCCGCACTCGCGTCAGATTCTCACCGTTGAAGAAACCTTTGGCCGCAATGGCTGGCACTGTGAACTGGTTGAGGGTCGCGATGTGTTGCGTGCAGGCTTTGAGGCGCATCACACGCGGGTGGATCTCATCGCACAGGCATTTCCCGAGCTCAATGCCTTGAGCATTGTGTCGGAGGTGCCGATGGAGATGGGTGCGGGACATCTGCCATCGGCGCTTGAGTTGCTGGCGCGCGCCAACAAGCCGCTCACGCTGGGTGGATTCGAATATGACATCGATCGCGGCATGCTGGTTTTTCGCGTCACCAATCTTTTCGAAAGGGAGAGGTACGATTCGGACATCATCAGCTCGATGGTGCACTGCGCGATTGCCGAGCTTGATCGGATCGTGCCCTATGTCGCGATCGTGAGAAGCACGGCGGAGGATCTTCTGCCGGATCTCGATATCAAGCGCCTGTTGATGCGCGAGGATGTGATCCCGCCGGTGCCGGGTGATGAAGAAGAGGAGTATTGAACATTGAAGCAGGTGGGAAGTTTCAAGGTTCAAGTTTCCAGCATCTGTATTCGGCTCAGGTGGAGGTGAAATCGGGGCCACTTTTTTCTGAAGGTTCTGCGCATTAGGTTTCTCACTGGTTGCATCTACGAAGATGCGGACTCCTTGTGGGGTGATTTGTTCCGGTATGCCTTGAGCAACTCAAGGGTGACGAGCGGCAGAAATCCCGCGCAGAGCAGCAGCCAGGGAGCTTTCCAATCGGGCGTTACGGTCCCAAGCACTTGGCTTAGAAATGGCACATGATGCAGCGTCAGTTGCAGGCCGATGGAAGCCGTCACGACGATAGGAAGGCGGGGGTTTGAAAGCCATCGCAGTTGCCAAAGCGAACTGGTCTCGCTGCGAAAGGAGAATGATTTGGAAAGCTCGCAAAATACGAGTGCGGTAAACGTCATGTAGCGCGCGGCTTCGACATCACCCTGACGCATCGCCAAAGCAAAAATACCGAAACACAAAGCAACGGTGGCTATGTTGCCGACGATCAGTCGCTCGACAAAGGCGCGGTCCATCATGCCCTGGCCGCGCGGACGCGGGTGGCGGCGCATCACGCCCGGATCGATGGCATCGGTGGCAAGGCAGAGGGCGGGAAGGCCATCGGTGATCAGATTGATCCAGAGCAGGTGGATTGGCAGCAAGGGTGTGGGCAGGCCGATGATGATGCATGCTGTCATGAGCAGCAGCTCGGCGGAGTTGCTGGCCAGTAGGTATTGCAGTGTTTTGCGTATGTTGTCGTAAATGCCGCGGCCCTGTTCTACGGCGGCTACGATGCTGGCGAAGTTGTCATCGGTGATGACCATGTCGGAGGCCTGTTTGGTGACCTCAGATCCGTGGAGGCCCATCGCGATGCCGATGTCCGCACCCTTGAGCGCTGGCGCGTCATTCACGCCATCACCGGTCATTGCAACGACAGCGCCATTGGCCTTCCATGCGTGAATGATGCGCAGTTTGTGCTCGGCGGTGACGCGTGCATAGACGGCGATGTGCGGTGCACGCGTGCGCATGTCGTCGTCACTCATCCTGTTCAGCTCCGCGCCGCTTACTGCGGTGTCGTCCGGCCCGGCGATGCCAAGTTCGCGCGCGATGGCGAGAGCGGTATGGGGATGGTCGCCGGTGATCATGACCACACGAATGCCGGCATCGTGGCAACTCGCGACGGCCTCCCTTGCCTCCGGTCGTGGCGGATCGTACATCCCGGTCAGTCCGACAAAGACAAGATCCTGCTCAAAATTTTCCGTTATTTCGTGCGCCTTGGTGCCGTGTGGCAAATCGCGATATGCCGCGCCGAGCACGCGCAGCGCCCGCACGGCCATGGCTTCGTTTTGCCGTTCGATGTTGCTGCGTTGCGATGCGTCGAGCGACACGATGCCGGCCTCGGTATAGATTTTGGTGCAGCGCTGTAGCAGCACATCGGGCGCGCCGTTGACAAACGCGCGCAGCCCGCCATCCGGCATCCGGCGGATAATGGTGCGGCGCTTGCGCTCGGAATCGAAGGGGATCTCGTGATGGCGTGGCAGGTCGCGCTCGATCTCTGCGGTGTTGCCGCCGACCTTGTTTCCAGCTACCCGCATCGCGCCCTCGGTCGGATCTCCGATGACTTTCCATGCGCCTTGTTCGAGTATGAGTTCTGCGTTGTTGCATGCGAGAAGGGTGGTGGCCAGTTCCAGCAAGGGTTCCGCGTGTTCGGCGCCGGTGGCTTGACCTTTGAAGAGAATTTCGCCGTGCGGTCCATAGCCTTCGCCGGTGACGGCAAAGCTTTGGCCCGCCACAAACAGCTCGCGCACGGTCATTTCTCCAAGGGTGAGCGTGCCAGTCTTGTCGGTGCAGATCACGTTCGTGGACCCCAGCGTTTCTACGGCGGGAAGTCTGCGCACGAGCGCCCGGCGTCGCGACATGCGCACGACGCCGAGCGCGAGGGCCACGGTCACCACTGCGGGCATGCCTTCCGGAACGGCGGCCACGGCGAGGCTCACCGAGGTCATGAACATCTCAAGCAACCCCGTGCCGCGCAGAAGGCCCAGCAGGAACAAAAGCGCGACGATGCCGAGCGCCACCCAGGCGAGCACGCGTCCGAGTGACTCAAGTTTTTCTTGCAAGGGTGTGCGCTCGCATGCCCTGGCTTGTCCGATCATGCCCGCAATGCGGCCCAGCTCGGTTTGCATGCCAGTGGCAACAACCAATGCGGTTCCTTGTCCGGCAGCGACGATGGTGCCTTTAAAAAGCATGTTGGTACGGTCTCCGAGAGGTAGCTCTGTGTCATCGAGTGCCGATGCCAGCTTGTCCACTGGCTCTGACTCGCCAGTGAGCGCCGCTTCGATACAACGCAGGGACACCGACTTGAAGAGGCGCGCGTCGGCAGCGACGATATCGCCCGCCTCCACTTCGAGAGCATCGCCGGGCACAAGCTGCGTGGCGGGAACAATGAGTGACTTGCCACTGCGTCGCACACGCGCGAGCGGTGCGGTCATCTGGCGCAGAGCGGCAATGCTTTGCTCTGCCTTGTGTTCCTGATAATAGCCGATCACGCCATTGAGTAAAACGATGGCAAAGATGGCGATGGCATCGAGCATTTCCCCCAGTGTCCCGGCCACGGCGGCTGCGATGATGAGCAGCCACACGATGAGGCTGGTGAATTGCCGAAGTAAGATGCTGATGCGGCTTACCGGTTTGGTTTCCTGAATCTCGTTTGCGCCATGTGCGGCGAGACGTTTTGCCGCCTCGGCAGCGGGTAGTCCGTTGCTCGCGGTCTGAAGATTTGCACATAGCTCTGTTTCGGACAGTATGTGCCAGTGGGCGGAATCATCGAGGTCGAGGGGAGAGGCAGTCATTTGCGCAGTGCCAAAGTGATGTAGCCAATTAGGCCATGAGCAGCAGTTTGCCGCGCATCCGGCCGATGGGTCCGGTGCGAGAGGGCACGAGCAGCAGCCCGGCAGCCAATGACTGGTAATCGTTGAGCATCATGAGAGCTGACCTCTTTTCGCGACGCTTCACTTCCGTGCCAGGGCGAAAAGTCAATTTCGACTGGCCGGGCGAGTTTGAGGCGCCAAAAGACATCAAACTTAAGTTCTGCTCGTCAGTATTGCCATTCCGCATTCGTGCGGCAGGCCGATGACTATTGCCCCGTCGAGAGGTATGAAGTCCTCACATTTTCATGGGCTCGAGGAATCAGATGACCGGTGGCAGCGAGGGCCATGCCGATCACACTCAGTGCCATACCACCACCTCGCGGCGCGGGAGCGGTCGGGCACCCGGCTAGCTACTTGTAGCCCCGTGGCTGAAGCGCCTGTTAACCTTTCGAGCTGCGAAATCCGCCCATGAAGTAGACGATGAGGCAGATTAGCAAAAGCAGGCCGAGCAGACTGCTGCCAATGATAGGGCCACCGAAGTAAAAGCCACCTCCGCCGAAAAGGAGAAGCAGCACAAGCAGTATGATTAGTAGGTTCATGCTATTAAGATATCACTCCTCTACCCGTTATCTATGGGGTCTTCACCCCACTTAGGATAGTGCGACGCAATCGACCTCGCGCCAAACGGTGGGGGGCTTGAGAAAGTTCATGAGAGGACCGAGGGAGGGAAAGGTGGGTGACCCGATACTTCGCCAAGGGCGGCTATGCCACAAGGTTCTGGGCGATCTACCTGAATGGCGGCTAGGCGCGGATGTTCCCAATCAAAAGCCTTGAGCTGCCTGTCACCGAAGTCTGCGTGAAACTGCCTTCGCCACGCTTCAACCCGGATTCGAAAGTTGAAATGCAAACAAAGAGAATTTGACCACAGATTACACAGATTGCGCAGATAAAGAAAAAACACCAAAGCTGCACCTCTTGAAAATCTGTATCAATCTGTAAAATCAGTGGTTCAAATGATCCAAATCATATTTCGACTTCGGATTTCGCCTTCAAAGTTTCAGCCAAGCCAGAGCGTGGTCTTTGTGTTCAAACCAAAAGACGCGCGGGCGATGGGGGAGAGTAGGTATTGAGCATCGAATGGCGAATTAGGCAGGAAGCTTCAGGGTTCAAATTTTAAGAAAAGACGGCGAACGAAGTGGTCGAATGTTGCTGCTTCATTGCTCTCTAACCGATGGTTGGTAACTGATAACCCAAAAGGGCGGCCTTGTCGGTGCTTTTCGTTGAACCCAGATTCCGAAGAAGGAACCACGAAAGTCACGAAACAACACGAATGAGAAAGATCGTGAATCGTGGATTGTGGATCGTGGATTGTGGATTGTGGATCGTGGATCGTGGATCGTGGATCGTGGATCGTGGATCGTGGATCGTGGATCGTGGATCGTGGATCGTGGATTGCAGGTGGATGAAGAAGGCGCTTCTTCAGAAAAGGGGGGGCACGGGCGGCCCGTTTCTTCAAGTGAGCGCGGGCATCCTGCCCGCATGGGCGCCTGCGGCGATGGTGTCGGCGCCGCGAGGCCGCGTCGCCCTACCGGGGCAAAACTTGGAGCGAGACGCTCCAAGGACGGCCTGGATCAAGATGATCCAGCCACGGTGAAGCAGCTTTCGACTCTCTTTCTCTTCATCGTTGCAGAAGAGCACGACAAGAGTGTCGTGCCTCCCTAGGAAGTGGCTTCTTCATTCTCTTCCACTTCGATGTTCGTCTGCATCACTCCCCCAAACTCGTCCAGCGGGCGTTGTGATGCGAGCTTTCGACGACGGCTTCGATGAAGGCCATGCCGCGGATGCCGTCTTCGATTTTTGGGTAGTCGTGTGAGGCGGGGTCGGGTGTGGTGCCATCGATGACGGCGCGCAGGTGGTTGGCGAAATGGCGGTAGATGTTGGCGAATGCTTCGAGGTATCCTTCCGGGTGGCCGGCAGGCGTGCGGGTGTTGGCGGCGGCCTTGGCGCCGAGGTAGCCCATGCCGGTGCGCCAGACTTCGACCGGTCGGTCGATGGATTTCACGAGCAGCGTGTTGGGTTCCTTTTGATGCCATTCGATGCCGCCAAGTTCGCCGTAGACGCGCAGGGAAAGGTTGTTTTCTTCGCCGACGGAAATTTGTGACGCGTGAAGGATGCCTTTGGCGCCGTTGTCGAAACGGAGGAGCACATTGCCATCGTCATCGAGCGCGCGGCCTTCGACAAACGATGTGAGATCGGCGGCAAGCTCGCGGATCTTCAGACCGGTGACATATTCGGCGAGGTTTTCGGCATGAGTGCCGATGTCGCAGATGCAACCTGCGGCACCGGACTTCTTGGGATCGGTGCGCCAGGCGGCTTGCTTTTGTCCGCTTTCTTCAAGGCGCGTAGCGAGCCAGCCTTGCGGGTATTCGACCACGACTTTGCGGATTTTTCCAAGCTTGCCCGAGTTCACGATTTCGCGCGCTTCCTTGATGAGCGGGTAGCCGGTGTAGTTATGCGTGAGGCCGTAGGGGAGTCCGCAGCGGGCGACGATTTCGCCGAGCTCTTTCGCTTCGGCGAGGTTGAAGGTGGCGGGTTTGTCGGAGAGGACGGGGAAGCCGTGTTCGAGGGCGCATTTCGCGGCGGGAAAGTGCAGGTGGTTCGGCGTGACGATCGAAACGAAATCCATGCGCTCGCCGAGCGGGAGAGCGGCCTCGGCTTTCATCATTTCTTCGAAGGTTCCGTAGCAACGCGAGGGTGGCAGGAAAAAATCGCCACCGGAATCGCGCGAGCGTTGCGGGTCACTGCTGAAGGCACCGCAGACGAGTTCGATTTGTCCGTCCATATTGGCTGCGATGCGATGAACGCCGCCGATGAAGGCGCCGCGTCCACCACCGACCATGCCCATGCGGATCTTGCGTTGTGAGGCGGGGAGGGGAGTGCTCATGTGCTTTGAGTGGGAAATTTTCTCATGTCATTTCACCAAGAAATGACGCCGGCAAGTCTCCGGGCGCGGAGGGTGAAGTCAAGACCGGGAAACGCGGGCTGGCTTCCGCTAACACTACGAAGAAGAAACCACGAAAAGCACGAAGGACACGAAGGGGTTTGGTTTGGTGGTCTGACTGGCCGAATGGGTGATTCTCGGAAATGACCACTGATTTACTGATTTACTGATTTTTTGATGAGAAGAATCAGCGTTGGATCGTCATCTCTTTTCCATCAGTTCATCAGTAAATCAGTGGTCAAATCAGCGCTTGGCGGGCCTCATTGGCATGGCGCATTGGAAAACGCGTAGACCGTGGTGTGGTCGTAGCGTTCGTCGGGCCGGAGGATGATCTCGCCGAGTTCCGGTGTGTGGACGGCGCCGGGGCAGGCTTGGCATTCGAAGCACATGCCCGAGTGTTTGATGTAGGGCTTGCCGGATTTGCCGGTGAGGCTGCCATCGAGCACGGTGGCGGTGAAAATTTGCACCGAGTCCTGCGTGGTGAGTGTGGTCATGACCAAGCCGCTCGCCGGATCTCTCATCACGGCCGTGGCAAGCAGCTTGCCTTTTTCATGCGCTTGGCGGCGGATGAAGTGGTTGTCGCCGTGGTGGTTCAGCAGCTGCGGGATCGCATCACCGAGTCGGCGGAGCTTGTTGAAATCATTGCCTTTGTCTGCCACCGGAGCCTTGGTTCCGAGCAATGTCATTGCCGCATCGGTGATTGCGATTTCATCCGAGAAAACCTGCAGCCATTGATTGCTCACATCGCCGCTGCCCTCGCCAGCGAGGTTGAAGTAAGAATGGTTGGTGAGGCTTAGGGGTGTGGCTTTGTCGGTCTCGGCATCGTAGCGAATGACGAGTTCGTTGTTGGGACTGAGCGAGTAGCTGACCTTGACCCGCAGATTGCCTGGGTATCCTTCCTCGCCATCGCGGCTCAGGTAGCTGAGTTGGAGCGTCGGCGTGCCGTCCTTTTCGACGATGTCCGCGTCCCAAAGTTGTTTGTCGAATCCGCCCGGGCCGCCGTGAAGGTGATTGGGTGCGTCATTGGCGGCGAGCGGGTAGTCGTGTCCGTCGAGATGGAACTTCGCACCGCTGATGCGGCCTGCAACGCGTCCGACGATGGTGCCGAAACACGGATGCGGTCCGAGGTAGTCCTGCAGATTGTCGAAGCCTAGCACGACATCCACCTCCGAGCCATTAGCGCGGGTCACCCGCAGAGCGGTGATGATGCCGCCGTAGTTGGTGATGTCGCAGGAGAGTCCGCAACCATTGGTGAGTGTGAAGAGTTCTGCCGCGCGGCCATCAGGAAGATTTCCGAAAGGGCGGCGATGAATGGATGTGGTGGTGTTTGACATGCGGGCCGTGGCTCAAAATTCATCGAACGCGATGTGTTCTTTGTCAACGCCCATTCCCTCGAGCATGGTGCGCGCGGCTTGGATCATCGGTTGCGGTCCGCAGAGGTAGTATTCCACGGTGGCGGGGTTGGCATGATTGCCGAGGTATTCGCGGCGCAGCACTTCGTGGATGAAGCCGGTGTGCGAGGTCCAGTTGTCTTCGGGCAGCGGCTCGGAGAGTGCGACATGGAACTCAAAGTTCTCGAACTTGCGTGCGAGGTCCTCGAAGTATTCCTGATAGAAAACTTCCTGCCTCGAGCGAGCGCCGTACCAAAAGCTGACCTTGCGTCCGGTCTGGAGCGTTTCGAAGAGGTGCGAAAGGTGCGAGCGCAGGGGGGCCATGCCGGCGCCGCCACCGAGGTAGACCATTTCATTTTGCGTTTCCTTGATGAGGAAATCGCCGAAGGGTCCGAAGGCCTTGACCGTGTCGCCGGGCTTGAGGTTCCAGACATACGAGGATCCGACACCTGCCTTGCAGTCCTGGCCGCGCGGTGGGGTGGCGATGCGGACATTGAAACGCAGTTGCGTGTCCTTATCGGGGTTGGTCGCCAGCGAGTAGTTGCGCCGCAGCTCCGAGTGGTTTTCGGTTTCGTAATCGAAAACATGATTGGCTCTCCAGACCGCGTCGAAGGGTGGGCGGATCTTGAAACTTTCGAATGAAATTTTGCCGTAGGCTGGAATCGCCATCTGGATGTACTGACCTGCTTGGTACTTGAGCTTTGGCGAATCCGGTAGCGACTCGAGGACGACTTCCTTGATGAAGGTCGAGACATTCTCATTGCTGACGACGCGGAATTCGTAGGTCGTGGCCGCCTGCTTGGCGCCGATTCCGCCGGCCTTGTACACATTCATGAAGATGCGGCCATCGCTCACGCGCACCGGATAAGTTTTGAGTGCGACGCAGACCGGCGGGCGTTGGGTGGATCCGTCGCGCACATCGAAGCGGCCGTTGTGTTTCGGGCATTCGATGAGGTTGCCCTTTACCAATCCGGTGGCGAGGTGGGTGTTGCCGTGCGTGCAGATGCCGTCGGTGGCATAGTATTGGTCCTCGCCCGAGCGATAGACCGCGTAGGTGGCGCCGCCATAGTCGAAGCGCAGCACATCCTCGCGCAGCAGCGAGTCGGCAGGCGCGACCTCGATCCAACCTTCGGCATCGGCGATGCCGGTCGAAACCACGGTTTTTGCCGCCTCATTCGCCGCCGAGCGAACCGTCGGGGTCGGCAGTTTGCGTTTCACAAAATAGCCGGGGTCCTTCACCTGGCGCAGTACGGCGGGGATGATCTCACGCCACGCATCGAAGAGGCTGCGGTAGGGCGTGGGCATGTCCTCCTTCACCACCTCGTGGAGTCGCGGCAGGTTGTGATAAGGCACCAGCGGGAACATGTGGTGTTCGACATGGTAGTTCATGTTCCAATACAGGAAGCGATTGATTGGATTCATGTAAACCGTGCGGCAGTTCATGCGGTGATCGAGCACATTCTCCGCGAGACCGGCGTGTTGGGTGAAACCATAGATCGGCATCAGCCATGATCCGAGGAGGTTGGGCAGGCCGATGTAGAGCAGCGGCAGGATGCTGCGGTAGTAAATGCATGCGGCGATCACCGCGACATAGATCAGCAGGCTGATGCGGGCTTTGAAATAAATCGTGGGACGCGCCGACTCGGGGATGTAGGTCGCTTCTTCTGCATCAAGGCTGCCTGCGGCGTGGCGGATCAATTTTTTGAAATACGAGATCGCTGCCGGATACCCGAGAAATGCGGTGATGAATGACTTCATGTCTGCCGGGCGTGGCACGGCGATTTCCGGATCGCGACCGACGACGATCGTGTCGCTGTGGTGGCGGGTGTGGCTCCAGCGCCAGACGGTGCTTTCGCGCATCACCATGAACGATGAAATTTCATAGAGCGCGTTGTTCATCCAATCGCTTTTGAAGGCGGTGCCGTGGCTTGATTCGTGCCAGCGCGAATCGGAGGTCGTGCCATAGATCACCCAATACACCATGAACGGGATGAGCGCCCATGCGGTGGGCCAAAGCAGGAAAGCGGCATAACCCGAAACTCCGAGCAGCGCGAACCAGATGATCGTGTCGCGTATCGCCGGGCCATTTTTGCGCTCGAGCAACTCGCGCATCACATCGCGCGGCACGGGGCATTGATACCACTCGGCCTCGGCGAGACCTTTTTCGACAGCCAGTTTGGAATTCACCCCGACGAGGCTGTAATCGCTCAATTGATGGGGTTTCGCTTCGGGTTCGGCAATGGCGCTCATGATGATGGTTTGGTTGTTGGGGAATTTTTTGAATGTCGAAAGGGCCGATATGTTTGCGGTTTCCGACGATGCATGAAGATAAGGAATATGCTTCCGATGCCAATGGGCGAGGGTCTGATAAATATGCACAAAATTCGCATTCGGGCTTGCCGGGCCGCAGGGCGATCGGCGATGGTTTTTGTGGTCATCAAGCCCCCTCCGCCCATGTCGCATGCCATCACGCCGCCAAGTCGCTTGGCCTTGAAGTACATATACGGCTCGGTGGTGCGCTATCGTCCCGGCGACAAATTGGCGCCGCGCGTGCTGAGTGATTATGAGCTGGTGCTGATGATCGAGGGCACGGCCAACTACCGGCTCAATGGGGTGGACCACAAGGTGCCGCCGGGGGGCATGATCCTTGCCCGCCCGGGGTTTCGTGAAACTTACACTTGGGACAGCAGCGTTGAGACGCGTCATGCCTATGTTCATTTCGACATCGCCACCTTGCCTGCCGATTGGCCGCCGGTGGGGAAGTGGCCCTTCCTTTTTGTCGACCCGGATCCGGTTGTGGCGCCGATGCTGCGTCACTTACTCGGGCGCATTGCCGCGCATGGCAAAAAAAATTGGCCGACCATGCGGGCCTGGCCCGAAGAGAGCCTTTTCTTGGAATGCCTGATGTCGATTCTTCTCAAACCGTCGGTCAAGAAAGGTCATGCTGTCGGCGACCGATTGCCGGAGCAAGTGCACGCATCGTTGAATTACATGCGGGCGATCCTCGATGCGAATCCGCACCATGCCTTGCAGCTCGGCGAGTTGTCGAAACGCGCCGGCGTCACCGAAAAACACCTGTGCCGGATTTTTCGAAATTCGCTGGGTCATGCGCCCATGGAGACATTTCGCCTGTTGAAGCTGCAGCTTGCGATGGCCTTGCTCGGGCGTTCTAGCTTGGCGATCAAGGAAATCGCCGACCGCTGCGGATTTGAAAATCCGCTCTATTTCACGCGTTGTTTCACGCGGCTTTATGGGCAGTCCCCGACGCAGGTGCGCCGTTCGCTGCTGCGCCAGAAGTCCCCGCCGCAAAACCCCTTGCCGCCCGACATCGCACCGAGGATTTATTGGTGAGCCTCGGTGACGCCGCGCGGATATGGATTTGCTGTCTGCCCGCGGGAGTGGCTTGAGTCAGTGTGCTACCCCGCATGAAGGGCCTGCGTCCACTGCTGCTTCAAAAGATCAAAATCCGCCTGCCGGGTGTCGATGTGATGCAGTTACGGATCCACCGTCACTTGCCGGAAGTCGATCGGCTTGAGGCGCACTCGCACCGGCACGGCTCACGCGTTTTGCGAAAGCAGCGGCCGCCGTCCCTTGTGTCTCGCGCTCGACATCAAACTCCAGCAACAACCCAAGGAACGCATGGCGATGCTCAATCACTCCGAGTCGGTGCTCGTATATCGCTGCTTGAGCGCCTGATCCAACACGCGCGCACCACCGCGGATTTTGCGGTGAATTAAGGCGATGGTCGCGATGCCTACGACATCCGCGGCCGCGTGGCGCACGAGAGCATCATCAACATCCCCTTCGGCGTGCTGACCGAAGCAATGATGCTGCCGATGTACATGCGTGTGTTGCCGCGCGAGCGTTACGGCCAGTTCTGTTCGGCCAACGCGCTGGTGCGTTCGTTTGGCGTGATCTGCGGCGGACTCTTTGCAGGCTTATTCATCGATGTGATGAAGAGGATCAACAACGGCAGCGACTACGCCTACCGCTTCCTGCCGATATGGATCATCTTCTGGAGCGGTGCGGCACTTTTCTTCCTCTTGCTGCTATATCGTGATTGGAAGAAACAGCAGGAGCAGCCCGGGGAGGGTTAATTTTGAATGAGTAAGAAGATGAAGAAGTCGCTTCTTCCTCGTGGCTGGGACATCCTGTCCCAGGCCGTCCTTGGAGCATCCTGCTCCAAGTTTTGGGAAGAGAAAGTAGAAGCCGCCTGCTCTTCGACTTTGAGTCCTTCGCCCCTCTTCCACTTCATCGTTGCAGAAGGGCACGACAAGAGTGTCGTGCCTCCTTAGCTAGCCACTTCTTCATCCACTTCGATGTTCGATGTTGGATGTTCGATGTTGGATGTTCGATGTTGGATGTTGGATGTTCAATGTTCACCCCTCCTCCTACCAAGCGGGGTGATTCTTACCACCGAGGCTGCCCGTGAATGCTCTAGATGTCAGGCGAAGTCTTCGCTTTTGAAAAAGTTAAAAAAACAAAAAAAACATAAAATTATTGACCCGGCGCTTTGCGCTCGCACATTTCTTCGACATCTGCGCGAAGCTTGAGGCATTGGCTTAAGCATGGATTACAACCATCGTTTTTTTCACAAATCACCCCATCCAAATCATGAACCCTTACATCAAAAATCATCGCATGCATCAAGTTGGAACCGCAGCTCTCGCGGCCATTTGTTTCTTCCACACCGCTTGCCGTCGTGAGCCGGACAGCGCGGTCAAACCACCTGAGCCAGCTCCGGCGGAAACCATTGCGGCGCCCCCTGCCGCATCAGTCGTTGTGAACGCTTCTTTCGAACAGGGGGCTGATGGCAAGCCATCCGGCTGGACGGGCACGGGCAATGTCGTTTGGGGAGAAGGCGAGGGGGCGAGTGGATCGCGATTTGCGGCACTGCGCTCGGACAATGGTCCGGTGAATCACGCGGCGAACGGAGGCGAACCTGGATGGCGCAGCGAGCCGGTGAACTTGGTGCCGGGGACTGCCTATGAACTCCGTTTCCGCTGCCGTTACCGGCCGGAAGTGCTCTTCACTTCCTCCCAAGCATTTGCAGGGCCTGAGTGCGCCCGACAGTTGATCGCGCTGGATGCCTCGGAAGTGGTGTCGCCATTTCGCAGTTACAGCGTGCGCTTCGTGGCTCCTGCCGAACCGCAGCGCATTTTTCTCGGAGCCTTCCAGCTCAAGGGCAGTATCGAGTATGATGACATCGAGCTTTTCCCCATCAAGCTCGCCCAATCCTCGGTGGATGGCGTGTTGCTTGGCGAAGGTGAAAGTGTGACGGGCAACCGCTACGACTTCAAGGCGCCCTTTGAGATCAAGGCATTCCGCAATGTGAGCCGCGCGCTAGTTTCCAGCAACAATGTGTTTCATGACAGTCGCTGGCGTTTCACTGAGCCGACCGATGCCGTGGTTTACCGGCATGAGCTTGAAGGCCGCAAGCAACTCTCGGGTGAGCTTTCATTGACCCCCTCCTTCCATGAGGACTCGAGTTGGGCGCTCGGTGTCGAGGTTTCCAAAGATGGCAAGGACTACCGCCGCGTTGCCACCTTGAAAAAAGGAGATTCGGGAAAGGTGAAGATCCCCGCCGACATGCTGCCTGCCTCCGCGCTCTGGGTCCGGCTTTGCAATGACACGACAGACAACTCCAAGCCCGTCTTCTTCCAGATACCCGGTTATGAGTATTCCGCCATGATCGATGGCGCACCGCTGCAGGCTGTGGGACGCACTGCGGCGATGACGGTGCTGGGCGAGGATCCTGCGATCGCGGTCCAGCCATTGGTATCGGATTCCCTGAAGCCCGTTTTTGCCGTGAAGGTGAGCAACCTTGGCAACAAGGAGGTCCAGTTGAGTCCCGAGTTGTCGATCCGCCTCGGCACGCAGAGCGAAAAAAAATCCACGGCCACTCCTGTGAAATTGGCACCCGGAAAGTCCGCGGAATTCAATCTTCCCTTTGAGACGCCAGAGGCCGGCAACTATGCCCTCGAATTCTCGCTCGGAAAAAATTCGCCCACCCGACTGGCGGCGACCGTTTATCAACCGATCCTCAATGCCACCAACTATGGTGAGTTGTTGAATTCCCCATCGCCCGGAGTCGGTCTCTGGTGGGCTTCATCCGGATGGAAAGTTTCCAAAACGCGTCCGCTGCCGACGGCGAAAAGCCAAGCAATCCGCATCAGCGTGGCTGGCAACGAAGCCGAGGGTGCCCAGCTTGTCGTGCGCCCGGAGAAAGCGCTCACCGGCCTCACCGCCACCGCCGGGGAACTGCGTTCCGAATCCGGCGCCTTGCTGCCGGCCGATGCCGTGGAAGTCCTGCGCGTCGGGTATGTGAATGTCGAGATCCCCTCCGACGAAACCGGTGGCACAGGCAATTGGCCCGACCCGCTGCCGCCATTCAAGGGCGGCGTGAGCGTGGCAGCCGGAGAAAACCAACCGCTTTGGGTGCGCGTCAAAGCCCCCGCCAACACCGCGCCCGGCCTCTATCGCGGCCAGATCATGGTCAACGCCGAGGGCTTCACGGCCATGGTCCCCTTGGAGATCGAGGTCTATGGTTTTTCCCTGCCGGATACCACCACCTGCCGCAGCCTCTTCGGTTTGAATCCCGGCCCCATCTGGAAATACCAGCGCCTCCAGACCGATGCCGACAAACGGGCGGTGTGGGAGAAATACATGCGCCTCTTCAGCGACAATCGCATCAGCCCCTACAACCCGGTGCCGATGGACGGCTATACTTACAAATTCTCCGGTGGTGTTAATTTTTGGAATGGCGGCAAGGTCGTCGCGGATCAGCCTCGCGCCGGAACGAATTCTCTCTTGGTTGAGGATGCGAGCCCGACCGAGAGCCTTCAAGTCACGAGCAGCGAGCCGCTCCCCATTTCGGGCAAAGCACTTGATCTCAATCTTTGGTATCGCACGGTAAAGGCGGATCAACCCGCTCAGATGCTTCTGAGTTTCTCTGACAGTTCTGGCAGTCACCTCGGTGGCAATAATATCCACATCGACCTACCCTCTGTTGCAAAATGGACGAATTTCAATAAGACCATCGAAGCCATTCCTTCCGGTGCGGTTTCCATGCAGGTCTCTCTCCAAGCCTCACCATGGACGCCAAAGGGAGAGGGGATCGGTAAGGTCTGGTTCGACGATCTTTCATTGACCGATACCGGAAGCGGCAAGGAACTCATTGCCAACGGCGGGATGGAAGGTGGCAAAGCTCCGGGTGACAAAACGGAGATCGTGTTCGATTGGGCGGCATGGGATGCGGCCATGACGCAGGCTATCGATAAGCATCACTTCAACTCCTTCCTCGTCGGTGACGCCGGGTCATTCCCCGGATTGGGCGGGGGGACCTTCTATGCGACAAAAGCTGGCGAGTTTGGAGGTCATGCTTTGGGTACTCCCGAGCACCGAGAATTGTTCCGTGCATGGTGCTCCGAAGTGCGCGGCCATCTCGTTGAGAAGGGGTGGATGGGCAAGGCCGTCAGCTATCCCTTCGATGAACCGGCTGTGAAGGATTATCCCGCTGTGATCGAACGCTTGAAAATTCTCAAGGAAGACTTTCCTGGGCTGCCCCGCATGGTGCCAAAGAACTTGGGCGCGGCCCCCGAATTCATCGGATACATCGATTACTGGTGCCCGATCCTCAGCGCATTCAATCCCACCTTTTCCCGAGAGCGTCAGAAGGCGGGCGAGGTCTCAACTTGGTATATCTGCACCGGGCCCCGCGCACCTTTTATTGGAAGTTTCATCGATCGCCCGGCCACCGACATGAGGGTCTGGCTCTGGCAAAGCTGGCAAAACGAAGTCCAAGGCATCCTCATCTGGCAGACGAATTGGTGGACGAGCAATAAGGCTTATCCGGAGGCTTTGCAGAATCCTTACATGGACTCGATGAGCTGGAACGACGGCTACGGCACACAAGTCGGCGAGAAGCGCCCTTGGGCAGCCGGCGATGGACGCCTGCTCTATCCGCCCGAGGCCTGCTTCGACGGCGGCCAAGGCCCGGTGCTCGACGAACCGGTCACCTCCATCCGCCTCGAAGCCCAGCGCGATGGCATTGAGGATTACGAATACCTCGTCCTGCTCAAGCGCTTGCTGGCGGAGAAAGGGGCGACTCTCAATGCCGACGAGGCCGCCCGCTACGCGAAACTCCTCGAAGTGCCTGCTGGCATTTCCGGGGGCCTCACCACCTACACCACCGACCCCGCTCCCATCGCGACCCAGCGGCACGAACTGGCCAAAGCGATCGAGAAGCTGACAAACACTGAGCGAAGATGAGGGTGCATGGTCGTCTCTCCGAAACATAGGATCAATGACCTTACCGTCGATTACGCGGCGGCCGATGGCGTGCGCATCAGCGGCACGGAGGGAGTGATCCTGAAGAGCAGGCAACCCGGGAGCTTCGCGGTCGAGTTGCATGAAGTCGATTCGCCCTTCGCCTCTGAGGACAAAATGCTTCGACGCATCATGTTCACTCCATCCGAGCTGAAGGGTTGCGTGTCGCTTTGCTTTGCCCTTCAAAAGGAGTGATGTCTAAAGCGCTCTTTTCATCATGATTGAGATTCATTCCATCTATCAGAATCACATGATCCTTCAACGGGATCGGCCGATTCCTTTGCGCGGTCGAGCCAAGCCGGACTCGGAAGTGCGTGTCACGCTCGCGAGCCTGACTGCGGCGACGCGATCGAACGCCGATGGATCTTGGGAACTGGATTTTGCCGACTTGCCTGCCGGTGGGCCGCATGAACTGCTCATCGAGTGCGGTGGGGAAATCTTGCGGATCAGCGATGTGCTCATTGGCGATGTATGGATCTGCTCCGGGCAGTCGAACATGGAGTGGTCTCTCAGCATGAGCGCGAATGGAAAATCCGAAACGGCCGATCTGCCGAAACTGCGTTTCATGAAAATCGATCACCTTCCTGCACTTCAGCCTGCCGGGGAATGGTCATATCGCCCGCAGTGGTGCAGTTACACTCAGCAAGGGATGGGCTGGATCAGTGGTGTGGCTTATTACTTTGCCAAACGCCTCATGGAGGCGGATCCGTCGGTGCCGATCGGGCTCATCATCGCCGCGGTGGGAGGAACGCGGATTGAAACATGGATGAGTGATGAAGCGCTTGCCGCAGCAGGTGCTGAACAATGCGCCGATCCTGTCGAGCCGGAGTTTGAAGATCAGCTCGCGGCATTCATTGCTGGACTCGATCGCAGGGATATGGAGGACATCCCCGAGCATGCACGCGGCTTCGCCTTGCCTGAAACGAATTGCGCGGATTGGCCGCTAATGGAGTTGCCAAGCTACTGGCAGGAGGCGGGTCACAAGTTCAATGGTGTTTTCTGGTTTCGCCGCGAAGTGGAAATTCCGCAAGAGTGGGAGGGTCGTTCGCTCGAGTTGCATCTCGGCGCCTGCGACAAACACGAGCGGACCTATTTCAACGGAGAAGAAATCGGCCGCAGCGACATCGCCGAAGATCCGGACGTCTGGGCTGCCCCTCGCCGTTACACCATTCTAGGGGACAGGGTGCGTGCGGGAAAAAGCGTGATCGCGGTGCGCGTGTTCAGTCATGTGTTTGGCGGTGGCATGACCGGTCCGGCGGATGCGATGAAAATTGGTCCGGTTGATAGCGTGACGATCCCTCTTCACGGTACTTGGCGATATCAGATCGAGTCGAATTTCGGCAACGCCGTCGCGCCGCATAACAACAAGCCCTCGCGGCTCTGGAACGGAATGGTGGCGCCCATGGTTTCATTTCCGGCGCGTGGCTTCCTTTGGTATCAGGGCGAATCGAATGCCGAAGATCCCGCACTCTATGCCCGCTTGTTTCCGGCAATGATCCGCGACTGGCGAGAGAAATGGGGCAGGGGAGAGATGCCGTTTTTGTTCGTCCAGTTGCCCGGCTATGGCCCCGGAAACACTTGGCCGGAACTCCGCGCCGCGCAGGCTGCCGCGTTGGAATTGCCTGCTACCGCCATGGCGGTGGCCATCGACCAAGGCGATGCGAAGGACATCCATCCCACCAAGAAACAAGAGGTGGGCACGCGCCTCGCGCTCTTGGCGCTCAAGCATGTTTATGGTCATGCACCGATTGTTTGTGAAGGACCGGTGGTATCGAATGTGATGAAAATCACTCCCGACACCTTATCAATTTCCTTCGACCATGCGGAAGGTCTGCACTCGAACGGTGGCGATGCGATCGACGGCTTTGAATCGGCCGGCAAAGACGAAATTTTCACTCCCTTGCCTGCGGCGACGATTGATGGCGAACGGATTTTACTGCACGATGTTCCGAACGACGCCTCATGGATTCGCTTCGCATGGACTCCTTGCCCGGAGGCCCATCTTTTCAACCGTCACGGATTGCCCGCTGCACCCTTCCGCATTGCGTTTTCAAATTCACCACGAACCACACATCCAAATTCATGAATCAAACAATCGACCTCAACGGCACCTGGCAACTTCGATGGAACGACGGCGAACGCGGTGAGCGACCGAAGCGGGTGCTGGCTGGCGATGTGAACTGGGGCCGCGCGTGGAGTGCTTCCGTGCCGGGCAGTGTGCATGAGACTCTGCTCGAACACGGCGTGATCCCCGATCCGGGCATCGGCACGAATGTGCTCGCGTGCCGCTGGGTGGAGGAAACGGTTTGGTATTACCGGTGCAGATTCAAGCTGCCCCGCTTGCGCAAAGGCGAACGCGCATGGCTGTTTTTTGAAACCCTGGATCTGGCCGCGAAGATATATCTCAACGGCGTGCAGATCGGTTCGCATGCCAATGCATTTCATCCATGCCGCGTGGAGGCCACCAGTGCGCTGCGGAATGGTGAAAACGAACTCGTGGTCGAGATCGAGAGCGGCATTTATCATGCGATGACGCGCTCCTCCGAGGGCTATGGACTGCGCCTCAACCACCGCCAGACGAAATCAAACTGGCTGCGCAAAACCCAGAGTGAGTTTGGATGGGATTGGTCGCCGCGCCTCGTCAATGTCGGCATGCCCGGCAGCGTGCGTTTGGAAATTTCTTCGGGGATTCGCTGGGAGAGCGCGGTATTGATTCCCGACCTTTCCGCCGATCTGAGCCAGGGAAGCGTCACGGCCCGGGTCTTTGCGGAGAACTTGAGCGACAAGCCAACGCGCGGCGAGTTGCTGCTCAAGCTTGGAAAATCCAATGATCCCGTGCGTGTGCCGGTGCGGCTTGAGCCGGGCATGAACAAACTCGAAGCGGTGCTTCCGGTGGCCAAGCCCAAGCTCTGGTGGCCAGTCGGACATGGCAAACAAAACCGCAGCGAGGCGACAGTCGAGCTTGTGGTCGCTGGCAAAACCGAAGGAAGCCTGACTCGAAAAATCGGCTTCCGCCACGTGCGCGTGAATCATGAAACACATCCCGAGCGCGGTCGGTATTTCATCATCGAAATCAATGGCAAACCGATCTTTTGCAAGGGCGGCAACTATGTCCCGGCAGACCTCATCCTCAGTCGCATTGACCGCCGGCGTCATGCGGTGCTCATCGATCGTGCCTTGGAGGCGAACTGCAATTTCCTGCGCGTGTGGGGCGGTGGTGTTTACGAGAGCGATGACTTCTACGATCTCTGCGACGAAAAGGGCATCATGGTCTGGCAGGATTTCATCTTTGCCTGTGGCAAGTATCCTGCGACTGACGAGGCATTCCTTGCCGATGTCACGCAGGAGGCAAGGCATCAGGTGCGGCGACTCGCGCATCATCCGAGTCTCGTCGCATGGTGCGGCAACAATGAGATCGAGCAGGGATACTGGGAGTGGGACTACGAGCAGGGCGTGGCATTTCCCGATTACGCGCTTTACCATCTCGTGCTGCCGCGCCTGATGAAGGAAGAGGATTCGGGTCGGTATTATCAACCGAGCTCGCCATTCTCACCCGATGGAGAATCGCCGACCGCCGATCACCTTGGCGACCAGCACCCGTGGAGCCTTGGTTTCCACGACAATGATTTCCGCAAATATCGTGACATGATTTGCCGCTTCCCGAACGAAGGCGGCATCCTTGGGCCGAACAACCTTTTGGCAACCCGCGAATGCTTCGGCGATGCACCGGGCAAGATCGGCACATTTCCATGGGAGCTTCACGACAACGCCGTGACCTCATGGGACAACATCCCCGCCTATGCGCCGGATCTCATGTTCGAACAATGGCTTGGCAAGTCGATCGCCAGCATGTCGCTCGAAGAGTATGTCTATTGGGGCGGTGTGCTTCAGGGAGTGGGCCTCTCGGAATACATCAAAAATTTCCGCCGCCGCATGTTCGACAGCTCGGCAGCCGTTTTTTGGATGTTCAACGACATGTGGCCTTGCACGCGCAGTTGGACGATCGTCGATTGGAAGCAACGCCGTAATCCCGCCTTTTGGCCAGTGCGCCGTGCCTTCGCGCCGTTGACCGTGGTGGTGGCCCGTGAGGGGAAAACTGTGCGCGTTTACGGCATCAACGAAGGCGAGGAAACCAAGGCCACGCTGCGTTTCGGCCTGATGGCGTTGAGTGGCAAGTACCCGCTCGATCAACGCAAAGCCGTTACGCTGACCGCCAATGCGAGTACGGTGATCGCCGAGTTTTCTGCCGCGCAGTGGGACAAGCTCGGCATCAAAACGCATGTGGCTTTCGCGGTGCTCGTCAATGATGATGGAGAGATCGCACGCGACTGCCTCATCCTGCCGCTCTTCCGCGAAATGAAATGGCCAAAGGCCAAGGTGCGCGTCACTCAAAAAGGCGGCAAAGCCATCTTCACCAGCGACACCTTCGCATGGCGCGTCTGCCTCGACCTCGATGGAGAACAGCCGTTGGCCGACAACTTCTTCGATGTATATCCCGGCATTCCCACCGTGCTGCCGTGGCCCGAAAAATTCGGCAAACCGAAGATCCTGTCCCAGTCTGTCCGGTAGGGCGACGCGGCCTCCGGCGCCGATTCTTTCAGAAATTTTTAACCGCGAAAGGGAAGAGAGATTGGATATTGGTGATGGGTGATTAGGTGAAGAGGAAGATGCCGCTTCTTCCTCGTGGCTGGGACATCCTGTCCGAGGCCGTCCTTGGAGCATCCTGCTCCAAGTTTTGGGAGGCTAAAGAAGAAGCTGCTTCTTCACCTTCTGTCTTCTGTCTCCTTCCGCAGGAAGGATCCAGTAGGCATGGCGGTTAAAAACCGCCGCCACGGTGAAGATGCCGCTTTCCCTGTTGCATCAAATTTTCACCGCTTTGCCGAGGTGGTCGGATTTGATGCAGGCGTCGAGGAGTTTTTGTACTTCGGCGCCGCGTGCGAAGTCGGGTGCGCCCGGTGTGTTGCTGCGGATGGCGGTGATGAAGCGTTGATAAATGTTGGGAGTCTTCGGCGCCTTGAGGGTTTTCCATGCGGCCTTGTGGATGTCGGCTCCGAGGCAGACTTCGAGTTCGTCCATTGAGCGGTCGAGGTCGATGCGCAGTGCGCCTTTGGTGCCGTGGATGTGCAGGTAAAGCGAGTTGGCGTGACCGGTGGCCCAGCGGGTGGTGTGGATGACGCCGAGCGCGCCGTTGGCAAACTCGACCTGCATGATGGCGCTGTCGTTCGCATCGAGCGGATATTCGCCGAGGCGTTTGCCTTTGAGCGCGGTGAAGGTTTTGAGGCGCGATTGGATGCTGCGGACCGGGCCGACCGGGAACGAGGCGAAGTCGAGGATGTGCACGCCGACATCGCCGAGCACGCCGTGGCTGCCGTGCTTGGTGGAAAGGCGCCACAGCCATGCGGGCGTGGTTTTCCAATCGCCCCACACCTTGCTGGAGAGCCAGCTTTGGCGGTAGCTGGCCTCGACATGGACGATCTCGCCGAGCTTGCCGGCCTGCACGAGTTGCGCGGCTTTTTGCAATGCGGGCGCGTTGCGATAGCTGAGATTCACCATGTTGATGACGCCGGCTTTTTGCGCGGCGCGGGCCATGCGCGCGGCATCGGCGTGATTGGTGGCAAGGGGTTTTTCGCAAAGGATGTGCTTGCCGGCAGCGATCACTTGGAGCGAGAGCGGCGCGTGGAGTTTGTCGGGCGTAACATTCGACACCGCGTCGACATCTGCCTCGCGCAGGAGTTTTCCGAGGTCGGTGAAAACTGCCGCAGTGCCACCGTGCTTGGCGGCAAATTCCTGCGCGCGTTTTGCATCGACATCGCAGACCGCCGCGAGCACGACGCCTGGAATTTTTCGAAACGCCTCGGCATGCGCGTTGGCCATGCCACCGGTGCCGACGATGGCAAGACGGATGACCTGGCCTCGCTTGGCGCTGGCCTTGGTGGGTGCGGATTTCTTTTTCGGGGAAATGTTTTTCATGTCGTGTGTGGGGCTATGCTTCGTTGGCGGTTGCAAGGATCAGCGGAATCCAAGGGTCGGGCGTTCGGTGGCCTCTGGATCATTCGGCAGCGGCTCGAGGGCGGGGGAGTTCGGGCAATCGTCGGCGATGCGCACGGTCGGCCGCGCCCAGTGCACGGCATTGGTGATGACGCGTTGGACATCGGCGTTGTGATAGGTCGGATAAGTTTCGTGACCCGGGCGGAAGTAAAACACGCGGCCATTGCCTCGCTGCCATGTGGCCCCGCTGCGGAAGACCTCGCCGCCGGTGAACCATGAGATGAAGATCAACTCATCGGGCGTCGGGATCCCGAAAGGTTCGCCGTACATCTCCTCGGCAGGGATTTCGAAATACTCGCCGATGCCTTGGGTGATCGGGTGATGCGGCGCAATGTTCCAGACGCGTTCCTTGTCGGTCGACTCGCGCCACTTGAGCGAGCAGGTGGTGCCCATGAGGCGCTTGAAAATTTTCGCATAGTGCCCCGAGTGCAGCATGATGAGGCCCATGCCTTCAAGCACGCGGCGCTGCACGCGGTCGACCACTTCATCGGCCACTTCGCCATGGGCCATGTGACCCCACCACAGCAGCACATCCGTTTGCTCGAGCACCGCTTCAGTGAGCCCATGCTCGGGCTGGTCCAGCCATGCGGTCGAGACCTTCAGGCCCGGTGTCTCGCGAAGAAACGCCGCGATGGTTTCATGCATGCCATCGGGGTAAATTTCGGCAACCTTCGGATTTTTTTTTTCGTGGCGGTACTCGCCCCAGACAAGGACATTGATGGCGGAATTCATCATAATACGATTTTTAATTTTTCGAAAAGCGTTGGCTTTCGATCGATAAAATAAGTGGTGAATCGGCAATTTCGCAACAAATCGAAATTGCCACTTGGCGACATTTATAGCACTTTTCCGACATCAATGAAAGATGACTCCATGCGTTGCTACGAGGCCGACCTCACGCGCCTGCTTTCGCGCTTTGCCTCGCGCCCGCCCAAGGTGGTGATTCCCGAAATGAAGGCGCTGCATCGCCGGAGCCCGGGTGCACACTTCCATGCCTTTCCCGAGTTTTTCCTGCAGACCGGTGGCGCCAGCGATTTCGTGTGTCCGAGCGGCAAGTTCCGTCTCAAGCAAGGTGAGATTTGCATCATGCCCGCCGGTGTGGCTCATGCCGAGAGCCCGGTCGATCTGCGCAGCCGCTATGGCATTCTTGTGCTGATGCAGAACATCGACCATGTCACGCTGCTGCGCGGCATGAGTGATGCGAAGCGGAACATCAGCAGCACGCAAGTCACGCGACTGCCCTTGCCGACGCGCGCCTTCGATTGCCTCAATACCGCCTGCGAAAGTAACGCGATACGCCGCTCCTTGCGCGGTACGTTCATCAACGGCTGCGTGCAGTCCTTTCTCGCATCGGTCCTCACCGCCCTGCGCCAGCCCGCGCCGGTGGCTTCGCTGCGCGGATCACCGCTCGTTGCCGAGGCGGAAAAACTCGTGCGCGTCGATATCTCATTGCCCGATCTCAGCGTGGCCTCGCTGGCGGCGCGGCTCGGCTGCTCGCCCGATCATTTGGCACGATGCTTCCGCCACGAGCACGGGATCACGCCCGCCGCATGGATCACCAGCGAACGCATCGATCTCGCCTGCGAAATTCTCGAGCGCATGGATCGCAACATTTCCGAAGTCGCGTGGAGCTGCGGCTTTGTGACGCCCTCGTACTTCATCAGGGTCTTCCACAAGCACAAGGGCATGACCCCGCTTGCCTGGCGACGGCTGCATGGAGTGAAGGCGTAGGAGAAGGGGAGTGAACATTGAACATCCAACGTTGAACATCGAAGTGGGAAGAGAATGAAGAAGCTGATGCTTCTTCATGTAGCTGGGACATCCTGTCCCAGGCCGTCCTTGGAGCATCCTGCTCCAAGTTTTGCGCAGCGCATGAAACCGCCACTTCTTCAGGCAGGGACCTTTCTCCGAAAGGTCCGTCGGATGAATTGTCGTTGAAGCCGCTTCTTCAACGGACCGCGGGCATCCTGCCCGCTTGGGCGCCTGCGGCGATGGTGTCGGCGCCGCGAGGCCGCGTCGCCCTACCGGACGGTTCGACTTTCGACTTTGAGACCTTCGACCCTCTTCCACTGCAAGATTGCAGAAGAGCACGACAAGAGTGTCGTGCCTCCTTAGCAAGCCACTTCCTCATTCATCTGTCTTCAAACTGAACACTTGAAACTTAAAACCTCTTCATCCACTTCGATGTTCAATTTTCGATGTTGGATGTTCAATGTTCATTCCCCCTCTTCTCACTCCACCTCACTGCCGTGCAGCAGTTTCGATGCGGCGGATTTGCCGAGCTTTTGGAAATCGATGTCGAGTCTTGAGCTGGGGGAGTGGATGAGCCCGGTGCCTTGAATGGCGAGGAGCAAGGGTTGGTTTGGCGGGTTGCCGATCGATTCCATTTTTTCCAGCAATGCTTTGGCGGTGTTGTCTTCGGGGCAGATGAAGAGGGTTTTGCCTTCGGTTTTTTTGGCTCTGCCCGGCCGGATGTGGCGGCGCGCTTGATCGAAGCTGGTCTTGTGCGCGTCGAGGTGGGCGAAGGTTTGCAGGATCAATGATACGGATGCATCGATGGCGGGGTCGCCTTGGAAGGGGGAGACGACTAGAATGTTTTTTGCGTCGTGCGATTGGGCGAATCGCAGGGCGCGTTTGGCGGTGCCATGGTAGTCCGGCGCGAAGACCTGCATGTGCTTGGTTGATCCGTGAAGCAGCTGGGCTTTGGGGGTGGTGAGGGATGCGCTCAGTGCGAGTGCGGAGTCCTTCCAAAGGTGGTCGAAGAGGATGGCGCCGCAATGACGCGGGACCGATGGCAGCAGCGCGGCGAGTTCTTTTTTCTGCGTGGCCGCGCTTGCGAAATGGGGCGGCTTGGTCGGGTCGTCCTGGCTGACGAGGGAGGGCGCGGAGAGCAGGATCAGCGGACTGCCATTGGCCGAGCAGACTTCGGAAACGCCCTTGAGGATGTCCTGGTAGAGGCGGCTCCAGTGCCACATTTCGCGGCCGATGAAGCAGACCGGGGTGCCCTTGAGATTGTGGCTGCGGCCGGCTACGGGGAAGTATCTGCCGCCGGGGCTTTGCCAGACGAGGCCTTCATTTTCCATTTCGCGCAGCATGCGTGACATCGTCGAGGCGTGCAGGTCCCAACGCGCGCCGAGTTCGCGCACCGTGGGCAGTGCCGACTCGGGCGGCAGCTGGCCGATCAGGTCGGCGAGGGCGGACTTCGCCTTGCGGGCGAGTAGGGTGGGTTTGCGCGGCACGGCGGAAAAGTCGCCGCCTCCGATTCTATTTGCAACAAAAAAATTTGTTGCACTATCAGCGCGCTCCGGCTTGAGTGGGGTCATCCGCGAAGGCTGTGTGAGGCATGGCTTTGGCGGATTGCGCATCGCGACATTCTTCAAGATCCATTCATTCAACGATCCGATTCCATGGCTTCCAAAGACATCACCGTTCCCGGGCTTGATCCCCGTTTTTCGCCGCTTGGTTTGTTTCACCGCGAGCAATCGCGTGCGGCCCTGCAATCGGGCAAGGGCAACACCTTGCGTTTGGCATTGGAGCGCGAGAGCGGTCATGTCTCGGTGTTTGAGACCGCGATAGGCGATGCGGGCGAGGCCGCGACTTTGCTACATGCCGAGCGTTTGGCGAAGTTCCTGCTTTGGTCGGTGGGTGGTTGGCGTTTGCATGTGAGCGCGCCGCGCGAAGTGGCGCAGCATTTGGTGGCGACATACTCGCGTGGTGGGGCTCGTGGCTTTGATGTCGAGTTGATGGAGAAGGTCTATGAAAAGCCTTTTGAAGTGGTCGTCGTTGAGGCCGGAGAAATGCCGGCCGCGCGTGAATCGGCGATGGCCTTGGGCGGCAATCTCGATGGCTGCCGGATCGGCTTTGACCTTGGTGCGAGCGATTACAAGGTCGCAGCAGTGCGCGATGGCGAGGTGGTATACAGCGATGAGTTTCCGTGGAATCCGAAGGATGAGGCGGACCCAGAATATCATTACAATCATTTGAACGAAGGCTTGCGCAAGGCCGCCTCGCATTTGCCGCGGGTCGATGCGATCGGTGGAAGTTCGGCGGGCGTGATTGTCGACAACCGCTTCATGGTGGCTTCGTTGCTGCGTTCGATTCCTGCCGACAAGTTGCCGCAAGCACGCGATCTTTTCCTGCGCTTGCGCGAAGAGTGGGGCGTGCCCTTCGAGGTGGCCAACGATGGTGACATCACGGCGCTTGCCGGTGCGATGTCGCTCGGCGTCACCGGCTTGCTTGGCATCGCGATGGGATCGAGTGAGGCCGCGGGCTACATCAATCCCGCAGGCAAAATGACCGGTTGGCTCAACGAGTTGGCCTTCGCGCCGGTCGACATCAACCCCGAGGCCGCGGCCGATGAATGGTCGGGCGACCGCGGGGTGGGCGCGTTGTATTTTTCGCAGCAGGCGGTGAACAAACTTTTGCCCGCCGCCGGCATCGAGGTGGCTGCGGAGCTGGGACTTCCCGAGCGGCTCAAGCATGTGCAAGCGCTCATGACCAAGGGCGATCCTGCAGCCGCCCCTATTTACGAAACTATCGGCGTTTACCTCGGCCACACGCTGCCGCTTTATTCCGAGTTCTACCAAATCGAGCATGTGCTCGTACTAGGTCGCGTGACGACTGGCGAGGGCGGCAACATCGTCCTGAAGCATGCCAAGGCCGTGCTCGAGCGCGATTATCCGGATCTCGCGGGCAAGATCAGCCTCCACCTGCCCGATGAAAAAAGTCGCCGCGTAGGACAAGCAGTGGCTGCGGCAAGCCTTCCCAAGTCGCAGGCGAATGCATAAGACTGTCTCATGATTCGCGACAAAGACATCATTCTGTTCCAAGGCGACTCCATCACCGATTGCGGTCGGTTTCGCGATGCCGAGGATCTTGCCAACCATCACGGAGCGCTGGGCAGTGGCTACGCCATGATGTCAGCCGCCAACTTGCTTGGAAGAATGCCTGCGGCCGGTTTGCAGTGTTACAATCGCGGCGTCAGCGGCAACCGCGTTGTCGATCTCAATGCGCGCATCCGAAAGGACATCATCAACCTCAGGCCGAATGTGCTCAGCATCCTGATCGGCGTGAACGACACCTGGCATGAGTTTGCTTTTCCCGGAAAAAACGGCGTGCCCGTTCCCAAGTACCAACGGGTTTACCGCGAGATGCTCGAGGAGGTGCGCGAGCAGTTGCCTGAAGTGAAGCTCGTCCTTTGCGAGCCGTTCGTGCTAAAGTGTGGTGTGGTCGCCGACGATTGGATCGGCGAGATCGACCATAGGTGTGAAGTCGTTGCCAAACTGGCGGACGAGTTCGATGCGGTTTTGGTGCCGTTTCAGTCGATGTTCAACGACGCCGTAAAGTCTGCGCCACCAGCCTACTGGGCGGAGGATGGCGTGCATCCTTCCGCCGCAGGTCATCAGCTGATGGCGCAAACTTGGCTGTCATCTGTCGGGGCATCGATCGCCTGAAAATTTTCACTCAAACATCCCAATACTTAATCAACGCATCATGAAATTCCACCAAGCCAACGCAGAGCTCTTCATTCCCGATGGGCTTGAGGAAACAGCCGCCTTGTCACGGGTCACGCATCTCGGCATCGGCGCGCATCAGGACGACCTCGAGTTCATGGCCTTTCACGGCATCCTTGCGTGTTATCAAAACGAGAGCGAGTGGTTTGGCGGTGTGACTTGCACGAATGGTGCGGGCAGTGCGCGCACCGGATCTTATGAGCGCTTCACCGATGCGCAAATGCAGGATGTCCGGTGCGAGGAGCAGAAACTCGCGGCGCGGATCGGCCAGTTTGGCGCGATGGTGCAGCTGGATTTCCCGAGCTCGGCGGTGAAGGACCCGCAAGGCACGGCGCTGCGCGATGATTTGATCGAGGTGCTGCGCGCTACCCGGCCGCGTGTGGTCTACACGCACAATCCCGCCGACAAACACGACACGCACATTGGCGTGACCGTCGCGGCGATTCAGGCGATGCGCGCACTGCCCGTAGAGCAACGCCCGGAGGCTGTGCATGGCTGCGAGGTGTGGCGCAATCTCGACTGGATGTGCGATCACGAAAAAGTCGTTCACGATGTCGGCTCGCGCGACAACCTCGCGGCCGCTCTTAATGGCGTGTTTGATTCGCAGATCGCCGGTGGCAAGCGCTATGACCTCGGCGTGCTTGGCCGCCGCCGCGCGAATGCCACTTTCTTCGAGTCGCACGCGGTCGATCGTGCCGAGAGCATTGCCTTTGCGATGGACCTCACGCCGCTGGTGCGCGACGAGTCGCTCGATGTCGCGGAGTATGTCGATGGTTTCATCGCCCGCTTCCGCGAAGATGTTTTCACCAAACTGCAAAAACGGCTCGGCCGCTGAATCACCACCATGGAAATCATCATCCTACCCACCGCCGAAGAAGCCAGCGAAGTTGCCGCCAGGCTGGTTGCGCGTCAGGTCCGCGAAAAGCCAGCCTCGGTGCTAGGCCTCGCCACCGGCAGCACGCCCTGCAAGCTCTATGATCTACTCGCGCGCAAGCATCGCGAGGAAGGTCTCGACTTCGCGCATGTGACTTCTTTCAACCTCGATGAGTATGTCGGTCTCGGCCCGGATCATCCCGCGTCCTACCACCGCTTCATGGAGGAAAACCTTTTCTCGCATGTGAACATTCCGCGCGAGCGGATCCACATTCCCGATGGCCTTGCCACCGATGTGCCCGCCCACTGCGCGGCATACGAAAAAGCGATCGCCGATGCGGGTGGCATTGATTTGCAGATCCTCGGGCTTGGTTCCGACGGGCATTTGGGTTTCAACGAACCCGGCTCCTCGCTCGCCTCGCGCACGCGCATCAAGACCCTCACCGAACGCACGCGCAGCGACAACGCGCGTTTCTTCACCGCCGAGGAACAGGTGCCGCATCATGTCATCACGATGGGTCTCGGCACGATCATGGAAAGCCGCATGTGCCTGCTGCTTGCATTTGGCAAAGCCAAGGCCGAGGCGGTCGCCGCCAGCGTCGAAGGCCCGGTGACGGCCAATGTTCCGGGCTCGCTGCTGCAGTTCCATCCGCGCACCAAAGTTCTCCTCGACGCCGAATCCGCATCCCTGCTGCAACGCGCCGACTATTATCAATGGGTCTATAAAAACAAACCATCATGGCAAACCGATCTGTAACTCCATCGCTCGAAGACTTCCGTAAGGTCGTCGCTCCGTTTTCCCTGCCCGGCACTCTGCTTGATGCCGAACGCTATGGCAGCGGTCACATCAACGACACCTTTGTCGCGAATTATGATCAGGCCGGCACCCGCGTGCGCTACATCCTGCAACGCGTGAACCACCACATTTTCAAAAACGTGCCGGAGCTGATGGAAAACATCATCCGCGTCACCTCGCATGTGGAATCAAAAAATTCCTCCAACGACAGCCGCCGCGCGCTGACCTTGCGCAAGACGGTTGACGGTTTGCCATACCATCAGACGCCGGAGGGCGATTTCTGGCGGGTCTATCTTTTTGTCGAAGGTGCCCGCACTTATGATGCCGTGGAGCACCCGCGCCAAGCCTACGAAGCGGCGCGCGCGTTCGGCCTGTTTCAGCAAGCGCTTGCCGATCTTCCCGGCGGTCGTTTGCACGAGACGATTCCGCACTTCCACGACACGCCGAAGCGTTTTGAAAACCTTCGCAAGGCGGCCGAGGAAGATGTCGCGGGTCGCAAACATGAGGTGCTCGCAGAGCTGGAGTTTGCCTTCAAGCGTGAGCCGGAAGTTTCGAGGCTGCTCGATCTCGTTGCCAAGGGCGAGATCCCCGAGCGCGTGACCCACAACGACACCAAGCTCAACAACGTCATGCTCGACGACAAAACGGGCGAGGGGATCTGCGTGATCGACCTCGACACCGTGATGCCCGGTCTTTCGCTTTACGACTTCGGTGACCTCGTTCGCTTCGGCACCAACACTGCCGCCGAGGACGAGACTGATCCGGCGAAGATCGATGTTTCGCTGCCGGTCTTCGAGGCGATCGTCGAAGGTTATGTCGCCGGTGCCGGAAACATCCTCACCGATGCCGAGTGGGACAACCTCGTGTTTGCCGGCAAGCTCATGACCTATGAGGTCGGCATCCGCTTCCTCACCGACCACTTGCAGGGCGACATTTACTTCAAGATCAAGCACCCCGGGCACAATCTCGAGCGCGCGCGCAACCAGCTGCGCCTGGTCGACCGCATCGAGGCCGCCGATGAGGCGCTGCAGGCGATCGTCCGCAAGTACCGCGCGGCACGCTGAGTTCACCACGCCGAAATGGGGATTTTCGCCCGATCCGGGGCGGGATGACCCGATTTCGGCGGCTCGCAGGCGAAAATTTGATCCAATCGGCGGGATTTTTCCGCATTCTTCTTGACACCATTTCCTCGGAGACCTAGAACCTCCGCCCCCACTCAATCCGACCCTCATGGCCAACGCACAAGTCATTCTCAAAGAAAAAATCGAAGGCCTTGGTGCCGAAGCAGATGTCGTCAAAGTACGCGCTGGTTACGCCCGGAACTTCCTCATTCCCCAAGGCAAAGCCTACGAGGCAAGCCGCTCAAACCTTCGCCATGTCGAGGCCCTCAAGGCTGCCCGCGCCCGCCGCGAAGCCGATGAGATCCTGGCCTTCCAAGAGATCGCGACCAAGATTTCCAAACTTTCCCCGAAGTTCACCCTGTCCACCGGTCAGGGCGGCAAGGCCTTCGGTTCGGTGACCAGCATCGACATCCACAAGGAGCTCGAAGCCAACGGCATCGTTATCGATCGTCACGCCATCGACCTCGAAAAGCCGATCAAGAAATCCGGCAAGAGCGATGTGAGCATCCGCCTGCACCCGCAAGTGGCCGCCATCCTCACCATCTCGGTCGAGGCCGGCGAAGAATCTGAGGAAAGCTAATTTTCGTTGGTGTTCGTGTTTCATGCAAAAACCCCCGACTCGGATTCGAGTCGGGGGATTTTTTTTGGCGCATGAATCATGGTGGGCAGCCATGTTCTGACCTTCACCGCTGTGCCCCTCAATCCTGCGGAGTGCCCGTGAGTAAAAAAATCACCGGCGGGACTTCATTTCGGTCGGCTCGTTGCAGTAAGGGCAGCGGAATCTGTTGAGAAAAAGAATTTCGAGCGCGATGCGTAGTCGGTAGCTGCCAAGAAAGGTTTTGGCCTTGGTGCTTTTTGAGCAGGATTGGCCTGAGAGCAAGGGGACGCGGCAAAGCGGGCATTGGCATGTGGGCGCGTAGAGCACGCGGATGAGAAACACGATGCCGGCGACTGCGGCGAGCTTGATGCCGATGATGATGAGTTCTCGGTCCTTGATGAAGAACGAGTAGCAGAGGGTGCCGATCAGCGCGATGACGAGCAACCACTTCAAGCAGATCATGAATGCGACCAGCCGGTAGCGCATGACGATGGACCTGTTAGGGAGCTTGTGCATATTGCGAAAGGGGCGATTTATTGCCGTCGGCTTACTCTTTCATGGTCGGGGAAACCAGTAAATCGCTTAATGCTTCGGTGGCATTTTTTGCCAAATCACCCTGACCATTTGATAGTGGATGAGTAGTGATTCAAAACAGAGATGGTTGCGAATCCGTAGCTGCCGTGGCTTTGCTTGGTCCTGCAAGCAGAGCGTCGATGCGCGTGAGTAATTCGATAGAAGGCATTTCGCGGCCGTCCATCATGGTGCGAAGTTTGGCGGACCACTCCTCGGTGGTGCCGTCGCCTTGTGCGGCGAGAAGCGTGGCGGTTTGAGTGAGGCGACCGCTGACGGCGAACTGGCGCTTTGTCCTGCGAAGCCAGGCTTCGAAGTAGGGGCGGTCGGGTTTGAGGGTGAACACGGGGCGAGCCTTGTCGGATGCCGGAGCGAGGTCAAGATGAGGATCGTCGTTTCGCGGATTTGCGGGCGCTGGGATACTTGGCCGGAATGTTGTTGATGGGTCTCGAATTTCCTTCGGCGGGTTCTTTCAGCGCGGCGATTTGGTCACGGAGGTGGGCGGCGCGTTCAAACTCGAGGCGTGCCGATGCGGCGCGCATTTGTTCCTCGAGGTTGGCGATGGTACGATGTTTGTCGTAGATTGGTTCATCCTCGGCAACAAATGATCCGCTGGTCATCGGGTCGATGGCTTCGTTGGTCTGCAGGCTTTCCTGCACCGCGCGTTTCACGCTTTGTGGGGTAATGCCGTGGGCTTCGTTGTGAGCCTGCTGGCGACTGCGGCGATATGCGGTGGTGTCGAGCAGAGCTTGGATCGAATCGGTGACCTTGTCGCAGAACAGCACGCATTCGCCGGCGAGGTGGCGGGCGGCGCGGCCGGCGGTTTGGATGAGCGATGTTTCGTTGCGCAGGAAGCCTTCCTTGTCGGCATCGAGAATGCAAACGAGTGAGACTTCCGGCAGGTCGAGTCCTTCGCGCAGGAGGTTGATGCCGACCAGCACATCGATCGCGGCGGCGCGAAGTTGGCGGAGGATTTCGACGCGCTCGACCGTGTCGATGTCGGCGTGGATGTAGCGGACCTTGAGTCCGGTGCCGGCGAGGTATTCGCTGAGGTCCTCTGCGGTTTTTTTGGTGAGTGTGGTGATGAGAACCCGCTCGTGGCGCTCGACGCGTTGGCGGCAGAGCTCAATGGTTTCGTCGATTTGCCCCCTGAGCGGGCGCAGCGTGATGATGGGGTCGATGAGGCCGGTTGGGCGGATGATTTGTTCGACGACGAGTGGCGTGCCGGCCTTGGTGGGATTGAATGATTCGATCGGTTCGTCATTGCCGCTCGGTTTCACGCGGACTTTTTTCAGCGCGGGCAATGCGCCTTTGTCGGCGGATTTCACCGGGATGTAGGTAGTATTTTCCGGGCGGGAGTTGATGATTTCGAAGGGACCTGGAGTTGCGGAGACATAGACCCTCTGGCCGGTCGATTGCATGAACTCCTCGAAGCGGAGTGGCCGGTTGTCGAGTGCGCTGGGCAGGCGGAAGCCGTGTTCGACAAGGACGGTCTTGCGGCTCTTGTCACCTTCGAACATGCCACCGATCTGCGGAATGGTGGCGTGGCTTTCGTCGATGAGCAGGAGGAAATCGTCGGGAAAGAAATCCAGCAGCGTGTGGGGTTTGGCGCCGGGTTCGCGTCCGGTGAGATGGCGCGAGTAGTTTTCGATGCCTTGGCAGAAGCCCATTTCCGCCATCATTTCGAGGTCGTATTCCGTGCGCATGCGGATGCGCTGGGCCTCGAGGAGTTTTGCTTCCTTTTCGAATTGGGCGACCTGTTGCTCGAGTTCGTCGCGGATCGCGCGCGTGGCGGATTTCATTTTGTCGCCGGGGGTGACGAATTGTTTGGCGGGGAAAAAGGTGTGGGATTCGAGGCGTTCGATGGTGCGGCCGGTGAGTGTGTGGATGCTGGTGAGGCGCTCGACTTCGTCGTCGAAGAACTCGACGCGGATGGCGGTTTCCTCGAGGTAGGCCGGGTGAACTTCGACCACATCGCCGCGGACGCGGAACTGGCCGCGGCCGAAGTTGAAATCATCGCGCTCGAAAAGCATGCCGACGATCGAGTCGAGAAACTCCGCGCGGGTGAGCTTTTGTCCGGTGCGGATCGGCAGCATCATGTTTTCGTAATCCTCGGGCGAGCCAAGACCGTAGATGCAGGACACCGAGGCGACCACGATCGTGTCGCGGCGGGTGATCAGCGAGCCCATTGTCGAGAGGCGCAGGCGTTCGATCTCGTCGTTGATCGACGAATCCTTTTCGATGTAGGTGTCGCTGCGCGGAATGTAAGCTTCGGGTTGGTAGTAATCGAAGTAGGAAACGAAGTACTCCACCGCGTTGTGCGGAAAGAAATTTTTGAACTCCGAGTAAAGCTGAGCGGCTAGCGTTTTGTTGTGGCTCATGATCAGCGCCGGGCGATTGTGCCGCGCGATCAGGTTGGCCATTGTGAAAGTCTTGCCCGAGCCGGTGACGCCAAGAAGCGTCTGATGCCGGTTGCCGGCGGCGAGGGACTTCGAGAGTTTTTCAATCGCCTGCGCCTGATCGCCCATCGGCTGATAGTCGCTGGTGAGTTGGAATTCCATGTGGCGGAGTGATAAACGGGAAATGTCCTTTCCGCAAGGGTGGGGGAGCGACGAAGGTGTGCAAATGGGGCTTAGGGTTTTAGTGCCTTGGCAATCATTGCAAAATGACGATCGCGTTCGAGCAATCTCACCTTGTATCGGCGGGCGCACGCGTCCACCAAAAGGTCTCCGAAAGGTACATTGACACCAGAGCGGAGGCATGTGCGGGCGCTAAAAGCTGCCTGTCGCCAGCAATTTGCATCAAAATCCAACCAGACGCTGAGTTCTCTCCAACGCGTTATTTGCTCTTCCTCCCGTTTGCCTCTGGCACCTTGGTAGAGTTCGAGCCAGACCGGTTCGGTCATGGCTGTGAGTCCGAGTCGAATCAAGCCTTCGAGTTTAACGGCGATGGCCTTGTCGCCGCCGGCTCGAGCGGCCTCAACCCATGCGGAGCTATCGACCAGAACGAGACCTTTCATTTGTGTGCGAGCTTGGGTTTTTTCTTGGTGCGATATGAGAGTTCCTCCATATCGCCCGCCTCGATTTCTTCGTTGGTGGCAAAGTCGAGCGTCCCGAAGTTTGCCACCACTTCCTTAACGAGTTGCAAACGGTTGAAGCTCTCGATCGCCTTCACCACGGCATCGCGCTTGGTTTTGGCTCCGGTGAACTTCATGGCATCAGCTAGGAGCTCGTCTGGAATATCAATCGTTGTTTTCATGGAATCCAAAATAAGCAATATTTGGATTCCTGCAATCGTAAAATGGGAATATTTGGATTTACGGCGGCGGAATCATGGTTTTTCATCTCCATATGGAATTCCAATTGCATCCGCGCTTGGCGGCGGGAGGGTTTGAGCTTGGGCGGGTCGATGGCTGCTGGGTCTTGCTCAAGAATCAGGCCTCGTTTCCGTGGATTCTGATCGTGCCCGAGGTCGCAGAGGCGATAGAGGATTTGCATCAGCTTGACGAGCGGCGTTATGCCGAGGTGGTGGGCTTGATCCGCAGGGTTTCGCTGTTTGTTGCCGATTATTTCCGGCCGGAAAAACTCAATGTCGGGTGCATTGGCAACATGGTGCGGCAGATGCACATCCATGTGGTCGGTCGCAATTCTGATGATCCCGCGTGGCCCGGTACTGTGTGGGCCTACGAGGGAAAATCGGCTTATGCGCCGGAGGCGGTGGAAGAGATCCGTGCTGCGGCGCGTGAGTATCTCGGCCTTGAGTGAGCGGGCTCAAGCGTCGCGGGCGAGGGCACCGCGTTTTTCATCGATGAAAATGCTTAGCACGAGGCCAACCGCGACAAATGCGGCGAGCACCAACAGGGCTTCGGTGTTGCCGACCACATCTTTGACCCATGCGAAGGGGAAGGTCGTGATGGCGGTGATTTTCCAGACGAGTCCCCAGATGCCGAAGGTTTCTGCTTCGCGGCCGGTTGGGGTGAGGTAGCTGACAAAGGCGCGGTTGGCGGAGCCGAGTGAGCCGAGGCCGAAGCCGAGCAGGTTGCCGATGAGCCAGAGCGGCCAAACAGGAAACGCGTCGTGTGGGTGTTGCGCGAGATGGGCGCTGTGAAGTGCCGAGTAGCCAGCGAATCCAAGAGCCGTGAACAACCAAAGCGTGGTAAAGATGAGGATCGAGCGTCGATGACCGATGCGGTCTTGGAAAAGCGTGGGAACGATGGTGCCGATCACGCCGGAGACCGTGATCACCGCAACAAACAGCACGAGTTTCACCTGCGTGAATCCAAACTCTTCGGCAAGTTTGCTCGCGTAAAAAACAATCACCGTCATGCCGGTGCCGTAAAAAAGCGATGCGATCAACAGCAGCGCGAGGTCGCGATGCTGACCGATGTGGCGCAGGGAATCTGCGAGCCGGCTGAAACCTGCGATGATCAGATTTCTGCGCGGCAAGTTGCTTTCCGCCATCGGCGGTTCCTTGAGCCAGAGCATCGTCGGAATGGTGAACGCGATGAACCAGAGTCCGGCAAAGACGAAAAATGGTCGCCAGCTTTCCACAGACTGAAGTCCGCAGGCGAGCATGAGGATCGCGGTGATGATCAGCAACAAGAGCGCGGCCGAGTAGGCGCAGGCCCATGAGAATCCGCTGACGCGACCGACTTGGTCTTGGCGTGCGAGCGTGGGCAGGAAGCTGGCGAGGAAATTTTCGCCGATCGAGAACGCGAAGTTTGCTGGAACATAGAGGAGTACCGCGAGCCAGAGACTGCCGCTGTCGATGAGGGCCAGGGCGCAGGTAAGAAGGCCGCATGATAAGCCTGTGCCGATCATCCACTTTTTCTTGCAGGCGCGTTCATCGGCCATCGCGCCGGCGATCGGCGAGAAGATCGCGGTGATGAGCATGCTTGAGCCGAAGGCGAGCGCCCAGACGCGGTCGTCGATCGAGTCGTCGCGCACCACCACTTGCGAGAGGAAGATCGGAAAGAGCAGCGTGTTGATCAGCAGGGTGAAGGACTGATTGGCCACATCGAAGGAGATCCACGACCAAAGCTGGCGGGGCTTGGACACATCCTTGAGCGGTGAAAATTTCAGGAGGTTCATGGGGGATTGTGCCCGGGGTTGGTGGATGGGTGCGTCATGGATTTGCGCGATTTTTGGCCTTAGTGCGACAGAATTTGTGGGTTGCGGGCGATTTGGGGCTTAGGGGCGAATTTTTGACTGTTAGATTTCCGCAAGCTTGGGCCTGACATCGGATTTTGACAGATCCGCGATCCTGCGTATCTTGCGCGCCGTTTCCCAACCCCTTGATAGAATCATGAGCACATCGACTGCCGAAAAGCACACATTCCAAGCCGAGATCCAGCAACTTCTCGATCTGGTCGTCCACTCGCTTTACACCGACAAGGAGATTTTCCTGCGCGAGTTGATATCGAATGCCTCCGATGCGATGGAGAAACTTCGTCATCTTGAAGGAACCGAGAAGAATATTCATCAGGCCGATCTGCCGCTTGAGATCCACATTACGACCGACGAGGAGGCAAAGACTCTCACGATTGCTGATCATGGCATTGGCATGACGCATGACGAGTTGGTGGAAAATCTTGGAACGATTGCCCACTCCGGCACCAAGGCGTTTCTCAAAGCAGTGAAGGAAAGCGGTGGATCGCCATCGAACATGATTGGCCAATTCGGCGTCGGGTTTTATTCCGCGTTCATGGTGGCCGACAAGGTGAGCGTGCACTCGCGCAGCTGGCGTGCTGATGGCGGCGAACTGGTGTGGACGAGCGATGGCATGAGCGGATATGAAATCGCCGATTCGCCGGGTCAGCAGCGTGGTGCGAAGATCGTGATGCACCTCAAAGAGGACTGCGCGGAGTACGCGGCCGAATCGCGGGTGAAGCACCTCATCGAGACCTACAGCAACTTTGTTGGATTCCCGATTTTGCTCAACGGCAAGCGCGTGAATGAAGTTGAGGCCCTGTGGCTGAAGAACAAGTCGGAGGTCAGCGACGAACAATACAAGGCCTTCTATCAATTTGCCTGCAAGGCCTGGGATGAGCCTTCCTACCGCTTGCATTTCAGTGCCGACGCGCCCTTGGCGATCAACGCGCTGCTGTTTTCTCCCTCGGAAAACCCCGAGCGCATGGGCTTCAATAAGACCGAGTGTGGCGTAGCGCTTTACAGCCGCAAGGTGTTGATCGATCCCGCGCCAAAGGAGCTTTTGCCAGATTGGATGCGCTTCATGAAGGGTGTGGTCGACAGTGCCGACATCCCGCTGAACATTTCGCGCGAGACGATGCAGGACAGTGCGCTCATCCGCAAATTGGGCGGTGTGATCAGCAAGCGCGTGATCAAGATGTTCGAAAAGGAGGCCGAGGCTGATCCGGAAAAATTCCGCGGATTTTATCGCAAGTTTGATCGCTTCTTCAAAGAGGGTGTGGCGACGGATTACGCCAACCGCGAGGCGCTGGCGAAACTGCTGCGCTTTGAGACATCGCTCACCGAAGCCGGTAGCGTTTGCGGCTTTACCGATTATGTGGCGCGGATGAAGGAAGGTCAGGAATCGATCTATTACCTCGTCGGCAGCACCCGTGAGCAGATCGAGAGCAGTCCGTATCTTGAGGCCTTCAAGTCGCGTGGGCTCGAGGTCGTGTACTTCACCGATGCGGTCGATGAATATGTGGTCGACGCCTTGGGAGCTTTCGACGGCAAGAAACTTGTTTCCGTGCGCCATGCCGGCGTTGAACTTGAGGATCAGGCGGCTGAGGGCGAGTCGCTCAGTGAGGACGAGACCAAGACCTTGTGCGAGTTTCTCAAAAACGAGTTGGGCGAGCGCGTGGTTTCCGTTTCCAGCGGCAAGCGTTTGGTCGAAAACCCGGTTATCGCGCTGGTGCCAGCCGATGGCATGAGCCCGCAGATGCGCCAGATGATGAAGGCGATGGACGAGAACTTCAAAGACGAGGTCAAGGTCGAGCTCGAGATCAACCCGCGTCATGCGCTGATTCGCAAGTTGGCGCAGGCTAAGGACAGCAACCCCGAGTTGGCGAAGATGGTTTCGCTGCAGTTGCTCGACAACGCGCTCATCGCCGCCGGTTTGCTAGAAGATGCACGCGATACCGTAAGCCGCATGAATGCCCTCATGCAGAAGGCCATGGGCGCTTGAGTTGATCGACTGCTAGGGCCTGACAATCCGTGATTTTCCTCCGGATTCGCCTTGAGGCAGAGAGCGGGAGCGGCGAGCATCTGCGCTGTGAACCCGCAGCTTGAGGATCTGTTTTCGTTTCTCCGATTTGCCAGTGTGTCGACCGACTCGCGGCATGCGGGTGATGTGCGTGCCTGTGCCGAATGGTTGCGCGGGAAACTTTCCGGCATGGGTTTGATCGCAACCTTGCACGAGACACCCGGGCATCCGGTGGTGCTTGCAAAGAACGCGCATCTTGAGGGTCGGCGCACGGTGTTGATTTATGGCCACTACGATGTGCAACCGGTGGATCCCTTGGACTTGTGGACGACCCAGCCGTTTGAGCCGGTCCTGCGCGATGGAAAAATTTTGGCGCGTGGCGCGACTGACAACAAAGGGCAGATGATGGCCCATGTGCTTGGTGTCGAGCAGACGCTGCGCGAGGAGGGTGATCTGCCGGTGAATTTGATTTTCCTGTTTGAAGGTGAAGAAGAAATCGGCAGCCCGAACCTTGCGGAATTTTTGCGTCAGCATCGCGAGGAATTGCGCTGTGATGTGATTGCGATTTCGGACACCGGCATGGTGGCGCCCGGTGTGCCAACGCTCGGTTATGGTCTGCGTGGAATCGTGTGCTGCGAAGTGGTACTGCGTGGGCCGAAGGGTGATTTGCACTCGGGGATTTTTGGTGGAGCGGTGTCGAATCCGGCGACTGCGATCGCACGCTTGGTGGCCAGTCTGCATGACGATCATGGGCGTGTGGCGGTGGAGGGTTTCTACGATGCGGTCAAACCACTCGAAGGGTGGGAGCGCGAAATGTGGGCCAGCGTGCCAGGTGTGAGCGATGCGGATTTTCTGGATGTGACAGGAGCACCCGCGTTGTTTGGCGAGGAAGCTTATTCATCGGCCGAACGCGTTTGGGCGCGGCCGACGGCGGAGGTCAATGGCATCGGTGGCGGATATCAGGGCGAGGGCTCGAAGACCGTTTTGCCTGCCGAGGCATTTGTGAAACTTTCATTCCGCCTCGTGCCCGATCAAGACCCGGCAGACATCATGCGCAAGGTGACCGATCACCTCGAACGCCATTGTCCGCCCGGGGTGCAAATCGAGGTGCGGCCCGGCCATGATGGCAAACCCTACCTCGTCGATCCGCATTCCAAATTCGCGAATGCGGCGCAGGATGCGTTGAGGGCATCGTTCGGTGCCGAGCCGGTTTTGATTCGCGAAGGTGGGAGCATTCCGATTGTGCAAACATTTCGCGATATTCTTGGCGTCGATACCCTTTTGCTTGGTCTCGCACTGGCCGACGCGCAGGTGCATGCGCCGAACGAGAACTTTCCGGTCGCAAACTTCGAGGCGGGCATTCGCATGAACCGGGCCTTGCTGGTGGAACTCGCGAAGTGCTGAAGATTTTAAACCACGAAAATCACGAAGGGCACGAAATGGAAGAGAGAAGCCAATTGTTTTACGAGGAGGTCGGAAAAATTCTCGATGCTGCAGTAGAGGTTCATCGTGTTCTTGGCTACGGATTGCTTGAAAAACCATATGAAAACGCATTGGTGCGTGAATTCGTGCTTCGCGGTATTCGTTTTATACAGCAGCCAAGATTTCCAGTTGAATACAAAGGTGTAAAGGTAGGAGAGTTTGTGCCTGATCTCATTGTTTTTGATTCGATCATCGTCGACACTAAGACGATCGATCGCATAACCGACTTGGAAGTTGGGCAAATGATCATTTATTTGAGAGTCACAAAACTGCGTGTCGGTTTCATCATCAACTTTAAAAATCATCGTCTCGAAACACGCAGAATTGTTCTCTAATTTCGTGTCTTTCGCGCCTTTCGTGGTTCCCCAATTTTAATTTCCCATGTCCGAATCCGATCCAATTCATAAAAGCGACTTCATCCGCGACATCATTGCGGAGGATCTTGCAAGCGGTGTGCATGCCACGACCATCACGCGTTTCCCGCCTGAGCCGAATGGCTACTTGCACATCGGGCATGCGAAGTCGATTTGTCTGAACTTCGGCATTGCGGAGGAGAATGTAAAAACCGGCGCAAAATGTCATTTGAGGTTCGATGATACGAACCCGGAGAAGGAGGAGTCCGAGTATGTCGAGAGCATCAAGCGTGATGTTAGCTGGTTGGGTTTTGATTGGGGCGATGATCTCTATTTCGCGAGCAATTACTTTGGGTTTTTCCATGAATGCGCGGTGCATCTGATCAAGGCCAGCAAGGCCTATGTGGAAAACGAGTCGGCCGAGGAAATGCGGATCAAGCGTGGCAATCTCACCACTCCCGGAACGCACTCCGCCTATCGTGATCGCTTGGTTGAGGAGAACCTCGCATTGTTTGAAAAGATGCGCCGTGGTGAGTTCAAGGAGGGTGAGTGCGTTCTGCGGGCAAAGATCGACATGGCATCGCCTAACATGAACATGCGCGATCCGGTGCTTTACCGCATCATGCATACGCCGCATCACAATACCGGCGATGCCTGGTGCATTTATCCGATGTATGATTTCGCGCATCCGTTGGAAGACGCGCTTGAACACATCACCCATTCGCTATGCACGCTTGAGTTTGAGAACCATCGACCGCTTTACGATTGGTTCATCGAGAATTGCCCGGTGCCGTCAAAGCCGCGTCAGATCGAATTCGCGCGGCTCAATCTGACCTACACGGTGATGAGTAAACGCAAGCTCCTGCAACTGGTGCAGGAGGGGCATGTCGATGGCTGGGATGATCCCCGCTTGCCGACGATTTCCGGCCTGCGTCGGCGTGGATATCCGGCGGTAGCGATTCGTGATTTTTGCAAGCGCATCGGCATCACCAAGTTCAATGGGACGACCGATGTGGCCTTGCTGGAGTTTGAGGTGCGCGACTATCTCAACAGGTCGGCGCCGCGTCGTATGGCGGTGTTGGATCCGGTGAAGGTGGTCTTGGAAAACTGGTCGGCCGAACCTTTGGCAAATGCGCTGGTGTCGAATCACCCGCAGAATCCCGATATGGGTGAGCGCGAAGTGGCGATGAGTCGCGAGGTTTGGATCGAACGCGATGACTTCATGGAGGATCCGCCGAAGAAATTTTTCCGTCTCGGGCCGGGGCGTTGCGTGCGTTTGCGCGGTGGTCACATCATTCGCTGTGTTTCGTATGAGAAGGATGCCGACGGGCAGGTTTCATTGATTCGTGCCGAGATTATTCCCGGCACGGTTGGGGTCGATGCGCCGGAGGGCATCGAGTGCCGTGCGGCTATCCATTGGGTCGATGTTGCCAGTGGTGTCGATGCCGAGGTGCGTCTCTACGACCGACTGTTCAGCGTCGAGGATCCCGATGCGGCAGAGGGCGGATTCCTCTCGGTTTTGAATCCGCATTCGTTGAAAAAAATCACGGCCAAGGTTGAGCCACTGCTCCTCGCGGCAGGGGCTGGTTTTGCCTGTCAGTTTGAGCGTGTCGGATATTTCGTCGCCGATGAGGTTGAGCATCAACCGGGGAAAAAAGCCGTCTTTAATCGAAGCGTGGCGCTCAAGGATTCGTGGGGCAAACAGGCGGGCAGGTGAGTGCCACTGCCTTGCGGGACACCTCACCAATCCCCGGTAGGGCGATGCGGCCCGCAGCGCCGATTCTACGAGAAAAATTCGGCGGTTCGTTAGAACCTGTGGGCGGGGGACATTAGAAAAAAAGAAGCGGGCGGGACGCCCGCGGTCCCTTTTCAAGATGCGAATCTGTCTTCGATCCACGATCAGCGATCTGCAATCATTCTTTTTCGCGTCCATTCGGGATTTAACATTTTCTGAGAAGAGCACGACAAGAGTGTCGTGCCTCCTTAGGAAGCGGCTTCTTCATATTTCCCAATAACGAATAACGAATAACCAATCACTCTTCTTTTACCTTCTCCCATGCGGCTTCCATTTGGTCGCTTGTCGCGGATTCGAGGGTGAGGCCTTGGTGTTTGAGGTGTTGTTCCATGGCGGCGAAGCGGTGTTCGAACTTTGCGTTGGCGTTGGCCATGAGGAGTTCAGGGTCAGTGTTGCGGAAGCGGGCGAGGTTGACGACGGAGAAGAGCAGGTCGCCGAGTTCTTCGTCGATGTGTGTGGAGTTGCCGTGTGAGTGGGCGGACTCGAGTTCGGCGAGTTCTTCGCGGATTTTGGCGATGACGCCATGTTCGTCGGGCCAGTCGAAGCCGACTTTGGCGGCTTTTTTCTGGAGCTTGGCGGCGCGCAGGATGGCGGGCAGGCCTTTGCCGATGTTGTGGAGGAAGGGTTTTTCCTCGTGGCCTTTTTCGCCGCGTTTGATGGCGTCCCATTGCTGAAGTACGGCATCCGTCGTAGTTGCGTCGCTTTGGGCGAAGACATGCGGGTGACGGCGCACGAGTTTGTCGGAAATTCCGCGCGCGACATCATCGAGCGTGTGGCGTCCGGCTTCCTCGGCGAGTTCGCTGTGGAAGACCACTTGCAGGAGCAGGTCGCCGAGTTCTTCCAAGAGGTGATCATGGTCCTCGCGTTGAATGGCGTCGATCGTTTCGTGGGCTTCTTCGATCAGGTTTGGGATGAGCGAGGCATGCGTTTGCTCCGCATCCCAGGGGCAGCCACCGGGTGCGCGGAGGCGGTGCATGATGGCGCGGAGGCGGTCGATTTGCCGGTCATTCTCTGGGCAGTGGATCATTTCGGCGTCGGTCATGGGTCGGTGGATCGTTGTTTGGCGGCATCGCGCAGCACCTCGCGTTCGCGATCGGTGAGGCTTTGGAAACCTTGGAGTGAAATTTTGTCGAGGATGAGGTCGACCTCGGAATCTCTTTGAAGGTCGATCGAGGTGCGGGGTTGGATTTTTCTTTCGGCCGGAGTGTTTCGGCGTGGTGTGCCGGAGGCATGGCGACCGGAGAGAAGTTGCGGCCAGCGCATGAGGATGGCGCCGATGATGGCACCGCCGAGGTGGCCGGCCTCGCCGCCTTCGTTGCCGCCGAGCTTGAGGATGATCGAGCCGGCGGAGATCGCGAGCAGGGCGATGGCGAGTTGGCGCATCGAGAGTTCGATCGGCGGGAAGAGCAATGAAACGCGCAGGTTCGGGGCGGTGATCGCAACGCCGATGAAGATCCCGTAGATGCCGGCCGAGGCGCCGACGAGGATGGATTGCGAATCGGCGGGCACGATACCGGTCAGTGTGAGCAGCGAGAAGAACGCCGCGCCGCCGATGCCGCAGATGAGGTAAAAAATCAGAAAGCGTTGTGAGCCCCACCAGCGTTCCATCCATGGGCCGAAGAAGAAGATGCCCAGCGCGTTGAAGAGCAGGTGGCCGAGGCTGCCGTGAAGAAACTGGAAGCTGATGAAGCGCCAGACTTGCAAGTGCTGGACGGCGGATTCGATGGAGAACGCGCCCCAGTCGAGGAGTTTGGGGATTTTTTCTCCGTCGAGATTGGAATCGAGAACGAATGGGATGAGCAGGTAATCGAGCAGGAAGATCGCGATGTTGGAGACCAGCAACCATTTCACCACCGGGGTGAGGTTGGAGAGAAATCCGCCTTGCGGTGAGCGGTGGTAGTCGCGATCGGCAATGCCCATGGATCAGTTGATGGTTGTGTGAGTGTGAATGGATCCGGAATTCGGAAGTTGAAATGCGATCAAAGCGGATTTGACCACAGATTGCACAGATTACACAGATAAAGAAAATTCGCAAAAATATGCCTCTGCGCGAGCTATCTTCTCTTTTTTCTTCCGTTTATAATTTAGAATTTAGAATTTAAGATTTAGCAAATTAGTGATTAAACCCGAATTAGTAATTTGAAATGCAAACAAAGAGGTTTGACCACAGATGACACAGAGTGCGCAGATAAAGAAAAAATGCAAAAGATGCGACTCTGCGCGAGGCCATCTTCTCTTTTTCTTACGTTTAAAATTTAGGATTTAGAATTTAAGATTTAGGAAAATAGTGGTTGGAATGATCTTAATGATGTGTCGGTTTTGGATTTTGGAATGAGGTCTTAGGCACCGATCGGGTGCCAGACGGTTTTGGCTTCGGTGAAATCGCGCAGTTGCCATGCGCTGTCGAATGTGGCGTCGAACCAATCGGCGTTGGGAGCGGTGATGCGCACGCGTTTGACGCTGGCCGCTGCGCCTTGCTCGAGAGTGTTGGCCGTGTGTGGATCGACCGCCGCAGCGATTGCACGGATGTGTTCGTGAGTGGCAAAGGTCGGTGCGAGTTCGGTGGCATCGCCGGTGAGAAGATTTACCACGCCGGCAGGGAGGTCGGAGGTGGCGAGCATTTCGCCGAGCAGGATAGCCGGGTAGGCGTGGGTGGATGAGGCAAGGGCGACGACCGAATTTCCGGCGGTGATCGCGTGGAGGGTCAGCGTCACCAGTGCCAGCAGCGGATTTTTTGGCGGGGCGATGATGCCAAAGATGCCGACTGGCTCGGTGATGGTGAAATTGAAATGCGAGGAGGCCACCGGATTCACCGTGCCGAGGACTTGCTCGAATTTGTCGGCCCAGCCGGCGAAGTGGACGATGCGATCGATCGTGGCGCGGACTTCATGCACGGCGGATTTCGCATCGGCGTTGGTGAGGCTGATGGCCTCGGTCATTTCCGCAGAGCGTGCCTCGAGCATTTCGGCGAGGCGATAGAGGATTTGCGCGCGGTTGTAGGGCGAGCGTTTTGACCATGTGGCGCCACCTTTTGCTGCGGCCTCCACCGCGTTGCGCAGGTCTTTTTTGGAGCAAAGCGGAATATTTGCAAAGAAGACACCCGAGCGATCGTCGATCGCAGTGACGCGTCCGCTTTCGGATCGAATGAAAGCGCCGCCCACGAAGCACTTTGGTGTTTTGGTCACTTTCATCAAAGTGGTGGGCGGATGGGGCCTTGGGCTTTTAAGCGATGTGGCTTTGATAGGCCGAGGCATCCATCAGGCGTGCCGCGTCGGCGGGATCTTTGACGCGGAGTTTGAAGATCCAGCCTTTGCCGTAGGGGTCGGTGTTGACGAGCGAAGGGTCGGCTTCGACAGCGTCGTTGGCTTCGATCACTTCGCCACCGATCGGCGCGTAGATGTCGGAGGCGGCCTTCACGGATTCCACCACTGCGGTTGGGTCGCCAGCGTCGACCTTGCGGCCGATGGTGGGGAGTTCGACAAAGACCACATCGGTGAGTTCGGCTTGGGCGTGATCGGAGATGCCCACGGTCGCGATGTCGCCATCGAGGCGGATCCATTCGTGAGAGGCGCAGTAGCGGAGGTCGGCAGGGATGTTCATTGGATGGTGGGTATGCGTGGTGTTAGAATTTTGAAATCGGATGGGGATAGTTAAGCCGTGGGGGTGGGCCGGTAGAAAGGTTTTTTCACCACCTCGGCGGGGAATGTGCGTTCGCGGACTTGGATTTGGAGGCGGGTGCCAAGTTTCGAATATTCGGCGGGTAGGTAGGCCATGCCGATGCCGATCGAGAGGCTCGGCGAGAGGGCGCCGCTCGAGAGTTCGCCGATCGTGCGGCCGTCGGTGTCGAGCACCGGGTAGTGGGCGCGCGGGGGCGGGGATTTTTCGGTGCAGCGGATCGCGGTGAGTTTCAGTTCTGGGCCAGCGGATTTTTGTTGGGCGAGAATGTCGCGGCCGGTGAAGGCGGTTTTTTGCAAATCGCAAAAGAATCCGAGGCCGGCTTCGATCGGGGTGCGATCGGGTGCGAGGTCATTGCCATTGAGCGGGAAGCCCATTTCGAGGCGGAGCGTGTCGCGTGCGCCAAGCCCGCAGGGTGCGGCACCGGCGGCGATGAATTTTTCCCAGAACGCGATGCCATCGGCGGCCGGGCAGAAGAACTCGAATCCATCTTCGCCGGTGTAGCCCGTGCGGCAAACGATCGATCCATTTGCGAGGGGGGCGATGCCATTGCGCGGAGGGAGGCTTTCAGCGGGAAACACGCGAGCAAATACTTGCGCGGCCTGTGGCCCTTGGATCGCCATGCCGGCCCATTTTTCACTCTCATTGCGCATCGTCGCGCCATCGGAAAGGTGGCTGGCGAGCCAGTCGACATCCTCATCGATCTTCGAGGCATTGATCACCAGGAAATACTCATCGGCCGCGCTGCGATAGGCGATGAGGTCATCGATCACGCCGCCATTTTCATTGAGCATGATCGTGTACTGGCCTTCGCCGACCGCGAGTCGTGCGAGGTCGTTGGTGAGCAGGCGGTTGAGTTGATCGAGTGCGTCGGGGCCGCTCACAAACACCTGACCCATGTGCGAAATGTCGAAGATGCCAACCTTTTGGCGGACCGCCTGGTGCTCATCGATGATCGAGCTGTATTGCACAGGCATGTTCCATCCGGCGAAGGGCACCATCCGGGCGCCGAGGGAGAGATGGGCGGATTCGAGCGGCGAATGGCGGAGGTCGGACATCGTTCACGCAAAGACTGCTGAGCGGCGCAGGGTCTGTCAATCGGGCATCGGGTGGGGCCAGGATGGGGAAATTGGCTAGCCAGGTACGGATTTTTGATACAAATTTGCCTTGCTGAGCGAAGGGTACGCCTGGTTCGCTCAGCATCTGGTCAACCCCGCAAAACTCCTCCTCGGCAAATTTCGTCATATCTGATCCAATCGCCTGATGTTTGGCGGATACATTAGTGTATCCCCACTGATTCACCCAACTCATCATGAACCTGTTTTTTGGATTCCGTTCATCAGCCCTGAAGAAGTTGATCCATGCGATTTTGATATTCATCGCATGCAGCATGCCGCTTCATGCGGCTCTTGGTCCCAAAGTTCAGTTGAAATCCACGCTGGCGGCCAAGCAGCGGTTGATCTCTGTTACAGTTCCCAAGGGCTACTCGAATGTGAGCGTTGAGGTGTTCCAGAAGGAATCGGGTTGGAAAAGCATCGCATCAGCCAAGGCAAAAACCGGTGTGATGAAATTCAAGTTGCCTTCCTACTCCAAGAATGCGCGCTGGCGGGCAGTGGGTCGCAAGTGGGTGTCAGATCAGCAAATCGGATCACGCAGCAAGTTTCCCGCCAAATTTTACAAGGGCAAAAAAACCTTTGATGCAATCAGTGGCGTGTCACTTGGCGGTGGACGGTTGATGAGTGGCAATGTCGTGGCCATGGCGAGTTCCACCACGGCAGACGCAAGTAAGTCTTCGGCGGATGTCAGCCAATTGCCCGAAGAGGCCGACATTTGGAAAATCGACGGCAGCACGGTTTATTTTTTCAATCAACTCCGTGGATTGCAGGTGCTCGATTTGTCGAATCCTGCGGATCCTCGCCTTACGGCAAGTCTGAGAATGCCTGCGCTTGGTCAGGATCTTTATGTGATTCGTGAAGCCGATGGCAGCCGATGGCAGCCGCAGGCTGGTTTTGTTGACGCAAGATTGGTCGTTAGATGGTGGGCAATCGACCCGGATTTCGTTGGTCAATTTCAATGGCGCTGTCCCGCAAGTGACTCATGAGCAAGAGATCCCGGGCGGTCTCTCGGACAGCCGGTTGGTGGGTGACAGGCTTATTCTGGTCACATCCGAATGGAAGAATACATCCGTTTCATCCGCAGGCGAATGGACATCTGAAAGCCGGATCAGCGAGTGGATTTTGAAAGCAGGTGAGGCCCCCTTGGCTGATGGTGAGACGGTGATTATTGGTGCCAATCCATTGATTGCAGCAGGGGCGAATTGGCTAGCCGTATCCGTGCACCCGCAAGGCGAATGGAACAAATCGGAAGTGAGTGTTTTTGCGATCGAGCCTTCAGGACTTGTGTCGATGGGCGCTCCCATTCGTACCGAGGGGGCGATCTCCAGCAAGTTCGCCATTTCCTGGAGCGATAATGTTCTCACCACGGTTTCACACAAGGATCGTTGGACGAGCGATTCGGTATCCGTACTGGAAAATTTCAGGGCTTGGGATCCCGAGGTGATTCGTCCTTCAGTTGTCGAGGAGACTCGTTTGGGCATGCTTGAATTAGCCAAAGGTGAAAACCTTTATGCCACAAGGTTCGCGGGTGACAGAGTGTATGTCGTGACTTTCCTTGAGACCGATCCGTTGTGGGTGGTCGATCTGAAGGATCCGGCAAATCCCACGGTTTCCGGTCATTTGGAAGTCCCAGGCTTTTCGACTTATCTCCAACCGGTCGGAAATTATCTTTTCTCCGTTGGATTGGAATCAGGAACCGTTGCGGCCTCGTTGTTCGATGTTTCCGATCCCGCCAAGCCGGGTTTGGTGAAGAGGTTGAATCTGGGTAATTCGTATTCATACAGCGAGGCGGTTTGGAACGAAAAAGCCGTCAAGGTTCTTCCTGAGGCAGGTCTCGTGATGATCCCTGTCTCGTCACCTGATCCCGCCGATGGCAAGTGGAAATCGAGTGTTCAACTTTTGGATTTGGATGCGGCAAACGGCGTGCTTGCGGCAAGGGGAGTGATTTCCCATGAGTTTGAGGCAAGGCGCTCCGAGTTGGTGGGTGATGCGCTTGTTTCAATTTCGCAGAGAGAATTGATTGCTGCTGACATCACGGATCGTGATGCGCCATCGATCCTATCCGAGGTTTCTCTTGCATGGCCTGTTGATCGTTGCCTTGAAGTTGGCACCCACTTGATCCAGATCGAGAGTGGAAATTGGTATTCCGACGATCGTTCCACCGCCCGCATTTCTCCGAATGACAACACCGAAGCAATTTACGCCGAGATTGATTTGGGTGAGGGGCAGGTGAAGATTGCAGAGCGTCGCGGAAACAATCTCTATGTGCTTCGAGACATGTCCAACAATTGGTCATGGGGACGTTACCGCATCGCTGGCTGGTCATCGAGCGGATCAAACAACCTCGTTCTTGATATCTACGATGTGTCGAAACTTCCGACCATGAGCCTTGTTGGATCGGTTTCTGTGCCGTTGGGGGATTCTGGAAGTCGGCTGTGTTCAGAGCGCCTTCTGTGGCCGCGTGAGAATCGCCCGGCCGTCCTGATGGAATCTGGTTTCTCCTACTGGTACGGATGTTATGTGATGCCCATGCCCATTGCGGTCAGCATTGATGGCACCCCGGCCACGACTTCTATCGATGCGGCAAGCGTCAAACCTTACTGGATTTCCAATACCAAGCCTCAGTTGTTGGTTTTTGATGTGAGCGACCCGGCGGCGCCGAGCGCGGGCAAGGCAATCGACTTTGCTTCGGAGGGTTCGAGGCTGAATGGATCGCCTTCGGCGGCGAATGGTTTGTTGGTTACGGGAGTTTCTCATGCTTACAATCCAGTGACCAAAAGATGGCTTCAAGACAGCGGCGCCTATCAGAGCGCCCAAGTGGTGGATGTGCCGGTTTCCGGTGATCCGATCATGCGTTCGCTGATTGATCTGCCGGGGGAATTGCTTGCTGTCTCAGAACTCGATAAAAATGGCTTTCTCGCCTTCAGCGTCCGCAAGGATATTGGTGAACTTCAGGTCAGCGCCTCCGATGGCTATGATGCCTTCCTCCTGACCACGCTCAGCATTCCCCAATACGCGCCCTGTGCGGTGGATGGCAGGCGGGTTTATGTGGCCTCTGGCAACACCCTGCTTCGCAACTCATTGAGTGATGGTGGTTCATTTCTGGATGAGGGAAATCTGGATGTCGGTTGGACTCCCTATTCCTTGAAAGCAGTCAATGGAACCATTGTTGGATCGGGTGGCACTTCGATCGTAGCAACCAAGTCCGGCTCCAACGACATCAAGACCTGGCAATTCCCCACATGGAATGTTTATGCCGATAGAATTGAAATGGCATCGGATGGAGATTTGTTGGTGCCTCTTGGGGCGTATGGAATGGAACGATTGGATCGCTGATTGAGAGTCGTCTCTGTATTTTCTAAGCCCGTTCTTGCCATCCATGATCGGGGCGTTGATGTTCCGTCCGCATGACTCTTTTGGATCGTTTGGAAAAACGCTTTGGGTGGTTGGCATTTCCGGGCTTGCTGCGATTTTATGCGATTTTTCATGGCATTGTTTATGTGTTGCAGTGGTTCCGGCCGGATTTGGGGAAATTGCTGGAATTTGACCTTGGCCGGATCATGGCGGGGGAGGTTTGGCGGGCGGTGACCTTTTTGATTGCCTCTTCGGGTTCGATCGGGTCGGGGGTCTTTGGGGTTTTGGCGACGTTGTTTTTCATCATGGTGGCGTTCATGATGAGTGATGCGCTGGAAGAGGCGTGGGGGGTGTTTCGCACGACGCTGTTTCATTTGACCGGGTTTCTCGGGCTGATCCTTGCCAATTTTTTGTTTCCCTCCTTGATGCCGGAGTCGGGCACTTTGATTTATGGTGCTGCGTTTTTTGCGTTTGCGACCCTGTTTCCGAAGATCGAGTTCCTGCTGTTTTTCATCCTGCCGGTGCAGGTTCGATTTTTGGCATGGCTGAATGCCGGGATCTGGGTGTTGGCGGTGATGCGCGACTGGAGGATGCTCCCCTTTCTTCTGCTGGGTTATGCCGGGTATTTGCTTTTTGCGGGGATTCCTGCGCTTAGGGGGAAGCTGAAGAGCGGTGTGGGCGGGTCGCTGCAGGCGATTTTGAGGCGGGCAAGCACCGAAAAAGTGGCCGCTTTTCACGCCTGTGCGAAATGTCAGCGCACGGATGTGAGCGACCCCACGCTTGAGTTCCGGGTCGGGGCGGACGGCCATGAGTACTGCACGGAGCACCTGCCGAAGTAAGTGAATTGGCACGCGGTTGGGGTTGCATTCGAAAAATTTGCGACACATATTGATGTGTCTTGACGATGCCGGCCCAAAGTTCATCCGAACCAGTGATTCTGATCCGCTGCCCTTCTTGCGGTCAGCGCTTCAGGGTCAGTGAAGACTTGGTGGGGCGTCCGGTTGAGTGTGGAGCGTGTGAAAACCGATTTCGGATCACCGAGGATGTGATCATCCGCGGGCGCAAGGTTTATCCCGGCGAGAGAAATGACAAGCGGCTGGATTTCTTTCAGCGCGTTCCGATTGCCAATGCTCCGAGTATGGGTGCCGGTGGCTTTGCGCCTTTGCATTATGACAACTCGCCGGATCCATCCCTGTTTGAGCCATCGGCTCCGCAGCGGATCATAGCGGGCATGATGGGTGTGGGGGTGATGTTATTCATTGGCATGTTGTTGATTTTTGGAGCATCGCGCGGCGGTGTGCTTGATGGAATGGTGACGCCCAACCGGATGGTGATGGGTGGCTTTGCCGGGGTGCTTGGTACGGCCTTGTTGATGTATGCCAATCCTATGACGCGCATTAGGTTTTTGGCGGTTGGCATACTGTGCACGCTGGCGCTTGTTTCACTGCCCCTGTCTCTGAAGGGTGGCTCGACGCCGCTGGGTGAGGGGGTCGTGGTGAAGAAGGTTGAGGTTGAGGCGCCCAAGAAAATCGAGGAGGCGCCGGATCTGGTCGAGTTGAGAAACCGTCTTGGTACGCAACCGCTGGAGGAGGAAATCGCGAGGCTCAAGGCCGATGGCTCGACGCGCAATGCGGTGGGGCTCTGGCTCAGGGACCTGCGCGAGCAGAACCGCTTTCTCATTCGGGACTATGTGCTGCGCGTCACCGGCGCTGATCCACAATCGCACTACTACCCGCGTGGTGGTGGCGATTTCCTGATGGTCGTCACGGGCATCACCACGCCGATGGATGAATTGGTGAAATTGTGCAAGCCGCTCGGCGAGGTGGTGATGGTCCACTCGACTCTGCCGGTTGTGGAGATCAAGGTGCGCAATGAAAATTTCGTCGAGAACCAGATCGACAAGCTCAGCAACAAGGCGGATCCGGATTTTTACACGCTCAACCTTGCGGAGTTGAATTCGATCGACCTCGCTCGGATGGAGAAGGCGGTGAAGCGTTTGATGGAATCATCGCCGAAGATCCTGCGCACCGACATCACCCAAAGGCTCATTGAGTTGTTGGTGGTGGATGAGGTGGAGTTCAAGGGTGAGATTTGCTCCGCGCTGGCGGTTTGGTCGGAGTCGCCCGGGCCTGCGGGGACGGTGGCTTTGAAGGAGGCAAGCAAACTGGTGGCCAGAGACCTTGAGGTGCCGAAGGAAATGATCGCGCTAGTGGTCAAGGAGGGCATCACGGATGTGGCTGAGGTTTTGGACAAGTTGTGGCAGAAAAACCCGACCAATTGGGAATCGCTTTATGCCGATGTCGGGCCGACCGCCGAGCGGGGCTTGTTGGCGCATGTCGGGATCAATGATGAAGGTCGTCGTCGTTCTTTGGTGCGCATTCTTGGCAAGGTTGGTGGAAACGACAGTCTGCAGGCGCTTGAGTCGATGAAGCTCACGGCGACTGAGCCTGAGCTCAAGATCCTGATCGACAATTCGTTGGAAGCGATTCGTTTGCGGATTGCGCAGTGAGTGAGCGCGCCCCGCTGTGGCGCATCCGTTCTTGCGATTGGTGCGATCACGGTTAGGATCCCGGCCTGTCATTTATGTTCAGCGCCAAGCAGTTATCCACCGAACAAGTCGCGTCGCTTCACCAATGGGCCGCGGAGGGGGCGTCGATGTACGACCTCCAGCGCCGCGTGAAGGAGGAATTCGGCATTTCGCTCACCTACATGGACACAAGGTTTTTGGTGCTGGATCTCGGCATCAACCTTGTCGAGGCAGTGGTCGAAGAGCCGAAGCTTGAGGAAAAACCCGCGCTGACGCCGACTGGCATGGTGAGCGTGACGATGGACACGCTCGCGCTGCCCGGGGCATTGGTCAGCGGCAAGGTTGAGTTCTCCGATGGTGAGACGGCGATCTGGATGCTCGATCAATCGGGTCGCCCAGGCCTTGATCCCGACACTGCGGGCTATCGTCCGTCGCAGCCGGACATCGTGGAGTTTCAAAAGCAACTCCGCACACTGCTTGAGAGCAGCGAGAAATATTGATCTTTTTCGCTGTTCCCACAAACCCACAGACACATCGTCGCGGCTGCGGCTTTGTCCCATGAGCATGCATCTTGAGCGACTGATTGTTTCGCCGGGTCCGTTGTCGGTGGCCTTGTGCTTGTCGTTGCTTGTGGCATGCAAGCCCGAGCAGCGTGCGGCGGAAAAAAGTGCGGGCCATGAGGGAGCGGCGCATCGTGAAAGCGCCGAGTTGCCTTTGCGGCAAAGTTTGGCCGAGGCGCGGATCGCCTTGGCGCAGCAGAGACGGGATGCGGGCACGGCGGATCATGCCTTGCTGCATGCGATTTCGGCGTTGGAGGCCGATCCGGCTTCTACCAAGGTGCGTGACTTGGTGGCGGAAATTTTTGCGGGTCATGCCTGGGCGATGCATGAGGTGCGGATCCATATCGGCAGCAGGGTCGATCACCTGATTTATCGCGAACCCGATAGCCTGTGGGTTGCATCATCGAACGAATGGAACACGGTCTCGAGGTGGAGCCCCGAAACTCTCACGGTCGAGGCGGTGCTTTTTCCGCTGAAAGGTGCTGCGGTGCGCAGCATGCTTGTTGATCCGAGCGGGCAGTGGATGGTCGTTGAACGGCATGGCCGCGCGCTGTTGTGTGATGCGCGATCGCTCAAGCCCATTCGCGAGATCGGTGTTCTTCCTGAGGGCATGACGCCATCGTCGGCGATTGCGTTTTCGTCGGACGGATTGCTGATGGCGCATCCGGCACTTGATGTGAACGACGCGCGGAAACTGGTGTGGCATTTGCGCGATGCGAAATCCGGCGAGATCATTCGGAGTTCGGAGCCCTTTACTGAATCTTCGCGACGACCGCTGGCCGCATTTCTCGATCGCAAGGAATGCAAGGTCATGCATTCCGATGGTTCGTTGTGGGTGATGCCGGTGTCGCCGCTGCAGCCGTGCCGCTGGGAAGATGCGAAGAAGCCGCTTGATTTGAAGCATGCCAGTTATGCGCCGGATGGTCAGTCGGCCCATGTGTGGACGCAGAAAAGCCCGCATGATGAAGCGCATGTGATGGTGATGCCGTCCGGTGCCGCGCTTGAGGAATCTGCGGAGCTGTTGAAACAGCATCCGTGGAGCTTGCATCCATCGGTTTGGAGCGGGCTTTACCGTGGTTTTTCGCGAGCGCCGCGCGTTGTCGGCGATTGCATGTGGGTGGGAAATGAAAATGCCGCGCCGATTCGCAGTGAGGCAAGCATCAGTGCGGCGCATCAATCGTCCAATCATGTGATGGTTGCCAACGAGCGTGGGCACATTGATTTTTTTCGGGCCATCGCGATGCCGCTCAAGCATGGTGGAAAGCATGAGTCGCATGTGGTTGATGCGGCGGTGATTGCGTCATTGCAAAAAATCGCCTCCGCGCTCACCGGGTTGGGTCTTGATGCGAAGTCCGGCGAGATGGTGAAGCATGATGCGGAGGCGAGGTTTGCTGCGGCTCGCGCCTGTGATTTTGATTTGTTGTCCGATGTTTTTTCCGAGGTGGATTTCAGTGGCTTTCGTGAGGCGCTCGATGGCATGGAATTTCGCCAGAGCAACGAGCTCTCGGTTTCGATGCTTGAGTCGCGCTTGGTTGAGGCGGACCCGCAAAGCTCTGGCGATGGTGCGGAAATTGCCGAGGTCTTTGCATCGGGTGATGTGTCGCGAATCATTGCGTCGATTGAGAGTGTCGATCCAAGTGGTGCCGTGGCGGCGAAGCATTTGCAGTTCGCGTTGGCTTCGAACGATGCCTCGCTCATCGAGGCATGCCTGCTGCGCTTTTCCGACATGCCGGCGGTGTTGCACAAGCTCGCGCATTCGCGCATCGCATGGCTGCAGCAGCGCAAGGCCGATGCGATCGCGTCGTGGCCCGAGCCATTTCCCGAATATGAATCCATCCGCCTAGCCGAAGACTGGCAGGGTTGGGAGCAGGCGGATTTTGCCTCGGCGTTTCATGCCTTGCGTGAGTGTGTGACCAAGGAAATTGATTCACTGAAATTACCGCCCGAGCCATCGGTCGAGCAATTGCAGGCTTTGGCTGCGCGATTTGAGGATCAGGAAATCATGCGTGCCGTGGGCCGTACGCGTTATGCCAAGGCATGCATCGAAGCCGCGTTCGGGTTTTGCAACTTCAAGGATCATGCGCAGACCGCGCTTATGCTTGCCACGCGGGCACGGAATTTTGGTCATCCGCCCGAGCCGTGTCTTCGTGCCGAGGCGATGGCTTACACGGCGCTTGGCGATTATCGCAAGGCGCATGATCGATGGTTATTGTTGATCACCGAATTTCCTGTCGCGACGCATGAGTCCGGCGACTACGCCGAGGCTGCCTACACGGCATTTGAGAGTGCCGATGCGCGGCAGGCGATGGAGATTCTAATCACCGGCATGCATCGATTCCCGCGTGATGCGGATTTTGCGTTGCGTGCCGGATGGATCGCGTTGCTGACGGATCATGATGAGCGGGCCTATCGATTTTTGTTGGGTGGTCAACAGATCGGGTATCGTGCGGAGAAGGTCGAAAATGCGACAGCCTTGCTTGCGATTGCGGCGATGCAATGCGGTGCGAAGGAAGATGCCTCGGCCTACTATGTGAAACTCGTTGAATCCGATCCGGCATGGAAGGATGCAAAGACGATCGAGGCGCTCGATTGGCCTGTGGAATTGAAATCGGCGCTGGAGTCGGTGCGTGCGTCGACTTCGTTGATCGCCCCTACGCGTTAGCGTTGGTTTGCATCAATCGCTGCCGGATTTTTGCTTTTCGAAAATTCGCTGCTATCATGTCGGCGCGTGAACTACTCCCCCCGGTCACGTTGCATCGCATTTCTTGGTGACTATGTGCCCCGAAGGTGCGGTATCGCAACATTTACTCATCATCTCTGCGAGGCTGTCGCCTCTCATCCATCATCACCGGCATGCTCGGTGGTGGCGGTGAACGATCATCAAAACGCCTATCGCTATCCGCCGCGCGTGGAAATCGAGGTCGATCAGCATGATCCGGCATCTTACGCGATTGCGGCGGAACGCTTGAATGAAAGTGGCGCCGATATCCTATGTGTGCAGCATGAATTCGGCATTTATGGAGGTCCGGCCGGATCTCATTTGCTGGGATTTCTTGATGCAGTCGCGATGCCGGTGGTGACGACGCTTCACACCGTGTTGCCGGAGCCTGATGCGCACCAGCGGCGGGTGATGGATGCTATCATTGCGCGGAGCTCGAGGCTTGTGGTGATGGCGGACAAGGCGGCTGATCTTTTATCCGCTAATCATGGGGTGAAGGATTCGATGATCGACATCGTTCCGCACGGCATTCCCGATGTGCCGTTTGAATCCAGTGACATGTTCAAGGATGATCTTGATCTGCAAGGGCGTTCGGTGCTTTTGACCTATGGTTTGCTTGGTCCGGGAAAAGGCATTGAGCATGCGATTCGCGCCATGCCGGAGATCATTCGCAGGCATCCTGAGGTGCTGTACATCATCCTCGGCGCAACGCATCCAAATCTTCTTGAGCGCGAGGGCGAGGCTTATCGCGAGAGTCTTGAGGATTTGGCGGACGGGCTGGGCGTGGCGGATCATGTGGCATTTGAAAATCGCTTTGTGACGGCGGATGAGTTGGCGCGATTCATCGGTGCGACCGATGTGTACCTCACGCCATATCTCAATGAGGCGCAGGTCACTTCGGGCACCTTGGCGCATGTGTTTGGGGCGGGGCGTGCGATTGTTTCGACGCCGTATTGGCATGCGCGCGAACTGCTGGGTGAAGACCTTGGCGTGTTGGTGCCATTTCAAAATTCAAGCGCGATTGCCGATGGCGTGTGCGGACTGCTGGATGAGCCCGAGCGTGCCGACGGCATGCGGCGGAATGCTTATGAACAGAGCCGTTCGAGCGTGTGGTCCGAAGTCGCGGCGCAGTACATGGAAATCTTCGATGAGGTGGCGGAACAAAAGTTGGTGGAAGCCAATGGTGCTGCGGATCTCGTGAAATTTGGATCGGCGACGGAAAATTTTTCCGGCTTGAAGCTCGATCACTTGAAGCGTCTCACCGACGACACCGGGATTCTGCAGCATGCGATCTACAATGTGCCGAATTACCGCGAGGGATATTGCATCGATGACAACGCGCGTGCCTTCATTTTGTGCAATCGGATCGAGGCGTATTTTCCCGGCATGCGGATTCCTGAGGTCGACATGCTCGCGACCCGCTATCTTGCGTTCATTGCTGCGGCGCTCGATGAGTCCACCGGGCGCTTTCGCAACTTCATGAATCACGAGCGGCGTTGGCTCGAGCCCTTTGGCAGTGAGGATAGCCATGGTCGCGCGGTGTGGGCGGTTGGCATGGGTGCCTCGCAATCCGCCGACAGCGGCCGCCGCAAGCTATCGGCGCAGTTGTTTGAAAACTCGATTTCGGCAGTGACCCAATTCACTTCGCCGCGGGCGTGGGCATTCGCATTGTTGGGGATCCACGAATACGAGCTGACGCGCAACAGCTCGCAAAAAGCCCGGGCGATTCGCGAGTTGCTTAACGAAAAATTGCTCAACCTTTGGAAACTTTGCTCTGAGCCGGATTGGCCGTGGTTTGAATCGCATGTGACCTATGAAAACGCGCGCATGTGCCAGGCCTTGATCGTGACCGGTGCGGCGATTCCCGATTCGAGGTCCTTGGAGATCGGGCTTTCGAGCTTGGCGTGGTTGTGTGACCAGCACCGGATGCATGACGGAAATTTCCAACCGACCGGCACCAATGGGTTTCATCATCGCGATGGTGAGCGGGCGGTTTTCGATCAGCAACCAGTCGAGGCGCAAGCGATGGTCTCCGCCTGCATTGAGGCATTTCGCGCGAGTGGTGAAAGGACTTGGTTGGATGAGGCCAGCCGTGCCTTCGATTGGTTTCTTGGCGCCAACGAACTTGGAATCCCGCTGCACGATGCCACATCCGGCGGTTGTCGCGACGGGCTGCACTGCGACCGAGCCAACGAAAACCAGGGCGCGGAATCCACTCTCGCGTTCCTGATCGCCGCCACTGAAATCACTGCGGCGAAACGGCCGCTTTCCCATATCCACGCATCCTAATGAAGCCCCTTATCCTGTGTCGCCACGACATCATTTTGCAGCCTGAGAGCTCGCGGGTGATCATTCGCCCGTTCATTCCGCTCGAGAAAACGCGCATCACCACCATCATTGGCCGCGCCTTGTTGCTGAGCGAGAAGGAGGTGGAGGCCGAGTTGAAAATGATCCGCGAGGAATTTCATGCGCGTCACTTCGATATCGAGGAGGTGATGTTGTATCATTTCCAAATGGTCGAACGGCATGTGTTCACGCAGCGTGAGCTTTCGCAGGACCGCAAGCTGCTCATTGGCGCGATGTTTTCCGGCGAGTATGCCTTGGAGTCTGCGGCGCTTTTCAATCCTTCGATCGTGCCCCACCCGGACCAGAGCGATGTGCCACCCGGGGCCTTGCGCTTTGTGATGAGCCTTCGCGCGACGGGCGAGGGGCATATTTCATCGATCGAATTCCGCTCGGGCATCATTGATGCCGAAGGGATGGTGAGGGTGGATGAGATTTCCAAGTGCCTTACCGTGCCGCATGTGCTGCGTGATCCGAGCTACAACAAGCGGCGTTTTCTCAACAAGCTTCATGAGATGGGTGCCGAGAGTGAAAATGCCTCTGCGGTGATGGATTCACTGCCGGACTTGTTCACGCTCACTGATCTCAAGCTCTCGATCGAATCGGTCAAGAAAGAGGCGAGATTCATTTCAATGGATCTTTTGCGCGCGATCGAGCGGATCAAGTGGCTTGCCGATTCCAACTACGAGCTGCAGTTTCCGCTGAGCCTGCAGATGAGCGAGCGGATCATCTTTCCGGTATCAGCCAACGAAAGCAACGGGATCGAGGACGCGCGCTTCGTACGCTTCATTGAGGAGAATGGCAGCGTGATGTATTACGCGACCTACACCGCCTACAATGGTCGCGCGACTCTGCCGCAATTGATCGAGACCCACGATTTCCACCATTTTCGCATCCTCACATTGAGCGGCAATGGCGTGCAAAACAAAGGCATGGCATTTTTCCCGAGAAAAATCGGTGGTCAGTATCTGACGCTGTCGCGCCAGGATGACGAAAACCTTTTCCTCATCCGCTCATACGATCCGCATCATTGGGACAATCCCGAGTTGTTGATGCGTCCGTCGGAAATGTGGGAATCGGTGAAAATCGGCAACTGCGGATCACCGATTGAAACGGAGGCCGGATGGTTGGTGATCACGCATGGCGTTGGGCCGATGCGCAAATACTGCATTGGCGCGGCGCTGCTCGATCTCAACGATCCGAGCAAGATCCTTGGTCGCTTGAAGGAACCCCTGATCGTGCCGGATGGCAATGAGCGGGAAGGGTATGTCCCGAATGTGGTCTACAGCTGCGGATCGCTGATTCACAACGACATGTTGGTGTTGCCCTACGCGATGAGTGATAAGGCAACTGCCGTGGTCAGCATCCGGCTCGATGAATTGTTGAAAAAGCTGCTGGAAAGCGCGCCCTCAGTGCGCGCAGCCGCATCCGCCGCCGCCACCACCGCCGCCGCAGCAACCGCTTGAGGATTCTTCGAGGTCCTCGGCATTTGGCACGCGGCCGAGCTCGAGGGTCATGCCGACATAGCGGCTGATGATTTTCTGAAGTTGTTCGAGCTCGCGTTGGGCCTCGATGAAGTTGGTGGCGATTTCGTTGGCGAAGAGTGCTTCGCGGGCGGACTCGAACTCGCGGATTTCCTCAGCTCCGAGCTGAATGCCGGCGTGTTGCTTGTGGTGGAGTTCCTCGCCGCGTTCGTGCACGCTCTGGTACTGGAGGCGTGCGGCATCGTCATTCAGGAAGCGCTCGACCTTGTCTTGCAGCTGCAGGTAGGTGGGATCGCTGATGATCTGTGAGCAAAGCTCGCGGGTCTTCGCAATCAGGGAGGAGTCATAGGAGGCGATGGACATGGGGGTGACTTAAACCCGATAGGGGTCGATGGCAACGGTGTTTTGCCGTAATGTGGGGTGGGTTTTGCGCCCTGAGCGCTTCCGGCGTGACAAAGCGCTCCGGTGGGTCTTCGATTTTCACACATTCAACGACCCATGGCCATTGACCCACTCAAAGACGGCATTCGCTCCCAGGTGAGGATCGATTTCGGCGGCAATGTCCACAAGCGCCTGCGCGGGACCGATGCCGAAAAACGCTACGCTACCGAGGTCGAGGTGCTCAAAGTGCTCGAGCAACGCGGGTGCCCTTATGTGCCGCGTGTGTTGGAGGAACATCCCGAGGAGCTGTATTTTGTGTCGACCAACTGTGGTAAGCCCGCGACGCAAATTTCCAAGGAGAAGGCCGACAAGTTGTTTGCAAAACTTGAGGCGGAGTACGGTGTGCGACACCTCGACGCCGAGCCCCGCAACATCACCTATTCCGACAAGCTCGGATGTTTTTGCATCATCGATTTCGAATTGGCGGAAATTTTGCCCAACCCGAACCCGCAAGCCCCGTGTCCGCCGCCCTGACAGTCCAGTGGGCATCGCTCACGCACAGCGGTTCGCGCAAGGCGCGCAACGACGATACGCTCATCGCCTTCGCATCCAGCCCGAAAGGTGCCGAGACCTTGCCAGCGCACGGCACGCGCTCGTTGGAAAATGATGACCTCGTGTTTGCTGTTTCCGACGGCATGGGTGGGGGAAATGCCGGCGATCTCGCTTCATCGCTTTTGCTCACGCGCATGGCGGAGACCATTCCCGAAACTTTCAAGATCGCGGCTGCCGGATTTTTTCCCGACCGTCTCGAGTACCTCCGCAAGGCGATCCAGTCGGTGCACGAGCAGATCAACCAAGCGGCCAACAACGATGAGACCCGCGGCATGTCGGCGACGCTGGCGCTGACCTGGTTCACGCCGGAAAATCTCTATCTTGCGAATGTGGGCGATACGCGGATCTATCTTTCGCGGGCCGGCAAGCTCAGCCAGTTGAGTGTCGATCACACTGCGGCATGGTCGAACTGGAAGCGTGGGGTGATCGGTGAGATCGAGTTCCGCAATCATCCGCGGCGCTCGGCGCTATATGAAGTGATCGGCGGGGGGCACGCGCAGGTGTGCCCGCATTTTGCGGCGGTGCCATTTGAGCCGGGTGACTGCCTGCTGATCTGCTCGGATGGGCTCATCGACGGGCTGTGGGAGCGCCACATCGCCGATGCCATGGCCTCGGGAAGGCCGGTTTGGGAGATCGTTGAAATTTTGGCCAAACGCGCGATCGACAATTCCGGGATCGACGATACAACGCTGATTGTCGTCCGCGTCGCCTGAGGCGGGGGGCAAAACCCGCAGGGAGAGGGCTTAATTTTCGCCAAATTTGAAAATTTTGGCATGATTTTTGCTTTTCTCAGTCGGCCTCGGGTCTAAAAATCCGGCGCCGCAACCCATTCACCCTAAAACAACAACACACGACCATATTATGGCCAAATACAAACTGGAATACATCTGGCTCGACGGTTACACCCCCGTGCCGAACCTTCGCAGCAAAACCCAAATCAAGGACTTCGACAGCTTTCCGAAGCTCGATCAGCTTCCCATGTGGGGCTTTGACGGCAGCTCGACCCAACAGGCCGAGGGCCGCAGCTCCGACTGCATGCTCAAGCCGGTAGCGATTTATCCGGACACGACCCGTCGCAACGGCGCACTGGTCATGTGCGAGGTCATGATGCCCGATGGCGTCACTCCGCACCCGACAAACTCCCGTGCCACGATCCTTGACGATGCGGGTGCATGGTTCGGTTTCGAACAGGAATATTTCCTCTATCAGGATGGTCGTCCGCTCGGTTTCCCTGCCGATGGATATCCTGCCCCGCAAGGCCCGTACTACACAGCCGTTGGCTACAAGAATGTCGGCGACATCGCGCGTCAGATCGTTGAGGAGCACCTCGACCTCTGCCTCGATGCCGGCATCAACCACGAAGGCATCAATGCCGAGGTGGCCAAGGGTCAGTGGGAATTCCAGATCTTCGGAAAAGGCTCCAAGAAGGCCGCCGACGAAGTTTGGGTCGCCCGCTATCTTCTCATCCGCCTTTGCGAAAAGTACGGCATCGACGTTGAGTTCCATTGCAAGCCGATCAAGGGCGACTGGAACGGCTCGGGCATGCACGCCAACTTCTCGACCACCTACCTTCGCGATAAGGGTGGCAAGGCTTACTTCGAAGCGCTCATGGCAGCCTTCGGCGAGCATTGCGAAGAGCACATCGCCGTCTACGGTCCCGACAACCACCTCCGCCTCACCGGCCTCCACGAGACCCAGTCGATCGACAAGTTCTCGTACGGTGTCGCCGACCGCGGTGCATCGGTTCGCGTGCCTCACAGCTTCGTGAAGGACAACGCCTATCGCGGCTACCTCGAAGACCGTCGTCCCAACTCGCAAGGCGATCCATACCAAATCGCTTCGCGCATCCTCAAGACGATCGCAACCGTTCCCGCTCCTTAATCGGAGACTTAGTTGTCCCAAAGCCGCCTCCAGAAATGGGGGCGGCTTTTTTTTGAGGGCGATGGGGGATCGCGGCGGGGGGGAGATGTTTAGAAAGATTCGCCGCTGCCGCGCTCAAGGCTTTGCTTCGTCCGGCACGAAGCGGAGTCCGCCGCCGTTGATGCAGTAGCGTTTGTCAGTGGGGGTGTTGAAGCCTTCGCCTTCGAAGACATGGCCGAGGTGGCCGCCGCAGCGGGCGCAGAGGACTTCGACGCGGGTCATGCCGAGGCTGATGTCTTCGCGGATGTCGACATTTTCTGCTTTAGCCGGATCATAGAATGATGGCCAGCCGCAGTCGGAGTCGAATTTTTCTTTCGATGAAAAGAGCAGGGCATTGCAACCGGCGCAGTGATAGCTGCCGGCTCCCTGTTGTTTGAATTCCTTGTAGGCGCGGCCGTTGGGTCGTTCGGTGCCGGCTTCGCGCAGGATGTGGTATTGCTCGGCGCTGAGGAGTTGGCGCCATTCGTCATCGTTTTTGATGACCTTGCCGGTGGGTTCCGTGGGTTTCTGGGGGCTCACATCCATCGCGGTGGATTTTCTGCCACTCGCGTCGCATGAAACAAGAGCGAATGCGGCGAGGGCCGAGATTGTCGTGAGGGTGCGGGTCATGGGGCTTGGGATGATTTCACAAGCAACCACAAATTGCTCAGACCGCAAACCAATCCGTCGGCTGGTTTTGTTCGGCGCAGTGCAGGCCGATGTGCGGGTGGCCCAGGGCGTCGAGGCAGTTGCGCAGGTGTGAAATGACGAGGTCCTCGCGGTTGCAGTCCGAGCTCAGGTGGCCGAAGACGACATGGTTGAGCTGTGGGTGGGCGATGTCGCGGAGGAGGTCGGCGACTTGGTCGTTCGAAAGGTGCCCGTGTTGCGAACTGATGCGTTGTTTGGTCGACCACGGCCGGCGCGAATCGGCATCGAGCAGGTCCTTATCGTAGTTCGCCTCGACGAAGAGTCCGTCGAGTTGACGAAGCCGTTCGGTGACGCTGCGGGTGACATGGCCCATGTCCGAGGCGAGTCCGATTTTTTTGCGGCCATCGCCGATGACGAAACCGACCGGATCGACTGCATCGTGTTGGACTGCGAAGCTCGTGACCACTGCGTCGCCGATTTGAAATTCGCAACCAGCTTCGAAGATTTTCCATGTGCCCGACTTGATGCCGGCGTCGTGGAGAAATTTTTTCGTTAAGGCGGTCGCATAGACCGGCACCTGGTATTTTCTCAAAAATACTTCGAGGCCTTTGATGTGATCGCCGTGTTCATGAGTGAGCAGGATGCCATTGAGGCTGGCGGGATCGACACCGATCGACTGCATTCGCGTCGCCAGTTGTTTCGCGCTCAGGCCCGCGTCGAGCATCAGCCTCATGCTGCCGCACTCGACCACCGCCGAGTTGCCGCCACTGCCACTTCCAAGCACCGCAAAACGCATCGGGATGGAGCCTGAAGCGAGGCGCGAAATCGTGCAAGAACTACCCGGGATCCGGTCGCGCAAAATGAGCGGCTTGGCTGCAAAAAAAGCCCCTCGCTCACGCGGCCGAAGTTCTCCCCCCGGATTGCCCCGGCACTGCGCGAAACGAGAAGCGCCATCAATCTGCCTCGGATTTGGGCCATATCAAGGGGATTTCGCAGCGATGTGGCTTGATGCACGGGATGGGATGGCACAGGCTTTGGGCTTGGATTTCATGGACGAGCTCAGGGCATTGCTACGGGAAAACTTTGGCCATGAGTCGCTGCGAAGCGGTCAGGCCGAGGTCATCGGGCCGCTGATGGCCGGGCGGCCGGTGCTGGCGGTTTTTCCGACCGGTGGCGGCAAATCCTTGTGTTATCAGCTGCCGGCGCTTGCGCTCGAGGGTTTGACCTTGGTGATTTCGCCGCTGATTGCGCTGATGAAGGATCAGGTCGAGTCGCTGACGCGGCGTGGGATTGCGGCGGCGAGGTTGGATTCGACGATGGATGCCGAGGGCTTGCGGGCCTTGTATGAGGACTTGGATGCCGGGCGCTTGAGGATGCTGTACATCGCGCCCGAGCGGTTGGCCAACGAGAGATTTCGCGAGAGGGTGCGGCGATGGAATGTGGCGATGGTCGCGGTCGACGAGGCTCATTGCATTTCCGAATGGGGTCACAATTTCCGGCCGGACTACCTCAAGATCGCGCGGTTTTGCCGGCGGCTAAAAGTTGCCCGAGTGCTGGCCTTGACCGCGACCGCGACGCCGAAAGTAGCGGCGGACATCCGGCGTGCGTTTCGGATCGCGAAGGAGGATCATGTCGCGCTCGGGTTTCATCGGCCGAATCTTGATTTGCGCGTCACGCCCTGCACGGCGACCGAGAGAAAAGCGCTTTTGCTCGAGCGTTTGGCGTCAATCGATGGTGCGGCCGTGGTCTATGTCACGAGGCAGGAAACTGCCGAGGAGGTTGCGACATTTCTCAAGTCGCAGGGGCTTGCGGCATCGGCGTATCATGCGGGATTGCCCGACGATTTTCGTGCCGCGTCGCAGGCGGCCTTCATGAGTGGCGAGACGCGCGTGATCGTCGCGACGATTGCGTTTGGCATGGGCATCGACAAGTCGGACATCCGCGCGGTGATCCATTACAACATGCCCAAGAGTTTGGAAAATCATGCGCAGGAAATCGGCCGTGCCGGGCGTGATGGCATGCCGGCGCACTGCGAATGTTTTGTTTGTGCCGATGACCTCACGGTGCTCGAAAATTTCATTTATTCCGACACGCCGGGCCTTGGTGCTCTGGAAAATTTGGTGCATCGGATACTCGGTCTCGGTGCGAGCTTCGACATATCGGTTTACGATCTCGCGACCACTTGCGATATCCGCAACTCGGTGATCGCGACGGTGATCGCGTATTTGGAAAATGATGGCATCGTCGAAGCGACGGGCAGTCATTATCACACTTACAAATTGAGGTTTTTGAGGGATCTCAACCGCGTGCTGGCAGGCAGGGCGAAGAACGAGAGTCGATTTCTTGGAGATCTGATCGGGCGTGGAAAGGCCGCGCGCTCATGGACGACATTCGAGCCATCGGTGTTGAGTGTGGAAATGGGCGTGAGCCGCGAGAAAATCGTGGCGGCGCTGCAGGAACTTGAGTTGGCCGGTGATGCCGAGCTTGCGGTTTCGGGTGTGAGGCAGGCATTTCGCATGAAGAGTGATCCGGGTGACCTTAAGGCCTTGGCAAAGCGCTATGCGACGATGTTTGCGGATAGGGAAAATGCCGACCTTGCAAGGCTCTCGCAAGTGATGGGGCTCGCCTCGCGCAAGGATTGCCTCACGGCATTCATCGCAGCGTACTTTGGCGAAAAAATGAGCGAACCCTGTGGTCACTGCGACCGCTGCCGTGGAGTGCCCGCGGTAAAGATCAGGCGCAAATCAACGCGTGTGCCCGATGATCGCGAATGGGCGGAATTGCGAGCGGTGGTTGATGAAAATCATGCGGCGCTCGGCACACCGAGGCAGTTGGCGAGGTTTCTATGCGGCATGAGCAGCCCGGCATCGACGCGGGCGAGGCTTGGGCGTCACGATGCGTTTGGCATGCTCGTGGATCTGCCCTTTGCCGAGGTGCTCACGGTGGCGAATGCGGTGCTGCCGGAGGGGGAGTGGGGTAAAGGCTGAAATGCTGAAATACTGAAAATCTGAAATGAAGGGGTGGCTTGTTCATTCGCTTTGCAGAACTTGGAGCGGGACGCTCCAAGGACGGCCTGGAGCAAGATGCTCCAGCCACATGAAGAGGCGCTTACTCCGGAAGTGTGATTTGCAGGATCGTGGAGTTTTGCTCGGCGATGAGCGGGCTCGAAGCTTTTGGCATGAGGATGAATTGGCCTTTGGCGAAGTGGCGACCGTCGGCGGATTTCAATGCGCCATCGACGACTGAGATGATGGAAAATTTTTCGACGTTTGGGTTGGTGAGAGATTCGCCGGCCTGGAGGGATTTGCGGTCGGTTTTGAAATACTCGCAGGCAGCAAGTGTGTCGCCGTTTGGTTGATCCATCGATGGTTCGAAGTCATTGAAGTCGATGCTGGCGAGTGACTCGGCGACATGGAGTTCGCGCGGTTTGCCATCGAGTCCGAAGCGGTTCCAATCGAAGACGCGGTAGGTGGTGTCGGAGTTTTGTTGGATTTCGTGAATCAGGAATCCCGCACCGATCGCATGGAGGCGGCCAGAGGCGATGAAGATCGAATCACCGGGCGAGGGGCTCACCGCATGCACGCAATCGGCAACCGTGCCATTGGCGATCGCGGCTTCGAACGCCTCACGGGTCACGCCGTGTTTGAGTCCGACATAAAGTTTCGCGCCGGGATCGCAATCGGCGATGAACCACATTTCCGTTTTCGGTTCGCCGTTCAGCGATGCGGCAAGCGCGACTGGCGGATGCACTTGGATCGAGAGGTCGTCGCGCGCGTCGAGGATCTTGATGAGGATCGGAAAGCGCGGGTGCTGCGCGTAGCCGCTGCCGAAAATTTCTTCGCGGTGGTGGGTCCAAAGTTCGTGCAGGCTTTTGCCGGCGAAGGGTCCGCTTTCGACGATCGATTGCTCCTTCTCACGGTCGACGATTTCCCATGCCTCGCCATAGGGATTGGTTTCGTCGGGAAGTTGACGGCCGTAGACGCGCTCGAGTTCGCGTCCGCCCCAGACGCGTTGCATGTAGAGGGGGGTGAAAGTGATCGGATCCATGTGGCACTGGAATTACTTGAAACGGCATGGCAAGGCAAGGCTTGGGCCAATCGTGCGATTGACCTCATGGGGCGCGGAGGTGAAGTTGGTGGCGCATTGGAGGAAGCAGAAAACAGCGCTGGTGAGTCGAAGGTTCGTCGCCGTGGCCGATGGCGGATGTGGGTGCTTGGGTTGTCGATCCCGGCGGTGCTGGGTGGCTTGCTGGGGCTCGATGGGCCGGGTGTGCGATGGCTCGGGCCGATGCTTGGCAAGTGGGGGCTGCATCGCGCCGGCTATGTGGGTGGGATGGAATTTGAGGGAAGCATCACGCGTGGCCTAGTGATCAAAAATTTCCATGCGACTGGCGAGGGGCCTGTCGGTGAATTTAAAATCGGTCGGCTGCAGCCGAAATTTCATTTCCGCGAGATGCTCTTTGGTCGGCTTGCCGGGCTGAGAGTCGAGGAGGTGGATTTGTTGCTGCGCTTTGATGAAACGCGTGCTTCGAAATCGAGCGAAAAGCCGGTGCCTGATTTCAAAAAAATTGCCAAGGCGATTCGCGATGCGCGCCGTTCGCTCAAGCCGATGGATGTGGCGATCGAGGGCTTGCGCGTTAAGGCGGTGAGAGATGGCGTGGAATTTTTCCAACTCGAATCGAGTGCGTTGCATCACGATGCGCATCAGGAAAACTATGAGCTCAGCCTCGGTGCGATGACCGATGCTTCGGGCAAGCGCTGGCCGGCGCGAAATTCGACGGTCGCGTGGAAGAGCGAATCTTTGGAGGTCGAGCAATTCGTGCCGATGCCGGGGATTCGCATTGATCGTTTGACCTTGCACACGCCGGACAAGGGCGGGCTTACGGGGTCGGCCGAGTTACGGGTGAAGGATGCGGGTTTTCGCATCGATGCGAGCAAGGAGTTTTCGCTGCTGAAGATGGATCTCACTGACGGGCAGGTGGTGCTGGCGGATTGGTTTGAATTGTTTGGCATCAAGCCATCGGTGAAGGGTGAGATTCGTTCGTTTTCTGCCGAGTTGTTTGGAGTGTATCCGGATTTTTCGCGTGCGAAGGGCAATGTGAAATTTTCCGTGAACGGGCTCGAGTCGGCAGGGTGGAAGGCCGATGAGGCGGATGTCGATGTGGTGCTGGAGGAAAAGACCGCGAGGCTCGTGCTTGCGGGCAAGGGTATGGGGACGGGGCTTTCGCTTAAGGCCGATGCCAAGGTGCTGCGTGGTAATGCGCTGCCGCAAATCTTTGGCATCAAGGGCGAGATGGTGATCGATCAGGTCGAAGGTCTCGCACGGCAACTCGCGAAGCAAAGCGATGCCGAGATGCCGCGAGGGCGGATCGAGGGAAGTTTTAGCGGCATGGAAAGCATGGGTGATCCTTCATGGAAATATGATCTCCGCTATTTGCCCAATGACACAGCGGTCGAATCGCCGCTGAGGGTTCATGGAAAGTGGAACGAGCCGGATGAGTGGTCGGGCGAGATTGCGGGCGATGGCATGAAGGGGGATTTTAGCGTGAGGAGTGTCGCGTCCGAGTATCAAGCGGGGCTTGAATTCAAGGGTTGCTCGAGCAGTCGAATGGCTCGCGTGTTGAATATCTTTATCTATGGTCGAAATGACCGATATGTGGTCGATGGGGAATGGAAAGGTTCGGGAAATTTTTCCAAGGCCTTGCACAGGGGAGTCTTGGATGTCGGGCGCTTGGTGGTGAAGGACACGGGTGATGAGGACATTGTTGCGAGTGGTGGTGTGGATTACGAGTGGCCCGACAAACTTTCGACGCGCAAGCTGCGGGTCGAGGCAGGTGCTCAGAGCATGTCGGCGCAGGTTATGCTCACGAATGGCATTCTTGGTGTGAGTGATTTGAGGTGGCTCGATGGCAAGCGTGAGCTTGCGCAGGGATCGGCAAAATTTCCGATGCCGCGTGAGGTCGGCAAAGCGCGAAGCGAGGGGCGAAATGATCAGAGGAAAATTGCCGTTGATTTCGAATCGGCGCGACTCGATGCCGCGCTATTGTCGAAGTGGCATGCGGGAGCAGCGAAGCTTGATGCGAAGTCGGTTGGGAAAGTTTCGATCCGCATTGACGGGCCGGTGTCGGATCCGCGGATGGATGGCAGGATCGAGCTCGATGGCTTGCGGCCGAAGGACAACCCGAAGGCGCCGGAATTTGCGTGTGTGATCGATGCGAAGGGACGTGATCGTCGATTGACGCTCGAGGGCCGCGCGACGACGCCGGAATTTCCCGCGCTACGCATGAACGCGTCGATGCCATTGCGGCTTCATGAATGGCTCGAGAAGCCAAGTGATTTCATGAACGAGGAATTTTTGGCGCGTTTGGACATCCCGCGTGTCGATGTCGCGCGGCTTGCGAATTTCATTCCTGCGGCCAAGTCTTTGCGTGGTTCGGTGACTGGTGGCTTTGATGCCACGGGTACGCTCGCGAAGCCGGTGGCGAATGGAAAAGTCGATCTCTCGGGTGGCGAGATCGTTTGGAAGAATCGAAAAATTGAAACGATTTCCGGCATCGCGGCCTCGATCGAACTTGCGCGTGAACGCATCGTGCTCAAAGGCCTCAAGGCTTCGTCGGTGGGTGGCAGTCTGAGTGGTGGAGGTTATCTCGCGCTCAAGGATTTCAAGCCGGATGTACTTGATGTGAATGTCGTGGCGCGTCAGGTGCCCTTGCGGCGCGACGAGTCGCTCATCGTTCGCGCAAATGCCGAGCTTCGTTTGTCAGGCTCATGGCAAAAAGCTTTGTTGTCCGGGCGGGTCGGTGTGGTCGATGGATTGTTTTACCGCGACATCGAAATTTTGCCGATCGGCACGCCATTCTTGGTTCCGCCGACCGCGACGCTGCCGCGATTGGATCGCTTGGAAAAACCTGTCGGCACGATGAGCGAACCCTTTCGTGATTGGACGATGGATCTGCGCTTGCATACCGAGAAGCCGTTTTTGATTCGCGGCAATGTCGCTGCCGGAAGGATCGACGGATCGTTGCGCGTGCGTGGTGGGTTCGAGCGACCGTTGCCGGAGGGCGAGTTGAGGGTCACCGACTTCAAGGCCTCATTGCCGTTCAGCACGCTCACGGTGCCATCGGGAACGGCAAGGTTCACGCCGCAGAACGGAATGGATCCAGTGCTGGAAATCCGCGGATTTGCTGAGCCTCGCCCGTATCGGGTGAACATCCAGGTTTACGGTCGGGCATCGAATCCGCAGATGGTTTTAATTTCAAATCCGCCGTTGCCCGACAACGAGATCATGACCTTGCTAGCGACGGGCGCGACCACCAAGGGCTTGGAGGATCCGCAGGCCGCATCGTCGCGGGCCTTGCAGTTGTTGGCGGAGGAGTTTCGTCGCGGACGCTTTGTCGTGGGCAAGCGTTTGAGGCCATTGCTTGGCATGTTGGATCGCGTTGATTTCACCGTCGCGGAGCAGGATCCTTATTCGAGTGATTCGTTTTCGACTGCGACGCTTGAGATCACCGATCGCTGGTATCTCTCCGCCGGCATGGATGCCGAGGGGGATTCGAGGGTTTTTGGAATTTGGCGACTCACTTTCCGATGATGAAATTTGCATGGCTCATGATGATTTCGCTAGCGACCCTGATGGTCGCTCATGGCGAAACGCGTGTGCGTATCAGCGGGCTCAGTGGTCGCAGTGAGGGTCAGGTGCTCGAGTCAATGGGTGGGCGGCTTGACCATGTTCGTGGCTCGGCGGCGACGCCGGCATCGGCGGAAGATGCGGCGTTTCTATTGGGGCAGGTTTTGAAAAAGGACGGTTATGATGGTGCGAAGGTGAGTTGGAAAATTGCATCGTCTGATGAAATCCGGCTGATCGTTGACGAGGGTGTGAGGTACTCGCTTGGAAAGGTGAATGTGTTGGGTCTTTCAAAGTCGGATCAAAAGCACATGGCGCGTTTGTTTCGCAAGGTCGCGGATAAGGATCGTTTTTTGTTTGGTGGGGTCGCCCCATTTCGCGAGGACGATGTTGATGAGGGTTTGATGAATGTGCGGCGTGAGTTGAATGCCGACGGGTATTGGGATGCGCAGGTCGTGGTGCGGGAGCGATGGGTCGATGACCGCACGGGAGTGGTGGACCTCACGCTTGATTGCAGTCCCGGGCCGCGTTGCTTGATTGCGGAGCCGAAGGTGACGAGTGTCGATGGTCGCGGCGTGAAGTTGGTGAGTGAGGTGGTGAGGCCCTATGTGGGCAAGACTGCGACCACGGCGAATCTGAATGCCATGCGTGTGGCGGCCGAGGAAATCGCGGTGAGTCGGGGTTATCCCAACTCGACGGTGAAGATGGGAAGGGCGCCGCTTGCCGGTGTTTTTGTGCCGGAGTTTCGAGCCGACCTTGGCAAGCGTCTCAAGCTCAACCGTGTGTCGGTGGCTGGCCTCGAGCGCACCGATTCCAAGCGTGTGTTGAGGCGCATGGAGGTTGCGCGCGACACTTGGTACAACGAGGCCGCGATGAACCGTGCGGTGAGAGGCTTGCTGGCGACCGGGGCATTTTCATCGGCACGCATCGAGACCGAGGAAGTCGGCGACAAAATGGTCGATGCCACGCTGCATCTCACCGAAGCGAAGGCCAAGGAGGTGGGTTTTGCCGCTGGCTACGGTTCGTACGAGGGCTTCATTGGTCGGGTCAGCTACTCGGATCGAAATTTGTTTGGCAATGTGATCGGGCTGAACTCCGGGCTCGAAGTCAGCTCGAGAGGATTGCTGGGCGAATTGCGGCTAACGGATCCATGGTTTCTTGGAAAAGATCTGCCGCTTTCCGGTCGCTTGTACGCGTTCATTTACGGTCATGAGGGATACGACACGCGCGAGGAGGGGATTGAAGGGAAATTGATTTGGAAATTCGGCGATCACTACGCGGTGGATTTGAGTGCGGCATCTGCGATGGTGAACTTGAGCGAAGATGGTCTGCCAATTGAGGAGCTTGGTGAAACCGTTTATCTGCACCAGCGGGTGAAGCTGAATCAATCGCTCGACTATCGTGACAGTATGATTCTGCCCACCAAGGGTTGGCATCTCGATTGCCCGGTGGAGATCGGATCCGCGATTGGCGACATCAGCACATCGTACGCGAAGTTTGGTTTGTCGGGTGGGTGGTACAAGCGCATCCATCGTTTTTATGATTTGGGAATCGGCGGATCGCTTGGTGGGATTTTTCCGTTTGGTGACAGTGAGGATCTGCCAATCGACTTGCGCATGTTCAATGGTGGCAGCCGCAGCGTGCGGAGTTTTCCGAATCGTGAGTTGGGACCATTGGTTGATGGTTATCCGACCGGTGGTGAGGCTGGGTGGAACACCAATGTTGAGCTTATGCGAAACATTTGGGGGTCGCTAAAAGGGGTGGCATTTGTTGATGCCGGCGGGCTCGCGCGAAACCGTGAGGAATGGGGTTCGGCGGATGTCGAGTTGGCGACAGGCCTTGGCTTTCGCCTTGATCTGCCGATCGGGCCGGTGCGTCTGGAGTACGGTTACAATCTGACGCGTGATGAGGGTGAGCCATCGGGCACGCTGCATTTTGCGATCGGCTTTGCCTATTGATCCGCGCCGTTTGGTGCTTGCGGCCCCAGCGCTTGATCGCCATATCTTTCACATGGCTCAATTCTGCAAAAACAAACTCACGGGTTTTCTAACAGTTTTGCTCGCATGGTTTTCGATGGCCGGATGGGCAGCTGCCGCCGAGGTGGCGACCGAGAGCCTCGACAAGAAAATCGATGCGTGGTTTGGAAAAATCACTAAGCCTTTTGTCGATCTGATCTTTTTCAAAATCAACATCGGTGGCTTTGAGGCCTTTGCCGTGATTTTCTGGCTGGCGGCGGCGGGTGTGATCATCACGCTTGCGTTCCGCTTTGTAAACTTGAGGTCCTTCGCGTTGGCATTGAGGACGGTGCGGGGCAAATACAGCTCACCATCCGATCCGGGTGAGGTGACTCACTTTCAAGCGCTGAGCGCCGCCGTGTCGGGCACGGTGGGGCTTGGCAACATTGCGGGTGTTGCGATCGGGATTCAGAATGGCGGACCCGGTGTCGCGTTCTGGCTTTTCCTGAGCGGATTCATCGGCATGTCGACGAAATTTGCGGAATGCACGCTTGGGGTGAAGTACCGCGAGTTTGATGCCGCGGGCCGTGTGCATGGTGGTGCAATGTATTACTTGAGGAAAGGTTTCGCCGAGCGCGGCATGAAGTCGGCCGGTCTGGTGCTCGCGGGATTTTTCGCGGTGATGTGTGTGCTGGCCTCCTTTGGCGGCGGCAATGTTTTCCAAGTGAACCAAGTCGCCGCGCAGTTGGTGAACATCACTGGCGGTGAGCAATCGTTCTTTGCCGACAAGCAATGGGTCTTTGGAACGATCATGGCATTGATGACCGCCCTTGTGATCATTGGCGGCATCCAAGGCATTGCCAAGGTGACCGACAAGATGGTGCCGATCATGTGTGTGACCTATGTCGTGAGTTGCTTGGTCGTTCTCGTGGTCAACTCGTCGGAAATCATCCCGGCCTTGGGTCGCATCATCACCGAGGCTTTTGAGCCGCGGGCGGCGATCACTGGTGGTTTGCTATCGGCATTCATCTGGGGCATGCGCCGTGCGACTTTCTCCAACGAGGCGGGCATTGGCTCGGCGCCGATCGCGCATGCGGCGGTCAAGACGCGCCGCGCGGCATCCGAAGGGGTGGTCTCGATGCTTGAGCCATTTCTCGATACCGTGGTCATTTGTACGATGACCGCGCTGGTGCTTTGCGTGACCATGAAGTTCGACGGCGACACTGCCGCATATGCGATTCACGGGCATTCGTATGTGTTGGGTCAGGTCTCTGGCGATGGCACGAAGTTCGGCATTGAGATGACCTCGCTGGCTTTCGAGACCGTGCATGTGGCCTTCAAGTACATCCTGTTTGCCTGCGTGTTCCTGTTTGCGTTTTCGACGCTGATCACATGGAGCTACTACGGTCTGCAGGCGTGGCAGTACATTTTCGGCAAACGCGATTTTGCCGCATGGGTCTATCGGGTGGTGTTCTGCCTTGTCATCATCGTTGGTTCTTCTGCCTCGATGGCGAATGCGACTGATTTCTCGGATGCGGCATTGTTTGCGATGAGCATTCCGAACCTGATTGGCGTGTACTTCCTGCTGCCGGTGGTGAGGCAGGAGTTTGCCAGTTTCCTCGCGTTCACCAAGCGTGTGGATGCCGGTGAGCTGATCGAGGAGGCCGACAAGCTTGAGCGCAAGGATTGGGACATCTGATTTTTCGGATGTACGGCTTTGTCGGGTTGATTGCCGGCGCGGGCGGTGTCAGGCTGTGGGCCGATGGCGCGCGAATACAAGCTGCACAGGGCGACCGGTGGAAATGCCTCGGGCATTGACTACCGCAAGGCATTGAATGCCGAGCAGTACCGTGCGGTGTCGGCGGGCGATGGCAAGGCGCTGGTCATCGCCGGTGCGGGATCCGGCAAGACGCGCACCCTGACCTATCGCGTGGCGTGGTTGGTCGACCGCGGCATCGATGTGAGGCGCATTCTTTTGCTGACCTTCACCAACAAGGCCGCGCGAGAAATGGCCGAGCGGGTGAGGGAGCTTGTGCCGCAGGATGTGTCGGCGCTTTGGGCAGGGACATTCCATTCGATTGGCGGAAGGATTTTGAGGCGTCATGCCGAGGACCTCGGTTTCACGGCATCATTTTCGATCATGGACCGCGATGACCAGAAATCGATGCTATCATCGATTGTTGCCGCGTGTGAGATCGACACCCGCCAGCGCCGCTTTCCCAAGGCCGATGTGCTCGCATCGATGTTCAGCCTCGTTGAGAACACCGAGACTCCGCTCGAGGAAATTGTGGCCGACCGCTATGCGTATTTTTACGACTGGATCGAGGAGTTGGAAAAAGTTCGTCAGGCATACATCAAGCGCAAGCTCGAGACCAACTCGATGGACTTCGATGATTTGCTGGTGTTGCTTGTGAGGCTCTTTGAGGAGCATCCGGATGTGCTGGAGGTGTACCGCAAGAGGTTCAGCCACATTCTTGTCGATGAGTATCAGGACACCAATCGGGTGCAATCGAGGATGATTGATTTGCTGGTGGGCGATGCCAACAGCCTGATGGCGGTGGGCGATGATGCGCAGTCGATTTATTCGTGGCGTGGTGCGGACATGTCGTTGATTCTGGGATTTCCGCAGCGCTATGCGGGTGCGGAAGTTTTCACGATTGATACCAATTACCGCAGCGTGCCGGAGATTTTGGAGCTTTCGAATGCCGCGATCCGCGCGAACACCGGCAGGTTTGAGAAAGACTTGCGCGCTTCGCGCGGTGGGGCGGGCTTGAAGCCGGCCTTGGTGGCATTGCCTGATCCGGCGTCGCAGGCGGCCTTTGTGGCGCAACGAATGCTTGAGCTGCGTGATGGTGAGGGCATCGCGCTGGAGGAAATGGTGGTGCTGTACCGCGCGCATTTCCAGAGTCTTGAAATCCAGATGGAGCTGACTGCGCGTGGCATTCCATTCAACATCACGAGCGGCCTGAGGTTTTTCGAACAGGCACACATCAAGGACATTTCGGCATTCATGCGCTTTGTGGTGAACCGTCGTGATGAGGTGAGCTTTTTGCGGATGGTTTCGCTCATGCCCGGATGTGGTCCGGTGGCAGCGGCGAAATTGTGGCATCAATGGTTGTCATCCGGTTGGTCGCAGCGCGATGAGACGCCGGCGAAGTGGTCGGAGGTCTTGCTCGCGTTCAAGGTTCCCAAAAAGGCAGCCAAGCATTGGGAGCAGCTTTGTTACACGCTCGATGAACTGTCGACGGGCTCGGAATTTTCCAAGCCGAGCGCGATGGTGTTCAGCATTCTCGAAGGCGTTTATGAGGACTACCTCACGGCCACTTACGACAACTCCGAGAGCCGGCGTGCGGACATCGAGCAGTTGAGCGAGTATGGATCCGGCTTTGAAGATGTGGTGGATTTTCTTGCGCAGCTATCACTGATGGGAGCCGTCGATGGTGAGCCCACGGGTGATCGCAACCAGCCCGATGAGGAGCGGGTGACGCTTTCATCGATTCATCAGGCCAAGGGGCTTGAGTGGAAAGTTGTTTTCCTCGTGTGGCTTGCGGATGGGTATTTTCCGATCGGAAAGGTGCTGGATGCCGACGACGATGCGATGCTCGAGGAAGAGCGGCGCTTGTTTTATGTCGCGCTGACCCGTGCCGAGGATGAGTTGTATCTCACTTATCCGATGATGAATCCCAAATCCTACAGCGGTGACATCATCTGTCGTCCATCGGGATTTCTTGATGAGGTCCCGGCCGAGTTGGTTGAGCCGTGGCGGGTTAGTTCCGACGAGGATGCATGGTCGGATGATGATCCGTTTTGACGATTGATCCGTTTCCATTGCCATGTCGCATGTTTTCGGGAAGGGTGTCCTTTCATGAAAATGCACCGTATTCTTGCCGAAGCCGCGACGGAAACCATCAAGCTGGTTTTCAAGGAGCACCGCGTCTTGGATCACGCGCTGGCCGAGGCGTTTGAGAACAATCCCAAGTGGGGCAAGCGTGATCGTGGATTCATTGCCGAGACCGCGTTCGAGGTGGTGCGTTGGCGGCGTGCTTTGGGGTTTGTCGCGGACAGCGAAGAGACCGATGCCATGTGCGCGGCGCAGTGGCGGCGGATGGGTTATGAGATTCCCGAGTGGTGGAAATTCAAAGGCGTGAGCCCGGAGGAAATGGCGCTGCGCGAGACGCAACTTGGCGATCAGCCGCGGGCGATTCGAGAGTCGATTCCGGATTGGCTTGATGCCTTGGGCGTGGACGAACTTGGTGATGCGTGGGATGAGGAAATTGCCGCGCTCAATCAACGGGCGCCGGTTTATTTGCGTGTCAACACGCTCAAGACCACGCGCGACGAGGCGATTGGATGGCTGGCATCGCATGGAGTCGAAGCTGCGGTCGTCGAGGGTTTGTCTGATGCTTTGGTGTTGGCGCGCGGCAAGTCATTGCCGAAGCCATTGAGGCTTGATGGACGCGTGGAGATTCAGGATGCCGGGTCGCAAATGATTGCGCCGATGCTTGCTGCGCAGGCTGGAGAGCGCGTCATTGACGCGTGTTCGGGTGCGGGCGGCAAGGCCTTGCATTTGGCCGCGCTGATGGGCAACGAGGGGCGGGTGTTTGGCATGGATGTCGATGCGAAAAAACTTTCAGAACTTGAGCGCCGCGCGAAACGGGCAGGAGCTTCGTGCGTGAAGGGCAAAGAGATCATCGAAACCACGCCTGTCGATTTTGCCGAAGTGGCCGATCGCTTGTTGATCGATGCGCCATGCTCGGGTCTGGGAACATTGAGGCGTCAGCCCGACCTCAAGTGGCGGCTCAAACCCGCGCAGCTTGAGCGGGTGAGATCGATTCAAAAGGAACTGCTCGCAAGCTACCCCGCGATGCTCAAGCCCGGTGGTCGATTGGTGTATGCCACTTGTTCGATCTTGCCATCGGAGAACCGCGCGGCCGTGGATTCGATTTTGGCTGGCGGCGGATACGAGCTCATCGAAGAACGGATCATTTCACCCGCCCGTGATGGATTCGATGGATTCTACGCTGCCGCGTTGACCAAGCGATGAGCGAAGTTTTCGCGCGCGATCAGAAGCGTGCGAGGATGGCTTCGATCATGGCTTGGGTGCCGACCTTGGTTTCGCCATCGCGACCGGTGGCGATGTCGCCGGTGCGGAATCCATCGGCGATGGTTTTTGCCACAGCGTTTTCGATCGCTTCGGCGGCTGAGTTTTCGCCGAGCGAGAAGCGCAGGAGCATCGCGAGCGAGAGCACTTGGGCGATCGGGTTGGCGATGCCTTGGCCTGCGATGTCGGGCGCTGATCCGCCGGAGGGTTCGTACATGCCGAAGTAAAGGCCGTTGTCGCCTTGGCGTCCGAGCGAGGCCGAGGGCAGCATGCCGAGCGAGCCGGAGATCATTGCCATTTCATCCGAGAGGATGTCGCCGAAGAGGTTTTCGGTCACTAGTACATCGAAGGATCCGGGGCGGCGGATCAACTGCATCGCGGCGTTGTCGACATACATGTGCGAGAGTTGCACTTCGGGGAACTCGCGGGAAATTTCGATCATCGTCTCGCGCCACAGCACGGATGATGCGAGCACATTGGCCTTGTCGACCGAGAGCAATTGTTTCTTGCGGCCCATCGCGGCGGTGAAGGCGACGCGGGCGATGCGCTCGATCTCGCTCTTTTTGTAAATCATCGTGTCGAGCGCGACCGGTTCGCCGTTTTCTTCGTGGCGACCTTTCGGCGAGCCGAAATAGATGCCGCCGGTTAGTTCGCGCACACAGAGGACATCGAAGCCATCGGCGATGAGTTCCTGCTTCACCGGGGATGCGTGGGTGAGTGCGGGGAGGCAAACGCCGGGGCGGAGGTTGGCAAAGAGGCCGAAGTGCTTGCGCAGCGGCAGGAGCGCGCCGCGTTCGGGTTGGATGTCGGGCGGGAGGTTTTCCCATTTTGGTCCGCCGACCGATCCGAATAAAATCGCATTCGCTTGCTCGCAGGCCTTGAGGGTTTCGGGTGGCAAAGGGTGGCCGGTGGCATCGATCGCGGCACCGCCGACGAGATGTTCGCTGCGCTCGACCGTGAAGCCGAATTTCGCTTCGGCGGCATCGAGGATGCGGATTGCTCCGTTCATGACTTCCGGGCCGATGCCGTCCCCTGCGAGAATGGTGATGCGGTGCTTGCGTGACATGCGTGGGAAGATGGAGGGCGCTGCGGCCGCTGGCAAGCGTCGAGCTGCGATTCCGCGCGTTTGAGCGCCGCTGCAACGCGGGCTTGCGTCGGGCCCGATGGCGTGCATGTTAGGCGGCATGGAACCGTCCACCGAAAGACTTAGGAATTTCCTGCAATATGTGGCCGTCAAGCTCATCGATGAGCCCGGGCAAGCGCAGCTGAAAGTGGCGGAAATCGCGCCGAAGAAGGTTCGTTTCAAACTGGTGCTGGCCAAGGCGGATGTTGCGATGCTCATTGGCCGCAATGGCTTCACCGCGTCGGCCATCCGCAATGTGCTCAAGATCGCCGCCGAGCGCGAAGGGGTGCAGGTGAACCTGCTGATCCACTCGCATGAGGAAGAGGCCGAACTCATGGCCAAGGGTGAAGGGCATTGAGCTCTGGATGATTTTTCAAATTTTTCGATTCGAAAAATGGACAAACCAAACAATGAGTCGGCGGTTTCGTGGTGGGGCATGACCGTGCGAATGCTTGGGCTTTTGTTGGTGAGCGGTCTGGTCGGCTACCTTGCGCAGGGGAAATTGAATCTCGGATTGGTGCCGGCGGTGGCGATCGGTTTGTCGATTTTTGGCGTGAGCCTGTTTGCCTTGTTGCAACTCAAGGGCGCGCCGAAGGAGGTGGGATTCACTTTCGGGCTCAAGTTTCTGAGCGTCACCGCGTACAAGATTCTGAACATCACGCTCGTGCTGTGGCTTGCCAACGACATGGGCTTGAGCAAGGAGAGCGCGCTCGCGCTGATTGCCGGGTGGTCGATCGTGATGTCGCTGATGACGCTGATTGCCGGATCGATCACCGATGCCTTGGGCTTGCGGCGGACGCTGTTGATCGGTGTGAGTTTTTGTGTGGTGACGCGATTGGTGATGGTGGTTTCGACCGAGCCATGGGTTGCCTTGGTGTGCGGCTTGTTACCTTTGGCGCTGGGTGAGGCCCTGTGCACGCCGGTGTTGGTGGCGGCTTTGCGGCGTTATTCGCCGCCGAGCCAGCGGTCGGTGGCATTCTCGCTTTTTTACGCGTTGATGAATCTCGGATTCATGGTCGCGTATTTCATCTTCGATGGCGTGCGCGAGTCCCTGCAAACTGGTGGTGGTGTGCATTTGCCGCTGACGAATGCCCGCTTGAGCGATTACCGTGTGCTCTTGCTGGTGAGCTTTGCGATCGAGTGCTTGATGTTTCCGCTGATCCTGCTGCTTGGACGCAGTGAGAAGGAAATCGAGGCCGATGCGGTGAAGCGGACGGTGGCCGGCAGCGTGTCGCATGCGTGCGGTGAAATCGTCGGGTTGTTTGCGGGCTTAGTGAAACAGGCGGGCTTTTACCGCTTGTTGATGTTTCTTGGCATGATCGGCCTCCTGAAGGTGGTCTTCAATGTCATGGACTATGTGTTGCCGCCATTTGCGTTGCAGGAGCTTGGGCCGGACGCGCGGATTGGACGCTTCAATGCGATCAATGGCATTCTCATTTTGATACTGGCGCCGGTGGTCGGGGTCTTGACCCGCAAGTATTCCGCTTATTCGATGGTGATCTTGGGTGGTTTCATCACCGCGTGTTCATTTGTCTTCATGGCACTGCCGACAACTGCTTTCCAAGGCATGGCTGATGGCTGGCTGGGGAAGGTCATTGGCAACGGCTACATGGAGCTCAAGGGTGTGGTGCATCCGTATTATGTGATGATCGTGCTGTGGCAGGTTTTGTTCTCGGTCGGCGAAGCGTTTTATTCGCCGCGCGTTTATGAGTATGCCGCATCGATCGCGCCGAAGGGTCAGGAGGCATCCTACGCCTCGCTTTCGTATGTGCCCTTGCTCATCGGCAAGCTCATCACTGGTGCTGCATTCGGTGGCTTGCTCGCCAAATATTGTCCTGAGGAAGGTCCGCGCGATCCCGGCATGATGTGGCTCATCATCGGCCTGATGGTGCTCGTTGCGCCGATGGCCTTGCTGATCTTCCGCAAGTACATCCGCGTGAGGGAAGAAGGGCGGGGGTGAAGAGTTAAGAGTTAAGAGTTATTGGTTAGAGGTTGTTGGGGAAGAGGGGGATTGGAACATCGAACATCGAACGCCCAACATCGAACATCGAAGTGGAAGAGAGTGAAGAAGTGGCTTCTGCTTTGGCCTCTTCTCCCGGTAGGGCGACGCGGCCCGCGGCGCCGACACTTTTAAAGTTTTTAACCGCGAATGAACGTGCATGAACACGAATGGGAATAGATATTGGAGATTGGATATTGGGGTGAGGAAGAAGTCGCATCTTAAGGCAGGGACCTTTGTCCCAAAGGTCCTTTATTGAATGCTTGGTTATTGAAGAAGCAGCTTCTTCATAGGGGAGCGCCAGCGTCTCGCTGGCTGTGTCACGCATCTTGCGGGACACCTCTTCAATCGTGGCGGCGCTTTCCAAGCGCCATGCCCTTCTTTCGCATCAATCATTCCGGATATTTGACCACTGATTTCGCAGATGAACTGATGGGAGACAGAAGAAAAGAAGTGGCGTAGTCATGCACTGCTCGAAACATGGAGCTGGACGCTCCATGGGTAGCCACAAAAAAACCGCCGGAGGAAATGCTCCGGCGGTTTGGGATGAGACAGGAATTCATGTGGCGCTTCAGGCCGTGGGTTGGCGCCTGCGGCGGGTGAGGGCTACGCCGCCGGCGATGAGCACGAGCAGGGCGGAGGATGGCTCGGGCACGACGGTGAACTGCATGATGCGGCCGTTGACGGTGCCATCGGCGAAGTTTGCGGTATCGAGCGCGGTGCCCAGTTCGATCTCGTATCCGGTCAAGACCGAGTAGAGGATGCCGTTGTAGCTGACGCTGCCTTCATCGTCCTGGACATAGAAGTTGAAGGTCGCGTTGGAAACGAGGTTGGTGAAGTCCGCTTGATCATCGGTGTAGATCCCGCCGAGGAAGGCTTGGTCTAGGTCGAAGTTGGCGACATTGAAATAAACATTGATTTCATTGCCCGCATCCATCGCTGCCGCGAAGGGATTTGCGGCGGTGAGGCGCAACACATCGTTGGCGCTGCTCGTCGCTTGCGAATACTCGGGTTTGATGTCGGTGATTTCGAAGTTGAGGAACATGCCGTCGCTCGGATCGATCCATGGTGCGGTGAGGATGCCGGGGCTGTTGCCGGGATTAATGGATCCCGCGCCGCTGATGCCGCCGACCGTGCCGCTGCCGGAAAGGATTGCACCGCTGTTGACCGTCACTTCGCTGCTGGCGATCGAACCGTTGACCTTCAGTTCGCCGGCATTGACGACCGTGTCTCCGGTGTAGGTGTTGTTGCCAGAGAGAGTCACCGTGTTCGTCGTGCTCTTGGTCAAGGCCCCGTTGCCGGCCAAGACCGCCGAGGCATTGCCGCTGCGCACGTCATAGGAACTGCCCGTCAGCGTGCCGTTGGCGATCGAGCCGGCGGCCAAGGTCACGTCGCCCACCGTGTCGCTGAACCCGCCGAGATTGAAGCTGCCTCCATTCACTGTCACCGCGCCGCCATCGGCCAAACGGTTGTTGGCACCCAGGGCCAAGGTGCCCGCGTTCACCGTCGTTCCGCCCGTGTAGGCGTTCGCACCCGAGAGCGTCGTGGTGCCCGCCGTGCTCTTGGTCAAGGCCCCGCTGCCGGCCAACACCGCCGAGACATTGCCGGACTGCATGTCATAAGAACTGCCGGTCAACGTGCCGTTGGTGATCGAGCCACCGCCAAGCGTGACCGCGCCCACCGTCTCGCTGAACCCGCCGAGATTGAAGTTGCCGCCATTGACGGCCAGCGCACCGCTGTCTGCCAAACGGTTGGCCGATCCGAGAGTGAGCGTGCCCGCACTCACCGTCGTGCCACCAGTGTAGGTGTTGCTGGAGGTAAGAGTAGTGGTGCCGGCACCAAGTTGTACCAGCCCACCCGTGCCGGAGACAATGTTGCCCAAGGTGTAGGCATTGCCCCGGTTGATCGCCAATGTCGAATTGTTGGTCACATCGCCCGTGCCGAGCGAGCCCGCCGTGCCGCCGTTGCCGACCTGCAAGGTGCCGCCGCTGATCGTAGTCGTGCCGGTGTAGGTGCTATTGGCGGTGAGGATCAAAGTGCCGGCGCCAATCGTGGTCAGACCGTAGGAACCACCCGATTCGTAAAAACCGGAGACCGAGAGACTCCCGGCATCGACTCCCACCGTGGTCTGCGAGCGGAGCGCGTAGCCGGGTCCGCTGCCATCAACATTCGTGAGCGCGTTGTTACCGCTGAGATTGCGTATCGCGCCCAGACCTCCGACGCCGCTGCCCCAGACATGGAAGTGCTCGCCGGAGCTGATGTTGCCTTGCAGCGCGAGTGTGGCGCCGTCGCGGATCCAAGTCATTTTCGACTGATCATGTCCTCCAGCCCCGAGCGCAGCATTGTTGGCAGCTACCAGCGTGCCCGCCGTGATGTCGGTGACTCCGGAAAAGGCATTCGATCCCGAGAGAACAAGCGTTCCGACACCCGACTTCGTGAGGCCGCGGGATGTCGTGCCCACCTGACCCGAAAGCTCGAGCGTGCCAGCACCGGTCACCCAGACGTCGCTGTTCCACGCGGTCGGCGTTGCGATCGCGTGCGTTCCCGACGCGGCCGTCACAATGGCCTTGCCCCCGATGTCGGCCTGCAGTGTCAACGTGTTCGGGCCAGTTACCGTCCAGCTGTTGGCTCCGTCAAAGCGGAGGTTGCCCACCGTCTGGGCTGCATTGAGGTTCAGCGTGGTGGGGGCGGCCTGCGCGGTGAAGTCGGCATTCGCGCCGACTGCGTTGGGCGCTCCGGCCGTGGACCATGCGGCGGTAGTCCAGTCGCCGCCACTCACATACGTCTTGTTGAAAGCCTGTTCGGTCGTAAAGGCGCTGTTGTGAAATGTTGCGCCCGCGTTTACGGGCGTGAAAGTGATCGCCTCGTTCGTGCCGGAAGCCACAAAGCTGTAGCGGAGAACATTGGCGTTATTCTGACCGTTGAAATTTTGATTGAAGGTGGTCGATGCACCGCCGGTGGTGGTGATGGCCTGCGCGCGGCTGTTGTTGTCCCAAGCAAAGTTGTAGAACGTGGTCGTGTAGAACTCCCCGGCAGTCAGACCGCTGAGCGTGACGGTTTGCGTGCTGCTGCCGCTGCCATGCACGAAGTCGAGGACGACCTTGCCGAGCTCGCCACCAAGGTTGATCGGATCGCGGAAGAACGTGCTGCCGGCACCGGTGACGGCGTAGTTGGAGCCGCTCGGATTGCTGTTGAAGTTGCCTTTGGCAAAGGTCACTCCATTGACAGTGCCACCCCAGCCGCCGGCATCGACCGCGTTGAGGTATGTCTTGGTGTTGGTCAGGCCCACATTGGCGTCTTGATTGCCGCTCCCAAGACCCGCCCACGAGAACACGCCATTTTGCGCGAACGCGACGCTGCTGACGGAAAGCAAGGCCAGCAACGGAAAAACCACGCGTCGTAAGAGACTCGTTGCGAGCAGGGTGGGAAATGCCGTGTTTGTCTTCATGGTGTGTTGTTCGGTCGGCGGTTTTGTCGGGATGGATTGGGTGCTGATGGGAAATGGGGCGTGGTGCGGATCGGGATCAGCCTCGCTCTTGTGTTTTCGTAACTCGAGGAGGCCCTTGTATTGGATGGCGCCGTCGGTTTCTTCGATGAGTCGTGAAATGAACTGCGAGGTGCTGAGGCTGAGTGAGTTCGCGGTTTTGTGAGCCAGTTGCCAGATTTCGGGCTCCATGTGGATGCAGTGCTTGGGGGTGGCTTCGGTGCGGCGCTTGCTGGTTGCAGGTGTTGCTTTCATTACGATGGAGTGTGTATGGCAAAGCTCCTCTTTTTATCCATTAACCGTAAGGTATTACTCTGCGCAGGTTAATGGGCATGAGGCCGGAAACTGCCTTTCCTCACATGTTTACGATTGCTGCTGTCCCCTTGTTTTCTCCGATCCAAAATGTCGCAGGACCGTACTGCGGCTTGAAGTTCCTAAGTTTCCAAGGATATTTTATACACCTGCCATACCGAATGAAAACACGCTGCGTGATTGTTGAAGACCATGTGATGTTTGTGGATCTGTTGTCCTCGATGCTTTGCCTGGTGCCCGGGCTCAAGGTGGTGGGCAAGGCCCGCAGTGCGAAGGAAGGCATCGATGCCTGCTACAAGCATCGGCCTGATCTGCTTATTCTCGATCTTACCCTACCCGACCAACGCGGTACCGCCGTGGCACGCGAGTTGCTCAAGATCAATCCCGCTGCCAGCATCCTGATCCTTTCCGGTGAGGCGAGCACCTTTGTGTGTCCGGCGGCCCTGCGCAAAAACATCAAGGGAGTGGTCGACAAGACCCAGACATTTGACGCACTGCGGCAATCGTTGGTCGCCCTGCTTGGTGCCGATGCTGTGCGGCCCGAAAACCCGCGCAGCATTTCATCGCAGGTGAATCCGAACAAAGTTTTCAGCCCGCGCGAGAGGGAAATTTTCACCCTCATGGGCAGTGGCATGTTGAGCAAGGAGATTGCCGATCATCTCGGCATCTCTGTCAACACGGTGGGGGTCCACCGCCGTCGCATGGCCGCGCGTCTCGGTACGGTGGGGCCTGCTTTGGCTCATGCCGCCCTACGCCATTACGCCGAGCTTGCCAAGGAGGGCCGCAAGCCCGGCTGAGCCCCGTGGCATGAGGCGCGCGAGCCGATCGTGTTTGCCGCGCCCGACACCCGAAACAAACCAAGCACCAAACCGCACCCAGCAGCGCATGTCACTTCAGCTTCCGCCCGGCATTGATTTCAAGGACGACTCATCGCTGCGTCGCATCCTCAACGGCTTGCCGATGGCCATCGCGATTAGCACGCCCGAGATTGATGGTGAGATCAAGTTTTGCAACGATACCTTTCTCGCCACCTTCGGGTACGAGGCGGAAGAAATTCCCAATGTGCGGGCATGGACCATGCGTGCCTATCCCGATCCCGACTACCGCAAGCGGGTCTTCGAGTCATGGAATGCCGAGGTGGAGAGGGTGGCCCGCGAGGGTGGTGCCGTGGTGCCGATGGAATTTCGGATCACCTGCAAGGACGGCACACAGCGCGATATGTTGTTCAGCGCGCAGGCGTACGATGATATGTTGTTGGTCTCGCTCTTTGACATCACCGCACGCAAGAAGGCCGACGAGGAGCTCGACACCGCGCGTGCGGAGTTGGCAAAAACCGCGCTCGAAGTCACCGAAAACATTCCCGCGGGGACCTACACCATGGTGCTGCCTGCGGATGGCGGCATGGCCCACTTTTCCTTCATGAGCGCCCGCTTTTTGGAGATTTGCGGGCTCGATCGGAAGGAGGCGGAGGAAAATCCCTTCAACGCCTTCGCCTGCGTGCATCCGGATGATTACGACGAGTGGGTGCGAAAAAATGCCGAGTGCTTTGAGAAGAAAATTCCCTTTTCCGAAGAATGCCGCGTCGTGGTGAACGGCGTAACCCGCTGGATCCATGCCGAGTCCATCCCACGCCAGCGCAGCGATGGCACCATCGTGTGGGAGGGCGTGCTCTCCGACATCACCACGCGCAAGATAGCCGAACAAAAGCTTGCAAGGAGTGAGTCGGAGCTGCGCCGCATCCTCGACAACATTCCGGTGCCGGTGGCGATCAACACCCTCGGCAACGACAGCCGCATCACATTCATCAACGAGCCGTTTGTCCGCACCTTTGGCTACACACTCGATGAAATCCCGACGGTTGGCGAGTGGGCCAAGCTGGCGTACCCCGACGAAGAGTATCGCATGACTGCCTTCAAAGCATGGGATGCCGCCATTGCAAGCGCGGCGCAAGGCGATGGCACCATCAAGCCGATGGAATTCCGCATGGTCTGCAAGAACGGCACCACGCGCGACATGATCATCAACGCCGCCATGATGGAGGATTTCATGCTGGTGGGTTTTCTCGATATCACCGACCGAAAAAAAATCGAGCAAGCCCTTCACCAAGCGCGGCAACGCGAAAAGAAATCGGAAGAACAGCAACGCAACCAGCTTGAGCGCAAACTCCGAAGCAGCCTTGCCGCCTCGGCCGTTGCTCATGAGATCAACCAACCGCTCAGCACCATTCTGCTGCAAAGTCGCATGGCCATCGAGGAAGCATCCATCGAGCACCCGGCGCTGGACAAGATCGCTGCCGAAGCGCAACTCGTGGTCAGGACCATCGAAAAAATGAAAGTGCTGCTGCGCAATGTGCAGACCAAGCACCGGAATGTGAACCTCTCGACGGTCGTCAAAAGCTCCATCCTGCAGGTGGAGCAATCCCTTGCGCAGCATCAAATTTTCGTCAGCGAGCAGGGGACGGATAAAGCCTGCCGCATCCTTGGTGATGAAGGGCAACTGCAGCTCGCCATCACCAATCTGCTGCGCAACGCCATCGAGGCGATCGCGCAATCAGGTGCCGAGAAGCGGCAAATCGATATCCGCATCGAGGGTAAGCGCACCATGATCGAACTCATCATCGCCGATAGCGGCCCCGGTTTCACCAAGGGTTTGCCCACCGAGACGCCACTCAACAGCACCAAGCTCGAAGGCTCGGGCATCGGTCTCTATGTCGTGCGCACCGCGATGCGGAATCATAATGCCAAGATTGTCTTTGGTCGCTCTTCGCTCGGCGGCGCCGAAGTCCGTCTTCGTTTCCCCAAACCAGCTCCTGCCTCACGCAAAAAAAGCGAAGGGTGAGGGAGAGTTGTAGGTTATTGGTTAGAGGTTATTGGGGAAGAGGGGAGTGTTGAGCATTGAACATCGAAAAAAGTTTCAAGATTCAAGTGTTCAGTTTCAAGAGAAGAGAATGAATAGGCGGCTTCCTCATGGGGGAGCGCCAGCGTCTCGCTGGCTGTGTCACGCATCTTGCGGGACAGCTCTTCAATCGTGGCGGCGCTTTCCAAGCGCCATGCCTTATACCGCAATTTCATTCCGAATGTTTGACCACTTATTTTGCTGATGAACTGATGGGAGACAGAAGAAAACAAGTGGCGTAGTCATGCACTGCTCAAAACATGGAGCGGGACGCTCCATGGACGGCCTGGAGCAAGATGCTCCAGCTACGGGAAGAAACGGCGCTGCGGGGCCGCATCGCCCTACCGGAGAAAAACTTGGAACAGGATGTTCCAAGGACGGACTGGGACTGCAAGTCCCAGCCACATGAAGAGGTGGTTTCTTCCCCAATAACCAATAACCAATAACCAATAACTCTTCCCTCTCTGCGTTCCTTGGCGACCTTTGCGCCTTTGCGCCTTTGCGCCTTTGCGGTAAATCTTTCTTTCTGAAAGAGTCGGCGCTGTGAGGCCGCATCGCCCTACCGAGTGGAAGGCGGAACTGATAAGCTCATGCGACGGCTTCTTGTAGGACTTCGGGGTGCTTGAGAGCGATATGGATCAGCGTCCGTGCGGCGCCCGAGGGTTGGCGCTTGTTTTGTTCCCAACTCCGAAGCGTGTTGATGCGGATTCCCAATAAGTCGGCAAAAGCTTCCTGAGTGAGGCCGAGAGTGTGACGCGCCTTTTTGACCTCTGGCATGGACTTCCATGCGGTAGCTGACTTTCGGCGCTGGTATTCCGGATTGAGCGCGACGCGGGAAAGGCTGCCATCGGCTCTTTTGAAAATTCGAAAGGCCCTCGATGGTGCTCGCTCGCCACGCTCCAGTGCATTTTTTCTCTGCTTTAAGGATTCGGGTTGAATCGTTTGCTTTGTGAGACGGCGACCTGTGCCTTTGGTGGGAATTTTGGTTTTCATGAAAACGGGGTCTTCCTCAAAGGTCAGTGGCTGAAACATACGAAGAAATGCATCGGGGTCAATGTCGTACTTTGTACGACCTCTGGGATGATGTAATTTTAGGTTTTTGCGGGCTCTTTCGATCAGTTGAAAAGCTTCCGATCGAGCGAGCGGTATTGGATGGCTTCGAGGATGTCGTTGGGGCGGATGTCGGGGGATCCGGCGAGGTCGGAGAGGGTGCGGGCGACTTTGAGGATGCGGTCGTGTGCGCGGGCGGAGAAGTTCATTTCCTGCATGGCGTGTTCGAGGTAGGCGTTGGCTTCGGCGTTGGTTTTGCAGTGGATTTTCATTTGGCGCGGGTTCATGGCGGCGTTGGTGGTGTTGCGGTCTTTGCGGAAGCGCTCGGCTTGGATGAGGCGTGCCTGGGTGACCCGTTCGCGGATGGTCGCGGAGTTTTCGCCGCCGGCTTCGGATGATGAGAGGTCTTTGAAATCGACGAGTGGGACTTCGACATGCAGGTCGATGCGATCGAGGAGCGGGCCGGAGATGCGTTGGCGGTAGTTTTCGATTTGGCGCGACGAGCAGCGGCATTCGCGTTTCGGGTCGCCGTAAAATCCGCAGGGGCAGGGGTTCATCGCGGCGACGAGCATGAAGCGTGCGGGAAAGGTGAGGGATCCGGCGGCGCGTGAGATCGTGACATCGCCGTCTTCGAGCGGTTGGCGTAGCACTTCGAGGGTTTGGCGGCGAAATTCGGGGAGTTCGTCGAGAAAGAGAAGTCCGTGATGGGCGAGCGAGACTTCGCCGGGTCCGGGGTTGGTGCCGCCACCGAGTAGGCCGGCATCGGAGATTGTGTGATGCGGCGAGCGAAAGGGGCGGATCGTGAGAAACGACTTCATCGGATCGAGTGTGCCGGCGATTGAGTGGATGCGGGTGGTCTCGATCGCTTCGTGTTCGGTCATGCCCGGCATGATCGTCGGGATGCGTTTGGCGAGCATCGACTTGCCCGTGCCCGGTGGACCGATCATCAGCAGGTTGTGACCGCCGGCAGCGGCGACTTCGAGTGCGCGTTTCACATGGTGCTGGCCTTTTACTTCTTCGAAGTCGAGATCGTAGGATTTTTGCGAACTGAAGAACGCGCGGCGGTCGAGCTTGAAGGGTGGGATGACGATGTTGTTTTCGAGAAATTCCCATGCATCGCGGAGTGAGCGGATCGGGTAGACCTCGATGCCATCGATCACTGCGGCTTCGGGGGCGTTGGCTTCGGGTACGAGCAGGCGGTGGCGGCCGCGGCGTTTTGCTTCGAGTGCGATCGAGAGCACGCCCTTCACCGGGCGGACCGCGCCATCGAGGCCGAGCTCGCCGACCACGCAGCAATCGTCGGCATTGAAGGGCTTGGTGCGGCTGGCGGCGATCATTGCGAGCGCGATGGGCAGATCGAAAGAGGGGCCTTCCTTTTTCAAATCGGCGGGCGCGAGGTTCACGGTTTTCACGCCATCGTCGAGAAACAGCGCCGAGGCGCCGATCGCGGAGGTCACGCGTTGGGATGACTCGCGAACGGCAGCATCGGGCAGGCCGACGATGATGACTTGCGGTTTGTCGGCGCCGCGGGCGTTGACCTCGACTTCGACCTCCACGGCATCGATGCCGCGGAGCGTGGCTGAAAACATTTTGGTAATCATTTGAACACTATGAGAGTCGGGGTGGAAATTGCGTGTCGCAAGTGGAAAAATCGCATGGTGGTGAATTTCATCCGTTGGAGGCTTTGATCTTCCGATGGTTGCTTGCCATGGAGTGGCGTGTAGAATGACGGCTGTGGCGGGTGTTTCATTCACATTTCTTGGCACGGGAACATCCGTGGGGGTACCGGTGATCGGTTGCGGCTGCGCGGTTTGCACTTCGGAGGATCCGCGCAATCGCCGGCTGAGGTCATCGGTCTTGGTGCGTGCGGGCGGCACGACGGTGTTGGTGGATTCCGGGCCTGACCTTCGCATGCAGGCCTTGCGCGAGGGCATTCGGGAAATTGATGCGGTTGTTTACACTCACGCGCACTTGGATCATGTCGCGGGCTTTGATGAGTTGCGGGCCTTTTGTTGGCGGCGTGATGAGCCATTGCCCTTGCATGCCACCGAGGAATGTTTGGGCACGCTCAAGCAGATGTATGGCTGGGCATTTTCCGAAGACAACCATTACCGTGGCTATGTGAGGCCCGATGCGAGAGTGATCGATGGGCCATTTCTGATCGGTGATTTGCGGATCACGCCCTTGCCGGTCGAGCATGCGGCGCTCGAGACCGTGGGGTATCTGTTTGAATATCCTGGTGCGCGGAGTCTTGCTTATTTGCCCGATGTGAAACGAATCCCGAGCGATACCTATGATTTGATTCGTGGCGCGGATGTGTTGGTGGTCGATGCCTTGAGGCCGGGGGATCATCCGACGCATTTTTCGTTGGCCGAGGCCTTGGATGCGGTGGAGCGCAGTGGGGTGGGTGAGGCATGGCTCACGCATTTGGGTCACGAAAACGAGCATGCTTCGCTGGATGGCTCGCTGCCCGATGGCGTGCGTGTGGCGTGGGATGGTTTGCGAATCGGGCTATGAATTGCGGGTGCTTGCATCGGTGGGATCGAGGGCTCATGGTGCGTGGCATGAGATGCATGGGAATGCTGGCCGGCGCGTTTGCAGCGATGAGTCTCATGGCGGTGGCGACACCGGCGGTCGATGGCGTGGCGGTGCTCTACAACTCCGCGATTCCCGACTCGGCCAAGCTCGCGGAAATTTACCGTCGCGCGCGTGGGATCCCTGAGGAAAACCTCATCGGCCTCGATATGCCGCAGGTGGCCGACATTTCGCGGTCGGATTACGATGCCAAGATCGCCGGGCCCTTGCGTGCGGAGTTTGATCGTCGCGGTTGGTGGCAGAGGGCGCGTGATCGCGATGGCTTGACCATGCCGCGCAGCAACAAGATCCGCGTGCTGGTGACGATGCGCGGTGTGCCATTGCGAATCCAGCCAACGCCGAAGCCCACGCCGTCGGCAGACAAGGCTTCAGAAAAACCTGTGGCCAATCCGACCGGCAAAGAGGCCAATCCATTTCTCGGTCGTGATGATGCGGCGGTTGACTCCGAGTTGGCGATGGTCGGTATCGAGGGCCTGCCGCTGGATGGTGGCTTGGCCAATAAGTTTTACCGATCGGACAAATCGTGGAGCCAGGTCGATATGCCGTTTCTGATGCTGACCTCGCGCATCGACGCCTCGTCGTATGGTATTTGCGATCGCATGATCAAAGATGCGGTGGAGGTGGAAAAAACCGGTCTGTGGGGCATGGCGTATGTGGACATTGCCAACAAGTTTCCGCAGGGGGATCAGTGGCTTGAGACGGTGGTGAAATCATGCGACGGCGTGGGCATGCCGACGATGGTCGATCGCTTCAATGAAACGCTGCCTCGAAACTACCCGATGAACGAGGCGGCGGTGTACTTCGGTTGGTACGATTGGCATGCGAGCGGGGCTTTGTTGAATCCGCGTTTCAAGTTCCGTCGCGGCGCGGTGGCGGTGCATTTGCATTCGTTCAGCGCCGAGCAGCTTGGCAATGCATCAAAGAACTGGTGTGCGCCGTTGTTGGCCCGCGGAGCGACGGTGACGGTGGGAAATGTTTACGAGCCGTACCTGCACCTCACGCATGATTTGGGTTTAGTTTTGCAGCGATTGTTGGATGGCTACAGCTGGGTCGAGGCGTGTTGGATGGCGATGCCGGTGACTTCGTGGCAGGGGGTGGTGTTGGGCGATCCTTTGTATCGCCCGTTTGCCAGACTCGATGGCAGTGGCGACATTCTCAAGGAGGATGTGCCGTATCGCGCCTTGCGTGCCGCGTTGTTGCAGTGGCCCGACGATGCGTGGGAACGGCGGCGGCAGCTTTCCTCGGCGGCGCTGCGTTTGAGGAGTGGTGTGTTGCTCGAGGCGCAGGGCCTGGGTCTGCTGCATCAGGGCTTGCAGGCTGAGGCGGCGCTGAAGTTTCGCGAGGCCAAGACGCTTTACCCGGCGACTGATGACCAGATGCGGCTCGACATGCACCTCATTGCCATGGATCGCGCGGGCGGTCGCAAGGATCTTGCCATGCGCGGTTTGCGCGATGCGCAGATGCGCTACGGATCGATCCCCGAAGCCGATGCGCTGAAGGGCTGGATCGACATCATCGAGCCACCGCAAATCAATAAGCCGCCGGAAAAAAATCCGGGTAATCAGGCAAAGCCGAAATGATAATTTTTCTCAAAGTGACCGACGCATGACTTATGGATTTCTGTTAGAATCGGTGTGGCATCCGCCCTTGGCATTTGCCGAGACGACATTGCGTGCGTTGCCACCCGAGCTTGAGTTGCAGGCTTTGTGGTTTGCCGGTGCCTTTGGGAGAGAGTTTCGCTCGGTTTGTGGCAAGCAGGTGAAGCTTGTGCAATTTGGCGAATGGAATCGCGGCGAGGGTCCGGACTTCATGCATGCGGCTGTCGAGATCGATGGTGAAACGCGCCGTGGTCCGCTCGAGCTTGATCCCACGCCTGAGGCATGGGAGGCGCATGGTCATGCGGTGAATCCTGCGTTCAAGGATGTGATCCTGCATGTGGTTTTCCAAACCAGCGCGCGGCAGTTTTTCACGCGGACCTGTGAGAACCGCGAGGTTGTGCAAATCGCGATCGGCGAAACACAGTTGGCGGATGCACTGAACCGTCCGATGCGTGAGGTGGCGATCGCGCATCCGGGGCGTTGTGTGTATCCGCTCAAGAACATTGCAAGCGCCGGTGTTGAGCGCTTGCTGCGTGAGGCCGCGGTGCATCGGGCGCAGTTGAAGGCATCGCGTTGGTTGAAGGTCGCTGAGGCACATGGCAGGGATGCGGCCTTGTTTTTTTCCTGTGCCGAGACGCTTGGTTACGGTGGCAATGCCTTGGCGATGAGGCTTCTTGCGCAGCGTGCGCCGCTCGATGCGATGCGTGCCGAGGCGGATTCCATGGAAGCGGTGCTGTTTGGTGTGGCCGGATTTTTGGAACCCGGTTTGCACGAGCGCGCGGAACCGGATGCGCGCGATTATCTGCGAAATTTGTGGGAGCAATGGTGGAAGTGCCGCAGCCGTTATGAATTTGCGGGACACCGCGCGATCCCATGGAAAACTCATGGCCAGCGTCCGGCCAATCATCCGCACCGCAGGGTGGGGGCCTTGGCGGCACTGATTTCCGCATGGCCGCAGTTTCGCAAGCTTGCCTTTGCGCGACCCTTTGAGGTCAAGCCGCTGGTGGACTTCCTGCATTCGCTCGAGCATCCGTTTTGGTCTCGGCGTCACACGCTCACTGCGGCGGCATCGGCGCGGCATGTTGCGGTGTTCGGTCGATCGCAAGCATTGGAGCTCGCGGCAAACCACCTCATTCCTTTGGCGATGCATGAGGATGGCATGAACTTTCGCAGCTATCACAAGCTCCGTCAGTCTTCGCCGAACGACAAAGTGAAGCGCTGTTCGCTGCGCCTCTTCGGATCCACCAAGGCCGCGGCGCCATGGTTGAAGCGCGTGTGTCATCACCAGGCGCTGCTGCAAGTGTATCAGGATTTTTGTCTCGAAGATTTTTCCGATTGCAGCAACTGCCCCTTCCCGGAACAACTCCAGCAGTGGAAATGAACGACAGCATCCAACTCAATGGTCAGCCCCATGCCGTGCCATGCCCGCTCAGCGTGAGCGCGCTGCTTGCGAGCCTCGGCCTCGAGGGCAAACCGGTCGTCGTCGAGCTCGACGAGCAAGCGGTCTTCCCGCGCGACTACACAAGCGTCGAAGTCAGGTCCGGCTCGAAGGTCGAGCTTGTCACGCTCGCCGCGGGTGGCTGATGCGCCCCTGCTTTGCTTGAACCACGAAACACACGAAATTTCACGAAAGGTGTGGGATTTCATGTCGTGCTTGTTTCACCATTTTGGAAAAGCCATAAAATACCCCAAGGGCTTCTTGTTTCGTGTTGTTTTGTTACTTTCGTGGTTCCTTCCTCGGAAACTGGGTTGAAGTGAGGAAATTTCCGCCTCTTGTCATTTTTGCCTTGCCACCATGGGGCTGGCGAATCCATCTTCCCGCCCACATTCGCATCTGCGAAATCCGGCGTAGCTCAGCGGCAGAGCGGGTGACTGTTAATCACTAGGTCGTTGGTTCGATCCCAACCGCCGGAGCCATCTTTAAGGCCTTAATCCTCAGTGGGTTGAGGTTTTTTTTATTGGGGGGGCGGGATTTGCATGGCCTGAATTGCGATGTTTGCGGATGAATCTTTCCGTAGTGTTAAAAATTCATTCCAAGTGGTCTCGTGCTTGAGCATGGCGCCGTCATGTGACAGCTTTCTGCCGCCCGCATGATCACCTACACCAAGCAACCCCACGCTCGCGAGTACCGGCTCATCTTCAAGAATGTCGATCGCGAGGGATGGGATCCATCGATTGACTGCTACATGCGCGATAGCGGGTATGAAGATTTGCGCAAGGCCATGGCCATGCCGCAGAAGGATATCATCGAAGAGGTGAAAAAATCCGGCCTGCGCGGCAGGGGTGGTGCGGGTTTCCCGACGGGGATGAAGTGGACCTTCATTCCGCCGAACAATACCAAGCCGGTGTATCTGATTTGCAATGGCGACGAATCCGAGCCGGGTACTTTCAAGGATCGCTACATCCTCCATCAGGATCCGCATCAACTCATCGAGGGCATGATCATCTCGGCCTTCGCCGTCGGCGCGCACACGGCGTATATTTACCTGCGTGAGGAATTCCCCGAAGCGGCGCTCATCGTCGAGCGCGCGATTGAGGAGGCACGCGCCAAAAATTTCGTCGGCAAAAACATTCTAGGATCGGGCTTTGATCTTGAGCTCTATGTCCACCGCGGCGCCGGTGCCTACATCTGCGGCGAGGAAACCGGTCTGATCGAATCGCTCGAAGGCAAGCGCCCGTACCCGCGCATCAAGCCGCCTTACTTTCCCGCTGCGCTCGGCCTCTACATGTGCCCGACGATCGTCAATAATGTCGAATCGCTCTGCCATGTGAAACACATCATCCGCATGGGCGGTGATGAATACGCCAAGCTCGGCGTTGCCCGCAACACCGGTACCCGCATTCTCTGCGTGTCGGGCGATGTGAAAAATCCCGGCTATTTCGAGGTCGAGGTCGGCAAACTCACCATGCGCGAACTGCTTTATGATCTTTGCGGTGGTCCCAAGGACGGGCGCTCATTCAAGGCAGTGATCCCCGGTGGTTCTTCGTCGAAGATTTTGCGTTGTGACGAATCCTTCAAATTGAAGAACCCCGATGGCAGTGAGCGTCAGTTGGATTTCTGGGACATCCAACTCGACTTCGACACGCTGGCTGCCTGCGGGTCGATGGCCGGCTCGGGCGGAGTGATCGTGCTCGACGACTCACGCAAGATGTCGTGGGTGCTCAACAACATCAACGCCTTCTACGCTCACGAGTCCTGCGGTCAGTGCACGCCGTGCCGTGAGGGATCGACATGGATGAAAAAAATCTCCGATCGCATTGTGTCGGGTGATGCCGCACCGAGCGACATTCAGACGCTCGAGAGCGTCGCATACCAAATCGACGGACGCACGATCTGCGCCTTCGGCGAGGCATCTTCATGGCCGGTCGAGGCGATCATCGCCAAGTTCCGTGACGAGTTGGTGGCCGATACCAAGGTTGCAAACGAATCCGTTCCGCACAACCCCGAGGCTGAAGCGCAACGCCGCTACATGGCGCACGCTTGATTGGGTGTGAGTTGCATCTCAGGGTGCTTTGGGGATCTGAGTTTCCATCTTGAGCTGCAAATTTCACGATGCCTGCGAAACCCAAAGAAGTCGTCGCGCTGGTCTTGCGGGTGATGCTCGGCTGTTGGTTTGCGTACAGTGGTGGGTTGAAAATTTTCGGCACCGGCTTGGATCGCTTTTTGGCTGATGTGGCGAACTACCGCATGGTCGGTCCGCCGCTCGATGCGTGGGTGGCTTACGGCGTGCCATGGGCGGAGTTGATCGCGGGCGTTTGCCTGATGCTTGGCATTTTGCGGCGTGGGGCATTGCTCGCGGTCTTTGGCTTGGTGTTGATATTTTCCGTAGCGGTTGGCTCGGCATGGGTTCGCGGGCTCGACATTTCTTGCGGCTGTCATGGCGGCGATGCGCCGATCCGCTATTGGGCCAAAGCACTGGAATTTGCCGGATATTTCCTGCTGCTGGCATGGTTGTGGCGCGTTGAGCCCCATCATGATGGGGGCGGCGATGTGGAAAATTCGCGAAACTTGGCTTGATTCCCGCCATTTCGCGGGTAAAACGCCCGCCCCCCAATGTCCGACACGACCCGTACGCTCAAAGTTGCGATTCCCAAAGGCAGTCTGCAGGAGCCGACCATCGAGCTTCTCGCCAAGGCTGGCTATGAGGTTTATGTTTCGTCGCGCGGTCTTCGTCCCGGCTCGAATGACCCGGAGCTCGACCTTTACATGATCCGCGCCCAGGAGATTGGTCGTTACCTTGGCCAAGGTTTCATCGATTGCGGCATCACCGGTCACGACTGGGCTTATGAAAATGAAGTCGAGTTGCTGGATTTGGCCGAGCTTCCTTATTCTCGTGCGAGTTCGCTGCCGACCCGTTGGGTGCTGGTGGTTCCCGAGGATTCGCCGATCCGCAAGCCCGAGGATCTGGAAGGCAAACGCATCGCCACCGAAGGGGTGGGGATCACCAAGCGCTATTTGCGCGAGCGCGGCATCAATGCCGAGGTTGAATTTTCCTGGGGTGCCACCGAAGTGAAGGTGCCGGATCTCGTCGATGCCATTGTCGATGTCACCGAGACCGGCTCATCGATCAAGGCCAACCGCCTGCGCATCGTCGACACGCTGTTGACTTCTTTCCCGCACTTTTACGCCAATCCCGTCGCGGCGGCCGATCCGTGGAAACGCGAGAAAATGGACCGCATCGCGCTGCTGCTCAAGGCGGCGCTGGGTGCCCGCGGCAAGGTGGGGCTCAAGATGAACCTTCCCGCCGATCGCCTCAAGGAGCTGCTTGAAAACCTTCCTTCCCTGCGCCGTCCGACCGTTTCACACCTCTCCGAGCCGGATTGGGTGGCGGTTGAGACTGTGATTGACGAAATCGTCGTTCGGGACATTATCCCCGAGCTCAAGCGCCTTGGCGCGGAGGGCATCATCGAATACCCGCTCAACAAAATCGTTCCCTGATTTTCTCACCGTAACATAACACCGACAGCAAACGCCATGGGCTCCATCAAGAAACGCCGTAAAACGAAAATCAACAAGCACAAGCGCAAGAAGCGCATGAAGCAGAACCGCCACAAGAAGCGTCTCCGCTACAAGTCCTGATCCAAGGGCTGTTTGTTAAATCTTCAAATGTCGGAAATCCGCAAACGCGGGTTTCTGGCATTTTTTTTTCGCGGCCTCCCGTTCGGAGAGTTTTTCTATCTGGGGTGTTGAGCCCGAAAACAGAAGTTGAGACCACGAAACACACGAAGTTTCACGAAAGGCATGAGATTTCATGCCATGCCTGTTTCACCATTTTGGAAAAGCCATAGAATCCCCCTAGGGCTTCTTATTTCGTGTTGTTTCGAGACTTTCGTGGCTCCTTCATCGGAATCTGGATTGAGTGGGGTGCTGAGTACTCGAACAAAAAAACACCCGGCTTCCACTGAGGAAACCGGGTGTTGGGTAAAATCAGGCTTGTGATGGTTTACCAGTCGCCGCCGCCGCCACTTTTGTAGCCGCCGCCGCCTTTGTAACCGCCGCCGCCGCCACCTTTGTAGCCGCCACCGCCGCCGCCACGGCGATCACCGCCGTAGCCGCCGCCGCCACCACCTTTGTAGCCGCCACCGCCACCACCGCGGCGCTCGCCGCCGTAACCGCCGCCACCGCCTTTGTAGCCGCCACCGCCGCCACGACGCTCACCACCAAATCCACCGGAACCGGCTTCTTTTGGCTCGGAGGCATTTACGCGCAGAGCGCGGCCTTGATAGTCGTAGCCGTTGAGGGCTTCGATCGCTGCGTTCAATTGGCTTTGGTCGCCGAGGGTCACAAACGCGAATCCTTTGGATCTCCCGGTTTCACGATCGGTGATGATTTTGACCCTTTCGACGGGTCCGTATGAGGCGAAGAGGCCGGTGACGTCTTCTTCGGTAGCTGAGTAGGGCAGGTTGCCCACGTAGATGTCCATTTTGTCTTTTTCTAGTCACGCCATCACTATCATCACTTCCTGAGACCATGGCGTTGGAGACCAGACGAAGCGCTTCATTCTGCAAGGGTGCAGGTTGAACTAGTCGTTGATTACAGGGCAGCCGACTTGATTGCAAGGTTTCTTTTGGCCTGAATGCGGGATAAATTCGGCGCAAAGCGAGGAAAAAGGCCCAGAGTCGACTCAGAGACTGCGGTTTTTGATTTCCCCGGTGATTTCCTTGATGAATTGGTCGAGCGGTTTGGCGCCGAGGTCGTCTTTGTCGCGGTGGCGGACGGAGACGGTGCCCTCTTCCGCTTCGCGTTGGCCGATGACGAGCATGTAGGGGACGCGGTCGAGGCGGGCGAGGCGGATTTTGGCGCCGATTTTGTCCGAGCTGCGATCGACCGTGAGGCGGACGCCGGTGTTGGCGAGTTGCGCAGCGGCGGCTTCGGCGACCTCGAGGGTTTTTTCCGAGATCGGCAGGATGCGGACTTGTTCGGGCGCGAGCCAGGTCGGGAACTTGCCTTCGAAGTGCTCGATGAGCAGGCCGGTGAAGCGCTCCATCGAACCAAAGGGCGCGCGGTGAATCATCACCGGCGTGTGGGCTTGGTTATCGGGTCCGATGTAGGAAAGTCCGAAACGGACGGGCAGGTTGTAATCGACCTGCACTGTGCCGAGTTGCCAGTCGCGGCCGATCACATCTTTGACGACGAAATCGATTTTCGGTCCGTAGAAGGCCGCTTCGCCAAGTTCTTCGGTGTAGGGCACGCCGAGCGTTTGCACGGCTTCGCGCAGTGCGGCTTCCGCTTTGTCCCAATTTTCCGGCGAGCCGACATACTTGTCGCTGGCGGGATCGCGGAGTGAGAGGCGCACGCGGTAGTCATGCATGCCGAGCGTGCTGAGAACTTTTTTCACCAGATCAAGGCAGCCGGTGACTTCGGCGGCGACTTGATCGGGTGTGCAGAAAAGGTGGGCATCGTCTTGGGTGAAGCCGCGAACGCGGGTCATGCCACCGAGTTCGCCGGATTGTTCCCAGCGGTAGACCGTGCCGAATTCCGCGAGGCGCACGGGCAGGTCGCGGTAGGAGTGATGATCGCTCGCGAAGATCTTGATGTGGTGCGGGCAGTTCATCGGCTTGAGCAGGTAGCCTTCGAAGTCGCCCTTCTCGAGTCCGTTGATGAGTGAGGCGCAGGTGGCATCCTCATCGGCGAGTTTTTCCAACACATCGCGTTCGGGGATCGCGGGAAACTGGCTTTCCTGATAGTAGGGGAAGTGGCCGGAGGTGCGGTAGAGGTCGAGCTTGCCGATGTGCGGAGTGAAGACCTGCGAGTAGCCTTGGCGGTCGAGTTCTTCGGTAATGAAATCTTGGAGTGATCTGCGGACGAGCGCGCCTTTTGGTTTCCAGAGGATGAGGCCTTGGCCGACCGCTTCATCGATGTGGAAAAGGGCGAGCTCGCGGCCGAGTCGGCGGTGGTCGCGTTTTTTCGCTTCCTCGAGTCGGTTGAGGTGTTCTTCCAAGAGTTCCTTGCTTTCGAAGGCCGTGCCGTAGAGTCGCTGCAGTTGGCCTTTTGATTCATCGCCCATGTAGAATGACGACGAGACCGACATCAGCTTCACATTTTTGCACTTCGCGGTGAAGCCGACATGCGGGCCGGCGCAGAGGTCGATGAACTCACCATTTTGGAAACAGGAAATTTCTTCGCCCTCGGGGATCTTGTCGATCAGGTCGAGCTTGAAGCGCGACGGGTTGCCGGGGCGTTCGCTGAGTCCGCCGAGGCGTCCGGATTCGGCCATCGCTTTGGCTTCATCGCGTGAGATCGTGCGGCGTTCGAACTTCTGGTTTTCCTTGGCGATTTTTTTCATCTCCGCCTCGATTTTTTCGAAATCGTCGGGCGTGAGGCGGTGCTTCATGTCGAAGTCGTAATAGAAGCCATTTTCGATCGGTGGACCGTAAGCAAATTGCGCGTCGGGCCAGATGCGCAGGATCGCGGTGGCCATGACATGCGCGCATGAGTGTCGCAGGCGTTCCAGGTCGGACATCTGTTGGCGTTCGTCGAGTGTCTTGCGTTCGTTCATGCGCGGACAGGGAAACCTTGCGGGCGCTAAATGATCAAGGGAAATGCGGTGGCACGAATGCGGTGCGGCGGCATTTTGAGCGCTTTGATGAGTCCGCGGCTTTGAATTTCGGTTTTCGGGATTATCCGCTTGAGCGTCGTGGGTGTGGCGGGCAGATTGGGCGCGTTCCCAGCGAGCTATGGTCAGCCCCTCCACCAACACCGTCCACTCCGCCTACGATTCCAAGATCGAGGGCAATGTGATTGTCACCCGCGTCGATGCCGCGATCAATTGGATGCGCAAAAACTCGCTGTGGCCGATGCCCATGGGCTTGGCCTGCTGCGCGATCGAGTTGATGGCCACCGCGTCGAGCCGCTTTGACATTTCGCGCTTCGGCATGGAGGTCATGCGCTTTTCGCCGCGCCAAAGTGATGTTCTGATCGTTTCCGGCACGGTGACCTACAAGATGGCGCTCGCGGTGAAACGGATCTGGGATCAGATGCCCGAGCCCAAGTGGTGCCTTGCGATGGGTGCTTGCGCGTCGAGCGGTGGCATGTACCGAAGCTATGCGGTGCTGCAGGGGATTGATCGTTTGATCCCGGTCGATGTCTATGTCTCGGGATGCCCGCCACGGCCAGAGGCCTTGATCGAAGGCTTGATGAAACTGCAAAAGAAAATCGAAGGCGAGGAGTCGACGATGGCCCAGAAGCAGGCCCTGATTGAAGAAATTTCCTGATCTCACACACGACATGTCAGCAGTACAAGATATCGATCGTTTGCGCGGCTGGTTCGCGGAAAAAATTCTCGGAGTGAATGAATTTCGCGGCGAGCACAGCGTGACTGTGGCGCTGGATTCGATTGCGGCATTTTTGAGCCGTTGCCACCGCGATCTCGGGTATGACCTTTTGCTCGATGTTTCCAGCGTCGACCACTTCGGCGATGATCCACGCTTTGAAGTGGTTTACGAATTGGCGACGGTGGATGACTCCAAGCACCTGCGGGTCAAAGTCGCGGTCGGTGAGGATGAGGAAATCCCCTCGGTGGTTGGCATTTGGCCTGGTGCCGATTGGCATGAGCGCGAGGTGTGGGACATGATGGGCATCCGTTTTTCGGGTCATCCGAATCTCAAGCGCATTCTCATGTGGGAGGGCTATCCGTTTTTCCCTTTGCGCAAGGATTTCCCGCTGGCGGGTCGTCCTTCGGACATGCCGGATGTCGCATTCACCGGTGTCGCCCCGCTTGAGGGTGGGCCGTTTGTGACATGCGCCGGCGGTGAGGATCCCGTCGATCGCGAGCCACGCGCGAGAGCGTTTGATTGAAATTTTCCATTTTGCACGGAGAGTGTGGGTTCATGATCTCTTCGGGCGGAATGATGGATGAGCTGGCCGGAGATTTCCGACGGCGCGTGAGGATGCCCGCATCGTGGTTGGTTTTGCTGGCAATTTTGCTCGTGCATCTATGGACGCTGGCCGAGGTCGGGTCTGGAAACGAGGTGGCTTGGTATCGCATGTTTGGCTTGAGTCGCGAGGGGATGAGCGAGTCACGGTACTGGCAAATTTTTTCGCACGGTTGGCTGCATGGTTCGTGGGGTCACTTGCTGGTGAATGGGGTCTTGATGTGGCTGCTCGGCACGCGCCTGGAGTTGATGATGGGTTGGCGGGTCATGCTTCTCGTGACATTTTCGGGCATTGTGGCGGGCGGCTTGGCGCACCTTTTGTTGGGCCATGGTTTGCTGGTGGGGATTTCCGGTGGAGCGATGGCATTGCTGCTGTGTCTCGCGTCGCTGTCACCCGATGCGCGGGTTTTGCCGCTTGGGGTTTCGGCAAGAAACCTCGGCCGCGGTCTTCTGATCGGCGAGCTGCTGCTGGCATTGGCAGACCCGATGCTGGGCATGCCTGGGTTTTCACTGCTTGGCGGCTGGCTTGTGGATCAAGGATTTGCTTCGGTGTTTCAGCTGGGGCACGCCTGTCATTTTGGCGGCGGGCTGATGGGCATGCTTTTTGCACGGAAGTGGCGGGGTCCGCGACTGACGCGGGAAAAGCTGCGGCTCGAACGCGAAAAGCGGGAGCTTGATGGTTGGGGTTGAGGTGGTTTTTTGGCCTGTTTTTCGAGTCTTGGTTCCTTCTTGCCGATCCGGCTCCCTGCCATTAAAGTCCCGCGCCCCGGCAATGAGCGCCAAACCTGCATACCTCTACGACACCACCCTGCGTGACGGCACCCAGGGTGAAGGATTCCAATTGTCTGTCTTGGACAAGCTGCGCATTGCCGAGCGGCTTGATGCGTTTGGCATCGATTTCATTGAAGGCGGCTGGCCGGGTTCGAACCCGAAGGATGTCGAATTTTTCCGCGAGGCGAAATCGCTCAAGCTCAAGCACGCAAAGCTGGCGGCATTCGGATCGACGAGGCGCGCGAACACGCCGGTCGGCGATGACCCGCAGGTCGCGCTTTTGCTCGAGGCGGAGACGCCGGTGGTGACGATTTTTGGCAAGAGCTGGGAGCTGCATGTCACCGAGGTGCTGCGCACCACGGTCGAGGAAAACCGCGCGATGATCCGCGACACCGTGGCTCATTTGGTGAAGCACGGCCGCGAGGTCATGTACGATGCCGAGCATTTCTTCGATGGCTACAAGGACTCTCCCGAGCATGCCTTGTCGACGCTCGAGGCGGCCGCCGAGGGTGGTGCCGCATGCCTCGTGCTGTGCGACACCAATGGCGGCACGCTGCCTGATGAGATCGTGCAAATCTGCGCGGCAGTGCGTGAGCGCTTGCCTGATGTTCCTTTCGGCATCCACACCCACAACGACTGCGAGCTCGCGGTGGCCAATGCCGTAGCGGCGGTCAAGGCCGGCGCAACGCAGGTGCAGGGGACGATCAACGGCTACGGCGAGCGCACCGGCAATTGCAACCTCACCTCGGTGATCCCGATCCTGCAGCTCAAGCTCGGCATGCCAGTGGTGTCGCGCTTGGAGAAACTACGAGATTTGTCGTACTTCGTCGACGATGTGTCGAACAACCCGCATTTTGCCCGCGCGGCCTTTGTCGGTCGCACCGCTTTCGCGCACAAGGGCGGCATGCATGTGAATGCCGTGCAGAAGTTGGCGCGCAGCTACGAGCACATCGAGCCTGCCAGCGTTGGCAACGAGCAGAACATTCTTGTTTCGGAACTGAGCGGCCAGTCGAACATTCTGATCAAGGCCGGCGAGCTGGGTCTTCCGCTCGAAAAAGGCTCGGCCGAGGCATCGGCGGTGCTCAAGCGCGTGAAGGAACTCGAGAACGAAGGCTATTCCTTCGAGGCGGCGGGCGGCTCGCTTGAATTGCTAATCCGCCGCGAGCTTGGCAATCACGCGAGGCCCTTTGACCTGACCGAATATCACACCAGTTTCCGCCAGTACCGCGACGGGCATCCGCCGGTCTGCGAGGCGACGGTGAAGCTGATGGTCGATGGTACGCCCGAGCTCACGGTCGCCGAGGGCAGGGGTGTGGTCAACGCGCTCGACCTCGCGCTGCGCAAGGCGCTGCTGCCATTTTTCCCCGAGATCTCCGAAGTTTCATTGGTCGATTACAAAGTTCGCATCATCGACAGTCATGATGCGACCGCCGCTAAGACACGCGTGTTGATCGTCTCGACCGATGGCGAAAACAACTGGGGCACGGTGGGTGTTTCCGAAAACATCATCGAGGCAAGCTGGCTCGCGCTCGTCGATGGCATCGATCTTTTCCTGCAGCGCCACCGTGTGGCTGCAGGCTGAACCCAATCGCATCAAGCTCATGGAACTGCTCAACACCGCGCTGCAAACACCCTTTGTCTGGGGGTTTTTGCTGGGTCTTCTGATCGCGGGTTTCATTTGGAAATCCGGCTTCAGCGCGCGTCGCAATCTCGCTCGCGAGATCAAGCGCCTCGAGGGCGAACTCAAGGACATGCAGAAGCACCTCAACACCCAGCTCAAGATCAACGCGAGCGGCAACGAGACGCTGCAGTCGGAACTCGATTTGCTGCGCATGCAGAATGAAAACCTGCGCGTGAACAACGCCGCGCTGTCGCAGAAGCCGGGGCGCGCCGAGATGCGGCTCTTGCAGGTGCACGAACTCGCGATCCGCGCGATGCGCGAACAAGCGCCGGGATTCGCAGCCGCATGGGAAAATGCCATGCGCCAAGGCGAAGCCGAGCTCGAGGAGGCGGATGGCGGCCTCAAGAAATTGATGCGTCGGGTGATCCCCGGATTGGCGTCGCCGCAAACGCCGGTGAAGATCGAGACGAGAAACGAAGGCGAAGGCATTTGATTCCGATCCCTCGCGGATCCGAATGCTTCTTGCTTGTCTGGTCGGTCGTTTCGTCCATGCTTCGCCTTCATGTCGGGCGTCGAGGAGCAGAAGCGCGTGATGAATTTTTCCCTCGTGGCATCGCTGGTGCTGTTGGGTGTGAAGGTTTCGGGCGCGGTGATGACCGGATCATCGGCGATCTATTCCGATGCGGCCGAGTCGGTGGTGCATTTTCTTGCCGTGGCCTTTGCGTGTTGGGCCTTGCGGCTCTCGATCAAGCCGGCTGATGAAACCCATCATTTTGGTCACGACAAAGTTTCATTTCTTTCGGCGGGCTTCGAGGGGGCGATGATTTCCGCCGCGGCGATGCTGATCTTTTACGAAGCGGCGCGGCAGTTCTTGTTCGGCGTCGAGATCCGCAACTTGGGCTTTGGTCTGGCGGTGACATCGCTTGCGGCGGGGGTCAACCTGATACTCGGTCTATCCCTTATCGCGGTGGGTAAAAAAAGCGAGTCACCACTCGTGAGAGCGAACGGCATGCATGTGCTCACCGATGTGTGGTCGAGCGTCGCGGTGCTGATCGGGCTTGGTTTGTATCATGTCACCGAATGGGTGTGGTGGGATCCGGTGGTGGCGATTTTGGTCGCGTGCAACATCCTTCGCGTGGGGATACGGCTCATTCGTGAGAGTCTGGGTGGATTGCTCGACGAGGCGGATCCGCTGATCGAGAGCCGCGTGCGTGAGTTGCTCGATCGCGAGGTGGCGTCGATGGGATTGTCGTACCACAACTTCCGCCATCGTCATTCGGGCCGCACGCATTGGGTGGAGTTTCACCTCGTGTTTGATGATCACCTCAGCGTCGGCGAGGCGCATGACCAAGCGACGCGCTTGGAGGCAATGGTTGCCGATTTGCTAAGCCCCGATGGCAGGGTCATTTCCCACCTCGAGCCGCGCTCGTGCGAACACGCGCAAGAGCGCTGGGAAGGGCGTTAGACAATTCAACGCAAGCGGCGATCGATCAGCCACCGATCTCGGTGCGGCCGGAAAGCTGGGCACCTTCTTCCATTGTGAAGACCTTCGACTTGATGTCGCCATTGATCTTCGACTTGTCCTTGAGCTCGCAGCGTTGCGAAGTGATTTTGCCTTCGATCTTGCCGTAGACCTTCACTTCGCCGGCGGAGATGTCGCCCTTGATGATGGCGTTTTCGCCGATCGTGACACGGCCCTTGTCAGAACTGATTTCGCCTTCGATCTTGCCATCGACGATCATGTCATGGGCAAAGCGGACGGAGCCGGTGATTTCGATTCCGCTGGAGAGAACATTGGTGGGAGTGGCCATCGGTGGAAATTCCACCAAAGCGGCCAGGCCGATGCAATCGCAAAGACGATTTGCGGCTAAAATTGGGAGCGTATGGCTTGTCGGAGGGTGGGATGTGACAATTTAAGTGGAAAGATAGGGGGTTATCGATGTGAAGAGCGTCGATGAGATCGCTGACCACGCGGGCGGGGCCCTATTTTTTTCGATAGAATAGGTGGTTGGTGAGAAAGTTCAGTCCGAGAACAGATGCGGCCTGACGGTATGGGATCATTGCTCCGACCAATTGGGCAAGGCGCTGTGACTTCGGTTCGTGTATGGGTAGAATCAATAGCACGCTGAAGATGAGCAGCGTGCTGTGGATCGCGCTGCCGCAGTGATAGACCGTGAGTTTGCTCCAACCTTGGTTCACGCATGCGTCGAGCAAGGCGCCGCCAATGATCGGAGCGATGGCTGCCGGCAAGGCGGTGATCGCCGTATTGACGCTGATGGCCACAGTTTTGCTTTCCGGCGGGATGATCTTCAACAGCAACCCGAAGAGGCCTTGCATGAAGCCTGCCGCAAACACACCGGCGATGGTCCAAATCAAATAGAGAACCCACAAGCGGTCCGGTGTGGTAAAAAGCCAGCCATAGCCGTTGGCTGTCCAGATCAGCAGACAGAAAATCATCACCGGCCGGTTGCCGTAGCGATCGATCATGCGCCCCCATCGGGTCATCGACAGGGCGCCGGTGATGGATGCCAGCACGATGGCTGTCGTCACCTGCATGGCCGACATGCCTAGCACATCGAGCATGTACACATTGTAGAAAGGGCCCATCAGGTTGCCGAAAAAACCGAAGCAGGCGCCGAAGATGAAATAGGCAACGAGGTTGCGGCGTTCGAAGACCTGCTTCAATTGCATGCGCCATTCCCGCAAGGGAGTGCTTTTTGGTTTGTCGGGTGCCGTGGACAGATCCTGTGGCGAGCAGGTAAGTTGCTGCATTCGGATTGAGCCCATGCGAAACAGCATCGAAAGCCCGATGAGTGCGATCAGTCCGTCGCGCATGTTTGAGCTGTCGCCTTTGCCCGACCATTCGAGCCATGGGCCCGCCACGAGCAGGTAACAGACGGTGAAGCTTTGAAAGATCGCGTTGCGGCGGCCGAAATACTTCCCGCGTATCCGTTCCGGCGTGAATTCGCGCACCCAAGAGGTCCATGAAATTCCAACCAAGGTCTGCGTTGCGGCAAGGACGAGAAAGAGTGAAAGCAGCATTGGAAAAATCCACGGGGAATCGTTTTGCGGCAATGCGCGCACCATGATTGCCAGTCCCAGGAATGCGCCCCATTGAGCCCATGTGCCGAAAAGGGTCAGCTGCTTTGGCGAGTAGCGATGATTGAGCCAAGGGAGCAAGACCACCTGAACGGCATTGCATGCCGCTTGCAGTGAAACGACCATGCCAAGCTGGAGGCCGCTGAGCTTGAAGTATTGCGTCAACAGCACGGTGACGACCAAATTTCCCGGTGCCGAAAGAAATGTGATCGGTGCCGCGAGGATGCCGTCCCAAATGCAATAGCGCAGATTATTGCGCAAGCGAGATGCTTGGCGTGCCGATTTTTGCGGCGGCGCTTGCATGGTTTGCCCATCGGTTGACAAGGCGTCATTGCATCAGCAATGAGCACGAAATTCAAGTGTGGTCGCCAAACTTTGCGAAAAGTGCATACGTAAGATGAGCCAAGCGATGGCATGCGCATCCCGCGCCCTTTCCACATTCAAAGTCCGCTTGCGAGGGCTTGCCTTGGGGGCGATGGGGGGGCAGATTTGGGGCATGAGCGAGACGATGATTGAAACGGTCGACCTGCATCGCGGCTACCGGATCGGCAACAAGACGATCGAGGTGCTGCATGGTGTTGATCTGCGGATTCGTCGTGGCGAGCGGGTGTTTTTGTGTGGGCCGAGTGGTGCGGGCAAGACGACTTTGCTCTACACGCTGGCGGGACTGGAGCGTCCGGAGCGCGGCTTGGTGAGGATTGATGGTGTCGATCTCTACGCGCTGGGGCGGCAGGAACAGGCGCGTTTTCGCAATCGGGAGATCGGCTATGTGTTTCAAAACTTCCATCTCTTGCCCGAGTTGACCGCACTGGAAAATGTCGCGGTGCCGGGTGCGATCGCCGGGCTTGATTCAACTGAGGCAGCGATCAAAGCGCTGGAGCGGGTCGGGCTTGGTCATCGCAAGGATCACCTTCCGGCCGAGCTCTCTGGCGGCGAGCAACAGCGGGTCGCAATCGCACGGGCGATTGTGAACGAGCCAAAGGTTTTATTTGCCGACGAGCCAACGGGAAATTTGGACTCGGCCAACAGCGCGCAGGTCATGTCGATGTTGCTCGAGCTCGCCAATGAGCATGCGATGACGCTGGTGGTGGTGACGCATGATGCGTCGCTGGCCGAGCTGGGTGATCGCACGCTGGTGATTCGCGACGGCGCGATTCACTGATGCTCATCATTCCGCGCGTGAAAGGCGGTTGAGTCCGCGTTTGAGCAGTTGTGAGTCGATTGCCGAAGACATTTCTTCGTCGAGGTTGATCGTGAGATTTTCTTCATCGAATTCGATCGAGTGAATCGCCGGCGCGTTGTCATCGAATGCGGCGATGAGGCCTTGCAGGTTTTTGACCGGTTTGCCGTTCACCTTGGTGACGATGAGGTTGCGCAGCGACTCGTATCCGACAGTCGCCGGGGTGGGGATCACGCCGGTGAGGAGCACGACGCGATCCATCGATTCCTCGTATTTTTCCGGGTTTTCCAGTGCGTCGAGCAGGTTGAGCGGGGCGCGGGTTTTCCAGTCTTCGCCAAAGCCTTCGAGCAGCGGGCGTGAGAGCTCTTGAAAGAGAAGCCCTCCTTTGACGAGGAAGTTGGGAGCCTTGCCGAAAAGGTGGTTGGGGATGAGTTTGCTTTCTTCCGGTTCGCGGCTGAGCGTGGCCTTGATCTCCATCGGTTTGCCGTCGCGCAGGATTGAGAGGGTCACCGTGTCGCCGACGGATTTTGTGCCGCGGATCAGGTGGCCCCAGAGAAGTTTGCCGTAAGTCGGATGATCATAGTAGCCGCGGCGGTCGATCGGCGAGCCATCAACTGCGAGCAAGACATCGCCTTTTTTCACGCCGGCGAGATCGGCGGCCATTTTTTTGCGAACCGTCTGGATGTAAATGCCTCCGGCGTCATCGGTCAGCTTGAGCCATTGGCGGAACGAGGGGTCTTCGGTGCGGGCGATCGAGATCCCGAGGCTGGGGAATCCGGTGTAATTTCCATCGGCCGCTTCTTGCAGGAAACGGGTGATGATGTCGGTGGAGGCGACATCGCAGAGTTGGTCCTTGGCGTTGTAGCTGAAGAGCACGCCGGCGAGTTTGCCATCGCGCAGGACCGGTAGCGAGTAGCTGCCTGCGGCATCCTGCATCGAGGCCTTCACGCGGTAGGTGAGGAAGTTGTTGCCTTGTAGGAAGTTTGAAATGAGGTCGACGCTTTGCAGCGCGCCTGTCGTTTCGAGAGCGACGCCGTTTTCCTCGATCTGAACGATCGAGAGTGGGCTGCCGATGGTGGCGGGCTTTGAAATTTCGAATGGCGTGAGCGTGGCGAAAAGTTCGGCGCCGGCGGTGTCGGATGTGGGGCCGAGCAGCGCGAGGTTTGCCTCGTAGTCGGCGGCGATCACCTTGGCGGGTGAGAATTTCGTGCCATCGCAGGATTCAAATTCGAGGTAGGTCGCATCGGTCACCAGCTCGGCGGTGGTGAGGACTTGTTGCGGGCCGACCACGGCGGCAAGGGCGCGGCGCTTGCGCGGTGGGGATTTTTCCCATGGCTGCCAGACATTCCATGACTGCTGCGTCGAGTTGATGCGCAACAGCGATGATTTCACATCGGCCTTTGCGGTGACGGGTTTTTGCTCCGCTGCGACTTGGGCGCTTGGCGGCGGGTTGTCGTTTGGCTTCGCCTGTGAGGCATCGCGCGGTTTGCAGGCGGCGATTGCGAGCAGGGTAAAAAAAACGGGGATGAGGCGCATGGAGGAATGGTATTGAATGGATGGATGGATCATTTCAGGCCGAGCACATCCTGCATGTCGTAGAGTCCGGCAGGTTGCGATTCGAGCCATTTGGCCGCGCGCACGGCACCGGCGGCGAAAGTGAGGCGTGAGGATGCCTTGTGGGTGAGTTCGACGCGTTCGCCATTGGCGGCAAACATCACCGTGTGGTCGCCGACCACATCGCCGCCGCGCAGCGTGTGCATGCCGATTTCGCGTTGAGGGCGCGGACCGATGTTGCCGAAGCGGCCGTGGGTGACATCGTCCTTGTAGGAAGTGCCGGTTTCCTCGTTGAGAATTTCGAGCAGCGTGCGTGCGGTGCCGGAGGGTGAGTCGATCTTGTGGCGGTGGTGCATTTCGGTCACTTCGATGTCGAAGCGGTCCTGGGTGAGGATGCGCGCGGCGTGGCGGGTGAGCCAGAAGAGCGTGTTGACGCCGACCGAGTAGTTGGATGCGAAAACGATCGGAAGTTTTTCGGCAGCCTTGCGGATCATTTCGCGTTCCTCATCGCTGTGGCCGGTCGTGCCGATGACGAGTCGGGTGCCATGCTTCAGGGCTGCTTCGACGACTTGCGCGGTGAACGAGTGCACGGTGAAGTCGATGATGCAATCGGCCTTTTGAACTGCGGCGTCGAGGTCTTGTCCGACATCGTGGGTGGCGGTGACGGTCGAGTCGGGATCGGCGGCGGCGGCTTGCATGAGGGCTTGGCCCATGCGGCCGGATTGTCCTGTGATGAGTAGGTTGGGCATGATCGTCGGGTGTTGGATGGGGTTGGTTTGGGATCAGTCTTCCCAAATCATGTTTTTGAGGCGGATTTGTTCGGCGCGTTGTTTGGCTTCATCGGCGCGGGGGCCGTTGAAAGAAGCGATTTTGCGGGCGCAGGCGATGGCGGCTGGCCAGCGTTGGGCTTTTTCGCAAAGTGTGAGCGCGCGGAATCCGCAAAGCTCGAAGTAGTTCCATTCGGTTGGAGTTTCGCTGGTTTCGAGAACCGAGTAGTAGGCGCGCAGGGCTTCCTGTTCGTTTTGGCCGGGGCTGTCCGGCTTGTCGGGAACTTGTTCGAGGATGCGGCCGCGCAGGTATTGGAGGCGGTTGATGTGCGCTGATTTCTTATCGGTGTTGGCAAGCAGCAGGTCGTAAATACCAAGAGCATCGCCGAGGGCATCTGGGCGGGTGAGGCTCAATGCTTGCAGCGCATCGCCGAGCAGCAGGCCGCAGGTTTGGTAAATCGGATCGTTTTTTTGCAGTGAGGAAAACCACGGGCGAAGCAGGTTGACCGCTTCTTCGGCCTGATTCATATCGATCATCAGTCGGGCCATTTCGAGTCGGGCGACCGACGCGAGCGGTGAGTCCGATTCGCTGGCTTTTTTGAAAAGGATCAATGCTTCTTGGCGTGATTGCGGGGTCTGTACGAGTGCGGCCGATTGCGCGGCGAGCAGCCATGCCGCTTGGGCGCGTGAGGGGTCAGCGCTGGTGGCGGCGAGTTTCTCGAGCACGAGTCGTGCGTCGTTGTAGCTGCGGGATTCGAAGTGGGCGCGGCCGAGCAGCAGGGCCGCGTCGCCCGCTACCGGATCGGCGGGAAATTCGGTGAGCAAGGCGTTGGCGTTGGCGATCACTGCGGGCAGGTCGCGTGCCGCGGAGGAGATGCGAAGTTTCAACCACGCGAGCTGCGCGGGCGAAACCGCTTGCTCGGTGTCGGCTTGCTTGGCGAGCTCATCGAGCGAGTTTTGTGCGCGGGTGAGATCGGGCGGTGATTGGTCGAGTGCGGCGTGGGCGGCGGCGATGCGGGCTTCGTTGGCGCGCGGGTGTTGCGGGTTTTGTGAAATGAATTCTGCGAGGGCTTGGGTTTTTTCCGGCGATGGCTTTGCGGCCATTGCGCGTTCGAGTTTGATGTCGTCGGCAAGTGCCGGGTCCTTGATGTTGGCGATGGTGGTGAGCGCCGATGCGCCTTGCTTTTCGTCCATCGTCAGCGCGACGAGCGAGTTGAAGCGCGCGTTGTTGGAGTTCTCGTTTTCGAGATCCTTGGCGGCTTGTTCGAAAAGTTTGGCGGCGGGGCCAGTTTCGCCTTTTTTGTAAGCCTCCATCGCTTCGAGGAAAGCTGCTTCGCCACGCTCTTGCGGGAGGTTTGAATTTTCGCGAAGGATCGTGAGCGTGTGAGCGGCCTTGTCGTACGCGCCGGCGGCGAGGTCGCGTTTGGCGATCATCAGCAACGCGCGGTTGGCGAGCGGGTGATCGGAAAACTCCGCGCGCAGGCGGTTGGTGAGTCGGCGAGATTCGGCGAGCGCCGCTGTGTAACCATTGCGGTCGAGTGCGAGCGCGCGGGTGAAGATCGCATGGGCGACAATTTCCTCGCGCGGTTTTGTTGATGGCCATGCGCCGGCGCAGGTCGCCTCATCAGTGGGGACGAGGCCGGTGGGTGTGATGTCATCGGCGCTGATCCATTGCGCGAGCTGGACGAGAATCGGATCATCCGCGAGCGGTTTTTCCGGCAGCATGTTTTCGATGCGTTGGAAGAATGCTGCGAGTTGCGGCGAGTCTGGGTGTTCGCCGATGAATGAAATCATGAATGCCAATGCCGCGGCGGGACCATCGGAGCCATTCAATGCGTCGGCAAGCCCGACAGCGGCCGAGTGGAACTGGCGGAGCTTGAGGCCTTGTGGTTGATCGATGAGCGTCTTGAAAAGCCCGGCGGCGACCGAGTGTTGGTTTTCGGCGAGCGTGAGATGGGCGTTGAGAAGTTTGGCCCTTGCTTGGAATTTTTCGGGAAACGATTCGACCGAGACGAGACGCTTGCGTGCGTCGGCAATTTTTTTCGCATCGATCAGGATTTCCACTTCGCGCAGCAGGAGGTCGGGCGCTTGCGCTGGGTCGATGGAACTTTCCAGTTCCGCGAGTGTGGCGAGTGCGGCATCGCTTTGGCCGATCGCGAGCTGCAGGTTGGCGAGGCTCGTCGCCGTTTCAAAATGGTGCGGGGCATCAGGCTTTTCCAACAGCGGGGCGAGTTGGGCGATCGCATCGGCGATGCGGCCGGAGGCGGCGAGGGCCTGACCTTTCCAAAACGGCTGTTCCGGGTGCTTGCGTGCGATTGATTGCTCGAGCAGGTCGAGGGCCTCAGCGGATTTCCCGGCGCGAATCCATGCTTCGGCCAGGCCGATGGCCGCGCGGGCGTTTTGCTCAGGCTCGAGCTTGGCACCTTGCAGGCTGCGATCGTAGTGAAATGCGGCAATTTCCCAAAGCCCTGCGGCGAGCGACTCATCGCCCTTGCGCATGTCGTCCTCCGCGCCCTGACCGCGGGCGGGGGCGCACGCAAGCGCGAGCATGAATGGCAGAATCGACCTCAAGTGCATTTCGTCGCGCGTATCCTTGCATCAGTTCGCGGGTGTGGCCAGTCCGGATGACCGGAAAAGCGCCAATTTGGCGGGTCTGCGAGAACGCGGCTTGGGCCCTCAATTTTTGAGAATGTCGCGAAGGCCGGCGACCGAAAGGTGCAGTGAGAGAGCGGCTTTTTTGAGGTCGCCATCCGCGCGCTCGACGATGCGGCCGGCGATTTCGCGGTTCGCCCATGCGAGGAGTTCGTCGTCGGTCGGGGCGAGATTGATCAATTGGTCGAGCGCGTTGCTGAGCTGGGCGGGGGATTTGCCGGGGATCGATGCGAGCGGGATGTCGGCCGGCAGAAGGATGTTTGAAGTCGCAAGTGCGCAGGCGCGGGCGATCGTGTTTTCGAGCTCGCGCACATTTCCCGGCCATGTGTGGGACTGCAGGAGGTTCACTGCCTCGGCGGTGAGGCGGATGCGTGCCATGCCGTTCTTGCGGGTGATGCGTTGGAGGAAAAATTCCGCGAGCAGCGGGATGTCTTCGAGGCGTTCGCGAAGCGCGGGGATGCGGATCTCGACGACATTGAGGCGGTAATAAAGGTCTTCGCGGAAGCGGCCGGCGGCGACTTCCTCGGCGAGGTTCTTGTGCGTCGCTGCGATGATGCGCACATCGGTGGTGAGGTTTTCGTTTGAGCCGACGCGCGAGAAGGATCCGTCCTGCAGGACACGCAGCAGTTTCACTTGGATGCTGAGCGGCATGTCGCCGATTTCGTCGAGGAAAAGTGTGCCGCCATCCGCTTGCTCGAAGCGTCCGGCACGGCGTGCGATCGCACCGGTGAACGAGCCTTTTTCATGACCGAAGAGTTCGCTCTCGAGAAGGTTTTCCGGAATGGCACCGCAGTTGATGGTGATCATCTCCTTGTGGTGCCGCGGGCTGTATTCGTGCACGGCTTTCGCGACCAGCTCCTTGCCCGTTCCGCTTTCGCCGGCGATGAGAACAGGTGCGTCCGATCGTGCGACGCGGCCAACCATTTTGAAGACCCCTTGGAGCGCGCGCGAAATGCCGATCATTTTCACGCGGCCGTCGTTCTTCGGAAGTTCCGCCGCCGGCTTGCCCGCGCTGCGGCGCTCTTCGCGCATTTGCAGGGCGGACTCGACGACCGTGCGAAGTTCGAAGGCGAGCGATTCCTTGCGCAGCACATCGTGAGCACCGCGTTGGGTGGCCTCGATGATTTGGCCGGTGCTGGGGAAGCCCGCGGTGAGGATAATCATCGTGTTCGGGCTGTGCTGGAGGATGCGGCCGAGCAACTCCATGCCGTCGAAGGGCTCGAGCTCCATGGCGGCAACTACCACGCCGACCGGGGTTTTTTCGACCACCTTCACCGCATTGGCAGCATTGTCGCAGCGAAGGATTTTGAGGTTCTTCGCAAACAAATGCTTCGTGGCCCAATCAAGGAAATCGAGATCGGGATCCACAAGGAGCAGGGTGTCTTCCTGGGCAGTTTCGGACATCAGCGGGCTGGAAGCAGTCTTACATCAGGCGCTGAAATGCACGATAAAAAAGTGACAGTTTCATCGAAACACGGAGGAGCAGAGCGTGAGAAGTTCCCTGCGCTCTCTGTGTCTCGGTGTTTCAATTTTGTCCCTTGGACAATCACGGGCGGGCCGCCCGTGCCCCTCTTTGTGAAGAGGGGGATTCATCGGATCTTCTCTTACATCGTATAACGAATAACTTTTAATTCTTCCCCTCCGCACAACCGCAGCGCCACTCGGGGTTTGAGCAGGGTTCGCACTTTTTGGTGTCGTAGTGAAGGCGAGCGGTGATGGCTTTGGCGTCGGCGGATGCTTTGAATTGAAGGATGATCCAATCGCCTGCGGTTGGCGTGGCGAGCGTGAAGGCATCGCCTTGCACGATCACCTCGAGCTTGGTCGGGTTGTTGCGTTGGCCGGCGGTGGCGGTGAGGGTCTGTGCCTCGATTTTCACCGGCTTCATGTCCTTGTCGAGAAGGGCGATCTGGAGTTTGCCGTCCTTATCGATGACTTCGCCGTGCATGGTTTCGTCGCTGCTGAATTCGAGGATGCGTCCCTTGTTCGGGCCGAGTTCGATGTCGCCGTGACCGAATGCGAATCCGGCAGTGAGTGCGAGCAGGGTGGTGGTCAGTGTCTTTTTCATTTTTTGCATGTGTTGTGGTTTGGTTGTTTTCTAGCGAGTGGCTGGTGCGTTCAGCCTTAGGGATTTTTCTGCGGCTTTTTTGCCGATCAGAAAAAAGATGGATGGCGTGACCACGAGGTCGAGCAGGGTCGAGGAGATCAAGCCGCCGACGATCGCGACAGCGACCGGATGAAGGATTTCCTTGCCGGGTTCGCCGGGTGAGAGGACGAGTGGGATCAGCGCGATGCCTGCGGAGAGGGCGGTCATCAGCACCGGTACCAGTCGTTCGAGCGTGCCGCGCGTGATGAGCGGAATGCCGAAGGCTTCGCCTTCATGTCGCATCAGGTGGAGGTAGTGGGAGATCATCATGATGCCATTGCGTGCAGCGACACCGCCGACCGCGATGAAGCCGACCAATGTTGCGATGCTGATGTTGTCGATTTGCCACCAGGTGAAGGCGAGGGCGCCGGCGAGGGCGAGGGGCAGATTCAGCATCACTTGGAGTGCGAGTGAGATGCTGCGGAAGTAGGCAGTGAGGAGCACGGCGATGAGCGCGATGACGATGGCGAAGAATGTGAAAATCCGTTTCGAGGCTTCCTGTCGGGCAAGGTATTCGCCTTCGAAGCGCAAGGTGTAGCCTTGGGGCAGCACGACATTCGTGGCGACGGCCTTTTGCCATTGTTGCACGAGGGACTCCAGGTCCCTTTCGCCGGTGTTGGCACCGATGACGATGCGGCGTTGGCCGTTTTCGCGGTTGATGACATTGGGGCCGTTGACCTGATGCACTTCGGCGACGAGTGAGAGCGGGAGGTGGCGGCCGTCGCGGGTTTCAATCATCAGGTCGCCGATGTTTTCCGGCCATGTGCGCCAGCTTTCGGGCAGGCGCATCACAAGGTCGAGGGTGGCTTCGCCGTCGCGGAGTTCGCCAAGTTGCTGGCCGCCGAGGAGTTTGGAAATTTGTTGGTTGATGTCGGCGGGGGCGATGCCTTCGGTGCGGGCGCGTTCGCGGTTCACCTCGATGCGAACCTGTGGGATGGCGACTTGGGCCTCGAGGTTCACGTCGGTGAGACCTTTGATGCCCAGTCCCGCATCTTTCACCTGGCTGCCGAGGCGGCGCAGCGTGTCGAGGTCGGGCCCGTGGATCTTGACTGCGATTTTGGCCGAGACTCCGCTGAGCATGTGGCTGAGGCGGTGGCCGATCGGTTGGCCGACATTCACGAAGGTGCCGGGGATGCCGGAGAGTTTTTTGCGGATATCAGCAAAGACATCTTCGCGCGGTCGGCCCTTGGCATGGAATTCCACATCGAATTCATTCACCGATACCGGCATCACATGATCGTCGCGTTCGGCTCTTCCTGCGCGGCGTCCGACCGATTTCACCTCGGGGATCTGCAGCAGCAGCTCGACTGCTTTTTTGCCGACCTCGTTTGATTGCTTGAGCGAACTACCGGGAGCACTGGCGAACGAGATCGTCGCGCTGCCTTCGTTGAAGGTTGGCAAAAATTCCTTGCCCATGCCGGGGTAAAGCATCGCGGCGGCAATGAGCAAGGTGAGCACGATGCCGATCACCGCATGGGGCGTATTGAACGCCGCCTTGAGGAAGGTTTTTTGGGTGAAATTTTTCAGCGCGCGAACCAGTGGACCGTCGTGGTGAACCGCACCCTCCGCGGGCTTGAGCAGAAATGAGCAAAGTACTGGGATCAGCGTGAGTGAAACAATGAATGAGGCCAGCATGCTGACGATCGTCGCGATGGCGATGGGTTGAAACAGGCGGCCTTCGAGGCCTTCGAGCCCGAGCAGCGGCACGAACACCAGCACGATCAGGATGGTGGCGTAGAGGATGCTGGAGCGGACTTCGCTCGATGCTGCGGCGATGACTTCGAGTCGGGGTTTCGGTTTTGCTGATGCCGCATTTTCGCGCAGGCGGCGGAAGACATTTTCGACATCGACGATCGCATCATCGACGACCATGCCGATCGCCACGGCGATGCCGCCGAGCGTCATGCTGTTCACTCCGGCACCAAACAGGTTGAAGGTGAGCAGCGTGATGGCGAATGAAAGCGGGATGGCGGTGAGGGTGATGAATGTCGTGCGAAGGTTCAGCAGGAAAAGCACGAGTACGATGCTGACCATGATCGCGCCGTCGCGAATCGCTTCCTTGAGGTTGCCGATCGCGTTTTCGATGAAATCGCCTTGGCGAAAAAGCACGCTTGCTTCGACGCCTTGCGGCAGGGTGGGGCGCAGTTCGGTGAGTGCCTTTTCGATCGCGGCAGTCAGCTTGAGCGTGTCGAAGCCGGGGGCTTTGTCGATGCTGAGAACGACGCCTGCGGATTCACCCGTTTCGCCTGCGAAGGCAATCGCCGCATCGCCGCGCATCGGTGCGACTCCGAATCCGACGCTTGCGACATCGCCGATGGTTATGATGCGGTCGCCGCTGCGTTTGATGACCGATGTGGCGATGTCCGCGGGGTCGGCGGTCATCGCGAGATTGCGCACCATGATTTCGCGTGGCCCGGCTTGCAGGTAGCCGCTGGTCGATGTGCCGGCAGCGAGTGAGATCGCATTTTCCAGTTCCTCAATCGTGATGCCTTCGGCGCGGAGGCGGATCGGATCCGGCTCGACGCGCAATTGTTTCACACCGCCGCCGATGGCCAGCACTTCGGCGACACCGGGGATGCTTTGCAGTCGGCGCGCAATCGTGCGATCGGCAAGTGTGCGCAGGTCCATCGGTGCCATCGACGCACTTTTGTCGCGCAGGCCGACGAGAAGAATTTCTCCCATCAGCGATGACACCGGCGTCATGCCCGAGCGCGTGGATTCCGGCAACTTAACAGTTTGCAAGCGTTCCTGAACGAGTTGGCGGGCCTTGTAAATGTCGGTGCCCCAAGCGAACTCGACGAATACCAGCGAGAGTCCGACATCGGAATTTGAGCGCAGCCGGTCGAGCCCACCGACGCCGAGCAAGGCATTTTCCAGCGGGCGCGTGACGAGGGTTTCGACTTCTTCGGGCGCGAGGCCTGGGGATTCGGTTAGGACGGTGACCGTGGGCTTGGTCATGTCGGGCAAGACCTCGACGGGCAGTGTCATGCCAGTGCGTGCGCCGAGCAAAAGAAGCAGTAGCGCGGCGGTGATGATCAGCGCGCGATGCTTGAGTGAAAAGCGTATGAGGTGGTCGAGCATGGGATCAGGCCTTGAGGCGTTTGCGGATGATGAAGGCCATGGCGAGAGCTGCGACGAAGAGCAGCGCGCAGGTGATTGAGAGGACGATGACAAGTGTGCTGCTTGAGTGACTGTGGTTGTGCGCCTCGTTGCCTTTGGCGGCGGCGATTTGTTCCTTGGTCATTTCCGTGCCGTCTTCGTTGTGCGGGTGGCCGTGTGCGGCATCGAGCGCTTCCTTCAGCGAGACGCTGCCCTTGCCTGCGAAGGAGAGCGCGTAGGCACCTTGTGTCACCACTTCGTCGCCGGGGTAGAGTCCCGAAGTGATTTCCACGCGTTCGTGGTTTTGATCGCCGGTGAGCACCGGGACGCGGACGAAGCTGTTGGCGATTTCGTAGTCCTTGATGAAAACAAAGCGGTTCGAGCGATCGCCTTGAAGTGCCTCGCGCGGGATGCTGAGCACGGCATCGCGTTGGGATGCGATGAGTGAAAGTTCAGCGCGCATGCCGGGTCGCAATTGATTGCCGGGATTGGGCAGCGAGAACACCGCGTCGATGGTGCCCTTTTGCGCATCGGCACCGACACCGAGGCGGAGAAATTTTGCGGTGAGTTCCTTGTTACCGATGGCGGGCACGCGGATTTTGGCAGTGAGTCCTTCGTTGAGAATCGAGGCGTCGTTTTGCGGGATTTTTGCGGTGATCCAAACCGTGCTGAGGTCGAGGATCTCCATGAGGGTTGCGTCCGGTTCGACGGGGGCGCCGAGATGGGCTTGCGATTCGGTGACGAGTCCGCTGGCAGGGGCTTTCAGCTCGATCACCGGTGGTGGATTGCCCGCTTGGCGGCTTTCGAGGCGCGCGATCACATCGCCTTTCGTGACGAATTCGCCCTTGTGAAAAAAGACCTCGGCGATTCTTCCGGCGGCGCGGCTGGAGAGGGTCGAGTGGCTTTCGCAGGCGTGATCGACTTCACCGAGTGAGAAGAGCGTGCGGTCGAAGGCGGACTCTTCCGCTTCGACGGTTTTGATGCCGAGGTTTTTCACGGCGTTCTCATCGAGCACGATGGTCGTTTCATTTCTTGGCGCGGCATTGGCGGCGAAGGCCGATGGCAGGGCAAGCGCGAGGGCGAGTGGGAAAATGATTTTCATGGCGGGGTGGATCATGGTTTGGCGAGTGCGGAGTCGTGGCGGATTTTTGCGAGATGGAATTCGCCAAGTGCGTTGATGTGCGATGCGGCGAGCTCAAGATGTTTTTCCTTCGATTGGAGAAGCGCTTGGATTTCGCCTTGGCCGTTGCGGTAGGCTGCCTCGGCGTCTTGAACTTGCTGTGTGGCGAGTGGCAGCAGGGTCTGTTTGATTTCGCGGGCCAATGAGGCCCATTGTTTCATGTCGGACGCGGCGGTTTCGGCTTCGAGGCTGATCTTGCGCGCGAGTGCGACCGCTTCCTGTTCCATGCGCGATTTGCGGATTCGCGCTTCTTCGATGCCAGCCTTGTTTTTGTTCCAAAGTGGCAGCGGAATTTTCAGGCGCAGGCCGATCATTGTTTCGGTGTCGTAGCCTTCGGGTGCGTCCTCCGTGCGATCGCTGGCGGCGAAGAGTCCGCCTTCGATGTCGTCGTAGCGGCGGCTTTGTTCGAGGGCGATGCCTTGTGATGCGGCTTGCAGGGCGAGTTCGGCTTTTTGGAGATCGGGCCGTTGTGAATGGTCGTTTGCCGGGCTTGTGATTTTTGGTTCGGTCAATGCGCCTTCGATGCGCAGCGCTTCGCCGGGTTGCGTGCCGAGCAGCGGCTTGAGGGTGCCGAGCCACAAATTTTCCTCCGCATCGAGTTGGCGTGTTTGGATTTCGAGCGATGCGGCATTGAGGTTTGCCTGACCCGCGTCGAGTGACGAGGCCTCACCTTTTTGCGCGCTGTCGGCGAGGGTGCTGGCGAATTGCCGCATGAGGCTGGTCTGGGCGCGTAGGAGATCGCGGCGTTGGCGGGTGGTGAGCACTTTCACGGTTGCCTCGCGCGCTTCGGTGGCGAGTTGGCGTTCGATTTCGCGCACTTCCGCTTCGGCCGAGCGCAGCTCGATGGCCGAGAGATTTTTTTCGAGGCTCAGCCTGTTAGTGACCGGAAAGCGTTGGGAGAATCCCACTTCGAGTTTGCGCTCGCGAAATGACGGATTGTGTTCGAAGGCAGTTTCGAAATTCGGGTTTGGCAAGCGTCCCGATTGTTTGGCGCGCGTGGCGGCTTCCTGGATGCGCAGGCGTGCGGCGGCGAGCTCGGGGTTTTGGGCGCGCACACGATCGCCGACCGTGGAAAGCGTCACGACCACTGCGGGTTGCGCGTGAACGGGAATGACGAGGCAGGCAAACAGCAGCCAGTGGCGAAATTTTTGATGAAACATGGATCTAATGAGTGGTGAGAAATCCGGGCAAGCAGCCGGACAAAAATGGGACAAAAGATACGGCCCGAAACGCGGGCGCGTGGAAAAAACCGTGCCATGACGGCACGATGGGGCCTGAAAGACCGCTCAGATCAATGGCGGTTTGTCCTCACTCAAATACGGACCATCGGGAATGCTTTCCCGTTCGTGGCGCATACGCGAAAGGCTGAAGCATGGCGCGAGAAGTCTGATCGAATGATCCCTGTGATCGATCATCGGCATGCCGGAGCAAAAGCATCCGGCACCGTGATGGTGGTGATGATCGGGCGGGCATTTGTTTTCATGCGAATCGCATGGGCCCGGGTGGTCGTGGTCGTGGTGATGATCGTGACCGTGCTCGTGCATGGTGGCCATGACATCGCAGGGATCGGCCACGAAGGGGCGGCTGTGCATGCCGATGAGCATGCTGATAACCACGATGGCCTTGAGATAGAGTCCCATAACGACGCGCCAAAGATCGGCGGCAGAGCCCATGGGTCAAGGCATTTCGGGGATATGAAGGCGCGCCGTTGTTCCGAACGGGGCGCTAAGGGCATTCTGAAGGTTCAGGTCTGGTCCTTTTCTTGACATGATCGCGCATGATGGTTTTGTAGTGGCATGCATATCTCCGATGGCCAAGGCGCGTTGAGAGCGCTCTTGCTTTCTTCACTGGCCATGGCCGGATCGGCATCGGCGATCATCGTCGGAGGGGTAAACGGCAATGGCACCAACAACGCCGGTGAGGCTGGCTTGCAAGTGGTGTTGTCGAACTCCTCGTTGCCGGCATTTCCCTACTGGGGAAATATGCTGCGATATTCCGACGCCAGCGGCATCTATCTGGGTTACAATTCGAACACGATGGAGGGTTGGGTGCTCAGTGCCGAGCACATTACCGAAGGAACCGGCATCAAAATCGGCGGTCACACCTATTCCTTCATCGATCCGCAGCCGGCGAATTCGAATCTGAATGGCACGCGCATTGTTTCATCGGGCGTGAATACCGATTTGATGTTGTACAAATTTTCCGTCACCGGAAGCAATCCCATCCCGGCGCTGCCGAAGGTGGAGATCATCGACTCCGCGCCCACTCTGGGTTCATTGCTCATCATGGCGGGTAGGGGCATGCGTTCGGGCGCGGGTACGGGCTCGGAAGATGTCACTGCGCCCTATGCGTGGGGCACTCCGGGCATTAGCGATGAGGTGCCGATGCGCTGGGGCTTCAATCAGGTGGAGCCCGGTTACACCGATGCAAATGGCGCAAAATATCTCATCACGGATTTCGATGCGCCGGGGTTTGGCTCAGGCATTGATGGTCAGGCCGCGCTGGGTGACTCTGGTGGGGGAGCATTCATTTTGCGCAATGGCGAATGGCGATTGGGTGGTGTCGCCTATGCGACTGCGGATGGCCCCGATGCTGACGCGCTGTCGAACCCCGCCGGTTTTGGTGACTACACGCTGTTCACCGATGTGTATGCCTATCGGTCGGAAATCACCGCACTGACCGGCACGCTGGTGCCTGAGCCGTCGTCGATGATGTTAGGTGGCTTTGGCGTGCTTGCGTTGGCGCTGCGTCGCAAGCGATGAGTGCCTTGTGGCTGGGGGTGTTGAGTCATTGACGCGAGTCCGTTGATCATCCCACACTCGGCCATGTCCGACTCCCCCCGCAAGCCATCCATCTCGTCGAATCGATGGATCCTTGGCTATCTGATGCGGGAAAAGGCGGTGTTTCTGCCATCTCTCTTGGCCTTGTTTCTCACGGCTATGCTGTCGCTGGCATTTCCGTATTTTCTCAAGGAGTTGGTGGGAAATCCGTCGGATGCCTTGAGGCGCTCGGTCGATCCGGCGCTGATCCTTGAGCGTTCGAACCGCATCGTGCTCGAGCTGTTGGGGGTCTTGGGTTTGCAGGCGGTGGTGGCATTTTTTCGTGTGCAGGGATTCATCCGCTCGGGCGAATCGGCGCTGAACAACCTGCGATCGGATCTTTATCGGCATTTGCTGCGCTTGCCGATGTCGTACTTTCACGAGCAGCGCGCGGGTGCCTTGAGCAACCGGATTTCGGCCGACCTCGGGGTGGTGCGTGACACGCTGCTCAACACCGTGCCGCAAGCGGTGAGGCAGAGCGTGATTCTTGTCGGTGGCTTGATTTTCATTTTCATCTCATCGTGGAAACTTTCGTTGATCATGCTTTCGAGCGTGCCGGTGGTGGTGCTGGCGGTGGCATTTTTCGGGCGGAAAGTGCGGGCGTATTCCAAGTCCGCCCAAGACTCGCTGGCCGAGGCCGGGACGGTGATTGAGGAGACTGTGCAGGGCATGGCGGATGTGAAGGCCTTTGCGAATGAAGACTTCGAATCGCGGCGCTACGGCTCGGCGCTTGAAAGGTTTTTTCATGTCGCCTCGCGTGGCGCGCGCAGCCGTGCGGCGTTTTTGGCATTCATCATCTTCGCCTTGTTTGGAACGATCTCGATGGTGATCTGGCAGGGTGCGCGGATGCTGGCGACCGAGCAGATCACCTGGACGAATTTTGCATCGTTCATTTTGTTTTCGATTTTCGTCGGCGCATCGCTCGGATCGTTTCCGGAAATTGTTTCGCAGCTCCAGCAGACATCGGGCGCGACCGAACGCTTGAGGGAATTGCTCGACGCCAAGCCCGAGCGTGCGGATGGCGATGATCAGGCAGTCTTGCGTGGCGCGGTGGAATTTGAGCAGGTTTCATTCCGCTATCCGTCGAGGCCGGAGGCGCGCGTGCTCGACCACCTCTCGTTTGCCGTGCAGCCGGGTCAGCGAGTCGCCTTGGTCGGGCCATCCGGTGCGGGGAAATCGACGGTGCTTTCGCTGATCCTTGGATTCGGTGATGTGGCGGCTGGCAGGATTCTTTTTGATGGTCGCGAAGCGGGAGAAATTTCGCTGCGCGCGATCCGCTCGCAGATGGCGATCGTGCCGCAGGAGGTTTTGTTGTTCGGTGGCACGATCCGCGAAAATGTCGGCTACGGAAAAACCGGCGCCACGGAGGATGAGATTCATGAGGCCTGCCGATTGGCGAATGCAACGGAGTTCATTGAGCGTCTGCCCGAAGGCATGGAAACCGTGGTGGGTCCGCGCGGCGTGAAACTTTCCGGGGGTCAGCGTCAGCGCATCGCCATCGCGCGTGCGATTTTGGCAAACCCGCGAATCCTATTGCTCGATGAAGCCACTTCGGCACTCGATAGCGAAAGCGAGCGCCTCGTGAACGAAGCGCTCGAGCGATTGATGCAAGGGCGCACCAGCATCGTCATCGCGCATCGGCTTTCCACCGTGAGACACGCGGACAGGATCCTGGTGTTCAATCAAGGTCGCATCGTCGAAAGCGGCACGCACGATGAAATGGTCGCGCAGCCCGGGATGTATCGCTTGCTGGTCGAGACGCAGCTGGTTTGAAGAGTATAAGCTGAAAAAGTAATCCCGGTAGGGCGACGCGGCCTCGCGGCGCCGATACATATAGAAGAATTTACCGCAATGCCGCCAAGGTCGCCAAGGGACGCAGAGGGGAAGAGAGTTAGAGGTTATTTGTTGAGGGTTATTGAGGGGAGATGAAGAAGCGGAATCTCCAGGCAGGGACCTTTTTGCCTTCGCTTTGCTCACGCAATGCCAAATCCGCTTCGCGTCGCAATCAAGATGCCGCTCGCGCGGCAAAGGCATTCCGAAAGGTCCGTTAGCGAACGCATGGTCAATGGAGAAGCATCTTCTCAAAGGCCCACGGTCATCATGCCCGCATATGCGCCTGTGGCGACAAGTCGGCGCTGCGGCGCCGCATCGCCCTACCGTGAATCTTGGAGCGGGACGCTCCAAGGACGGCCTGGATCAAGATGATCCAGCTACGGGGAAGAGTGAAACAATCAGCGGCAGATGTATCAGCGATACACGATCTGCGATCTCTCTCCTCTGCGTTCCTTGGCGATCTCTGCGGCTTGGCAGTAAATCTTTCTGAAGGACTCGGCGCTGCGGGCCGCATCGCCCTACCGTTGGGAGAGACAAGACTTCAAGAATGCAACGGGAGCTTCAGCGACCCGAAATAGAAGCGAAGCCAGATTGGCATGGCCGCAACGAAGTGAAGGCAATCAAGAGGCAAGAGAAGAAGTCGCTTTTTCGATCTCTTCTACTTCTATGTTCGATGTTGGATGTTCAGTGTTCGATGTTCGCCCCCTCACACCCAATAACCTCACGCCTTCTCCAACGCATACCCGTCCTTGCCGTCTTTGACTTGCCAGCCGAGTTTGGCGAGTTCGTCGCGGAGGCGGTCGGACTCGTCCCAGTTTTTTGCGCTGCGTGCCTGCCAGCGGGTTTCGGCGAGTTGGCGGATGTCGGCGGGGACATCGGCGGATTCCTTTTCGCCCGACTCGGGTAGGGTGAGGCCGAGGGCGCGGAGGATGCGATTGAGTGCGGCGAGTGCGGCGGCGGCGTCCTTGCCTTGGAGTTCGGCGGAGGCTTTGAGTCCGGTGAAAATTCCACCGAGAGCGGCGGGTGTGTTGAGGTCGTCGTTGAGCGAATCCCATGCGCTTTGGAAGGGTCCGAAGTCGACTGAGCTCAGCGTCACTTCGTCGCCGGCTCTTGCGGCGAGTGAGCGGGCGCCTTTGGCAATTTTTGCGAGTGCCTCGTGTGCGGCGCTTAGTGAGTCGAGGGTGAAGTTGAGCTGCTTGCGGTAGTGGCCGCCGATGAGGACATAGCGGACTTCCATGGCGGTGAAGCCGCGTTTTTCGAGATCGTCGATCGTGTAGAGGTTGCCGAGTGACTTCGACATTTTGCCGCCATCGACGAGCAGGTGGGTGATGTGAAACCAATGCGCCGCGAACTTGCCGCCGCAGGAGCAGGTGCTTTGTGCGATTTCGTTTTCGTGGTGCGGGAAAACCAGATCGACACCGCCCGAGTGGAGGTCGAACGAATCGCCGAGGTATTCCTTGATCATCGCCGAGCATTCGAGGTGCCAGCCGGGTCGGCCGTCGCCCCATGGGGATGGCCAGAAATTGACACCGTCCTCGGGTCGGCGCGCTTTCCATAGCACGAAGTCGGAAAGGTTTTCCTTGTCGTATTCGTCGGAGCTGGCGCGGGTGTTTTGGGTTTTGCCGAGTTCGAGTTCGCGGTGTTCGAGGTGCGAGAGTGCGCCGTAGCCGGGGAAGGATGCGATATTGAAATAGACCGAGCCGTCATCGGAGAGATAGGCGTGACCTTTTTTCACCAGCTCTTCGATCATCGCGATTTGCTGCGGGATGTGATCGACGGCACCTGGCTCGACATGCGGTGGGAGGAGCCCGAGCTTTTTGCAATCGGTGTGAAATTTTTCCGTCCATCCGCGGGTGAAGTCGGTGAGCGATTGTCCGGCTTTCTGTGAGTCACGGATCGTCTTGTCGTCGACATCGGTGATGTTGCGGACATGCATCGTGCGGGTGCCGCCGGTTTCGAGCGTGCGGCGCAGGACATCCTGAAGCACGAAGGTGCGGAAGTTGCCGATGTGGGCGGGTCCGTAAACCGTGGGCCCGCAGCAGTAGAAGCGGAAGGTCGAGCCGTCGATCGGCCGGAGTTCGCGTTCGGTGCGGGTGAGCGTGTCGAAGAGCCTCATGCGCGGCGAGTTTGGCGATTGGCGGCCGTGAGCCAAGAGCAAATGGCTGGCCCGGGTCGGCCACTATGGAGGAAATTTGCGTTTCCTCTGAGATCGGTGCTTATGCTAGATGTTTTGCGTGAAACGCTTTCTCTGCATCATGGCGGTCATGCTGCCGGTGGCCTTGAGCCTCCAGTGCCAACGCGTCGGGCCGCCGGGCGGTGGTCGTGAGGGAAGGTCGGTGTCATCATCGGACGGCAAGAGCTCGGTTTCGCGGATGTATCGCGAGGTGAATCTTCGCGCCGACATGGTCCCGCGCGGCCGTCATGGCCGCAAGGTCGTGAGGCCGATGCGGCCGCGATACATTACGATTCACAGCACGCAGAATTACCGTGCGGATGCTAATCAGCACTCGATCGCGCTCAAGCGTGGCGCACTGCGATCGCCGAAGACCAAAACCGGCAACCGCATTGGTTATCTCATTTGGCATTTCACCGTCGACGACCACGAGGCGATCCAGCACATGCCGATCAGCGAGCAGGGCGAGCATGCGGATTTCCATGGCCCGGGAAACCGTCTCTCGATTGGAATCGAAATGTGCGAGCACCGCGGTAGCAGCCGAAGGGTGACGATCGAGCGGACCGCAAAACTCACGGCGATCTTGATGAAGAAGCAAGGGATTTCGTTGCGTCATGTCGTGCCGCATTACCACTGGCCAAGGAAAGGCAGAAATCCGGCCAACAAGAACTGCCCGCACTTTTTGCTCGATAATGGCAAGCCTGGCAAGAAGTGGCGCTGGTTCCTTGGGCGGGTGAATTATTATTATCAGCGAATCTGAGATCGGATCATGAGTGAGCATGACTTGTCATCGCACGGCAGCGTAGCCAACCGCGTCGCGTCGTTGGAAAAGGGTGTGCGATATGTGTGTCAGCGTTGCGCGGCGTGCTGCAAGTGGCCTGGTGATGTGCGACTCGAAGAAGACGAGGTCGCGGCGATCGCCAAGTTTCTCAATCTCGGTGAAGAAGAATTCATTGCGCGTTTCACCCGTTTGCGTAGCGACCGCATGGGGCTTTCGTTGATCGAAAAGGACAATCACGAATGCGTGATGCTCGATGGCAACAGCTGTACGATTCAGGCCGCGAAGCCGATCCAGTGCAGGGGTTTTCCGAATCAGTGGAATTTCCCGGGTTGGCGTGAGGTTTGCGAGGCGATTCCGGTGCCGGATGGATCGGCTCAATGACGCAATTTTGGTTTCCACTTGCGAAGCGCTCGGAGGCGGTCCAATGATCTGACGACAAGTGATGGATGGATTCACCAGAGAAGCGCCCGGCGCCTTGAGGGTTTTGTTGGAGGACGCCCTCAAGCATGCCTTCGATTGCGATGAGGCCGGCAGGGGCGCGACGCTTGAGAGCTTGGCTGGCGCGATGGGAAAATCGCGCGAGGAGGCGGCGACGGCCTTGGGTGAATTGCGGGCGCGTGGTTTGTTGGTGGCGGCGGGCGATGCGCATCAGCTTTCCGAAGCGGGCAGAAAATACGCGCTGCAGGTCGTGCGGAATCACCGGATTTTTGAAACATGGTTGATGCGGCAAACCAGCACGCCGGCGGTCGATTGGCATCGTGAAGCGCATCGCGAGGAGCACCGGCTCGAAGCGGATGAGGTCAATGCCATGGCCGACCGCATGAACAACCCGCGCTATGATCCGCACGGGGATCCGATCCCGACGCGCGAGGGGCTGATGCCAAAGCGACCATTGCCATCGCTTGCGGCGTGGGCGGATGGGGTGCAGGCGCGCATTGGTCACATTGAGGATGAGCCCGAGGCATTGTTTCGCTTGGCGGGTGCTTTGGGTTTGGCACCGGGTACGAGGATGGATGCGATCGCGCATTTGGCCGATGGATCGGTAGCCGCAAAAGTTGAGGGCCGTGAGCTTGTGATTCCGGCGGCGGTTGCGGGACTGATTCATTTGATCGGCATCGATGTGGGAGATGATTTGCCCGAGGGTCTGGGGCGTTTGTCGGATCTTCGTGTCGGCGAAACGGCGGTCGTGCATGGGCTGGCACCAAGCTGCGTCGGGCCCGAGCGGACGCGTTTGTTGGATCTCGGCGTCGTGCCCGGAACCAAGATCCGCTGCGAATTTTCAAGCCCCTTTGGCAGCCCAAAAAGTTATGTGATCCGCGGAGCGATGATCGGATTGCGTGAGTCGCAGGCGAAACGGATTTTGATCCTCAGGCCGGCGGAAGTTTCATCATCGCAAAAAGCATGAAACCAACTTCCGAACATCAAGCCAGCGAAGCATGCGTGACCTGTCCATCGCGTCAGGGTCGCTTGCAAAAGCTTGGACTGCGCGTGGATGATAGCGATTTTGTCATCGCGCTTGCAGGCAACCCCAACACTGGCAAGACCACGGTTTTCAATGCGCTTACCGGCTTGCGAATGCACACGGGAAATTGGCCGGGCAAGACCGTGGGTCGCGCGGAAGGCGGATTTTCCTATGAAGGAAAAAAATACCGGATGATCGATCTGCCGGGGACCTATTCGTTGTTGTCCGCCTCGCCGGATGAAGAAGTCGCGAGATCGTTTTTGTTGTTTGGCAGGCCGGATGTGACGGTGATGGTCGTCGATGCCTCATGCATGGAGCGCAACCTCAACCTCGTGTTGCAGGTCTTGCAGATCACGCGGCGTGCGGTGCTTTGCTTGAACCTCATGGACGAAGCGCGGGCACATGGGCTGGAGGTCGACACGCGGAATCTGGCGCGCGATCTTGGGGTGCCGGTGGTGCCGTGTGCGGCGCGGTCGGGCGAGGGGATTGCGGATTTGCTCAAGGAGATTTCGTTGATGGCGGCCCGTGCGGATGATCCGTCGCCGCGCAAGTTGCCGCTCGATGTGCGTGGGCTCACGCAGGCCTTGGACAAGGTCGAGGCCGACCTGCTCGAGGTGTTTCCGGGCTTGCCGCAACCGCGTTGGGTGGCCTTGCGATTGCTGGAAGGTGACCGCGAAATCATCGATGCGGTGCAATCGGGAGAGATTGGAAATTTGGTGGAGGAAAGGACGATGCCGCAGGTTTGAGAGAGGCGAAAAATTTTTCATGAAGAGCAAGGACGATGTGTTGAAAGAGGCAGGGGAGTTGCGCTGGCAACTGCCGCAGGACCTGCACGACCGGATCGCCGAGTCGATTCATGGCGAGGCCGCGCGGATCGCCGAGCGCAGCGTCACGCGCAGTGGGGGTGATCGACGATTGGCGTGGCAGCAGGCCTTGGATCGATTGCTGACGCATCCGCTCACCGCCTTTCCGATCATGATCGCCGTGTTGGGTGCGATCCTTTGGCTGACGATTGTCGGTGCGAATGTTCCATCGGCGATGTTGGGATCCTTGCTCGTCGACAAAGGTCATGGCTGGTTATCGGAGTTGTTTGTTTCGGTGGGTGCGCCGTGGTGGTTGAAGGGCTTGCTCGTCGATGGCATGTACCTCGCCACCGCGTGGGTGATCAGCGTGATGCTGCCGCCGATGGCGATATTTTTCCCCTGTTTCACCTTGCTGGAAGATTTCGGATATTTGCCGCGCGTCGCCTTCAATCTCGACCGCATGTTTCAGCGGGTGGGTGCGCATGGCAAACAGGCGCTGACGATGGCGATGGGCTTGGGTTGCAATGCGGCGGGGGTGGTTGCCACGCGGATCATTGATTCGCCTCGCGAGCGATTGATTGCGATTTTGACAAACAACTTTTCACTCTGCAATGGGCGCTGGCCGACGCAGATCCTGATGGCGGGCGTCTTCATCGGCACTCTTGCGCCGCGCGGTTGGGGTGGTTCCATCGCCGCGCTTTCGGTGCTGGCGGTGGCCTTGTTGGGTTTTGGTTTTGCGATGCTGAGTTCGTGGATGCTTGCCCGCACGGTGCTGCGCGGCGAGGCCTCGACCTTCAGCCTCGAACTGCCGCCCTACCGTCCGCCAGATTTCTGGAAGACCCTTTATACTTCGGTCATTGATCGGACGCTGATCGTGCTGTGGCGCGCGGTGGTGTTTGCGCTGCCGGCCGGTGCGGCGATCTGGTTATCGGCGAATGTGTTCATCGGCGATCAAAGCATTGCTGCATGGTTTGTGCATGGCACTGATCCCTTCGCGCGTTTGATTGGGCTCACCGGAGTGATCCTGCTGGCCTACATCGTGGCGATTCCCGCCAACGAAATTGTCGTGCCCACGATTCTCATGCTCACCGTGTTGGTGACCGGCGCGGCCGGTGGTCAGGGCGCTGGCGTGATGTTTGAAACCGATCCCGGCAATGTGCGTGCGATCCTCGAAGCCGACGGGTGGACCTCACTCACTGCGATGTGCTTGATGCTTTTCAGCCTCTGCCACAACCCGTGCTCGACCACGCTTTACACCATCTACAAGGAGACGCGCAGTTGGAAATGGACGGCGGTTTCGGCATTGATGCCTTTGGTGGTGGGTTTTGTGCTTTGCGGATTGGTTGCGGCTGCGTGGAAGGCGTTTGTCTGATGTGAAGAGGGTTTTCTTTCCCGGTAGGGAGACGAGGCCCGCGGCGCCGATACTATAAGAAGATTTACCGCAATGCCTTGTGAGCGATAGCGAACATAAAAATTAGCGAAGCATCTTGGCATGGACGTAGTGCAACGGAGTCAAAGCCGCAGAGGTCGCCAAGGGACGCGGAGGAGAAGAAATTGTTATAGCGGGGGGCTTCCTCAAGGGGGCGCGGGCATCTTGCCCGCTTGGCGCCTGCGGTGATGAGTCGGCGCCGCGAGGCCGCGTCTCCAACCCGGTGGGCTCTCAACTCTTAACCGAACCCCCGCGCCCACATGCCGCGGTTGATGCCCCGTAGAATCCCCCCTTGTTTTTTAAAGGCATCAAGCTGAGTTTTCAGGAAAAATGAGACGCCACGGCGGATGATTTGAGGGGTTTACTGTAAATATAGAAAATTTTAGACAGACGTTTGAAAATGGAATAATACTTAAACGTGCTTTTTTTGAAGTGTATCAAGAAACCAAAGCACCAAATCCAAACCAAAAAACAACATGAAAAAGACAATACAACTGCTAGTCGCACTCGCCATCGGAATTTTAGGACAGGCCAATGCGCAAACCATCGTCATCGGAAACTTTGAAACAGGTAATTTAGGCTCCTTCTGGCAGTCGGGCTCATTTGCAACCTATGACCACTCTTGGGGTGGTGTAGCGGATCAGACTCCACCACTGGCAAATGGCGGAAACTTCTACGCATATACCCCTGGGGAATTTGGCCAGATTGGTACAAACATGGGGCTCCTTCAGGCCAATACGGATTACACCTTGTCTCTTGATTACCAAGGTATTTATGGGTGGGGGGACCGTCCCTACATAGAGTTGACTGGCTACAATGGCGTGAGTGAAATAACTTTTGCGGCAGGATATGCAGGCCCTGCTAGCAATGATTTTTGGAGAACTGGCTCGCTGAGTCTTTCGGCGGCAACAATCAGCTCTTCCTATTCCGCGTGGATTGGCCAAGAGTTTAATGTCAAGATCAGTGGCGCTGCCATTGCTGTCGACAATGTGGCCCTCACAGCAATTCCGGAGCCGGGAACTGCCACTATGCTTGGCCTCGGTCTTGCAGGGTTCTTGGGCGCGTACCGGCGTCGCGGGCGGGCCTAAGACCATTGCTCAGTCTGCTTCACAAAGGCATCTGCGGTAGAACTTCATTTCCCCGCCCTCCGGTTCTCCCATGAGCTTTCTCAGGCTTCCCGGTGTTATTGGGGCTTCTAGCGGGTTTTTCGTGGGGTCGCTGACCGAAGAGTCGGCGGCCCCGCGACTTTTCAATCCGCTGTGAACAATCCGCATGAAAAGATGCCTTTATTTCAAATGCAAATTCTTAGCAACCTTGGGTTGGCGGCTTCTTCTCGTTGCCGTGCTTTCCGTCAAGGTTTCGGCTGCGTAAATCTTTTTCTGTAAAAGTGATCAAGGCACGCGCTCGCAGGGTCTGAGCAAAAATGCCAACCAGTGCACGGTAAATGCAGTGTGATTTACTGTAAGGCTTGTTTCGAATTGCGCTGGGCGGTGCCGTGGTCGATACACAAATTAATTCCTTACACGTTATGCAGTTTAATTCCTTACACATTATGCAGTTTTTCTCCTCCGATGCCTTGCCCGTCTTGGGCGCTCCCTTGCGCCATACGGCTTGGCTTGCAGTCTTTCTGCCAGCCATGGCTTTCTCAAATCCGGTCGTGCTAAACCCCAGTTTTGAGCTGGACCCATTCGCAGTGCTGAATGGCCGCGAGTCTATCGGCGGTCACAATCCTGGCGGGATCACCGGCTGGCTGCATAGTAATTTGACGACTGGGGTCTCCGGAGATGCCCCCAACCCATACGTCCGGGTGCTTGCAGATAACGGCTCGATTCCCGATGGGCAGAGGGTGGCTTTCATCCAGGGAAACGGGAGTCTGAGTCAACTGATCGCAGGCCTCACCCCGCTGGCGACCTACCAGATTACCTATTTCGAGAATGCCAACCAATACAATGCTGCGACCCGCCAAGGGGACTCTTTGGACCCCGTTTCGCTAACCGTGAAGATCGATGGGGAAGTCATATCGGACACCCACATCGTCAAGCCGGTTGGCAAAAAGAATCCTTATCGAAAGGTGACCTCCAAGCCGTTTCAAGTGCCCGAAGGACGGACGGCGATGAAGCTGACATTTGATGTAACCGGTTCACAAAACGGCAAGGGGGCTGTCTTACTGGACAACGTCGAGATCCAACCTGTAGGAGATTCCAAGCCCGCCTCAACCGATGGCAGCCACCTAAAATATTTTGGGCAACTCAACTCCGACACACAATACTTCGGATCGAAAGGAATCGCGAGCGGAATTGAAGATTTTAGCAATGTGGCATGGGTTGAAAACTACGGGCCGGCCTTTGATATTTCCAAACTCAACGCTGGTAGTGCCAAACGAAAAGTCGACGCCTCGCTTGCGGTCGAACTGGTCAAGCAAGCGCGCGAGAAGGGCATGAAGTCGCACGTCGTTCTCCACTACATCTTTTTCGACAGAAAGGACCGTCTCATTCCCGACTGGAAAGAGCGGTTTGCTTCATTCGCTGAGGGCCTGAAAGCGGTCTCGGGCGACATTACCTCATTCTCTGTTATCGATGAACCGTTCCTAGCACAGCACAGGAAGCCTGCGGAACTCAAAACAGATATCGAAACAGTCAATCGGGCAATCAAAGCTGAGTTCCCCGAGATTCCGATCTCGGTCATTTATGCTTTTCGCACGCTGGCAGACATTAACAATTTGGTTTTCCCCGACGGTTATGACTGGCTGGCATTTGATGGCTACCCATTGGTCCACTCCCAGACCTACGACAACATGGAGGGATATTCGCTTCCGTGGTTCTACAATGTGATTCGAGATCGGCTGAAACCGGGACAAAAAACATTCATGGTCCCGGAGCTGCACCTAATGGGTTCACATCCAGATCCCAAGGGCTTCAATCCGCAACTCATCAACAACTACAACCGGCTCCTGGAAATCGCCCTAGCCGATCCGTTGTGCATTGGAGTTTTCAACTATACCTACTTCACTTTCAATCACCCGACCGATAAAAATGCGTCCGAGATCGGCATGGAAAGCAATCCTCACCTGAAAAGAGTAGCGGGAAACTACAAGCGATATCTCTTCGACACAGCGGAACTCGGCCTTACTCCGTTCTCCTTTACTTCCAGCCGTGCCGAAATCTTTGGCAGGGAGGATTTCGCCAATGCGTTTGACTCTGTTCCCGAGACGGAATGGTGGGCAAAAGACAGGCTTCGCTCCGGCGATTGGATCCAGCTCGACTACATGCAGCCGATGAGTGCAAAGACTTTGAGATTGAATGGTTATACGAAGTCCCGCTCCGGTGACGAGCAAGCATCGAGTGTGGTCTGCAGCATTCATGCCGGAAGCAACCCGGACAAGTTGCAGCGAATTGGCTCCGTGAAAATCAAGGCTGAAGAAAGCCTGCAGGAGATACCCATACCTGTAACCGGGGGAGATATTCGCTTTGTAAGAGTTGTGTTTGAAGTTGTCCCTGCATCCGTTGACATCTCCTTGAAATCCATCGACTTGATAAAGAAATGAAACGCGTTCTGGACGTGGTCACTTCCCCTGTTTTTCATCGGAATGGAAATAAAGACTCCTCGAACGGCTTCACGCTCATCGAGGTGCTTATCACCTTCGCTATCGTGGTGGTATTGGCTGCCATAGCCTTTCCAATGATGAAGTCCTCAGCTGCTAGAGCAAAAAACGCAAAATGCATTTCGAACCTACGGCAAATGGGCGTGGGCATGAGTCTCCACGTTGCCGATAAAAACGGAATGCTTTTGCCGGGTGCCGAGATTCCCACGGGGACGAAATGGTTTGATAATCTTGAAGCCTATATCGGGAATACCACCAATCTAGCGTCCAGTCCATTACGGCCGCTTTGGCAGCAGTGTCCCGAGAAATCACTCCCACCAGGAGAATGGAATGTGGGGTATGGATGGAATTTTCAAAATTTTGGCGGAACGGATCCTGCTAACTGGGGGTCGGAGGGTGAATACGCCCGCATCGCATCTGTCCCGGAGCCCGCAAGGACAATTATCATTGGCTGCACGCCAAAGTATTTTCCAGACGCAGTTTGGAGAAACGGCTTCATTTACAGGGATATCCCTGTCTATAGCACCAACCACGCCGGGGGCGGAAATTACCTTTTTCTGGATTGGCATGTAGACCTGGTGAAACCAGCAAACGTTCCGTTTCTACTGAAAAGAAATAAAGCACTCTAAATATCCTATTTGATCATCGCATAAACAATGAATAGCTCTCCACGCAGCATATTGCATATACTCTGCACGACTTTGATTATAGGGATGTCAGGCGGCGGATACCCCCTTCTTAGCCTGGAATGTCAGTCTTTGATTGGGGCACATTGAGTTTTTTCATATCGGAGTATTTCTATTTATGTCTATTCAAGATTCTTGCTGTCTGTCTTTAACCGACATGGTCGACCACTGGACAAGGCACCTTTGCTCAAAGGTGAAGCGGTTTGCGTCGCTTCCCAATCCCGTTCTTCCGATTTCCGACGAGTACCCCGGACTCTGGTTGGAATCCGCACCCTACGACGGGCTGCAATACCTTCGTCTTCTTGACGGCGATCCGGCGATTGCGGAAGCCAATGTCGAATGCTTCTTCAAGCATCAGCGACCTGACGGACAACTGCCTTGCTACATTCTGGACGCGGACCATCCCCACACACCGCATTACCTGGAACTTGGTGCAAAGCTTGTCAATTATAGCCAGATTCAGGAGCTCGTTCCATTAGCCTGGGTCGCCCTGGAGATGTTCAAAATCACAAAGAACGAGGAGTTTCTCCTGCGCGCTTATTCTGCCTGTTCGCGCTGGGATGCGTGGCTTGTGGCCAACCGGATGACACGTGGGCAGGGTGTCTTCGAGATCTTTTGCGAGTTTGACATGGGGTATGATTTCTCCCCCCGGGCGCACGATGGCGGAATTCCAAAAGCATGTCCTGGCAACGAGGCGCGGAATTGCCCGGATGCAGGCTGCCTTCCTCTGTTGGCACCGGATCTCTCAGCGGTCGTCTATGGGGCACGGAAGGCTCTTGCGGAAATGGCAGGCCTACTGGGGCGACCGAATGATCAGACCACATGGCTGACGAAAGCCGAGGAGCTTCGAAGCGCGATTTACGCAAAGTGCTGGGACGAAGAAGATGATTTTTTCTATGACGTGGATGCCAGCGGCGACTTGCGCCGGTATCGCACGATTCACATCACGCATTTACTTTCCGAGGGAGTTGTCACTGATGCACACTTCGATCGAATCTACGAACGATACATCAAGAGTCCGGATCACTTCTGGACCCAATATCCTTTGCCATCGGTCTCGATTTCGGATCCCTCGTTCTCGCATGACGGCCACCAGATCCCCAATAACTGGGGCTACTGGTCGAACGGTCCCTGCATGTATCGCCTGTCGCGATGGATGATCAAGAATGGCAGACAGGAGGACTTGAAAGGGATCATGTCTCGTTGGCTGGAAGCCGCCGAGCAACGCTGGCCGGAAGATGTGACCCAGGCCATCGATCCATTTTCTGGGGAATGGTCTCCCGCCAGTCCCAACCATTCCAACACGCTCTTTTTCCTCATCGAGGCAGCGCAAACGCTTGAATCCCATCCGCTTTCGTCCAAAACGGGCAATGGTCTCGCATCCCTCTCCCGTGCCGACAAGCTGATGGTGCCCCCCTCGCTCGGTTGATCCCGAGCGTATCCACACTTGGCAAGGTATGAACGTGAGACAGAGATTTTGCTGAGGAGCGCGGTTCGTCGCATGTATTCCAGCCGTCTTGTTTTCACGGAAAACATCTGATCTGGACCAACGTGAGGGGCCCATGCAACCAAGATGATCCAGAGATTTAGCATCAAGAACGCCCCCCCTACACGATCATTCCATTCCGCAAACATTATGAAATCATTATCGCCAATATCGTTCCGTCCGATCACCGAATGGCCCGTGGACGCGGCACCACCATGTTTCCCTTTCCAACCTGCTCCACTTTCAATGGCAGCGGCGTCACCCGACCCGCTTCGATCTGCGATTTTTGATGCCGCATTGGCAAACGGTCCTGAAGCCGGATTGGTCTGTTATGCATTGGCGCCAGTGGCTGTGCATACGGGCCAGACGAAATCATTTGATTGCAGTGATTCAGATCGCTCCGTGGCTGTGAAAGGTCCCGGCGATCTCCGCTTCGATTTCGGCGTGTTAAGCGCTGGCTGGATCGAGTTCGAATCCGATGACATACCGTCCGATGCGGAGCTCAGCATCAGCGAATACAACGAGCCTGCGGTCGTGAACGAAGGCGCTCAATGTCCGAAGAAGACCGCCCGGCCGATTCTTGTGAGCGGTTGCACATGGCGGTTGGTGCTGAACCGCGAAAACTACGAGGGGGTTCGCTTTGGCTGGTTGCATTCACGGAGCGATACCCCGCAATGGAGCCTGCGAAATCTTCGGCTCGTGTGTCAGGCCCGACCAGCCAACTACGTCGGCGACTTCGCCTGCGACGACCCGCTTCTGCAACGAATCTGGGAAACGGGGGCGACCACTGTCCGCTTGAGTCTGCTCCCCGACCACTTTGGATCCATCCTTGTGGAGCGTGGTGATCGGCATTCCTGGACAGGGGACGCCTATGTTTCGCAAGCCGTGGCCATGCCAGTGTTCGGAAATTTCGGGCTCGTACGTGCCAATCTCGATCGCACTGCAAATGACACCAACGGAATTGAATCCTACTCCCTGTATTGGATCTTGGCCCTGATTGATTACGTTCTTAATTCCGGAGACACCGACGCGCTTCGGGTATATGCCGGAACGGTTTGCGAGAAACTTCTCCATTCCGTCGAAGTCGTCCGCCATCGGGGAAAACTGGGGTTTTGCGGACACGATGATCGGACCGGATCGGCGTTCAAAGAACCTGAAATCGAAGCCAACCACCGCTTTCATCACCTCCTTGCACTGCGCACCGTGCGCACTTTCCAAACGGCTCTGACTTGGACGGGAGACGACGATGCCTCCGTCGAAGTCTGCCGCGCTGTGGAGACGGCACTTCTCGAGGTGCCGCTTCCCACAAGTGAGGTGCTCGGCCTTCACGACGGGACGGAAGCCGTATTGGCTGGCGCGCTCACCGATTCGCTTTCGGAATTCATCGATCGTGAATATCGGAATGAGGTCACGTCCGTCTCCTACTCCCCATTTAATACGTATTTTGTTTTACAGGGAATGGTCCATGCCGGCTGTGTTGCGGAAGCGATGGGACTTGTTCGCCGATGCTGGGGAGGAATGATTAGCCTGGGAGCAACGACATTTTGGGAGGTTTTCAGGCCGGAATGGGTGGACCTCATGAAGCCCTGCGATCCCCCACCGGATGGTGTCCATGGTTACACGAGTCTCTGCCATCCCTGGAGTGCTGGCGTCACGCGGTGGCTCAGTGACCATGTGCTCGGGGTTCGACCAACCACTCCTGGATACTCGGAATTCGTATTTGATCCCCTTACCGCAGGTCTGAAGAAGATGTCTGGTACCGTTGCCACGGTCAACGGCGCGATCCGCGCCGGATTCGAGGGGCGCTCAGCGTGGCTGGAGGTTCCCGCCGAATGCCACGGCTCGGTCAAAACTAACGCCGGCGTCCGGAGATTCGGCCCAGGTCGACATGAGTTCGAACTCGAGGAGGAAGAGCCTTCGCCGGTTGTGACACATGCTCGATCATTTGCCGCCGCTTGGGAACCTGATTCGACCTTGGAAGTCGGTCTAGTGCGTTCCACTGCGTGGATGGCATTTGCGGCCACCCCGGATGGGGGGGATCTCGTCCACCTTCCACACGGGACATCGATCACAATCTCGGAAAAAATGCCTGGCGGCCCGTTGCAGCGTCAACACTATGGAAATAACTGCGAGCAGGGCCAGTCCGCGACCGGGGAAAACCATCAGGCGGCCGCGCAACACTTTTGCGGTGCATTACGTACAAGTGTCGCCACGGTGTTCGAGCAAAGCTTTACGATCGATGTTAAACGTGCCGAGGAAAACCCCTATTCGCTCGGCATCTTTTGTCAGGACTTTCTCGGTGACGGCATTGTACAGACTGTGGATATCCTCGATCTCGAAACGAAGAAGCTCGTTGTCCCAACAAAATTCATGCGGGAATTTGAGGGCGGGATCGTGCTCTGGCTGCGTTTGAACGGTAGCGTCCGCATCCGCTTTTGCCATTGTTATGGCCCCGACGTGACCGTCGGAGGATTACTTTTCGTCGAGTAGCTCTCCAGCTTCACAAATACTTATTCACGGTGTGATGGTGTCATTCGAACTTCGGGGGCCAGCTAATTACTCAGTCGGCACGCTGACCTGTTCGGCAGGCCAAGAACCTCCCTGATCAGAACCCTGAGATTGGTTCGCCAATGACGCCTATGATGCTGCTACAAGTCACGCTGTCCTGACAGCAAACCATTTTCCTTGTTGTTTTCACTTCACTGCCTGCAAAAATCAGAACGATTTGCTCCCTTCGTGGGATTCATTTACTTACTCACTCATTCTATGTTAGTCCTCGCTTCATCGATATCAGAAACTCGTTCGAAATCCATTCTGTTTCCCGTTCCGCCCAACACGGGCGCCGACGTCACACCGGCCCTGCGGGAGGTGCTGACCGAACTTGCGAAACAAGGGGGCGGGCGCATCGAGTTTTCACCGGGCCGATACGACTTTTGGCCGGATCGGGCTTTCGAAAAATACCTCTTCGTAAGCAACAATGACGAGGGGCTGAAGCGGATAGCCTTCCACTTGGAGAATCTCTCCGAAGTCGAGATCGACGGACAAGGTGCTGAGTTTATTTTCCATGGTTTCCTCGTGCCCTTCGCAGTGGAAAACTGCTCCGGGGTGACGCTGCGGAATTTTTCGGTCGACTACGCCCGCCCGTTCAGCAGCGAGGGCGAAATATTGGAAGTGGAGCCTGATGCGATCACGGTGCGGTTCCCGGAGCAGCATCCTTATCGGATCGAGGGCGATGAGTTAGTCTTTTTGGACGAGGATGGGATCCGGTACCCGTGGGGGCGTCTCTTGGAGTTTGATCCGGTGAAGCGGGAGCCGGCCTACATGGCCCTCGACTACTGGGGGAAATCTTTTGTCATCAGCGGCATGATCCCGGCGGACGAAAAAGGATCGTTTCTCTCGGCTTTCCGCGCCAGCGATTGTGGAGATCGGTGCGTGCGAGTCGAAGTCCCGGGCATCCATGCGACCATGGGTAACGTGATGTATTTCGGTCCTGATCACCGCCGTGTGCCTGGGATTTTTCTCAACGGTTGTTCGGATGTCACGATCGCCGATGTGACCATTCACCACTCGGGAGGCATGGCGGCAATCGCCCAAAAATGCGAATCGCTCGCCTTCACAAACTACCGGGTCCTCGCGAAGGCGGGAACAGGGCGCATCGTGAGCGCGACAGCCGATGTCACTCATTTCGTCAATTGCACGGGAAAGATCCGGCTCGACCGATGCCGGATGGAAAGCCAGATGGACGACGCCACGAACATTCATGGCAACTATGCGACCATTGACCGCATTGCGGGCCCGCGCTGCATCGAGCTTCGCTTCATGCATTCGCAGCACGCGGGATTTCCACTGCTCGCAGCCGGAGATTCGGCCGCATTTTCCGATGGCCGAACCTTGCACCCATTGGGCGGGGCGTCCGTCTGTGCAGTGAACGTCATCAATCGCGACCTGCTCGCGGTGCACCTTGCCAGCGATCTGCCGCAGGGCATCGCCCCAGGCACCCTAGTCCACAACGCCGGGCAAACTGCTCCGGAAGTCGAGATCACGGATTGCGTCTTCACCGGCAACCGTGCCCGAGGGATCCTTTTGGGCTCCGCAGGCAAAACCCTCATCGCGGGAAACATCTTCCACAATCCCGGCGCGGCGATCCTTCTCGAGGGCGATGGCAAAACTTGGTTCGAGCAGGCGGCGGTGAGAGATCTCACCATCACCGGAAACCGCTTTGAGAATTGCAACTTCGGTGTCTGGGGAAATGCCGTGATTGAAATTTCCTCACCCCACCTTGATGAGAATGGCCTCGGCGAACGTTGCCATCGGAACATCACGATCGTCGGGAATGCATTCGTTTCCTTTGACGGGACGCCCCTGCTTGTCGCCAAGGGTGCCGAAGGCCTCGTGTTCGAACAAAACACTCACGAGCAGTCGGACACCTACCCGCCCTGTCGAATGGCCGCATCGCCATTCCTGCTCGAGCACTGCTCGCAAGCTTCGATCACGCTGGACACCGATGGAAACCGCATGCCGGGCGATGAAAAACGCGAGGATGCCGTATCCTCTGTGGATGCCCTGTGACCGTCTAAACAACCCAGCGCTGTCTCCTCAAGAGACCAGTTCATCTTGCGTGAAGAGAATCCGTGTGGAAGGGTTTCAATCATGACGGAGCATTCACCGTTGAAGCAACCGGGCAAAGAAAACCAAAAGAGAAAGTCCGTGCCGGACCGCCCCGGCATTCCGAGCTACCGGGACATCGCTGCCAAGGTCGGTGTCTCTGCCCAGACGGTTTCCTACGTCGTTAGGAATACTGCTGGCGTGTCCGCTGCGACGCGAAAGCGTGTGCTCGCCGAGATGGAAAAGATGGGCTACAAACCTCAGCCCGCCCTCTCCGCGCTCATGGGGCAGATTCGCCGCCATTCTTCCAAGCGCAGAGTGATGAAGATGGCCTTTGTCAACTCCTGGAACGAACCTCTCTCCAAAGCGTCGGCGGAACCGTTGCGAAACTTCTATCTCGGAGCAAGAGACAGAGCCGAAAAACTCGGTTATGTCATTGAGGAGTTCCGCTGCGGCACGACCCGGGGCGAACAAACCAATCTGCGCAAACGCCTTCGAAACTCGGGAGTCGACGGCTTGCTCATTTTTCCAACAATGGATCCTACCTCGAGATTCATGATCGACTGGGAGAATTACTCCGTGGTCGAGATCGGGCAGTCGATGCAGGGGGTGCCGCTCACTCTCGTCATTTCCGATCACTTCGGCAACGCCTTCACGCTCTGCCAGAGACTGGTGGAGGAGGGGTTCCAGCGCATCGGCTTCATCCACGAGGTGAAGGAACACGAACGCATCGGAGGAAGCTACCTTGGCGGTGTGCTTGCTGCCTCTTTTCTAAACGGTCACCGGCAATTCGTCCCCCCCCTCAGCAAACACCATCCAAATCCCCGCGAGATTCTCCGCTATGTGAAGGACAATCGGTGCGACGCCCTCATCGTCGGCGCCCACTTTGATCCACATTTCCTAACTGTGAACGAGCTCCGTGCGGGGTGGAATATTTCATTCTTTGCCTGCGGCCCGTGGTCATCCGACAGAGTGCGCGGCATCTCCGGAATCGATGAATGTTGGGAGGAGATCGGATGGGCCGCTGCAGAGCAACTCGGCCGCTTGATACAGTCCGGAACGCGCGGCTTTCCGGAAATTCCCGAGGTGATCCATATACCCGGACGCTTCATCGACCAAAAACTTCGTGCCCCTGTGCAAACCCCTAACACCGTGAAGAAGTCACGAATACGATCAAGAAGTGGAGAGAGTTAGTGGTTATTTGTTAGAGGTTATCGGGAGAGAGTGAAGCAGCTTCTTCAAAGGAGCGCGGGCATCTTGCCCGCTTGGCGCGTGCGGTGATGAGTCGGCGCCGCGAGGCCGCGTCGCCCTACCGGGGCTTTTAAGCATTTACTCTTCACTCACGCCAATCTTCCCCGCACCCAGATGTAGCGGCGGAAGAGGACTTTCACGGCGGCGGTGAGGGGGACTGCGAGGAGGGCTCCGACGAATCCGCCGAGGAGGAGGGACCAGAAGAGCATCGAGAAGATCACGGTGAGCGGGTGGAGGCCCACGGAGTCGCCGACGATTTTTGGTGCGGTGACGAGGGAGTTGATTTGTTGGACCACCACAAAGATTGCGATCACACAGCCGACATAAGCGGCGGGGCTCATGCCGAAGGGGGAAGATCCTTGAGCGTGGAGGTAGCCGATGATGCAGGCGGGGATGAGGCACAGGATGCTGCCGATGTAGGGGACCACGCCGAGGATGGCCATGAAGATGCCGATGAGAAATCCGTAGGGCAGGCCGAAGAGGGTGAGTGCGGTGCCGACCAGGAATCCATCGATGGCGGCGACGAGGACTTGCCCGCGGAAGAACGAGACGAGGTAGCCGTTGATTTCCTGAAGTGTCTCGACCAGTTCGGTTTTGAATTGGGAGTTTTTGAGCGGCACATAGTCATGCCAGTGCTCGCGGATGGATGATGAGTCTTTGAGGAAGAAGAACAGGTAGACCGGCACCATGATCATACCGAGAACGAGGCCGAGAAATCCGAGTATCTTAGTTGAGCCGGCGGAGATCCACTCGCGGCCGGTTTTGATGATCACGCCCTTGTACTCGAAGAGCATGCGGCCAGCGCGGCTTTTTGAAAGTGACTCCATCGCATTTGGTTCGCCGCTGATTTCGGTGACCGGGTTGCCTTGGTCGTCGACCTCGGTGAGCATCCAGCCGATCGGGTTGTCTTGATGGCGTTGACGCATTTTCACCAACTCCGCAGCCAAGGTGCCGGCGAGGCGTTCGTTTTGCTCTTGGTCGCTGCTTGCTTCCGCGGAGATGATTTTGCTGTCGACGATTGCTTGCTGCTCGGTTGTGGGTTTTGAGAAAGTTTTTTTGAGGAGCCCGCGGCCTTGGTCGACGGCGGGGATCAGCGCGATCACCAGCAATGCGATGGAGGCAAGAATCGCTGCAAAAACTGTGACGACCGACCAAAGCCTGCTGAGCCCGCGCTTTTGCAAAAGTCGCACCACCGGATCGAGCACATAGGCGACGATGCCGGCAACGATCAATGGAATGAGCACTGGCTGAAGGACGCCAAAGACTTTGCCGATGAGCCAGACGAGGCCAACCATCAGAGCGCCGAGGATCATGATCGAGACGCCGGTGGCGGCGTTCCACAGCGTGCGTTGTTGGAATGGGGTGGGTTGGTTCATGACCTCAACGAGGGATGGCTGTGGTACATTCAGGCAGCGCCATCGCTGGCTGTGGCGCTGGTGAGTCCCGCGATTTTATCGAGGATGCCATTGACGAAGCGCTTGGAATCGGTAGTGCCGAATCGCTTGGCGAGTTCGATCGCTTCGTTGATCACGACCTTGGGTGGTGTGGTCGTGTTGAGAAGTTCGTGGGTGGCGAGGCGCAGGATCGCGCGGTCGACCGGATCGATGCGCGCAGGCGCATAATTTTCGATCACTGCTCCGAGTTTGTTGTCGATCGCGTCCTTATGCGCGAGCACCGCGTCGACCCATGAGTCGGTCGTTTGGCGCAGTGAGGCGAGTTCCGATTTTGAGTCGCGGAGTTTCGCGAGGTCGCCTTGCTCGGGGAATTTTTCCGGTTCCTCTACCATGCGGAGGCGGTCGGAAATCCGCTGGAGACGGCGGATCGATGCGGTGACCGGCTCAAGCTGTCCGCGCAGTGCGGGGAGAAGTCCGGCCTGATCGATGAAGTCGGCGCGGGCCGCGGCGAGGTCGCGGTCGATGCGAAATAGCCGTTGCAGCGCGGGCGCAAACTTTGAGGCCACCGAGGCATCGTCATCGTCTTTGGGCAAGTGTTCGAGATGATCGAAGGCCTGGCTCCAGTCCGACTCGAGGCGTGAGATGCGGTTGAGGATGGGCGGGAGTTTTTCCGCGGCGGGATTTCCGGCGAGATGCGGCGTGGCGGCGTTGGCGCGCTGTTGGAACTCGACGAGCCGGTCTTCGCGACCGCTGGCGAGGTGGTGGATGGCGCGGAAGGTGGCGATGAGCAGTTTGCGGAGGTCCGATTCCGAGACAAAGTCCCAGAACGGTTCGCGCAGGGCGGCCGGGTTGGCACCGCCTTCGAGATCGGCGCAATAGAGAAACTGCACCACAGCCTCGCGGATTTGGCGGGGACTAGGCATATCGTTTTTTGCCGTCGTTCATGAGCGGCATCGAGCGGTCGAGTTCGCGGAAGACATCGATCATCGATGCGGCGGCGCGTGCGGCTTCGCGGCCGCGATTGATTTGTGAGCCGATGCAGCGGGCGTAGGCTTGTTTTTCATCTTCGACCAAAAGGACTTCATTGATGATCGGCCGCATGTGTGAGACGGCGAGTTGTTGGAGCGAGTCGGTGACCGAGCGCGCAACGAGGTCGGCGTGGGCGGTGGAGCCGCGGATGATGAGGCCGAGTGCGATGATGCAGGCGGGCGGATTGCGCTCGAGCACGGAGGCGACCATCACGGGGATTTCAAATGCGCCAGGCACGCGGATCAAATCGACACGGGCTTGCGGGATGAGTTCTTCGATTTCCTTGAGGGTATTGTCGACCAGCGCGTCGGTGAATTCCTCGTTGTATTTCGAGGCGATGATGCAGATCCGGACTTTTGATCCGATGATCCGCGGTTTGGGAGGCAACGCGTTGGACATGATGCGGGAATGGGTGAAGGTGTCGGGGAAGTCAATCGGACGCCGGATGGATGTCAATACAGGGGTTTGCCGCGGGTGAGGCTGATGGCGATGGCGAACTTTTGGCAAATTTCGCTGAGCCTTTGGTCGGCGCGTATTTGTTCGAGCGTCCATGGCAGGCGGAAGCTCCAGTTGTGCGAGTTGGTGCTGCCGGGGGTGTTGATGCGTTCGTCGATGGTGAAAAGTTCGGTGATCATGACCGAGGCGTAGCGCGAGTTCGAGTCGAGCAGGGCCTTGATCAGTCGCAGGCGGATGCCTTCGGTGAAGGGTGGGCAGGGGCCGTGGGGCGGCATGGGGATCGAGGCAAACTCCGAGAGGATGCGCAGCGTGTTGTAGGCACCGTGGGCCTGCCAACCGGAGTTGTCGTCGGGGTGTTCGTGATGACGCTGGAGCGCGTGTTGGCATCCGCGCCAGATGCCGTTGACCGGATCGTGGTCGTGGGTCGAGTAGGTGGCGAAGGAATTTTCCGGAAAGCTGTTGCCTGGGGTGGGGTGGCCAAACTCGTTGCAATCCCAGTGCGGGATGCGGAAGCCGGTGATGCCGAGATCATTGAGGTGTGGGCGCACATAGTCCGGCACCCAGCCGAGGTCCTCGGCGATGATTTCCGCGCCATTGGCTGCCTCGAGGATCGCGCGCAGGCGCACATCGCCATCGGCGCGGTTGGCGGCTTTGTTTTCCACCGTGTCGTCGGGACGCAAAAACCAACGGGGTAGCATGCCATGGTTTTTTTGCGCCGCGTCGTGGTGGCTTAGCCCGATAAATTCTTGATTGCGTTCGGGCCTCCATGGGAAGGCGTAGATGCGGTAAAATCCGAGGATGTGGTCGAGGCGGAAGATGCGGAAAATTTCGGTGAGGCGGCGAACGCGGTTTTTCCACCATGTAAAACCGTTTGCCTGCATGTGGTCCCATCGATAGAGCGGGATGCCCCAGTTCTGACCCCATTGTTGGAAGAACGGATCGCTTTGGCTCATGCCTTCGGGTGGTGAGCCGCCGCACCATTCGAGGTGGAAATCATCGCGATTGAAAAACACATCGCACGAATGCCAGTTCACGCCGATCGGCACATCGCCCATCAGCTTCACGCCGCGCATGTCGGCATGCTTTCGCAAACTGCGCCATTGCCGGAAGCAAAGCCATTGGGTGAAGGCAAAAAATCCCAGGCGATATTCGACAGCCTCGGAGTCGCGGCCGCGCAGTGAGTTGACATGCTCGCGTGCTTTTTCCGGCGTGTTGGTGGCATCGGGCCATTTGTCCCATGTGAGCGACTCGCCGTGAAGTTCCATCAGGAAGCGGAACAGGCAGTAGTCCGCGAGCCAGTCCTGCTCGGCGGATTTGAAGCGCTCAAATTCGTCGTGAAGCACTTGCCCGGCGGTGGCGAATTCCGCCCATGCGAGCTCAAGCAGGTTGCGCTTCACGCGGCGCACCGTTGGGTAATCGACGCGCGCGGCCTGACGGGCCACGCCGACCTGGTCGCCGGCCCGGGTGAAATCGCCTGCATCGAGCCAAGGGATTTCCGACGCATCAAGGGTCAGGTAAATCGGATCGAGCGAGCAGGAGGAAATCGCGCTGTAAGGGCTTTCGTCGATGCCGTTTTCATTGATCGGCAGAAGTTGAATGAATGTGACGCCGGCCTCGGCGGCCCAGTCGATCCACTCGCGCAGAGCCGCGGTGTCGCCGATGCCAAGGTCTCCTCTGCGTCGCATCGAAAAGACCGGGATGAGGACCCCGGCCTGGCGAATTCCAGCGTGTTGCACGGAGCAAGATTGTCACAGGGAATCGCCGCGTAAATTGCGAATTCGTGCAAGTCGCGCGGATGGGAATTTTTTTCGACCGGTCAAGCCCCGCGATGACGCATGAAATAAGCGTATTCAATCTTTGACAGGGGGAGCGTATTTTGGAAGTGTTCGGTTAGAAACGCACGACGCCGTTTCGGAACCCATACACACAAAACAAATGAAAATGAAATACTGGATCCCCATGATCGCGCTGTTAGGTGCGTCCGCCTCTTGCGATAAGATCAAGCAGAGCGCTAGCGAGAAAGTCAGCTCCGGCGCCGAGCAGGTTGCCGAAGGCGTGAAAGAAGCCGCATCAAATGTTGCCGAAGAAGCGGCGGCAGCCAAAGAGGCCGCGGTCTCCGAGGTGAAAGAAGCTGCGGATGAAGTCAAGGCAGCTGCCGAGAAAACCGCTGATGCGGTTGAAACCGCCACAGAGGAAGCCAAGGACGCTGCCGGTGAGGCTGCTGACAAAGCGGCTGAGGGCGTTGAAGAAGTCAAGGAAGCGGTCGAAGGCGAACTGCCCAAGTAATCTGGCTGATTGATTTTGATTTTTTATCCGACCCTTGTTGGAGGAGCTTCCTCAAGCAAGGGTCGTTTTTTTTGCGCCTTTTTTCCGTATGGGGCGAATTGGCGATGCTTTGGTTATCCCTGCGCTTGGCCTGAGAGACCAGCTTCGCAGAGTCGGGCGTAGGCGCCGTTGCGCGTGATGAGTTCTTCGTGGGTGCCGAGCTCGAGGATGCGGCCTTTTTCGAGGACGCAGATGCGGTCGGCCTGGCGCACGGTGGAGAGGCGGTGGGCGATGACGAAGCAAGTGCGGTCGGCTCTGAGGTTTTCGAGTGCGTCTTGGACGAGGCGTTCGGTGCGGTTGTCGAGCGCCGAGGTCGCTTCGTCGAGCAGCAGGATGGGCGGGTTTTTGAGAAGCGCGCGGGCGATGGAGAGCCGTTGTTTTTCGCCGCCAGAAAATCTTCCACCGCGTTCGCCGGCGATGGCGTCGAGTCCGAGCGGATTGGATCTCACGAAGTTCGCGGCATTGGCCGCTTCGAGGGCGGACCAGAGTTCATCGTCGCTGGCATCGTGTTTCGCGAGCAGGAGGTTTTCGCGCACTGTGGTGTTGAAGAGGAAACTTTCTTGCGTCACATAGCCGAGTTGATCGCGCAGCCATTCCTTGGAAATATCCTGCAGCGGTATGCCGTCGATGAGAATGCGGCCGTTGCTGGGTTCGTAGAAACGGGTGAGGAGGTTGAGCACGGTGGATTTCCCCGCGCCCGTGGCGCCGACGAGGGCGATCGTTTCGCCGGGCAGGGCTTCCAGCGTGAGCCCTTCGATTGCCGGTGCGTTTTCCGCGTAGTGAAAGGCGACATTTTCGAAGCGCACATGGCCGCGGATCAATTCCGGGCGCAGGCCTTCGGTGAGGTGGCTTTCGTCGGGGGTATCGATGATGCCGAAGATGCGTTTGGCCGCGACCACCCCGCGAGTGAAGGTTTGCGAAAGTGTGTTGATGCGCGAAATCGGATCAAAGAGGAAACCCCATGCGACGAGGAAGGAAATGACCGTGCCCGCGGAAATTTTTCCCGCGAGGGCCCACCAGGTGCCGAAGCCAACCATGAGGATGATGCCGGATTCGGCGATGAACGAAACGCTCGGCCACACGACTGCTTGGCCGCGCATCACATCCATGTGTTTTTCGCCGATCCGGCGCGAGGCTTTGTCGAAATTTTCCAAGGCCTTCGGCTCGACCGTGTAGGACTTGATGAGGCGGATGCCGGCAAGGTTGTCGTGGAGGATCGCGTGGAGGGCGGATGAGGCCTCCGACGAGGCGCGCCACATCGGTTCCGATCGGCGGGCCCACCAACTGGTGATGAGGCCGATGAAGGGTAGCGGTGCGAGCGTCACCAGCGTGAGCTGCCACGAGTGGTGGAGCATGAAGCCGATGACGATCAGAAATTGCAGCACCGAGGCGATGGCCTGATCGACCCCTTCGATCATCACGCGGTCCATCGTCGGCACATCATCGGCGACGCGGGACATGATTTCGCCGGACGAGTTTGAATCGAACCACTTCACCGGCAGGCGTTGGAGTTTGTCGTAGAGTTCGACGCGTACCAGATGGGTGAGCTTCAGTTCGAGCGCGTTGTTGACGAGCGTGCGGAGCGAAAAAAGCAACTGGCGGGCAAAGATCGCGGCGATGCCGGTGGCGGCGGTGGAAACAATGAGGTCGGGTCGGTTTTTGGCGAGGATCACATCGATGAAGCGCATCGTCACGCCCGGCAGCACCAGCACGAGCGAGGTGCAAAGGATGGCTATCGTGAGCGATAGCGAACTGAGCAGGGGAAAGCGGAAGGTGTGGCGGATGAGCCGGATGAGGGTGGGCATGTGCCATGATTGGACCGCGCATCTTGTGGCGTGGGAAGGCAAAAAGCGGGCAGGGGACCGGGCTTGATTGTGCTTGCTGCCGCAGGCGATTGCCGGATGGTGGGCGGGCGATGTCGTGCTTCTACTTGCTCGGGCTGCTGGCAGCTTTTTGCATTGGCCTGTCGAAGGCCGGCTTCAGCGGCATTTCGCTCGTGTCGGTGGCCTTGCTGGCCGAGCTGTACGGCCCGCGTGAGTCGGTGGGCTTGGCATTGCCTTTGTTGATCGCTGCCGATTTGCTCGCGTATCCGGCCTTTGCCAAGCATGGCTCGTGGCGGCCGGTGTGGCGCTTGCTTGCGCCGGCGCTCGTTGGTCTTGCACTGGGTTGGTGGGTGCTTGGCTGGATCCCCGATGAAATGGCGCGACGCGTCATCGGGGGTTGCGTGTTGGCGATGGTGGTGGTGCAACTGACAAGACGCTTCAAGGGTCAGTTTTTTGATCGCGCGCTCGAATCAAAATGGTTCGGCGCCAGCGTCGGCATCACCGGTGGTCTCGCCACGATGCTCGCCAACGCCGCTGGCCCGGTGATCCAGCTCTACCTTGCGGCAAGAAACATTCCAAAGATGGAACTCATCGGCATCGGCGCGCGGTTTTTTCTGATCATCAACCTCATCAAGGTCCCACTCAATGCCCGTCTCGCATTGATCAATGGCGAAAGCCTCATGGAAAACCTGCGGCTGATGCCCGGCGTCTTGATCGGTGTGTTTGGTGGCCGTTGGTTGATCCGGCATGTGCCGCAAGCAGCCTTCGAATGGATGATCACCGGCTTTGCGCTGCTGGCAGGATTGAGGCTGTTGATGCAGTGAATAGAGGAGTTTCAAGGTTCAAGTGTTCAGTTTCAAGAGAAGAGAAAGAAGAAGCGACCTCTTCATAGGCAGGGACCTTTGTCCCAAAGGTCCGCGCATAAGAGTCGCGGCTTCTTCATCTTCTGCCTTCTTGAAACTGAATGCTTGAAACTTGAAACTTATCCCTTTTAGCGCTCTTGCTTGAGCGCTTGGAATGCCTGCCAGGCGAAGAGGCCCATGAAGATCGGCAGGATGAAGCTGCCGGTTTGCATGAAGTAACCGCCACCAATCACGACTGCGCAGATGATCGTGGTCCAGAGCGTGATCTTCACCCGCTTGGGTCCAAGGATCGCGTGCAGCATTTGGCCGCCATCGAGTGGCAGGATGGGCAGCAGGTTGAGCAGCGCCCAGATGAAGCTGATGCTCATGAGGGTGAAGAAAAAATAACTGGCGTGCGGTTTGAGGTCGGTGAGGTGGGGGAGGGTGAACCACACCACGAGGCCGAGGCCGATTTGCAACAAGGGACCTGCGGCGGTGACGATAAATGCTTGGGGGCGACTCAGATGCACGCCGCTATGTTGGGCGAGGCCGCCGAAGGCTTGGAGCACGATTGAGCTGTGGGCTCCAAATTTTCGCGCCGTGAGCGCGTGACCCAACTCATGGACAAGGATCGAAACGAAGCCTGCCAGCACAAACAGCATGGTTTGCAGAATCGCCGAGGCCGAGTCGGCCCCCAGAGCGCCACCGATCAGAACCAGGGTGATCCAGAAAAAGGGCTGAACCTCCACCGGGATGCCAAAAATCGAAAATCGAACCATGCACGCCCCTCATACGGTCGAAGCCGAGGCATTGCAAGGGATTGACGCATCGGGGTGGATTCGTTAGACCGCCTGTCCACAAACCCCACTGATTCATGGCTTTTTTCGAGAAAATTCTCCCCTCGGTGTTCATTTCACCGCTGCTCAGGCGCTTTGCCATTGGGCTGGTGATGCTTGCGGGCGCGGTGGTTTTTTCATCCTGCGGAGTGGGTGGTGCCAAGCCTGTTCAGGCTCCGCCCGAGCCGGTGCTCTACGGTTGGCATGATGATGGCGGCCCGGGAAAAGTGACGGTACGCATCAGCCTGCCCGATCAGATCGCGGAGTACCATCGCGGTGGTCGGCCGATCGGATGGTCGTATGTCGCGACCGGCAAGGAAGGTCACGGCACCCGCGCCGGAACCTACCGCATCATGGAAAAAATCGAGGACAAGTACTCGAACAAGTACGGCTGGATCGAGGATGAGCTTGGCAATGTCGTCGATGGCGATGCCAAGGTCGGCGACCGCGTGCCCAAGGGCATGAAGTATGTGCCGGCACCCATGCCGTTTTGGATGAGGCTCACCTCCTACGGCATCGGCATGCATGGAGGGCTGATCCCCGAACCCGGCAAGCCCGCCTCGCACGGTTGCATCCGCTTGCCCAAAGATTTAGTACCGCTCGTTTACGATGTCGTTCAGGTCGGAACACCGGTGACCATCACCCACGCGCCCAGCCGTCATGGGCCGGTTTCTCCTCCGCCGGATCAACAGCTTGCCAGCAGCAATGGCGCCACTCCGCTTGGATCGCCATCGCTGCCGTCCACGGCGCCGATGCCTTAGTGGGCCCGCAGGGATTTGAACCCTGGACCAAGGGATTATGAGTCCCCTGCTCTAACCGCTGAGCTACAGGCCCGTGTCTTGCGACAGGACGAAACCTGTACCGACGGGAGATGTTGTGAGCAAGAGGAAAGAGGGGGGAGAGTTATTGGTTATTAGCGATTGGTTACTGGGGAAGAGGATGAAGAAGTGGCTTCTTCTTCGATCCACTATCCGCGATCGTTCTTACGATTCGAGTCGGATCGAGGTGGAGCGGCCGTGGGCGTCGAGGCCTTCGATGCGGGCGAATTCTTCGACGACCGGGAGTGAGGCCTTGATGGATTTTTTGTCGAGGCGCACGATGCTGGTGCGGCGTTGAAATTGGTCGGCGCGCAGGCCTGAGAAGGATCTGCCGGCACCACCGGTGGGGAGGGTGTGGCTGGGTCCGGCAAGGAAGTCGCCGACGGCGACGGGCGAATCGTTGCCGAGATAGATTGCGCCGGCGGTGCGAACTTTTGGCAGCCAGCGTTTTTCGTTGGCGGTGATGAGGGAAAGGTGTTCGGGGCAGAAGGCGTTGCTAATGGCGATGCCTTCTTCGAAGGATTTCAGGTGTAGGAGGAAGGTGCCGGTCTTGAGCACATTGCGGATGATTTTTCCGCGGCTGAGAAGTGGCAGCTGTTTTTCGATTGAGGAAACGACGCGGTTGAGGAGCGCCTTCGAATCGGTTGCAAATCCGACCACGCTGTCGCCGCCGTGTTCGGCTTGGGCGAGAAGGTCGGCGGCGATGAAGTCGGGATTTCCGGACTTGTCGGCGAGGATGAGAATTTCGCTGGGTCCGGGAAGGAGGTCGATGGACACCGCGCCGACGAGTTGGCGTTTGGCCTCGACCACGAAGCGGTTGCCGGGCCCGAAGATGCGATCGACCGGGCGGATGGATTTCGTGCCGAGAGCGAGCGCGGCGATCGCTTGGGCACCGCCGATTTTGACAATCTCGGTGGCACCTGCCTGTTTCAATGCGTAGAGCAGCGAGGGGTTCACCGAGCCATCGGGTGCGCAGGGTGTGGCCGCGATGATTTCCGGCACTCCTGCGGCTTTGGCGAAACCGGCGGTCATGAGTGCGGTCGAAACGAGAGGTGCTTTGCCGCCAGGGACATAAACGCCGACGCGGTCGAAGGGTGTGAAGCGTTCGCCGACGGTGGCGCCTTCGGCATTTTTCATCGACCAATCCTTGCGAAGGCTGTGCTTGGCGAAGGCGTGGATGTTTTTGAGGCTGCGTGAAACGGCGCTGCGGGTGGCGCGGCTTACGGATTTTTCGGCGGCCAGCATTTCGGCCTCGGTGACAAACAGCGACTTTGTTTTGAGCGTTGCGCCGTCGAAGCGTTTGGTGAGTGTGACGAGTGCCTCATCGCCTTTGGCAGCGACTTGGGCGATGATTTCGCCGACCAGATCGCGCACGCCTGCTTCGGGGATCGCGCGGCGGTTGAGCCGCCTCACGAATGCCTGATATCTCGGATCGCTGTGGCTGAGGATTTTCATGCCCGCTTATCGAGGTGGACGAAGGGCCGCTGGGTGGCGCCGGTGTAAATTTGGCGCGGACGCACGATGCGGCTGTCCGTGTCTTCCATCACTTCCTTGTAGTTTGCGACCCATCCGGGCATGCGGCCGATGGCAAACATGACGGTGAACATGTCGGTCGGGATGCCGATGGCACGCATGATGATGCCGCTGTAGAAATCGACATTCGGGTAGAGTTTGCGCGCGATGAAGTATTCGTCGTTGAGCGCGATTTCCTCGAGTTTTTTGGCGATTTCGAGGAGTGGATCCGACTTGTGAAGTTGGGCGAGCACCTTGTCGCACTGTTGCTTGATGATGACAGCGCGCGGGTCGAAGCTCTTGTAGACGCGGTGGCCGAAGCCCATGAGGCGGCGGTTGCCGACCTTGTTTTTCACCTCGGTGAGGAACTTCGTGCCGTCGTCGCCTTCGTTGTGGATTTCTTCGAGCATTTCGAGCACCGCTTGGTTGGCGCCGCCGTGGAGTGGACCCCAAAGCGCGCAGACGCCGGCGGATGCCGAAGCGAAAAGGTTGGCGCGGCTTGAGGCGACCGTGCGGACGGTCGAGGTCGAGCAGTTTTGTTCGTGATCGGCGTGCAGCAGGAAGATCAGGTCGAGGGCCTTGACGATTTCCGGATTGAGTTCGCAGTCCTCACCGGGTTGCGAGAACATCATGTGAATGAAGTTTGCGGTGTAATCGAGGGTGCTGCGCGGATAGATCGGCGGAAGGTCGTGGGCCTTGCGGTAGGCGAAGGCGGCGATGGTGCGGATTTGTGAAATGAGGCGTGCTGCGTGATGCGGGAAATTCATCTCGCGGTTATCGCCGCTGGCGAGGTCCGGATAGTAGGACGATGCGGCGTTGATCATCGCCGAGAGGATCGCCATCGGGTGGGCGGTGTGGGGAAAGCCTTCGAAGTGGAAGCGCATGCTCTCGTGGAGCATTTGGTTGTCGGTGAGCAGCGTGGAGAAATCGGCAAGCTCGTTGGCGGTGGGGAGTTCGCCATAGATCAGCAGGTAGGCGGTCTCGACGAAGGTGCTTTTTTCGGCAAGCTCCGCGATATCATATCCGCGGTAGCGAAGAATGCCCTTTTCACCATCGATGAAAGTGATGGCGCTTTTGCATGAGCCGGTGTTGCCGTAACCGGGATCCAGAGTGATGAAACCGGTTTTGCTGCGGAGGGCTGAAATATCCATGCCTTCCTCGCCTTCGGAGCCGGTGATGGTCGGCAGCTCGAGGACTTTCCCGTCGATATTCAGTTCCACTTTTTTGTTCATGTGCGGCGCAATCAAGCAGTTTCAATTCCAATACGCCAGTTCTCTTTGCGCGTAAATTTTGGGGCGGCGGGGAGGCTCACTCGCTGACATCCGGGTAGGATCCGAGCAGCTTGATCATCGAGCAATGTTGATGGAGCTCGGCGAGGGCCTCGGAGACTTGCTGGTCCTCGCAGTGGCCGGCGAGGTCGACATAGAAGACATATTCCCAGTCCTTGCGTTTCGAGGGTCGGGATTCGATTTTTGAGAGGTTGATGTGGAAATTGTCGAAGGCTTGTAGGGCCTTGACCAATGAGCCGGGTCGGTCGTGGATGGCGAAGAGGACCGAAGTGCGGTCGTGTCCGGTGGGCGGGCAGGTTTTTTCGCCGATCACGAGGAAGCGGGTCGTGTTGGTGGCACGGTCCTGGATGGAGCTTTCGAGCAAATCGAGGCCATAGATTTCGGCGGCGAGCGGACCACCGAGTGCGGCGGCTCCCTGCTTGGCTTGTTCTTGGGCGATTTGTGCGGCCTTGGTGGTTGAGGAAACTTCCACGAGGTCGGCGTGGGGGAAATTCTTGTGGATCCACGCGCGGCATTGGCCGAAGACCTGCGGGTGGGAATAAAGCGTGCGGATTTCGCTGCGCGGGATGGCAGCCATCAGGCAATTTTCGATGCGGAGCAAGATCTGCGAGCAGATGTGCAGGGGCGAATCGACAAAGAGATCGAGCGTGTGGGACACCGCGCCTTCGGTGGAGTTTTCGATCGGCACGACACCATAGTCCGCGCTGCGGCGGGTGACTTGTTCGAAGACATCGGCGAAGTTTGGTTGCGGCGAGTAGCTGACCGAGTGGCCAAATTTTTTGATCGCCGCCTGATGCGTCCATGTCCCTTTGGGGCCGAGGTAGGCGATTTTGAGATCATCCTCGAGCGCGAGGGCAGCCGACATGATTTCGCGGTAGATGGCGCGGATCGATGTCTCGCTCAGGCGCCCCTGATTCATTGAGATCAGGCGGCGGAGGAGGGCTTCTTCGCGTTCGGGTGCGTAGATTTGCAGGCCATCGCGTTTTTTCACCACGCCGACTTCATGCACGAGGTCCGCGCGACGGTTGAGCAGGTCGAGCAGCTCTTTGTCGATGGTGTCGATCTGGCGGCGGATGTCGTCGAGGTTCACAGCAGTTGATGGTTTCAGGATTCGGTGTTTTCGGGTGCCTCATCGTTGCCTGCGCTGGCGGCGGGACTGCCGATGGCGCTGAGTGCGAGCTGGGTTTCTGGCTCTGCTTGATCCGCGACTTCGGTGGCTTCGGGCAGTTTGATTTTGCGAAGCTCTGAGGCATTGGGGAGTTCGTCGATCGAGCGGATACCGAAGTGTTCGAAAAACAGGTCGGTCGTTTCGTAGAGCAGCGGGCGGCCAGGAAGTTCGGCGCGACCGCCGATGCGGATCAGGTCGCGGTCGAGGAGTTTTTGGATCATGCCATCGCATGCGACACCCCGGACTGCTTCGATCGCGGCTTTGGTGATCGGTTGGCGGTAGGCGATGATCGCGAGCGTTTCCATGGCGGGGCCGCTGAGGCGTTCCGGTTTGCGGCCGGGGAAGAGTTGACGGACGAATTCGCCGAACTCCGGGCGGGTGTAGAGTTTCCAGCCTTTGGGCCGTTCGAGGATGACAAATGAGCGTTGGCTGGAGGCGTAGGATTCGTTGAGCCCGGTGATGGCGGCAGCGACTTGGGCTGCGTCGGTCTGGCCGAGAGCGATGAGCCAGTCGGCAAGTGGCGGGGATTCCCTGCCTTCCTCGGTTTCGCGGGAGCGCACATCCTCGGCTTCGGCGACGCGGCTGCGGATGAGCCGGGCGATTTCGTCCGAGGGGAGGGGGTCTTGGGAGGCGATGAGCAGGGCTTCGATGATGGCGTTGAGCTCCATGATGGGGCGGCAGTTTAGTGTGACGGGTCGGCATTACAAGCCTGCTGCCGGCAGGTGGTCGAATGGATATTTCGCGGTGGGGCGAATTTTTCCCTTGATGAGTCGCGCGACAAGGGCTAACCCACCCCGCTCTCCGAGATCGCAAACTATTTTCCGATCAGACTACGGGGAGATTTTGATCCTTCCAGTCGAACACTGCGCCATGGCCGCAAAGAAAAATACCCCGAAAAAAGCCGCCCCCAAGGGCAAGGCTAAACCCGCTGCAAAGCCTGCAAAAAAAGCTGTTTCCAAGAAACCGGTCGCTGCTCCCAAAAAAGCGCTTCCAGCGAAAAAAGCTAAGCCGCTTGCCAAAAAAGCAGTGAAGAAAGCTGCGGTCGCCAAGAAGCCTGCGCCAGCCAAGAAGCCGGTTCTTGCGAAAAAACCAGCCGTGGTCAAAAAAGCGACGCCTGCAAAAGCCGCCAAGCCAGCTGTCAAACCAGTCGCGAAGACGGTGGTCGAAAAGAAAGCCGCCGCGCCCAAGGCCAAGGTCGAGATCAAGAAGCCCGTTTCCGTCAAAGCTCCTGAGAAAAAGCCTTTTGTGCCGCCAAAAGTGGCCAATAAGCCTGAGCTTATTGAGGTTGCTATCGCGCCCGTGGCTCCTCACAGCGATGCCTTCATTCAAAAGCAGCGTCAGCGTTTGCTCGACCTTCGCGACGAGCTGGTTGACTCGATGTCGGGCATGACCCGCGACACCATCCGCAACGCGCCGGAAGGTTCGGAGGCTTCGGGTAGTGGTCAGCATCAAGGCGATGCGGGCAGCGATGCCTACGACCGTGATTTCGCGCTCTCCGTTTTGGCCAAGGAACAGGATGCTTTGTATGAAATCGAGGAAGCTTTGGTGCGTATCCGCAAGGGTTTTTACGGCATCTGTGAGCTTTCCAACCGCAAGATCCCACAGGCCCGGCTTGAGGCGATTCCATTTGCGCGCCTGACCGTCGAATGCCAGGCCCAGTGGGAGAAGGAATACGGCAAAAGGCGTTTCCGTCCCTCTAACGAAGTGGGCTTCAGCGGCGGAAAATATGCCGACGATGAAGATTCTGAGTCGGTTTCGCTTGACGAAGAGGAGGATTAAGGCATTCTCCGCGTCCCCCAAATTTCCATCCATGCCACGCGAGATTATCATCCTTGAATGCACCGAGGCCAAAGCCGAGGGCAAACCGACTTCCCGTTACGTCACCACACGTAACAAGAAGAGCCTCCGCACACCCGGCCGATTGGAGAAGGTGAAATTCAATCCCTTCCTCAAGCGCCGCACCCTTCACCGTGAACTTCGCTGAATTTTCCCATGTCCGAGCCTAAAACCGTTCAACGCCGTATCAACTTCCGCAAGGCAAACCGTCAGATGCCTCGCAGGCGTCATGATATCCCTGCCGATCAAGTGGTGCACACCAACCCTGAGCTGCTCACCAAGTTCACTTCGGAAACCGGCAAGATTCTGCCGCGCCGTGTGACTGGTGTTTCGGCCAAGCTTCATCGCAAGATCACCAACGCGATCAAGCAATCGCGCGCGATCAATCTTCTGCCATAAGTTTTTTCATTGTTTCATTGGTTTGTGTTTTTTGGGCCAGTCCGTGAGTGCGGACTGGCCTTTTTTTTGCATCGACCGCGATGAGGTTTTGAATGTTCCATGAATCTGACGATGACGGCACGCATCAAGAGCGTTGAGGAAATGATCGAGCTGGGTGCGGCTGCCGCGCGTCTGGCCAAGGTCGGATCGGTGATCGGCTTGGTGGGTGATCTCGGTGCAGGAAAAACCCATTGGGTGAAGGGCTTTGTTGCGGAGATGGGCTGCGCGGCGGAGGTCACGAGCCCGACCTTCGGGTTGGTGCATGAATACCGCGGCGGACGCTTGCCGGTGAGCCACTTTGATTTTTACCGCCTTGGATCGGCGGAGGAACTCATTGCCTTGGGTTGGGATGAGTATCTCGAAGGTGGTGGCGTGGTGGTGGCCGAGTGGGCCGACAAATTTCTATCACTCATGTCGCCCGAGACGCAGTGGTACTATTTCACGATTGATGCAGATGGCGTGCGGATCGTGAGTGATCATTCGGCGTGATTCATCACCACCATTGATCGTTTACTTGCAGACCGGGCAGGTGTTGAGCTTGGTGAAGAAGTCGTTGCCTTTGTCGTCGACGAGGATGAAGGCAGGGAAATTTTCGACGGTGATTTTCCATACTGCTTCCATGCCGAGTTCGGGGAAGGCGACGACTTCCTGCGAGCGGATGTGATCCTGCGCAAGCAGTGCGGCGGGGCCGCCAGCCGAGCCGAGATAGAATCCGCCATGTTTTTTGCAGGCATCGGTCACCGCTTGGGAACGATTGCCTTTGGCCAGCATCACCATCGATCCGCCGTGCGATTGGAAGAGATCGACATAGCCGTCCATGCGTCCGGCAGTGGTGGGGCCGAAGGAGCCTGAGGGCATGCCCGGCGGGGTCTTGGCGGGTCCGGCGTAGTAGACCGGGTATTGTTTGAAGTAGTCGGGCAAGTCGCCGGTTTGGTCGAGGATGTCCTTGAGTTTTGCGTGGGCGCTGTCGCGGGCGACGATGATTGTGCCGGTGAGGGCGACGGCGGTGGTGACCGGATATTTTTTCAGCGTCTTGAGGGTTTCCTCCATACCGAGGTCGAGGTTGATCGGTACGCCTTTGAATTTCCAATCGCGGAATTTTTCCGGGATGAAACGACCGGGATTTTTTTCGAGTTTCTCGATGAAGATTCCGTCCTTGGTGATTTTCGCTTTCGCTTGGCGGTCGGCCGAGCAGGAGACGCCGATGCCGACCGGGCATGAAGCGCCGTGGCGGGGGAGGCGGATGACACGGACATCGAGCGCGAAGTACTTGCCGCCGAACTGCGCGCCGATGCCGATTTCGCGTGAAAGTGCGAGGAGTTCCTTTTCGAGTTCGAGGTCGCGAAATGCCTGGCCGTGTTCGTTGCCGGCGGTGGGCAGTTTGTCGAGGTAGCGGGTTGATGCGAGCTTGACGGTTTTGAGGCAGTTTTCCGCCGAGGTGCCGCCGATGACGAAGGTGAGGTGGTAAGGCGGGCAGGCGGCGGTGCCGAGCGAGCGCATTTTTTCGACGCAGAATTCCTTGAGGCGCTTCGGATTGAGAAGTGCTTTGGTTTCCTGATAGAGGAAAGTTTTGTTGGCGGATCCGCCGCCTTTGCTCACGAAGAGAAAATGATAAGCATCGCCTTCGGTGGCGTAGAGATCGATCTGTGCGGGAAGGTTGGTCATCGTGTTGACCTCCTCATACATCGTGAGCGGCGCGGTTTGCGAGTAGCGGAGGTTTTCCTTCGTGTAAGTTTCGTGGATGCCTTTGGAGAGAAACTCCGCATCATCGCAGCCGGTCCATACTTGCTGGCCTTTCTTGCCGACGATCGTTGCAGTGCCGGTGTCTTGGCAAAATGGAAGGATACCGTGCGAGGCGATCTCGGCATTTTTCAGAAGCATGAGCGCGACCATGCGATCGTTTTCCGAGGCTTCGGGGTCATCGAGGATTGCGGCGACTTGTGCGAGATGGTCGGGGCGCAGTGTGAAGTTGATCGCTTTGATGGCCTCGGCGGAAAGCAGCGTGAGTGCTTCGGGCGCGATTTTGAGAATCGGCTGACCTTCGAATTCCGACATCGAGACATGCTCGGTGGAAATGCATTCGTATTCCGTCGAGTCGGCCGCGAGTGGAAAGGGGTCCTGATAGAAAAACGGTTTCTTTGGCATGGCTTGCGGATTTTTTAAGCCTGCTTGGCGGTGCGGGCAAATGGATTTGCGCGATGTGCCGTTTTATAACGCGATTTCGAGCAGGTTGTGATCGGCCTCAAGGTGCTTGCTGAATGTGGCGGCATCGATCATCCAGCCACCTTGGCGGTACGGGTTGTCGGTGAGTTTGGCGGGTTTGAGTTCGCTGCCATTGAGGCTGCACTTGCTCGGTGTGTGTGTCGCGTTGCGGACCTCGAAGCGGACAGTGAGCCAGTGGTTTTTCCATGGGATGGTCGCCTCGAGTCCGTTGAGTTCGCGAGGCAGCACCGGGTCGATGACGATGTGTCCGTAATGCCGGCGGATGCCGAGCATGCGCGTGAGCACAAGGCTGAGAAAAATCCCTGGGCCGCTTGAATAGATGCGCCAGCCTCCGTGCACGCCGATTTTTCCTGAGACGATTTCATCGTAGCGCTCGGCTGCCTCGTAGCGCGATGCAACATCCGCGTCGGAGCTGGAAAAATAGGCATTCGCTTGGCGCGGCAAAGCGTTGCTGACGGAGGATTTGAGGTCGGCGGGATTCACCATGCCGAAGGCTGTGAGCATGGCATCGGCTTTGCCGAGGTGGGCCATCGTTTCGATGAAGCGCAGATGGGCGTGGGTGTAAAAGATGCCGATCTCGCGCGAGAAGCAGGAGCTGAGTTCCGCGCGTTGGAAAATGTCGCAAGTGCCGCCGCGATAGGCGGGCGGGCGATCCATGAGTCTTGCGCCGTCGGCGGCGAGCAGATGTTCTTCGATCAATGAGAGATGATGTTTTGCCTCCTCATTGGAGAAGAGTCCTCCAAGCATCGAGCGGGTCATCGGAATGAGGCTGTGATGAATGCCGGTGAGCTTGTCATCCGGGTGAAGCAGAGGTTGACCCGATGAGGCTGAATTTTCATCGAACAGGAAAAATCCGCAGATGGTGCCATCGATCATCAGGTGACGGTGGCAGTCGGCTTTGACGGCATCCGCAAAGCCATCGAGTCCAGGAAACTTGCGGTCGGCTTGGCGTGAGAGTTCTTCGAGTCGGCGCAGGACTTGGTAGCACAATGCGACCGTCCAAGAGCTCACGAGGCGTTCGCGGAATTCGGGTTTTGCCGGTTGCAGTGAGTCATTCCAGTCGCCGTCGCCGTAACGAAGCAATGCCGTGCCCGGCACGCAGTGTCCGCGCAGCCATGCGATGTTGGCGGCGACATGTTCGATGAGCGCCGAGGTTTCCTTGGTGGTCTGAGCACTGCCGGGTTGGGTCCATGCGACTTGTTCGTTTAGGATGGCAAAGTCGCCGCTTGCCTCGATGTAATCGCAGAGCGCCTTGAGCGGCCAGAGCGGGATGTCGCCGTGGCAGTGGGCTTGCTGGATCCAGCCGAAAGGGTCGGTCATGAACCACTGCGGCCAGTTGTTTTCGCCGATGAACTGGTGACGGTAGGTCAGCAGGATGATTTCGCGGCAGCTTTCATGACGCCCAAGTGCCAGCAGCATTTCCACGGACCCTTGGGTGACATCGCGGGTGCCCCATGCGCCGCCATTGTATTGCTCGATGCCGTGCGGAACCGTGAGGTGGATCATGCCGTTGTGGATGAACCATGGCAGGATGTGGTTCATCCGCGTGATGGCATGATGTTCGTGAACCAGACCAATCTTTTGTGAGTCGTCGAGCCAACTTGATTTTTCCGTCGATTCGCTTGCGAGTTGGCTGTGGCCTTCGATTTCGATTTCGAAAGAGTCCACGGCGCGGATTTGCATCACGAGCATCGCATGGCCAGACTCGCCACCGAAGTTTTCCGCTCCGCCGAATGATGCGATGGATGCGGGATCTTTGGCGCGCAGGGTGAAATGTGCCTCCGGATCTTCCTTGCGAAAAAGCCCTTCGCGGTTGGCGCGGATGATCGCTCTCGCGGATTGCGAGTCGATTTCCACTTCGGCGGTTTCGTCGTACTCGTTGATTCCGGCGATCAGGCCATGGGTGATGAGAAGCTCGACGGGATCACCGGACAGGATGGTGATGCTTGTGTTGCAGGATGATCGGGTGGGGTCGACAGAAACCGTGATTTCGATGGTGCGTGATGCGAGTTGATAGATCCAGTGGGCTTCATTGAGTGACATTGCGAAGCATGACGGCACTCCGAGGAGTTGCCATGTGTTGTTGATGCGGATCCATACCCGTTGGCCGGTCGATGGAGTGAGTCCATGGGTTTCGCGTGGAAATGACAGCAGTCGATGAAACGACGAATGGCCGCTGCTGAGCAGGGAATTGAAACATCCGGCCATCAGCACGGTGGTGCTCAATTGCGAGGCATTCGGAAAATCGCCAGCGCTGGAGCGAAGGATGTGGGCCTGCGGGCGTGGTCCTAGTGCTTCCTTCGCGCGTGTCACGACATGGCTGGTGCCGTGCTTGAGGAAAAACGAATGAAGTTGGCCGTTCTCATCGCGTTCTACGAGGTCCCAATCATTGGGGAAAAATTTTCGAAGGTCTGACTCATTGAAATTTTCTCCGTGGAGGACGGTGGGTTGATGAAACAGGGTCCCGTATGGTTCGCCGGCGCTCGTGGGTGTTGCATCGCGCTGCGGATTTTTTGGGAATGAGATCAGCGAGAGGTCGGCAGAACTTGTTGGTTTCGGGTGATCGGTGAAGAATGCTGCAGTGAATCGGCAGGCGCCGCTTTCGTTCTGATTTGTATGGATCGTGCGACTGAGCAGCGCGCCGTAGGACGACTCGGCTTGCTTGAGGCCGGAAAGGTGGATGGCATTCGAACCGAGACAAAGAGGATGATGATGCCGATTGATCATTGAGCCAAACACTTGACTGGCGTCTGTTGCAAATTCGTCACAGCCCTGCTCGCAGGCTTGGATGAGGTAGGGGTTCTTGCCGTTTACCTTCAGGTTTTGGCGACTAGCGATCACCTTGCCGAATTTCGGATGATCGAGCGGATGGTGATCGATGTACTGGCTGGTGTACGACTCGTTGTTGCGGGCGGCGGCAGGCGAGGTGAGGCCGATATCAAGGCCATGAAGCACGCGCCATGCGATGGGAGTCTTGCAGTGATTTTTGACGGTGATTTCCGTGTCCCAGCCATTGCCATCGGATTTCAAAGAAATGATGACCTTGATCTCCATTTGTTCATCGGCACGGGTCCAGATGGCACTGTCATCGGTGATTGAGAAGCTGGCTTCGGATCCGGGTCCGATCAGCGTGATGACGCGCGGGCCATCTAGTTCGGTAAGTTCGAGCGCCACATGGTGCATCGACCCCGCAAGCGGGCAGCCGTAGCGGAGGTTGGCCATTAGGTCATTGCCATGGCGAATCGAATGAAGGTGGCCGCCCTTGAAAAACCGGAAGTGGAGCGAGTCCTTATCGCCAAGCGTGTGAGCGATGAGCGAGCCGTGAGTGGCGAGGGTGCGGCGTGACGGGTTCATGATTCGGGGTAGCCAGGGAGTTACTGAACATACACCGATTCAATCCCGCTTGGTACAGCGGTTTTATTTGAAGGCTGTCACTCCGGATCGACCTCCGGGGCCTTGGGGAGTTTTTCGACTTCGTCGAGGAGGTTGACCATGTCGACTCCGCGGCTGGCGGAAGAGTCGTGGTGGAAGCGCAGGACGGGGGTGGATTTGAGCACCACGCGTTTCATCACTTTCGATTGGATCGAACCGTGGTCGCGGTTGAGTTTGTCGATGACCGGTTGGGCATCGCCGCCGAGTACGCTGGTCCAGACCTTGGCTTCCTTGAGGTCCTGGGTGACATCGACCTCGCTGATGGTGACCAGTTTGCCGTGCCATTCGTAATCCTTCTGGACCACATTGCCGATTTCGCGGCGGAGCAGTTCGTTGACGCGATCGAGGCGGCGGGACATGGGACGAAATTTTAAATCTTAAATTCTAAATTCGAAACGAAGACTGTGATACGGAGCAGTTTTCCGTTTCGAATTTCGTGCTTTGAATTTTGTGCTTCGAGCGAAGCGATCACAGCGTCTGCGGGACTTTTTCGAGCTTGTAGCACTCAATGATGTCGCCTTCCTGGTATTCGTTGAATTCGCCGAGGCGGATGCCGCATTCGAAGTTGGTGCGGACTTCCTCGACCTCTTCCTGGAAGCGGCGAAGGGTGGACATGCGGCCGTCGAAGACCGGGATGCCTTCGCGGATGACGCGGGCGTGGGCCTTGCGGTGGATGCGGCCATCGCTGACGAAGGAGCCGGCGGCGCGACCTCTGGAAAGTTTGAAGACCTTGCGGACTTCGGCGTGGCCGATGACGCTCTCGCGGTTTAGCGGCTCGAGGAGGCCGAGCATGGCTTCGCGGACCTGGTCGATGAGTTCGTAAACGATCGAGTAGAGTTTGATTTCGGTGCTTGAGGCCTTGGCGGCTTTCACCGCTTTCGCTTCCACCTTCACATTGAAGCCGAGGATGATCGCATCGGTTGAGGCCGCGTAGGCGACATCCGATTCGGTGATCGGCCCTGCGGCGGCGGTGATGAACGAGCATTCGACCTTTTCCGATTCGATCGCGAGCACGGCTTTTTTGATCGCTTCGACCGATCCCTGCACATCGCATTTGAGGATCAGTTTGAGCATTGCCTTGCCGCCGCCATCTTTGACCATCGAGTAGAGATCCTCGAGTCGGTTGCGGTGTTGCGGTTTGAGGCGAGCGATGCGCTGTTGTTCCTGGCGATCGGCGGCGAGGGTTTTCGCCTCGCGTTCCGATTTCATTTCCGTGAGGTGGTCGCCGACATTTGGGAGTTCCTCAAAACCGATTACTTCGACCGGCATGCCCGGGTGGGCGGACTTCACGCTGGTGCCGCGGTCGTTGATGAGCGAGCGGACCTTGCCGGAGTAGGGGCCGCAGATGAAGGGGGTGCCGACTTTGAGCGTGCCGGATTCCACGATGACCGTGGCGGTGGTGCCGCGGCCGGGGACCACACGGGCTTCGATCACGGCGGCGCGGGCGGTGGATTTCGGATTGGCTTTGAGCTCGAGAACTTCGGCTTGGAGGCTGATCAGGTCGAGCAGGTCACCCATGCCTTGGCCATTGAGTGCGGAGACTGCGGCGAATTCCGTGTCACCGCCGAAGTCGGTTGTTTGCAGGCCGTGTTCGGCGAGTTGGGATTTCACGCGTTCGACATTCGCCGAGGGGAGGTCGCATTTGTTGATCGCGATGATGATTGTCTTCTTGGCCTTTTTCGCGTGCTCGATCGCTTCGAGCGTTTGAGGCATGATGCCGTCATTGGCGGCGACCACGAGCACCACGATGTCGGTGATGTCGGCGCCGCGTGCGCGCATGTCGGAGAAAATCGCGTGGCCCGGTGTGTCGAGGAAGGTGATTTCCTGATCGTTGTGGATTACCTGATAAGCACCGATGTGCTGGGTGATGCCACCTGCTTCGCCGGCAGTGATTTTCGTTTTGCGGAAGTAATCGAGAATCGAGGTTTTGCCGTGGTCGACATGGCCCATGATCGTGACGATCGGCGGGCGTGGCTTGAGTTGGTCTTCCGGTTCCTCGGCTGGGGCTTCGGGTTCGGTGATGACTTCCTCGACCTTGTGGAAACCTTTTTCCTTGTCGCGTTTTTCGCGTTCGAAGGTGAAGCCGTGGATCTCGCAAATTTTCGCTGCGACTTCTGGTTCGATCGGTTGGTTGGGAGCGGGGAAAACACCGAGCTTGATCAGGTCGGCCATGATGTTGAACGGCTTCAGGCCGAGGCGTGAAGCGAGTTCGGGAACAAGGATCGGCGGCTTGATGATGATCAGCTTTGGATCACCGGAGTCGTCTGGGTCGCTAGATTCCGCATCGGCGGCAGTACTGGCGACAGGTGCGGATTCAACTGCGGGAGCCGGGATTTTGACCATCGACGGGTCCTCTTTTTCGAGAACCTTGGAAATCGATCCGATCACTGCCTTTGGCTTGGCGGCGGTTTTGCGAACTTTCGGTTTGGCTTCCTCGGCGAAAAGGTCGAGGGCGTTGAGTTTGGCTTGATCGAGTTTGCTCGGTGCTGGGGCTTTGGCTTCCGCATCCTGGCGTTGGCGCTCACGGCGTGAAGGTTTCTTGGTGGTCTCGAGGAGGTCGAGCACCTTTTCCTGTTCGGGTGGTGAGCTGTCGCTTTTTTTGGGCATCCGGCTTTTCTAGCAGTGGTGTGTGGGGCGGGCGGGGATCAGTCGTTGCTGGTGACTGCTTCTCCGCCAGAGACGAGGGATTGGGCGCGGGCGAGGATCGCATCAGCGGCCTCGGGTGTGATTTCGAGGGCTGAGGCGATGTATTCGGAGGGCATGTCGACGATCATTTCCGGGTTGAATCCGCCGGCGAGGGTGAGCTTGTTGGCGAGTTCCTCGGTGATCTCGAGTTGTTCGGCGAGCGTGTGTGCGGCGCCGCCGATCTTTTCCTTGAATTGTTCTTCCTTCGATTCGTCGCGGCGGACCTGCACATCCCAGCCCATGAGGCGTGACGAGAGGCGTGCGTTTTGGCCTTTGCGGCCGATGGCCTTGCTGAGGTCGATTTCGTCGACGGTGACATGGACGATCTTGTTTTCCTCGTCGACGCTGATCGAGCGGAGTTCGGCGGGTTTGAGTGCTTCGCGGACGAATTCTTTCGGATCTTCGCTCCAGCGGATGATGTCGACTTTTTCGTTGTTGAGTTCCCGGACGATGTTTTTGACGCGTGCGCCGCGCATGCCGACGCAGGCGCCGACGGGGTCGACCTTCGGGTCGCTGCTCCAGACGGCGACCTTGGTGCGGAAGCCGGCTTCGCGGGCGATGCCGCGGATTTCGACGGTGCGGTCGGAGATTTCGTTGACTTCGGCTTCGAACAGTCGGCGGACGAAATTCGGGTGGCTGCGCGAGAGGATGATTTCCGGGCCGCGGCCTTCGTTTTCGACGGCGAGCACATAGCAACGGATACGATCGCCGATGTTGTAATCTTCGCCTTGGACGCGTTCGCGATTGGGCATGATGCCTTCGAACTTGCCGAGGTCGATCATCACATCGTTGCGCTCGAAGCGGCGGACGGTGCCTGAGACGATGTCGCCGGCGCGATCCTTGAACTCCTCGTAGATCATTTCCTTCTCCGCCTGGCGGAGGCGTTGCATCATCGTTTGCTTCGCGGTTTGGACGGCGATGCGGCCGAAATCTTTCGGGGTGATGTTGAATTCCACCTGTTCGCCGATGGCGGTCGAAGGGTTTTTCTTGAGAGCGGTGGAGAGGGGGACTTCGTTGAATTTGTCCGCATAATCCTCATCGGCCACGACTGTGAGTGAGGCGAAGATGCGGGTTTCGCCTTTGCGGGTATTCACATCGGCGCGGATGTTTTCGATTGCGTCGGCACCGGGAACCATTTTCCGGTAGGCGGAGATGAATGCGAATTCCAAGGCGGCGACGACCTTGTCGCGGTCGATGCCTTTTTCCTTTTCGTAGTATTCGATGAGGGCGACGATATCGTTGGTCATGGCGGGCGTTGTGTGCGATCGCTGCTTCTGATGTCCGTAGACGCAAAAGAGTGGGTACGAGACCCACTCCTTTCTTTCGTCAGAAGCTGTGGGGGCGACTTTTAAGCCCTTCGTGCTGGGCTTGCAAGCTCAAACTCGGGTCTCGGAGCCTGAGTGCATGCATGTTCCGCGGCTTTCGATCTCGGCGATGGCCCAAAGCGCGTGTTCGGCTACCAGCGGATGGGGGTCTAGGGCGGCTTGCCTGAGAGCGGGGAGATCATTGGTGGTGCCTGTATTGCCAAGGGCGACGCAGACATTGCGGAGGAAGGCCGGGCGTTTGATGCGTTTGATGGGGGATTTGGCGAAGAGCGCACGGAAGGACTCGTCGGTGAGGCTCAGGAAATCACGCATTTCCATCGAGAAGACCGATTCGCGGGCGTGAAAGCTCGCTTCGCGGGAGGTGCTGGCGAAGCGGTTCCATGGGCAGGCTTGCAGGCAGTCGTCGCAGCCATAGATGCGGTTGCCGATGGCGCGGCGAAATTCGTGGGGGATCGGGCCCTTGTGTTCGATGGTCAGGTAGGAAACGCAGCGGCGGGCATCGAGTTGGCGCGGGGCGGTGATCGCTTGGGTCGGGCAAGCGGTCATGCAGCGGGTGCACGAGCCGCAGTGGTCGCGGATCGGCGCGTCGGGTGTGAAGTCGAGAGTCGTGAGAATGTCGGCGAGGAAAAACCAGGTACCGAGTCGGCGGTGGATTTGCATCGTCGATTTGCCATTCCAGCCGAGTCCGGCATCGCTGGCAAAATCGCGTTCGAGGACCGGGCCGGTATCGACATAGAATTTTTGCGTGCCGCCGAGGGTTTGTAATTTTTGATCAAGCTCCCTGAGTTTTTTTTCGATCAGGTCGTGGTAATCGTTGTTCCATGCGTAGCGGGCAATGCGGTAGCCGCCGGGGTGGTTTTCGGGAAAGGGGTTGTTTCCAGGGAAATAATTGAGGGCGAGGCAGATCACCGTGCGGCATCCGGGCAGGACTTCGCGCGGGTCGCAGCGGCGATGCGGGTTGCGCTCGAGCCAGGCCATCTCACCGTGTTTGCCGTGCTCGATCCAATTGAGAAATTCCTTCGCATGGCTTGCGGTGCCGGCTTTGGCGAAGCGGCAATCGTCGAAGCCCGCCTCGGCGGCCCAATGTTTCACCTGTGCCTCGGGAGAGGTCATGCGCGGCTGGTGAAAAAGTAGCGGGCGCACTCGAGGATGCCGGTGGCGAGCTCGCTGAAATCGAGGCCCGAGGTATCGAGTTTCAGGTGGGCGACCTCCTCGTAGAGTGGGTTGCGTTGGTCCATGAGGAGCTGGATTTTTGCGGCTGGATCCTCGGTGTGGAGGAGCGGGCGGTTGCGGTTTTTGCCGGTGCGTTCGAGGATCACTTTGATCGGCGCGCTGAGCCACACGACATACCCGAGTTGTTTGAGTAACGCGCGATTTTCCTCGCTGCCGACGATGCCACCGCCGGTGGAAATGATGCGTCGCTCGCTGCCTGCGTGATTGGTGATTTCCCTCAGCAAGGAAGTTTCCATTTCGCGAAAGCCTGCTTCGCCCGACTCCTCGAAGATCGCGGGGATCGACTTGCCGGCGCGTTCCTCGATCACTTGATCCATGTCGATAAGCGGGTAGCCGAGGCGTTGGTGGAGTTCACGGCCGACGGTTGTTTTGCCGCTGCCCATGAAGCCGACCAGCACGATGTTTTTCGGCGTCGGTTTTATTTCGTTCATGGATCAAAACTAGCGATGACCGATCGCGAGGGAAACCCAAAATAGGTGTTCGCAATCCGCCGGGGTCTGTGGCATGACCCCGCCATGTCCGAAACGCGCATCATCCAGGCCACCGACGATGAGATGAAGGAGGCTGTCCGCGAGGCATCTTCGTTGTTGCGTGCGGGTGAGATCGTGGCCTTGCCGACCGAGACCGTGTATGGCTTGGCGGCGGATGCCTTCAACGCCGATGCGGTGGCAAAGGTGTTTGCGGCGAAAGAGCGGCCTTCATTTGATCCACTGATCGTGCACATAGCTTCGCGTGGTGATTTGAAGCGGGTGGCCTTGGTGCCGGATGAAATTGCCGAAGATGTCAATTGTCTCACCGACGCGTTTTGGCCGGGCCCGCTGACCTTGATTTTGCCCAAGCACCCTGATGTGCCGGATCTCGTGACGAGCGGCTTGCCGACCGTTGCGGTGCGTCAGAGCGCGCATCCGGTTTTTCGTGCGATCAATAAAGAGTTGGGTCAGCCGATCGCCGCACCGAGTGCGAATCGTTTTGGTAGGATTTCGCCGACCTCCGCATCGGCGGTGATGAAAGAATTGGAGGGAAGGATTCCATTGATTGTCGATGGTGGTGCATGCACCGAAGGCCTTGAGAGCACGATCATTTCCATCGAGCCGCGCGAGGGCAAAAAGCCGGTGTTGAGATTGCATCGCGCGGGTCCGGTGACCAAGGAGCAGCTGCAGGCGTTTGGCAAGGTCGAGAAGCTCAAGGAGAAACCCGGTGATGTGCCGCATGCGCCTGGTCAATTGCCGAGCCACTACGCGCCGCATACGCCATTGATTTTGCTTTCCGATCCGAGTGATTTTCATCCCGAGCCTGGCAAGCGATATGGGCTGATGAGTTATCGTGGCGAGGATGATGGTCGATATGTGACCATGCATCCATGGGAGTGTGTCGAGGCCTTGAGCCCCGGCAGTGGGAAGCTCGCCGAGGCGGCGATCCGCTTGTTTTATGTCATGCGCAGTCTCGATGAGGCCGGGCTCGATGCGATCGTCGCCGAGCCGGTGAGCGAGACTGGGCTTGGTGTGGCGATCATGGATCGCTTGCGCAGGGCGTCGGTGCGGTGAGGAATTCAATTCGAAATCCTTAAATCCCAAAATCAAGTCTATCTCCTACTATTCCAGTTCATTCTATTCTATACAATTTCCCAGACAAATTGTATAGATTCTCCTTGCCGTCTGGATCGGCTATGGTTATTGGTGGGGCATGAGCAGCAAGCGATGGTTGGCGCCGTGGAAGGATTCGGCGGAAAAGCCGGCGATTTACCATTGCATCAGCCGTGTGGTGGATCGGCGGTTTGTGTTTGAGGAAACCGAGCGTGAGAAGTTCCGGAC
>CANHQM010000002.1 GCA_947462835.1 Akkermansiaceae bacterium
AGTGCACTTTGACCCCGAGAGACCAAAATGCAACCCGCCGCCCGTGTCTTCCTCCGACGAGTTTAATGACCCATTCTCGGAAGACACGGGCGGCGGGTTGTTGGAAACCGAAGGCGGAATGAACATACAAGAGCGCAGAGGACTTCGCAGAGAAAAATTTGGGTGATCTTTTACCGCGCACTCATCGCACCCACAAAAAACTCAGCGCTTTCCTCCGCGCACTCCGCATCTCCGCGTTTCGCTGAAACCATACGAAAAAACCACTAAGGAAACTGGTGGACTGATTTGAGAGGCAGAAACAACGCCGAAGGAATTTTCTTCATTCCTCAATCAGTGGTCAAATCACCTCTCACATATCCACAAAACCTCAGCGCTTTCCTCCGCGCGCTCTGCATCTCCGCGTTTCGCTGAAACAGTCATTATACCCCTTGGCAACTTGACTTGGCATCGACGCCAGCAACCAAAGAAATGCCCGCATCTTCTCTTGATTCTTGAATCTTGATGTCTTGCGTCTTCCTCCCCCCTCAGTGAAACGAACGGAATTCCTCGCGCGGAGTTCTTCCGGTTAGCTTCTTGAAGGTCTTGGCAAAGTGAAACTCGTCGTGAAAGCCGAGCAGATCGGCGAGTTCCTTGTTGGTGAAAGGATGGCGCGCAAGCAACTGCCTTGCTCTTTCGATGCGCCTTTCCAAAGCATAGCGCGCGGGTGGCTTGCCGATCAACTGGGTGAACTTTTTGCGAAAACTTTCGTAGCCCATGCCGCAGGCGCTGGCCAAGGCCTCGAGTGAAGGACCATCCGCCGCGCCAGAGTCCCGCTCCAACAGATCCAAGGCCCGCAGCAACCACTCGGGCCGCGCAGTCGCAGCACCCGCACCATGCGTCGCACCCGCCGCGGGCATCACGCGAGAGAGAACAGCTTGCCACTGCGCGACTGTCTCGCGCATCGATTTTCCTGGTCGGTTCATCTGCGAAAAAAATTCCTGCATCACCGCAAGCCCCTTGCTTGGTGGCTGCCATTTGAAAACCGGTCGCCTCACATCAAAAATTCCGGCGCTGCGCCAGACCTCGAACACCGGCCCGTTGAAGCACACATACAATTCGTTCCAAACACCACCGGGGGGCGGGCCATACGAATGCGCCAACTCGGGAAAGACCACGATCACATCACCGGCGCGCACCGGCACATCCGTGCCACGCTCGTCGTGATAGCTACCGGATCCTCCCACCAGATACACAATCGCCCATTGACCAAATGTCCGCGACTGATCCCGACGAATGCCACGCGATCCGGAAATCGTGCCGCAATAGCTGATTTCACCGATTTCTGAGGGTCCACGCCCACGCATGAGCGAGCTTTTCCAAGCATCTACCCTAGGCAGCTTCATGCCAAATTTTACATAAACAATACCATTCCGTCTATTTCTTTTTCCAAGCTTTTCAGGCACATTGTTCACCTATGCAAACACTCGCATCGCCACCAAGCAGCGCCGTCACCACCCGCAAGCTTACCTCCATCGGCCACGAGCTGGAGCTCGATGAAAACTCATTCGGCTGGCTCGAAGATTCTTCCTCCATCCGCGGCGATGCCGCCGCCCTGCAACAACGCATGGACGAAAACGGCTATCTCTACATCAAAGGGTTTTTCAATCGCGATATCATCCTCGAAGCCCGCCAAGTGCTGCTCGCCACCCTCGAGAAGGACGACATCTTCGAGCCCGGCAAGCCGCTGGGCGATGGCATCCTCAAGCAAGGCGTTCACCCGCAATTCAACAACACCGCATGGCGCGACCAACCAAGCCTCAACCGCGTGGTCTTCGGCCCCGAGGTGCATGACTTCTACTCGCGCTTCCTCGGTGGCACGATCCGCCATTTCGATTACATCTGGCTGCGCACAATGGGCTGCGGTCACGGCACACCTCCCCACTGCGACATCGTTTACATGGGCCGCGGCACGCATCGCCTCTACACCGCGTGGATCCCATACGGCGAAGTCCCGCTCGAAGTCGGCGGCCTCATGATCCTCGAAAAATCGCACCTGCAAGCCGAGCGCATCCGCCACTACCTCGAGTCGGATGTCGATACGACCTGCACCAACATCCCCGGCCACGACGGATGGAAAAAAGGCGGCGCACTCACCAACAATCCGGTCTCGCTGCGCAAAAAGTTCGGCGGACGCTGGCTCACCTCGGAGTTCCAACCCGGCGACTTGCTCACCTTCCGCATGGACACGATCCACGGCAGCATCGACAACACCACCCAACGCATCCGCCTCTCCACCGACACGCGTTATCAACGCTCGGACGAACCGGTCGACGAACGCTGGGTCGGCGAAAATCCGATCGGCCACGGCCCGGATGCAAAAATCGGCCGTATTTGCTGAGCAAAACGAAGCCCCATCACTCCCCGCCTATCCATGACGCGATGGCATCGTCGATGGTGAGGGATTGCCGCTGACGATCGATGAAGTAACTGATCTCCGAATAGCCCGCCGCTTGCAGCTTGCGCATGGCTGTGAGGTACCGATCGCCGACGCGTTCGGGCACATGAGCATCGGCGCCGAGTACCACCGGGATGCCGCGCTCGCACATCATCGCGAGTTGCGCGGGCGAAGGATTCATTTCCGGCAAGGCCTTTTGCACACCGCTGGTGTTGAGCTCCATCGCCACGCCGGTGGCGGCGATGCGATCAAGCGCGCGAGCGATGATTGGCCGCATGCGTTCGAAATCCCAATCGGCCGGCGATTCGTTTTTGATCAAATCCGGATGCGCGAGCGTGTCGAAAAGCCCGCTCTCCGCCGATAGCGCGAGGTGCTCGTAATAAAGCTCCTGATAGCTGAACACATCGCCGGTGTAGAAAAGTTTGCGATAGTCGCTCACCTGATAATGCACTGATCCCAGCACATGGCTTAGCGGCGCACGCGCGTGAAGCTCCCTGAGCCAAGGCTCAACACCGGGATAAAAATCGCTCTCAATGCCAAGCCGCACATCAAGTCTCCCTGCAAAGCGCGCACGCGTGCCATGGATCATAGCCACATACTCGTCGAACTGCAATGGATCCATCCGCACCGATGCGGAAAAACCATTCGGCAAAGGACAATGACAAGTGAAAGTGATGCCCTTGAAGCCTCTCTCCAGCGCCACCTCCGCATATTCATCGGGCTCGCCCAAGGCATGCTTGCACAGCGGCGTGTGACAGTGGGATTCGTATAGAAGCGGAATTTTCAAAGGTGAAAAAATTCAAAATTTCAAACTGCCACCGGTGGCGGAAATGGCTGCTCGGAGATGATCCAGTCTTCGTTTTTTTCGGTGAAGGTTTTCATCGCCCACTCGCTTGGAAGCAAAGCCACCAGCCAACCATTCGAATCGCGCGCGAGCGTGGCGCCGAGTGAGAGCGAGGGTCGGGCATCGGGCGCAAGCGGGTCACCTTCCTTTGGCTTGAGCCAGCGCGCGATCGACCACGATGCCTGTTCGATGCGCGTTTCCGCCGCATATTCGCCTTCGAGGCGATGTTGCAAAACTTCAAATTGCAGCGGGCCGACCGCACCCAGCAGCGGGACTTGCGAAGGTCCGGCATCGAGCAGTTGGAACTCGCTGGCCACGCCTTCCTTGAGCAGTTGCTGAAGGCCATCGCGGAAGCGCTTGTACTTCGCCGTGCTCTTGTTGTGCAGGTAGGAAAAGCACTCCGGCGCGAAGCGCGGGATCTCGTGAAAGGTTACGCCATTCTTCGAGGCAAGCGTGTCGCCGATGAGCAAATCGTAGTTGCCGACAAGTCCCACGACATCGCCTGCGTAGGCATCATCGACGGTCTCGCGATCGCGCGCAAAAAGCCGCTGCGAGTTGCCAAGCCGCATGCGTTCGCCGCTGCGCGTGTTGAGCACATTCATATCGCGCTCAAATTTGCCCGAGACGATGCGCACGAAGGCCACGCGGTCGCGGTGCTTGGGGTTCATGTTCGCCTGGATCTTGAAAACAAAGGCGGAAAACTCTTCCGATGCCGGATCGATCGTCAGCCCGTCGCTCTCGCGCGGCAGCGGCGGTGGTGCGAGTTCAAGGAAGCGATCGAGTAACATCTGCACACCAAAGTTGTTGGCGGCACTGCCGAAAAATACCGGCGTCAATTCACCGGCGAGCACCTTTTCCACATCGAAGTCCGCACCCGCGCCCTCGAGCAATTCAAGCTCGTCGCACACTTGCTGGTAAGTCGCCTCTTCCATCGCGGCCTTGACGCTTTCGTCCTCGATGCCGGTCACCGACACTGGCGCGCGATAGGCACCATGCACGGTGCGCTCGAAGAGATGCACCTGCTTGTGCTCGCGATCATAAACACCCTTGAAGCGCGGTCCGTCACCGAGCGGCCAATTCAAAGGGTAAGCATGAATGCCGAGCACGCTCTCAAGCTCGTCGAGCAAATCGAGCGTCGGCCGCGCCGGGCGGTCGAGCTTGTTCATGAAAGTGAAAATCGGCACGCCTCGGCGGCGGCAAACTTCAAATAATTTCCGCGTCTGGCTTTCAATGCCCTTGCCCGCATCGACCACCATCACCGCCGCATCCACCGCAGTCAGCACGCGATAGGTATCCTCCGAGAAGTCCTTGTGACCCGGCGTGTCGAGGATGTTGACGACACAATCCTTGTACTCAAATTGGAGAACCGTCGAGCTCACCGAAATGCCGCGTTGTTTTTCCAGCTCCATCCAGTCGGAGGTCGTCGCACGCTGGTTCTTGCGTGCGGTGACGCTGCCGGCGAGTTGCAAAGCACCACCGTAGAGCAGAAATTTTTCCGTCAGCGTCGTTTTGCCGGCATCCGGGTGCGAAATGATCGCAAACGAACGACGGCGCTTCACCTCGCGTTGCAACGCGGGCGAGGAAACGGCATAGGAGGAAAGTGACATGAAATCGCGCCGCAGGGCTAAACCCGCAAGGGAATGGAAGCAAGCGCGGATGAGCTGCTATGAGCACATTGCACGAGCATCATCTTGCCCGCGCGGCGATTGCGTGAGAAACCAGCGCTGTGAACGCCCTCTTTGATCGCGACGGACCTTTCAAAGGGCGCAATGCGCGGCTTTTTGTCGTCTTCACGACTCTCTACAACGCGCGGGCCTACTACCCGGTGCTGGCGGTGCTTTTCACCGACCTCGGGCTGCGCCTCGAACAATACCTGCTGCTCAATGCCGTGTGGGCCGCGGCGATCTTTCTGTTTGAGGTGCCATCCGGCGCGCTTGCCGACACAATTGGCCGCAAACGCCTGCTGGTGTTTTCCGCCGCGTTGATGGTGCTGGAAATGAGCGTGCTGCTCTTCGCGCCCAAAGACGGCGGCGCCCTTTTGTTCGCACTTTGCCTGCTCAACCGTTTTCTCTCGGGCACTTCGGAAGCCGCAGCCAGCGGCGCGGATGAGGCAATCGTTTACGAATCCCTGCCGGAAAAAAATCGCGAGTCCGCATGGGATCAAGTCATGGCTACCGCGATGCGCTGGCGCTCGGCCGGCTATCTCGTCGCAATGACCCTCGGCGCGCTGCTCTACGATCCCTCGTGGTGGAACCGCCTCACGCCGGATGCTTTGCATGTCGACATCGATGTCGCACGCCGCCTGCCCGTGTTGCTGGTCCTGCTGCAAGCGATCGGCTGCTTGTGGATCGCGCTGCGCTTTGAGGAAACCGCAAAACCATCCGATCACGCAGGCGGCCGCTGTCGCGCGGCCTTGAGTCTCACCATCCGCACTGCGGCCTACGCGTTCACGACCAAGAGCATTGCAATCGTGCTGATCGGCGGACTGCTCATCGATGCGGTCGCAAGAAATTTTGCCACGCTCAACAGCGAATACTACCGCCTGATTGGCATTCCCGGCTGGGCCTTCGGGTTCATCGGCTCGATGGTGGCCGTGACAAACTGGTTCATTCCAAGCATCGCCGCCGCAGTGAACCAACGCTTCAAAACAACAACCAGCCTCGCCCTCGGCGGCGCAGCGGCGGCGATTGCGTTGATTCTGCTGATCCCTGCCTGGCCGTGGGCCGGACTCTTGCCCGCGTTGTTTCTGATGACCATGCTCGGCTTCATCGGATTCACGGTCAGCCGCTTCCTTCACGGCATCGCCGAGTCGCATCAGCGCGCGACATTGCTCAGCGTGAAAGGCCTCGCCTTCAACCTCGGCTACGGTGCGTACTCGTTGATCTTTTCACTGATTCTTGCCGGCATTCATCGTCGCAGCGAATCCGCCATCCCGGCATTTCAACAAGCGCTCCTTTGGCAAGCCGCAGGCTTCGCCGCCGTTTTATTGATCTTCACCGCCGCGACCCGCAGGGTGCGATGAGGATCATCCGAAGACAGAGCTATCAAAACTCAGCTTCAAATCCGGCGAAGATCATGCGTGGCGCGTTGGCCCTGGCACCGAGTGGCGCGCGGCTGATGATCGCGCGTTCGTCCAACAGGTTTTGGATGCCGCCGACGAGTTTGATTTGATCGGTGAGTTGGTAGTGGCCGGTCAAATCGAAGAGGAGCAAGGCGTCGATCTTGCCATCCATCGCGCTGGCATTGCCGCTGCGCGCATCGTCGTTGTACCCGGTGCCCCACGATGTGGAATTGTATGAGGCATCGAAATCCACTCCCCATTTTTCAAACGCAAGCCCGATGCCAGTGCCGAGTTTCCACTCGGGAATGTAAGGGATTTCGTTGCCATTGCGACCTCCGGCGAAAGTTCCGGCATTCGATGCCAGCGTACCGTTCATGCCGGCAAACTCGGCATCGGTGTAGGTGAGGCTCAAATAAGCGGGCAGGCCAAAGGTCCAGTTCGCTGCACGCCCGTGATCGTACTCGACCAAACTTTCGATGCCCCACACTTCCGCGGATCCGCCGTTTTCGCTGGGCGTGGAACCGGCACCACCGGGAATTTCCGGTGCAATGAGCTGATCAAACTCGGTGACAAAGCCGACAAGCTCGGTGCGCATGGCATCCTGCTTGTGACGAACACCAAGCTCGAATCCGAGGCTTTCCTCGTTGTCGGTTCCATTCACATAACCCGACGGATTCGCGGGCGAAGCACCTTGGTAGATGCCGCCAAAGGCCGAATTGCGATCGTCAAAATCATAGGTTGCACCGAGTCCGCCCATGATGAGATTTTCGTCGACCGACCCTGAGCTCGCGGGCTTGCCCGGCGCATGGGCTTCGAGTTCCAGCCACTCGTAACGCAAGCCCGGACGCAGGGTGAGCTTGCCGATGCTCATCGCATCTTCGATGTAGGCCGCCGTGGCGAATGCCTCTTGGCGGGTGATCGGAGTCGCGGGATTTTGTACACCCATGCCAAAACCGCCCGCGCTATTGGAAGCGTAGTTGGTCTTGATGTCGGAGCCGTCCTGTTGGTCGTAGTGAAGCCGCAAACCAACCGCGAGGTCATGCTCGACGGATCCAGTTGCAAATTGATGGTTCACCTGATTCTGCCAGCCATAAGACTCATGATCGCGAAATGCATCGGTCAAGGTGATGGTGCCCGCACCGAGGCCTTTGAGCAAATTGATGCCACTGTCGGTGAGCATCGCTTCGGCGACATTGGTGATGCTCGAACCCGGGATACTGACCGACGAAAGCTTGTCCCAATTGCGCCGGAATGTGTTGAGATACACCGCGCTTTCAAGGCGAAGCACATCGCTGGGCTCGGCGGTCCACTTCAGATAAGTGCGCCATTGCTCGGAGCTGAATTCATCATTGAGCGTCGAGGCGTAACGACGATCCGGGTTCTGCTCAAAGTCGGCATCCGTGAGGCCGGTGTAGGTTTCATTGGCGTCGAAGTTTGAATAGCCGACCTTGAACTCAAGGCGTTGCTCGAGCGCAGTTTTCGGCTCCCAAAACATTTTGAGCATCGGCTCAAGCAAATCGTAGCCGGTGTTTTTCGAGGATCCATCGATCTCGCGATACCCGTCGGAATGCTCGCCGTGCATTTCCAACAACCAACCGATTTTGCCCGCGGCCGTTTCCCTCTCGTCGCCATGCCATGCGTGCTCAAACAGGGTGTTGTGACTGCCATAAGTGGTCCGGTTGTAAAACTTCGGGCCATCGGGCTCGGCAAATCCGGTGGAGCGATAATTGACGACACCTCCCGTGGTTTGCGGACCGTATTTCACCTGACTGGAACCTTTGAGAAATTCGATGCCCGCCATGCGTCCTGCCTTCGGCGCATAATACGCATTCGGTGCGGAGTAGGGCGCGGGCGCCGTCAGGATCCCATCCTCCATCATCGTCACCTTGGTGCTGCGATTGCCATCCACACCGCGCAGCGAAATGTTCGGAAAGTTTCCAAATCCATCCTCGTCGCGCACATACACACCCGGAACACGCGCCGCAATCTGCGCGATGTTGGTGTAACCCCGCTCGCGAAACTCCTCGGCCGCCGCGTAGGCCGCCGATCCCGGAAGCTCAAACACCGCCTCCCGACTGCCAACCACCGTTAGCGGCTGCAAGGTCTCGGCTGAATCTTGGGCACGACCAAATTGCGGAACGGAAATCGCCAGCGCGCTGGCAATGGCTGCAGGGGAAAGCGAAAAACGGATTTTCATGGGGGAGCGAATTATTGTTATTGAGACGCAGTCTCAATTAGGCGAGGCCCAGAGAAACAAGGTCCGGGGCATGGGTCAACGAAAAATTTGCTCTTTTGCATCAAGTTTCGACAGCAATGCGAAGCTTTGATGATCCGCAATGGACCTCCCGTCCGCGATGGGTCATACCCCGCCGGTCCAATGTCCGCTTTGCTGTCCGCCAACGAAATCCGCCTCACCTATGGCTACCAGACGCTGCTCGATGGCGTCACGCTCGCTGTCGCCGCCGGCGAAAAAGTCGGCATGGTCGGCCGCAACGGATGCGGCAAAACTTCGTTGCTGAAAATCCTCACCGGACAGAACAAGGCCGACTCCGGCGACATCGCGCTGCGCCGTGCTTTGCGTGTCGGGTATCTGCCACAGGAGTTCGAGCTCGATCCGGAATTGAGCGTGCATGAAAACATCGCCGCCGGTGCCGCCGACATCGTCGATGCCGTGCGCCGATATGAAAATGGCGAAGGCACGGAAGCCGAGCTTGCGGAGTTGTTGCACCTGATCGATCACGCCGATGGGTGGAACCTCGACGCGCGCATCAAGGCAACGACCACCGCGCTTGGCGCGCCACCGCTCGAGGTCGCGGTCGGCCCGCTTTCGGGTGGTGAAAAACGCCGCGTTGCGTTGTGTCGTGCTCTGGCATGTCAGCCGGATTTGCTTTTGCTCGACGAACCCACGAACCACCTCGATGCCGAATCGATCCGCTGGCTCGAGGACTATCTGAAAAGTTTTCCCGGCGCAGTCATCTTCGTGACGCACGACCGCTACTTTCTCGATGTGATCGCCACACGCATCATCGAGATCGATCAAGGCCGCGCATTTTCGCATCCGGGAAATTACACCGCGTTTCTCGAATCGAAGGCCGTGCGTCGGCAAATCGCCGAGCAAACCGAAAGACGCCGCCAACGCTTTTTGCGCGAAGAGCTCGAGTGGGTGCGCTCGGGCGTGAAGGCACGCGGCACGAAGTCGCGCCACCGGATGGAAAAATTTTACGAGATCGAAGGGATGGAAGCACCGCCCGAAGAGCGCGAAATGGATCTGCTCATTCCACCGCCGCCCGACCTCGGCAACATCGTTGTCGAGTTGGAAGACGCGGGCGTGAATGTCGGCAGCACCACTTCGCCTCGTTGGTTGTTTCGCCATCTTTCGCTTTCCCTCAAGCCCGGCCAGTGCACCGGCATCGTTGGCCGCAACGGCGTGGGCAAAACCACTTTGTTGAAACTTTGCCTCGGCCAAATCGCGCCCAGCGAAGGCAGCGCCGTCACCGGCAAACGCGTGAAGGTGAATTACATCGATCAAACGCGCATGCAACTCGATGGCACCGGATCGCTGCTCGACGAAATTTCCGATGGCAACGAAAAGCTGATGTTCGGCAATCAGCCTCTCGGTGCGCGAAATTATTTGCGGCGATTCCTCTTCAACGATCAACGCATCAACGAACGCGTCGACCTCCTTTCCGGCGGTGAGCGCGCAAGACTCATGCTTGCCAAGGTGCTCAAAAACGGCGGCAACCTCATCGTGCTCGACGAGCCCACCAATGATCTCGATCTGCCCTCGCTGCGCATGCTCGAAGAAGCTCTCGCCGACTTCGATGGCTCGGTCATCTGCGTTTCGCACGACCGCTATTTCCTCGATCGGATCTGCGACCAGATCATTGCCTTCGAGGACGACGGCGTCTTCGTGCAACCCGGCAACTACTCGTACTACCTCGAGAAACGCCAGGCCCGCGAAAATGCCATGCGCATCCAATCGCAGGCCGCCGCTCGCGACGCTGCCGCACGGCAAAAAACTGCCAACATCAAACCGCGCAAGCTGAGCCTCAAGGAACGCACCGAACTCGATGGCATCGAGGCCACCATCCTCGCCGCAGAACAGGACGCCGAAAAAATGGAATGCCAACTCAACGACCCGGAATTCCAAGCCCAGAACTACGAGGAGATTCCCGAGCTCGTTTCAAAACTCGATGCCGCCAAAGCCGAAGTCACGCGCCTCTACCAACGCTGGGAAGAACTCGAGGCTCTGCGCGAAGCGCTTGAAAAATAGGGATCGCCTCAAACCTGCCAAGTGCCCCCGCCGGGAATCGAACCCAGATTTAGAGTTTAGGAAACCCTCGTTCTATCCATTGAACTACGGGGGCTTATGCTTGCGGGCCCACCCATAACGCCCCCCAGCCGCAGCCGCAAGCCGCATGTGGCCGAAGGTAAGGAGGCGCGACACTCTTGTCGTGCTCTTTCACCACGCAGATTGCACGACAGGAGTGTCGTGCCTCCCTAGGGCAAGATGCATTCGATTTTCGAGGCAAACCGACCACTCACCAATCGATCCTTGTAAGCCCGACAACTTTATCGAAATGGGCATCACGGCTAATGACAGGCAGCTTGTGTTGGCGGGCGATGGCGGCGATCCAAAGATCGTTCATCGGGATAGGCGTGCCTGCAGATGCAAGTTGAAGACGGATCTCAGCATAATGGCTCGTTGTGGTCTCGTCAGCCACCAGCACCGAAGTGCTGGCAAGCGCATCATCAAGCCATGTGGTCATCCTTTCCCGAAAACGGGATTTCAAAATGCCAAAGCGAAATTCCGCCAACGCCGGAACAGGAACGCAAAGACAGTCCGCGCGCTCAAGGTGGCGGATGAGGGACGGTTCATTCAGCCACCAGCCGGAAAGGCCGTTGGTATCAAGAATCATTTCCAGTCCTCCTCTTCGATTTGCTCGAAGTTCTCTTCCACGATCTGTTCGATGCGCTTGAGTTCAGCCACCATCTCCGGGTCATTGGCAGCGATTCCCGCAAACTTCATCCACGGCCTCTTCGCCTGTGCCGGTCGCTTGGCCAGTTTGTCCCGCAAAGCCTCGGTGACATAATCCTTGAGACGCATGCCTTGTCGCGCGGCGGTGGCCTTCACCTCGCGAAACAACGGGTCTGGAAGATCAATGGTCGTGCGCATAAAAGCATATTCCTGTTTTTCTATGCTTTTGCAAGGACTGAATGGTCGGCGGCGGTGAGCTTTGGACCTTAAAGCCCTCTACAATTTCCCGGACACATGAATATGGCCAAAGCTAAAGAGGCACGACACTCTTGTCGTGCTCTTTCACCACGCGGATTGCACGACAAGAGTGTCGTGCCTCCCTAGGGCCCTGCCCTTTGAATACACCTCAAGCGCCGCCGCTGGCGATGTGCGCGAACTTGTCGTCGATGAAGCTGAGAACGAGTGCCTCGGTGGCTTCGTCGTTGAGTCGTTCGACCACCTCGACTGAGAACCCGCGCGCGATGAGCTGACGGGCGCGGACGGGATCGATGCCACGGGCGCGAAGGTAGAAAATTTCCTCATCGCTGATCTGCGACGAGGTGCTGCCATGCGAGCATTTCACTTGGTCGGCATTGATCTCGAGTCCGGGCATCGAATTCGCCTCGCAGGTGTCGCTCATCAGAAGATTGCGGCAAGTCTGGTAGGCATCGGTGTGGTGCGCACTCTCATCGACAAAGATCAGGCCCGAGAAAATCGTGCGCGAGTGATCGTAGAGCGAGTTCTTATAGAGCAGGTCCGAGTAAGCGCCGGGCGAAACATGATGTTGGAAAGTGCGCTGGTCGTATTCCTGCTCGCGGGCGGGAATTGAGACCGAGAGCATGTCCGATCGCGAACCCGCTCCTTCGAGGCGCGAGAGTGATTCGTTGCGTGCCCACGAGGCACCGGTGTTGAGGATGAAGCCCTTTGCCGAAGCATCGCGCGCGGTAGTGGTTTCGTTGATCTGGATGACGCGTGAGACTTCGTTAACCGCTTGGATTGCGACATAGTCGAGCTGCGAATTTTGTCCGGCCGCGAGGTCGTTGTAGGCGATGACCACGCCGGGGCTGAGTTCGTCGTCCGAGCGGAAAATATCGATCACACGCACCTTCGAAGATTTTCCCGTGACCACAAGCGTGTGCGGGAAGCCCATCGTATTGGCGCCGCAGGTCCAGTGGTGCACTTCGATCGTGCCTGCGACCTCGGTGTTATCCGGCACATGCACGAAAAGCCCGTTGGAAACCGATGCTTCGTGCAAGGCAGCAAACTTCGCGGAGCCAAGCCGCGTTTCCTGTTTCATGAAATGCGCCTTCACCAGCTCGCCATGCGAAACAAGTGCTTCGGCCAGCGGCAGGCAGACGATGCCGGCGGCGACATGGCATTCGGAGTGGATCAGTTGATCGTTGGCAAAAACAAACTTTGCGGCTGTTTTGCCGAGGCCATGCGAACGCGCGATCAAATCGTTTGCGGACGCATTGCTTGCGGCCATTTCGAAGCCAGCGAAGTCGAGTTGCTTGAGGTTCGAGAAACGCCAGGTCTCGTCATTGCGCTTCGGCGCCGGCAGCGACTCGTAGCGCGCGCGTGCGGCTTGCTGCCTTTCGGTGAACCATGCGGGAAGGGTGGTGATCATGCAGTGATAGGTCCTATGAGTCTTATAAATCTTATTCAAAAAATCAGCCCACGCTGCCTTCCATTTCGAGGTCGATGAGGCGTTTAAGTTCGACCGAGTATTCCATCGGGAATTCGCGGACGAGGTCATTGATGAAGCCATTGACCGCGAGGGACATTGCCTGTCCCTCGTCGAGGCCGCGCTGTTGCATGTAGAAGAGCATTTCCTCGGATACCTGCGAGACCGAGGCCTCGTGTTGGGTCGCGTGACGATTGCCGCGCACGGTGATGGCCGGATAGGTGTCGGTGCGGGAGTGGCTGTTGATGAGCAATGCGTCGCACTCGGTGTTGTTCTTGCAGCCCTTGAGGTGCTTGGGGATGTGGACTTGGCCGCGATAGGTCGCGCGGCCTTCGCCGACCGAGATGGATTTTGAAACGATGTTGGATGTCGTCTCGTCGGCGGCGTGGATCATTTTTGCGCCGGTGTCCTGGTGCTGGCCGGTGTTGGCGAGTGCGATCGAGATTACCTCACCGCGCGCGCGGCGGCCTTTCATGATCACGCCGGGATACTTCATGGTGAGGCGCGAGCCGATGTTGCAATCGATCCAGCGCACCTCCGCATCTTCCATCGCGAGGCCGCGCTTGGTAACGAGGTTGAAGACATTGCTGCTCCAGTTTTGCACGGTCACATACTGGATCTTTGCGCCCTTGAGCGCGACTAGCTCGACCACTGCCGAATGCAGCGTGGCGGTCTCGAATTTCGGTGCGGTGCAGCCTTCCATGTACATCACTTCAGCGCCTTCATCGGCGATGATGAGCGTGCGTTCGAATTGCCCGAAGCTTTCCGAGTTGATGCGGAAGTAAGCCTGCAGCGGCTGCTTGAGTTTCACGCCTTTCGGAATGTAAATGAACGATCCGCCGGAAAACACCGCGCTGTTGAGCGCGGAAAACTTGTTGTCGCCGGTCGGGATCACCTTGCCAAACCACGGGCGGAAAATTTCCTCGTACTCTTTGAGACCTTCGGTCGAGTTGACGAAGATCACTCCCTGCTTGGTGAGCTCCTCCTTCATGTTCGAGTAGGCCGCCTCCGAATCGTACTGGGCCTCAACGCCTGCAAGGAATGCGCGCTCCTGCTCGGGGATGCCGAGACGCTCGAATGTTTTGAGCACTTCTTCGGGCACCTCGTCCCACGAACGCTTCGGCTTCTCACCATCGGAGAGATAATAGCGGATGTCGTCGAAGTGGATATTCTCAAGATCCTTGGTCGCCCAGTTGGTGGGCATCGGTTTTTCGTTGAATATTTTGTACGCCTTGTGGCGGAACTCGCGCACCCATTGCGGGTCGTTCTTCACATCGCAGATGTAATCGACCGTCTTTTCCGAAAGGCCGCGGCCGGCATCGTACTTGTGGCGCTCGGGAAAGGTGAAATCGCCCTTGCTGCGATCGATGTCGATCGCTTCGCGGGTTTCATGATCGAGAGTGGCGGTGGCGTCTTCGTAGGACATGGGAAATGTTGGCTGAGGTTTGTTTTCAGTGAGCTTTACCAGGCCTTACGCGAGGGCAGCTTCCTTGAGGAAATCGTAGCCGTGCTTCTCGAGCTCGAGCGCGAGTTCGGGTCCGCCCGAGCGAACGATGCGGCCTTCGGCCATGACATGCACATGGTCGGGCTTGATGTAATCGAGCAGGCGTTGGTAGTGCGTGATGAGCAGCATGCCGCGATCGGGCGAGCGCATGGCATTGACACCCTTGGAAACGATCTTGAGCGCATCGATGTCGAGGCCCGAGTCGGTCTCGTCGAGGATGCAGTACTTCGGCTCAAGCATCATCATTTGCAGGATCTCGTTGCGCTTCTTCTCACCGCCGGAGAAACCTTCGTTCACCGCACGCGCGGTAAACTTGCGGTCCATTTCGAGCAGGTCCATCTTCGCATAAAGATCCTTGTAATAGGCCACCGCGTCGATTTCCTGGCCTTTCGGCAGGCGCGATTGCAGAGCCGCGCGGATGAAGTTGGCGTTGGAAACTCCCGGCACTTCCGAAGGGTATTGGAAGGCGAGAAAAATCCCGGCGCGCGAGCGTTCGTCGATCGACATTTCGCCGATGTCCTCACCGTCGATCGTCACCGATCCGCCCGTGATCACATAACCTTCGTGACCGGCGATCACTTTCGACAGCGTCGATTTGCCGGAGCCGTTGGGTCCCATGATGGCATGGACTTCGCCTTTGGGGATTTCGAGGGTGACGCCCTTGAGGATTTCGGTTCCGTCTTCGAGGGTTGCTTGGAGGTTTTGGATGTGGAGGCTCATGGTGGGAAGGATGTGATGTTGGTTGGTTGAAAAAGTGATGGTTCAGGATGCGGCGAGTTTGCCGCGCAGGGTGATTTCGATGTCCTCGATCACCGCGCCGGGCGGCAGGTCGAGAAAGTCGGAGAGGTTCACGCCGGGCTTGAATTCGATATCGTGAATCGCGCCGCTGGCGGCATCGTGGAAATGTCCGTGCTCTTTCACATTCGGGCAGTAGCGCGAGGACTCGCGTTCGAAATTCACTTGGCGGATCAACCCGTGATCGACGAGTGTTTCGAGGCAGTTGTAGACCGTCGCGAGCGAAATGTTTGGCAGGCGTTTTTTCACTCGCGAGTGGACCTCGTTGGCGGTCGGGTGGTCGCGACGGCCCATCAGCACGCGGTAGACCTCTTGGCGCTGCGGCGTCATCCGCAGGCCGGGGCATGCCTCGGGCAGGCTGTTGGCGGCGCGGTCGTGGAGACGGTGATTCATCGGCGCGGCAAGCTACGCCAGCGGTTTCCAATATCAAGAATAATTCCAATCTAGGAGAAATTCCTGCCCTCCGATTGCCGCGGATGCCTCATTTTTTAGGGGATTTTTCCCTGCTTTTCCCGTGATTGACCCCGAGAGTCGAGGTTGTTAGTTTCCGCGCCCCGCCATGAGCTCATCCGCGCCGAATTACAAAGACACCCTGGCACTGCCACAAACGAGTTTTCCGATGCGTGGGGACTTGGTGGAGAACGAGCCGCTCCGCCTCGCCCGCTGGGAAAAGGATGGCCTGTACCAAAAAATCCTCGGCCGTCGTCGTGCGGCTGGCGCGCCGGAGTTCATCCTTCACGATGGTCCGCCATTCGCGAATGGCGATGTGCACATGGGCACGGCGCTCAACAAGTTGCTCAAGGATCTGGTCGTGAAGTCGAAGACGATGGCCGGCTACACCACGCCCTTCGTGCCGGGCTGGGACTGCCACGGGCTGCCGATCGAATTCAAGGTCGTGAAAGAAACTGCCGGGCTCGAAGCACCGGAGATCCGCCGACGCTGCGCGGAGTTTGCAGGGAAATTCATCGACATCCAGCGTGCGTCATTCCGGCGCCTTGGTGTGTTTGGCGATTGGGAAAATCCTTACCTCACGATGGCGCCAGCCTACGAGGCGGGCATTTTGCGGGTCTTTGCCAAGCTGGTGGAAAACGGCAACGTCTATCAATCGAAGAAACCCGTGCAGTGGTCCTACGGCGCGCAGACCGCACTCGCCGAAGCCGAAGTGGAGTACCAGGACAAGGAAAGCACCGCGGTCTTTGTGAAATTTCCACTCGTCAGCGGCACGCACGCAGGCAAGGCGTCGATCGCGATCTGGACGACCACGCCATGGACGCTGCCCGCCAACCTCGGCCTCGCGGTGCACCCGGAATTCACCTATGTGATCGGCCGCTTCGAAAATGAAATTGCCGCACGCTCGGAGACGCTTGTCATCGTTCGCGAACTCATCGCCGATTTTACCGCCAAGACCGGCTTCGCGCTGGCCGAGACAATCGGCGAAGTGCGCGGACGCGAACTCGAAGGCCTCGAAGCAAAGCATCCGTTTCTCGATCGCAACTCGAAGCTCATCCTCGCAAATTTCGTCACCACCGAGACCGGCACCGGCATCGTGCACATCGCACCGGGCCACGGCGCGGACGACTATGTCGCGGGTCAACAAAACGGCTTGGCTGTGCTTTCACCGGTCGACGATGAAGGGAAGTTCACTGCCGAGTGCGGGCTCCCCGAATTGGTTGGTACGCATGTTTTCAAATCGAACGAACGCATCGTCGAGATCCTAGCTGAGAGCGGTCACCTGCTCGGTCGCGAAATTTACAAACATTCCTACCCGCATTGCTGGCGCTCGAAGACGCCGATCATTTTTCGTGCAGTCGAGCAGTTCTTCATTTCGCTCGAAACGCTGCGGGGTCAAGCGCTGGAGCAAATCGACAAGGTCGAGTGGCTTCCCGCATGGGGCCGCAACCGCATCTATGGCACCGTCGAGTCGCGACCCGATTGGTGCATCTCGCGTCAACGCACCTGGGGCGTGCCGCTGCCGGTTTTCTTCGGCGCCGATGGCAAGGCGATCCTCTCGGCCGAGCTTGCGCGCAAGGTCGCCGATGCGGTCGAGCGCGAGGGCACAAACTTCTGGTTCGAGCAAAGCGATGCCGAACTCGCCAGTCGTTTCGGCCTGCCCGCAGGTGTGAAAAAAGGCCGCGACACGCTCGATGTGTGGATCGACTCCGGCTGCTCGCACGCGGCGGTGCTCGACCAACATCCCGAGCTCCACTCGCCGGCGGATCTCTATCTCGAAGCCACCGACCAACACCGCGGATGGTTCCAAAGCTCGCTCATGCTCAGCGTCGCGTATCGCGGAGCCGCCCCTTACAAGTCGGTGATGACCCACGGCTTCGTCGTCGACAAGGACAAGAAAAAGCTTTCGAAATCCGAAGCGGAAAAAGCCGGCAAGCCGATCGACGCCGCGCATTTCTACAACAAGTACGGTGCCGACATCGTGCGCCTCTGGGTTTCTTCGGTCGACTGGCAAAACGAAGTCCCCTTCGGCGAGGACCTCTTCAAGCAAGTGGCCGAGCCATACCGCCGCCTGCGCAACACGCTGCGCATTTTGCTCGGTAACCTCGATGGCTTTGATCCATCGTGCCGGCGATCACCGGTCGCCGATCTCACGCTGCTCGACCGCTGGATCCTCGAGCGCCTGCACGGCGTCACCAGCGAATGCCTCAAGGCCTACGAAACCTACGAGTTCCGCAAGGTTTTCATCGCGCTCAACAACTTCTGCACGCACGACCTCTCGGCAGTTTACATCGATGCCACCAAGGACCGCATGTACTGCGATGCGATCGACTCACCGCGGCGCATTGCTTCGCAGTCGGCAATGCACGCGATCTTCACTTCGCTGTGCCAACTGCTCGCACCGATCCTCGCTTACACCGCCGATGAGGCATGGGAGCACGCGCCCTTCGCCAATGGCAGCGTCCACGAGCAGGATTTCCCGACGCCCGATCCCGCCTTCGCACCAGGTGAGGCAAGCGCCACGGCAGAGCGGTTATTTGAAATCAAGTACACCATCCAGACCGCGATCGAAGCTCGCGTGCAGGCGAAGGAATTCTCGCGCAACAACGAAGCCGATGTGACGCTGGTCGTTCCCGAATCCGACGCCGCCTTACTGCCGCTGCTCAACGACCGCGATTTTGCGACCGAGTTCTTCATCATTGCCGGACTCCAAGCCACGGTCGGCGATGTGCTCGCCGCAACCGCACGCAAGACCGAGTTCGCACTCTGCCCGCGCTGCCGCAAGCATGAGCCACTGCTCGAAAACGGATTGTGCGAAAGATGCGATGAAGTGGTCGGCTGAACCTGGTAAATTACTAGAATCATCGTATCAATGAACCTTCCGCGCCTTCTGCTCGTCCTCACGCTGCCGCTCTACATCATCGACCAGATCACGAAGTTCTGGACCATCGGCACCTTTCAGCCGCCATGGCACCAATCCGGCGCGCACATCACGGTGATCGAAAATTTCTTTTACCTCGTACGCGTCCACAATCAGGGCGTGGCCTTCGGCTTTGGCAACGGCACGGCATGGGCACCGGTTGTTTTCCTCTTCGTGCCCCTGATCGCCCTCACGCTGCTGGTGATTTTCTGGCGTAAAAAAGCCTTCACCCATCCGCTCTCGATCCTCGCCGTCGCGCTTCTGGTTTGCGGGATTTTTGGCAACCTCACCGACCGCCTCGTCCAAGGCTTCCTGCTCCAAGACTTCAAGCACGGCACATTCTGGGAACGGCTTTCACAAGGCTATGTGGTCGACTTCATCGCCATCAAGATCCCCTTCTACGACAAGCTCGTTCCATCAAGCGGCGGCTGGTGGCCGGCCTTCAATGTCGCCGACTCCTGCATCTGCATCGCCGCAGTCCTGCTCTTCCTCGGCGGACTCAAAGAAGATGCCGCGAAGAAGCCGGATGCGTGAGGTGGGAGTGATTGGCAGAATCGAAACGCCGAGGCGCGGAGAGAGCGCGGAGGGCTTCGCGGAGAAAAATCTGGATGAACGTTGCCACGCTCTAATTCCACACATGGCGCTGCGCGGGTTCTCGCGCATGATAATGGGGTAGGCCATTGATTTAGGATCTTTGAATTCAGCCCAGAAAAATTTGACCTTAGGTCACAGCGCTTCTGCTGTAAGCGGCCGTCGCGGTTTCCGGCTTCGTTCAATGGTTTCGCTACTGCCTTCCCATCCTCACCTCACTGCCCAGTTACGAGCAACTTGCCAAGACAGACTGGAATCCAAACGCCCTCTACTATGCGGAGCGCAAGGGAATCGCCTATCCATCATCCGCCGGCATTCAATTCCCCGGCCCTCAGCTTACGGAATCCCTCGCGATGCTCGGGCCAGAAGAAAAACTTGGAGCCGTCGTGATCGCAGAACCCTTGCTCAGCCAAGAAAACCAAGCGGCACTTGCGAGCATCCTACAACAACTCGGCATGTCCCAGGAAGGAAGCCGTACCGCATTCGGCATCATGTTTCCTGCAGAGGATCTGAAATCTGGTCGCTCGCCACAGCGCTGAGTCTGCCCACCAAAATGCAGGGTGGTGCGATGCGGGATTTCTGCTTGAATGGCCCATGCCATGACGCCGTCGGAACCCAAATCCCTCATTCTCATCGTCGCCTACAATGCCGAGGCGCATCTCGAAAGCGTGTTTCGGCGCATTCCGTATGACCGGCTGCCGCCAAACTGCGAGATTCTCGTCAGCGACGATGCTTCGCCGGATTCGACCTACGAGGTCGGGCGCAAGGCTGCGCTTTCCTGCCCGATACCGACGCGGGTGCTCAAGAACCCGAAGAACCTTGGCTATGGTGGCAACCAGAAGCTCGGCTACCAGATCGCGATTCAGGAAAACTACCAGGCGGTGGTGATGCTGCATGGCGATGGCCAATACGCGCCGGAATTGTTGCCGGAAATGCTTGCGCCGATTCTTGAGGATAATGCGGATGTGGTGCTTGGTTCGCGGATGCTGCGCAAAAAGGATGCGCTCGCCGGTGGCATGCCGCTTTACAAATGGATCGGAAACCAAGTGCTCACGAAGCTCGAGAACCGCATCGTTGGCGCAAACCTAAGCGAGTTCCACACTGGCTATCGTGCTTATCGGATCAATGCGCTGCAGCGGATTCCCTTTCACCACAACACGAACAATTTCCACTTCGATACCGACATCCTGATTCAGATGCTGCGCGTCGGCGCCGTGTTCCGCGAAATCCCGATTCCCACACACTATGGCGACGAGGTCTGCCATGTGAACGGCTGGCGTTATTTCTATGACTGCATTCGCAGTTGCTGGCATGACTGGTTGACGAAAAAAGGCATCTTCTACTGCCGCAGATTTGACCTTGCGCCGCCCGGCGATCGCTATGAATCGAAGCTCGGCCTGAAGCATTCGTCGCACCAGATCGCCATGAGCCTTGTGCCCGAGGGCAGCCGTGTGCTCGACATTGGTGGCGGCAACGGCTGGGTGGCGGATGAGTTGGCCGAAACGAAAAATTGCACGGTCACCATCATCGACAATTATTTCCGCAAGGAACCGGAGATCCGCCACCAGATGATCCACCATGATCTGAAGGACCCGATCAAATTCGATCTTCCCGCCGCTGATGTGGTGCTGCTCATGGATGTGATCGAGCACATCCCGCGTCAGGATCATGTGGCATTGCTCGATCACTTGCGGCGCGACCTCGATGATCCGCCGGCCAAAGTGATCATCAGCGTTCCCAACACCGCCTTCCTGCCGCTGCGCCTGAGCTTCGGGCTGCTTGGCCGCTTGAATTACGGTCGACGCGGGATTCTCGATGACACCCATGCATTTCTTTTCACCAAGCACTCTTTGCGCGAGCTGATGGAAGAATGCGGTTATGACATCCAGAGTTGGCACCACACCCCCGCGCCTTTTGCTCTCGCCTTCGGAGACTCATGGTTGGCACGCACGCTCACCTCGCTGCATGCGGCGTTTGCACGACTGCTGCCATCGCTGTTTGCCTATCAAAATCTGATCGCGGCCCGCCCGCGACCCACTGTCACGACCTTGATCCGGCACTCGTTCGAGAATTCGAAACCCGACTGACCCTCACTGCCCCAGATCGATCAGGCGGGCATTGCCGGCTTTTGCGACGAGGCGGCCGTCTTGTGCGGCGAGAGCGTCGATGTTGTCCATGAAGTCATTGAAGCGAGGCTTCCAGATTGAGGTATAAAACCACTCGGGGCGGGTGCTTTCATTCCAGAGCTTGCGAGTGTAGAGCAGCACGGCGTTGTCGAAATCCACCGCGATCACATAGCGGATGCCGAGGCCCTTGAGGTAGCTGGCCAAGGCATCGGGACCTTGCTCGAAGGGTAGGCCGGGAGGCGGCGAGGATCCGCCAACGGCATTGATCGAAAACATCGGGTTGCGCTTGTAATCAAGCCAGTAACTCGCATCGACCATGGTCAGGATTTTTTCGCCCGGAGGCACGAGCCCTTGGAGGTCGGCGTATGCCTTCTTGAGGCCTGGATCGAAAAATGGTTTCACCTCTTTGATTTGATCGGGCAGGACTTTGACTTGTTCTCCGAGCTCTTTGCCACCTTGGCCGGCATTCACCACCATGAAGACGAGCAGCGCGGCGCTGCTTGCGGCGATGGGCATGCGGATCGGTTCGTTGGTGGAATCCGTCGGATTTTCGGCGGCGGATTTTTTCAACACTGCGGCGATGAACCAAAACGCCAGCGGCACAAGGACCGGATAGAGGTAGCGGTATTGATCGAGAAACGCGAGGGCGCTGAAGCGGTGAAGGATTAAGCCGGTTGCCAAGATCGCTCCCCAAAGGATCGCCGAAGTGCCTTGTTTCACTGGATAAAGTGCCGCTATGGCGAGAAGTGCCAGCATGCACAAGGCCTCCGGCGCGGCGAAGAATGAAAGTGTTCCAAAGATGTTTCGGATCGGATCCTCAAACGAATAGGTTTGGTAGGCCTTGCTCACATAACCACTGATGGGCGGCACCATGGGCGTGCCGTTGGATGCGTAAAGCGTGACCATGAACGGAATCAAAATGACCAGTGCCGTGAGACCGATGGTCAGGAAAGGCGTGGTGGCACTCATCAAAGTGGATCTGCTGCGGTGGGCGATCCAAAGTTCGCGCACGGCAAGTGCCGCCAAGATGAAACCCGCCATGACCGTGAAGGTCGGGCGGATGCTGCATGCGCCGGCGAGCAACAAACCCGCTGGAACAAACAGCGACCAACGGCGGGTGTTTGCGGCATATGCGCGTTGCATCGTTTCCAGCATGCCGAGGATCAAGCATCCGCCGGTCATCGCGCCGTTGGTGCTGATGCGTGGCACGGGCACAAACCAAAATGCAAAGAGCAACAGGAAGCGCACGATCGCTTGCTGGCCGCGAAGCCCGCGGGTCGCGTGGACGAGCATGCCGAACATCATCACCATCGCGATGCCGCGATCCGGCACATGACCATTGCGCTCGGCGCCGACGATCATCACCAAGGCCTGCAAGATCGCCTGGCCGCCATATGTTCCCGCCCGCTGGAAGCTGAAGGGTTCGATCAGCGTGCCGGTGCAAAGCAATTTTTCCGGCAGCATCAGGTAGCAGATCAGATCGTCATTCGGGTCGACATGATTCGGCCATGCAATGGATGAAGCAAAGGCAAGCGCGGCGAGCAAATAAAGAACGAGATCGGCCAGCGAAATGCGGAATGAGGAAAGCGAAAACCTTCCCGCCATCAAGTGGGTCACGCCATGCAACGCGGCAAGCGCCGCACCCAGCACGATCACGGCAGTGAGGATCGGCGCAATGGCGAGCTTGAAAGCCATCAGAAATCCGCCAATCGCCAGCGTCACCGCCATGCCCCACACGGCGGTGAGACCCCAGCCGAGATCTTCAAATTCCGACCGCTTCAAAGCGCGACGCAAAGTTTCTCCATAGCCGAGAAATGAAGCAAAGATGAAGAGGCTCCAAAAGAAGACAGGGAAGTAAGCGGGGTGCATGGGCGCGTGGGGTTGAATTTGGGTTGTGTGATGGCGGACGAAAAAAATCGCTTCGGCAGGCGAGCTAGGGCGCTTGGGCTCCGAGACGCTCCAGTTGATAGTTGCCGTTGAGGATGTTTGCGATCCAGCTTGGATTCTCAAGATACCATTGCACCGTTTTGCGAAAACCCGAGCTGTGGTCCTGCTTCGGTGAACAGCCGAGTGCGGAGCGGATTTTGCCGGCATCGATCGCATAGCGAAGGTCGTGGCCCGGTCGGTCGGAGACGAAAGCGATTTGCTCGGAGTAAGGCCTGCCGTCGGCGCGTGGTTGAAGCTCATCGAGCAAGCCACAAAGCAGATGCACGAGATCGATGTTTCGGCGCTCGTTGTTGCCGCCGATGTTGTAGGTCTGGCCCGGATGACCCTTTGTCATGACGGCGTGAAGGGCATCGGCGTGATCACCCACATAGAGCCAGTCGCGAATGTTTTCCCCTTTGCCATAAACGGGAATCGGCTCTCCACGCAAGGCCTTGAGAATCACCACGGGGATCAGCTTCTCGGGAAATTGATAGGGGCCGTAGTTGTTGGAGCAATTCGTCACCATGACCGGCAGCCCGTAAGTGTCGGACCATGCGCGCGCAAGGTGGTCGCTGGCAGCCTTGCTTGCCGAGTACGGCGAATGCGGATCGTATGCGCTCGTTTCGGTGAAATGACCGATGGCTCCAAGGCTGCCGTAGACCTCATCGGTGGACACATGCAGAAAGCGGAAGCGTTCGCGTGCGGGACCTTTGAGCTGCTGATGATGAACATGCGCGGCCTGCAGCAGGTTGAAAGTGCCGACGATGTTGGTCTGGATGAATGCGGCAGGTCCATCGATCGAGCGATCGACATGGCTTTCGGCGGCAAGGTGCATGACTCCATCGGGTTGATGCCCGGCAAAGAGCGCCGCCATTGCCGACGCATCGCAGATGTCGGCCTGGACGAAATGATGCCGCGGGTGGCCTTCGAGATCGGCCAAAGACTCGAGATTGCCAGCGTAGGTGAGCGCATCGACATTGATCACCTCATGGCCGTGTTCATGAACCAGCAGCCTCACAAGATTGGAGCCGATGAAGCCGGCCCCGCCGGTGACAAGGATTTTCATGGGTGGAAAATGAGCTGTGTCCGCGGCGCGCGATCAGGCCTTCTTGTTTTTGGTGCTGACATCGTCGATGCCGAGGTAGCTGAAGATCAGGCTGAAGAGGATCGTTTGCAGGCCGATGGATGCGAGGGTGCGGCCGGCGATGACGATGCGGGTGGCCTGCTGCGGATCGAGATCTCCAAAGCCGGTCGAGGCCCAGCCGACGAGCGAGTGGATAATGATGCCGATGCCTGCGAGGGTCACCAAGCCACCGCCGACGAGGCCTTTTTCCAAAGTGAAAAATCCAAAGGCGCGTGAGAGCGCGTGTTGGGCGGGGAGCAGCCCGCGGGTGTAGGCGAAGATGCGGGCGAAGATGCCGAAGAGGATCATCTGGTAGCCGAAGAGCAGGACCAGCCCGGTGACTTCGAGGGTGTTGAGGTCGAAGTTGACGCCACCAATTTTCAGCGGCCCGGCGAGCAGGCGCAGGAAAAATCCGCCACCGAGCAGCAGCGAAAAGATGCCGGGATAGATGAGCAGCCAGCGCGGCGAAAAAAGCAGCATGAAGCGCAGGTGCCGCCAACCATCGCGCCAGCTGCGCAAGTGGGGCGGGCGCGAGCGACCGTCGGGGTGCAGGATGATCGGCACCTCTTCGATTTTCATGCCACGCAGTGAGGCCTTGATCACCATTTCCGAAGCGAACTCCATGCCGCCGGTGCGCAGCTCCATGCGATGAAAGGCGTCTTTGGAAAGCGCGCGCAGACCGCAGTGGAAATCCTGGCTGGGGCATTTGAAAAGCAACCTGCCGATGAAGCTGAGCACCGGGTTGCCAATCCAACGGTGTTTCCACGGCATCGCGCCGGGCATCACCGTGCCACCGCCGCGCGGCATGCGGCAACCCATCACCAGATCGGCACCTTTGCGCAGTCTTTCGAGAAACGGAGTGATGCGGGAAAAATCATAACTCATGTCGGCATCGCCCATGATGATGAAGCGACCGCGCGCATCGGCCATGCCGGCGCGAAGGGCATTGCCATAGCCGCGCTCCGCAACCGGCAACACGCGCGCACCGTGAGCGACGGCGATTTCTTGCGAGCCATCGGTGCTGCCATTGTCGGCGATGAGAATCTCGCCCTCGGCACCGGCGGCGGCAAGACCATCGCGCGCGGCCTTGATGCATTCGGCGAGGGTCTCCGCCTCATTGAGGCAGGGCATGAGGATGGTGACTTCCGGGTTCATTGGGTTGGGAGCTTGCGAGCTTGGAAGGCCTCACGCAGTTCGGCAATTTTGCTGCGAAGTTGCGGGTTGTTGATTTCGCTCAATGCCGGATCACCGATGGTGGCAGCGGCCTTGGTGAAATCGCCCGATGCCGCCTGCGCCACCGATCTCACCAGCAACAGCGTGGCGGCATCATGCGGGATTTTTTCCGCACGAGCACAGGCGGCGAGCGCAAACTTGGGATCGCGCATGGCGGAATCGGGCAGGGTCGAGAGCGTCCATGCGGCGGTAAGCAGGCTGCCGCCCGTGGCATTTGAATAGCCGGCCACTTCGCGCACGAGCTCCGCTTGCAATTTCCTCTCGCCCGCTCCGACGAGGACATTCGCTACTTGATTCGTGATATTTTCGCGCGTGGCAGGATCGGCATCGCGAAACGCAATCAACAACTGATCGACCGCTTCCTTGTATTTTTTTGACGAAAGGTAGAGGTCGCAGAGTTCAAGACGCACAAGGCTGCCTCCTGAGTTTTCCTTGATCACTTCCTGGAACAGACCTTCCGCCTGATTTGCGTCGCCTACGACCAATCGCACAAAGCGCGCGAGATGAAATTTCGCTTCGGCCATGCTTTGGTCCGGCGCGAATTGAAGTATCAGCACATTTTGTTGCAGGCCTTGCGTGAGGTCGTTGGGCGGATAGACCAGCGGCCTTGCCCAGTACGGGATCGACAAATCGAAGAGCGCGCGCTTGCCAAACGAGTTGAGGAACGATTGGCCATCTTTGGGCTCTGGGTTGAGGATGTTGAAGTAAGGCTCGATGAAATTTTCCCATGGCATCATTGTGATGTGGGTCACACCAAGAGCGCGCAGTTGATTGAGGGCTTCGTCTTCGCTTTGGGCGTTGAGCGCCTTGGCGGCATTTTTCAAGCCATAGACATTTTCCCAATAAAGCGTGCCGATCGTGCGAAATCCGCCAAGGCCGCCAAGCATGACCGAGCTGTTGGGGCTGCTGAGCAGGACCACCGGTTTGTCCCCAGCGCTATCGGCAATCCTGCGGGCCATCTGGCGATGGATGAGAGCGAGCCCTTGAGGATAATTGATGGCGTATTTTCCCGTGCGGTATTGCTCCCAGTTTTGTGAAAATCGCTGTTTGGCTGCGGGCTGGATGAAGAGCCATGAAAATGCCAGCAACAGCGCGATGGCGGTCACGCGCACGGGTTTGCCCTGCGGCAGCATCCGCCAGATTTGCGGGATCAGGATCGCGGCAAGGGCGATGTAGATCGGCCCCAGCAGCATGCCCCAGCGGCTTTGATAGGCCTGCAGCCCGATCATGAAAAAGATCGGCACCACCAAAAACACCAGCACGGCTTTCGTGCCATGGCCGGGTCCACGCATCGCGAGAAGCGCGATCGCCGCCACCAAGAACAAAGGATACCAGCCAAAGGCCATTTTCAAAGTGAGGCCGGTGTACTTCATGCGCTGGGAGAGCGTGAGCAACTCGGTGATGTTGCCCCACAGCCTTGCCATGAAGGGGTCCTTGGGAATGTAGACCTCGGCACCGCCGATCAGGATCGCCAAAGGCAGGACCAAGCATGCCATGAATGGCAGAATCATGCGAATGAACGGGAATGGCCCGCGCTCGCGGTCTTCATCAAGAATCCAGCCGGTGAGGATGCTGATCATCCATCCGCCGCCAAGCCATGCCATCGCATAGAACGGGTGGTTCACCTCGAGGCGCATGCCCATGTGCGAGGGGAAGTACTCGAAGAGATAGAAAAGCATTGCGCTGCCCGAGCCCCATAGTGCCCAAAGTTTCCACAGCTCCGCGTGATGCACGCAGGCGCCGCGCGGCTTACGTTTCATGAAAAGCGCCGACAACACCGCGGCAATGCCGATGGTCCCGAGCACGATCGAGGTCGATAGCGCGCTGATCCAGATCGCCGCCGCGCCACTCACCGCCGAGAAGATCATGCCTTGGCGCGCTTGCTTGAGCGAATTGGGCGCGGTGATGTCCAAATCACCCTCCGGCTTCACCCAACAAACCCCCGCCCATGCGATGCCGAAAAACAAACCCATCAACGCAAAGGCAAGGATGCCGTGGTGATCGGGATAAGCGGGCATGAAACCCTCGTAAAAGGTTGGCACCAGCACCATGCCCATCACGAGGATCGTTCCGCACAGGGGCCCGAAGCGTTTGGCAGAAAGGGTCGAGAAAACAATCAACGCCACGACCAAGAGGATCGGGTTGGCCCAGATCGACATGCGGAAAATGCTGTTGCGCAGCGACTCGCCGGTGTTGGCGTGATAGATCTCACCAAGGCCGCGGAGGTACCATGCGAAGGCCGAGTTCCAGTGCAGTTCGCGGCCGTTGGGCGCGTTGTCCAAGTGCGTCCAACGCATGCGCCATGAGCCGTCTTTGCCGATGTTCTCGGCATGGTTGTTCCATGCGTAGCCGTCGCTGGCGATCTGATCCAAAAATACCGGCATGCGTTTTTCCGGAGGGATCCCTTGGTCGACATCCGCGCAAAGCCGCACGGTGACGTTGTCGACGAGGAAGCTGTCGAGCATCACCCAGCCGACCGCGAGCGCAAGAGTGACGTAAAACATTGCCCACGAGGGGCCCCATGGCAGGCCGATGGATTTGCCACTGCGGGCGGCGGAGCTTGATTGGGCCGAGGCGAGCGCGGCGGATGTTTCTGGCGTTGATGAGGGTGATTTGATCACAAGCGAGAATGCGGGTTGGAGTCCTTGAGTGGGGGAAATGAAACGAGAGCGGCGAGGTGCCGGGGCAGGTAGGCGTGGGTGGTGCCGACTATCGATAGCCATCACGGTTCGAGACGACAAGCCCAAGTGCGCCCTTTACCCCCTGCCCCACTAGCGCCCCACCACCATCTTTTGCCAGACGCGACCCACAGGCCATCGGCATCTCAACCGCTCGGAAAAGCCCATCGAAAATAAAGGGACAGACCTTTTATCAAAAGGCGCTCGGGCATGGTTGCGCGCTTGCCCGAGCGATCCTTTGAGAGTGTTTTTGGGCACTCGCGGCACCTCAAATCCCCATTTTGGCCAAAAATCGCCAAACTTCTGGTGCTTTAAATCGCGAAAAATCCCAGTTTGCTCGGTTTTTGATCATTTTTGATTGCAATTGATCCGCCGATCGATGAATTTCCCCTCCCCAACCCCAATTTTATGAGCAAATCGACCATGGACGGCGCCCAAGCGCTCATCAAGACCCTCGACGACCTCGGCATCGAGTACATTTTCGGATATTCCGGCGGTGCCGCGATTCCGATTTTCGACGCCTTGGAGACGGTGAAGACCAAGATGAAATTCATCCTCGTGCGTCACGAGCAAGGTGCCGTGCACATGGCCGATGGCTACGCCCGCGCGACCGGCCGCCCCGCCGCGGTTCTCGTGACCTCCGGCCCCGGCGCCGGCAACACCGTCACCGGTCTCATGACCGCGATGATGGACTCCGTGCCGATGCTGGTGATTTGCGGTCAGACCGTGACCTGGATGCTCGGCAAGGACGCCTTCCAGGAGGCCGACATTTTCGGCATCACCATTCCGGTGGTGAAGCACAACTACCTCGTGAAAGAAACCAACGCGCTGCCGCGCATCGCCCGCGAGGCCTACCACATTTCGACCACCGGTCGCCCCGGTCCGGTGCTGATCGATGTGCCCAAGGACATTTCGCAAGGCCCCTTCACCGGCGACATGAATCCCCCGCTGCAACTTCCCGGATATCATCCGGAAGCTTCAAAGGAAATTTGCGCCAAGTCCGTGAAGCAAGCCGCCGACCTCATCGCCAAGGCCAAGCGCCCGGTGATTCTTGCCGGCCAAGGTTGCATGATCGCCCGCGCCGACAAGGAGCTGCGCTATCTCGCAGAGACCCTCAACGCGCCAGTCACCACCACCTTGCTCGGCAAGGGTGTTTTCCCTGAGACCCATCCGCTCTCGCTTGGCATGCTCGGCATGCACGGCACCGCCTACGCCAACAAGGCGATGATCGAGTGCGACCTGCTGCTCAATGTTGGCTCGCGTTTCGACGACCGCATCATCGGCCAGCCCTCGAAGTTCTGCAAAGACGCACAGATCATCCACATCGACATCGATCCCGCCGAGATGGGCAAGATGATCCAACCGAATGTGCAAATCGTCGGCGACGCGAAAGCTGCGTTGGCGGAGATCAATGAAAAGATCGGCCCGCTCCAAACCTCCGAATGGATCAGCAAGCTCGATGGCTACAAAAAGAAATTTCCGCTCAGTTATAAAAAACAAGGCGGCCTGCGCATGCAGCAAGTGATCGACGAGCTTTACGAGCTCACCGAAGGCAAGGCGATCGTCTCGACCGATGTTGGCCAGCACCAGATGTGGGCCGCGCAATTTTACAAGAACCACGAGTCCTTCCACTGGCTCTCCTCCGGTGGCGCTGGCACGATGGGCTTCGGTTTTCCGGCCGCCATCGGCGCGCAACTCGCATGCCCGGACAAAATGGTCATCTCGATCTCCGGCGACGGCGGATTCCAAATGACTCTCTTCGAACTCGCCACCGCGCAGCTTCACAAACTGCCAATCAAGATCGTGGTGCTCAACAACCACTACCTCGGCATGGTGCGCCAATGGCAGGAGTTGTTCTACGAGGACCGCACCTCCGGCGTCGACCTTATCGGCAATCCCGACTTCTGCAAACTGGCCGCCGCCTACGGCATCCCGTCGGTGCACATCAAGCGCCCGGCCGATGTCACCCGCATGCTGGAAAAAGCCCTCGCCTACAACGACGGCCCGATCCTCATCCACGCGGAATGCGTCAAGACCGACAATGTTTTCCCAATGATCCCTGCCGGCGCGGCTCTCGAAGACATGATCACCGAAGCGCCCAAGCAGAAGATGGCCAAACCCGTCGGTTCCACATGATGAAATGACGAACGGCTTTGGTGTTTGGGTGATTAAAAAATTTTCCAACCCCCACCGAGGCCCAACTTCCCGTTCTTCACCCGAATCCTCCAACCCGATACTTATTTTTTCCATGCCCAACATCGTCACCACCGACACGCCGGTGCCAGCCCCGGTCATCGCCCGCGGCCCAAGCCACACGCTTTCAATCCTGGTCAACAACCAACCCGGCGTGCTCATGCGCATCTGCCAGGTGTTCTCGCGCCGCGGCTTCAACATCGACTCGCTCGTTGTTTCCGAAGGACGCAACGCGAATTTCTCGCGCATGACCATCGGCATCTCCGGCGACCCGCAAGGCCTCAGCCAAATCATCATGCAGGTCGGCAAGCTCATCGATGTGATTCATTGCTTCGAGCACACCTCCGCCGATTCGGTCACCAAGGAAATGGTGCTCATCAAGATCCAATGCTCGCCCGAGGAACGCTCGATGGCCCTGCAGATCACCGAACACTTCGCCGGCAAAACCGTCGACCTCACGCCGACTTCGATGATCGTCATGATCAACGGCGACAGCCCGAAGGTCGACGCCGCCATCGCGATGTTCTCGCAGTTCAACATCATCGAGACCGTCCGCACCGGCAAGGTCGTGATGGCCCGCGGCGAACAGCCGACTTGAGATCGCGTTCGCTGATTTTTTCCAAAGAAGCCATTGGCCTGATGCGCCGATGGCTTCTTGTTTTTACGGAACCGAGCATAACGCCCAATAATGCGTGGACAAAGTCCCGCTGCGCGTCCCAATTTACGCGCACCATGCTCAACGCCATCATCTTCCTCATCCTCGGACTTGTCCTTTTGGTTTACGCGGCCGACTACCTCGTTAAAGGCGCATCGCAGATCGCCACGGATCTTGGCATTTCACCGCTCGTCGTTGGCCTCACGGTGGTCGCCTTCGGCACTAGTGCGCCCGAGCTGGCGGTTTCCGTCATGTCGGCATTCAAGGGCGAGGCGGACCTTGCGCTTGGCAATGTCGTGGGCTCCAACATTTTCAATGTCCTCTTCATCCTCGGCATCTCGGCGTTGATTGTTCCGCTGATCGTTCACCAACAACTTGTACGCTTCGATGTGCCCATCATGATCGGCGCCTCACTGCTGTTGTACGGAGTCTCCCGTGACGGCAATATCTCGCTGATCGATGGCGCGGCCCTCTTTGTTCTCGCCCTTGCGTACACCGCGTTTCTCATCAAGCAATCGCGCAAAGAAAAGGATGCGGAGGTCATCACGGAATACGAGACGGAGTACGGCAAGCATGGCGAAAAACCCAAGTGGGCGCGCAACATCCTCTTCATCGTGCTGGGTCTTGCAGGTCTCATTCTTGGATCGCGTTGGCTGGTTGAAGGCGCTGTTTTCATCGCGCGCAACTTCGGTGTTTCGGAGCTCGTCATCGGCCTCACCATCGTCGCCGCCGGCACTTCGCTTCCCGAGGTCGCGACATCGGTCATTGCCGCCATCAAGGGCGAACGCGACATCGCCGTGGGCAATGTTGTCGGTTCCAACATTTTTAACATCCTCGTCGTGCTCGGCCTTTCATCGATCATCGCCCCTTCAGGCGTTGCCGTCGATGCCGCCGCCCTCAAGTTCGACATCCCCGTCATGATCGGCGTGGCCATCGCCTGCCTCCCGATCTTCTTCCACAACCACATGATTTCACGCACCAACGGCGCGTTCTTTTTCCTCTGCTACGTCGCGTATGTGGCCTACCTCATCGCCGGAGCGCAGCAAGAACCGACCAGCACCCAGGCACCCCAAGGCTGCCCCATCTACCGCGCGGGGTGAGAAATCCACCGCGGCACCCGCGAAGTACACTCAGGGGCAAAAAGCTTGAAATTTGACCCTAATTTTTCACTTGGGTGGGCTAATTTTTTCAAATTTCTGACTGAGCGGGCTGGAAAATTTAGAAAAGTCGGGCGAATTTCGATTTGCAACTCATTGATAATCAATCGAATAAAATTATCTTTCGGCGACCCTTATTTTTTCTTGTCGGTTGAGTGTATTTTGGTGTATTTCACTACCACCCGAGCGTCATCCGGGTTTCGTCGTGAGCAGCAATTACCAGCGATACAAGGGATTCACTCCCTACAAGATGGACCCCAAGTTTCGGGTTTCCGTGCCGACGGCATGGCGTCCGGAAGCGGGGGGCGTTTTGTTTCTGCTGTTTTCCAAGGAGCATGAGATGCCCTTGGTGAAGGTGCTGAGTCATGAGGCCTACGGCGAAAAAGTTTCGTTGATCCAGAGCAGCGACAAGTCGCCGGTCGAGAAGGGCAAGTTGCTGGGCAAGCTGGCGATGTTGTGTCGCGAAGTGTCGCTCAACGAGCAGGGCAAACTGCTGGTGCCAAAGGATCTGAGCGAGAAGGCCGGCATCGAGGCCGACTCCGAAGTCGTGTTGGCCGGCCGTGGCATTCATTTCGAAATTTGGAGCAAAGCGAACTTCGAGCGAGTGCTCAACATCGAGACCCGCGAAGACGAAAGCGACGACCTTGGAATTTTCTGATCACTCATTCATCAACCCCATCACGAGCAATCCATCATGTGGCTCACATCATCCGCGCCAATCACCGAGGCGGCCTGCGCGCCGATCGGTGGAGCTCGCGGTCTGCGCTCGGTGGGGGCATTGAAAAATTTTCCTGCCACACAAGACTCCGCGCCCGGGACGGCGAGGGGTTTTGGCAACGCAACGGATGTCCGCGCCGCACCTGGCTGGTTGGCGGCGCGGCGTCCGGGGACTTTCATGGACGGGCAACCGCGATCTCCCGGGACGGAGCATCCGGCGCCTCTTGATACGATGGTTCGCGCGGCTTCCGGCTGGTTGTCCGCGCGGCTATCGTGGCTTTCCGAATCGCGCGACGTTTCGCGCAAAACTTCGCACATTGCGGCGAAGGCTTCATGCGTCGTGATGAGCGAGGCCAATCAGCCAAGTGAAGCGCAGGGCAAGGGTGGATATCACCTGCCGGTATTGCCGACGGAGATCGCTGAGTGGATGAATGCCAAGCCTGGCGACTTCATCATCGATGCAACGCTGGGTGGTGGCGGTCACAGCGAGATGTTTCTCAAGGCCGGTGCCGAAGTGTTGGGTGTCGATCGCGATCCCGAGGCGCTCGAGCACACGCGCGCAAAATTGGCAGAATACGGATCGCGCTTTTCGACTTGGGAGGGAAATTTTTCCAACCTGCTCGAGATCCCAGCGATCAAGGCCGGACGCAAGGCGGATGGCTTGTTGCTTGATTTGGGAGTTTCATCGCGTCAGTTGGATTCCGCCGCGCGCGGGTTTTCATTCATGCGCGAAGGTCCGCTTGACATGCGGATGGGCCCATCGAGTCCGCGCACCGCAGCCGAGCTGGTGAACCAATCGAGCGAGGCTGAGCTCACGCGGATTTTGTTTGAGTTTGGCGAAGAGCCGAAAGCGCGACGCATCGCAGCGGCCATTGTGAAACAACGCGAAGTGAAACCTTTCGCCACCACGCTCGAACTCGCGTCATGCATCGAAGCGGCGGTCGGTCGCCAAGGTCGCATCCACCCTGCAACGCGCGCGTTTCAAGCGATCCGCATGGCGGTCAATGAAGAGCTCGAATCACTCGCTACCGCGCTGGCTGCCGTGCCGCAGGTGCTCAAGCCGGGTGGCAGGCTCTTGGTGATCACTTTCCACAGCCTCGAGGATCGAATGGTGAAACGCTATTTGCGTCATCGCTCGACGCCGATGATTGACGAGCCGGGTTGGCCCGCGCCGCGTCCGAATCCCGACCTTCAGTTTGAGCTCCTCGCACGCAAGGCCATCGCGCCCGGCGCTGCGGAGATCTCCACCAACCCGCGGTCGCGCAGTTCAAAGCTGCGAGTCGCCCGCCTTCTGGAAACAAAGCCATGAACCGTCGCCGCAACGAAACCCGCACGCCTGTCTCGGTATTTGCCACCCTGATTCTTGCCGCCGCCCTCATCGCCGCCGGGGGCGTGCTTCACGCCTATTACAAAAACCGCCAGGTGCAAGCCAGCCGCGATCTCGACGCGATCGAGCGCCGCATCGAGCAAAGCCGCCTCGACATGCGCACCACCCAGATGCGCATGGATCAATTGCTCAACCGCTTCGTGATTCGCAAACAACTTTCCGAAAACGGATCCGACCTCATCGCGATTTCCAGCGCGGTTGTCGAAGAGGTCGATCCCGCTCCCGCCGACCCGCGCGCCGTCGCGTCCGCCGCACCCTGATTCGTGACTTCCCCGTTCCAAGCCCGCTGCATCGCCCTCCTGACGATCCTCGTGATCGGGTTGAGTGTGCTCTCGTGGCGGCTTGTGCAGATTCAGCTGGTCGATCGTCAGCGTTATGCGGAGAGCTCGCGCAAGGCGTTCCACCGCATCGAAAAGTTGCCGGCCATGCGCGGCATGATTGTCGATAGCCGCGAGGAACCGATCGCCAAGAGCATTCCTGTTTCGACGCTTTTCCTTGATCGCAAGCATCTCGATGACCCGAAGCAGGCGAGTTATGGTCTTGCCTGCAAGGAGCTGAGCGCGACTGAAGGCTGGGATCGATTGGACTCGGCCGCGCGGAAGCGGCAAATTGTCAGCCTGCGCGGGGAAATCCTCGAGCGCGACACCGGCGAGGAAATCGTTCGTAAGCATCGGGAATATGCCGTGAGCGTGTTGGCCAGGCCACTTGGCATGAAGCGCGCGGAGCTGATGGCCAAGATCCAGAAAAACAAAGGCTATTGGTTTCCGCTCGCCAAGGATCTGCCGGAAGACATCGCCGACGGACTCCGCGAAACCATCGACCGCAATTACCTGCAGGGATTCGAATTTCAAAATTCCATCAAGCGCTGGTACACCTCGTCGAACCTTGCGACGCACCTGATCGGATTCACGGGTGAGGCTGAGAAGCTGAACGAAGAAGGCAAGATCGAGGCTAAAGTCGTTGGGCGCTTCGGCATTGAGCAGGCGATGCAGGAATATCTCGCCGGTCGCGACGGATGGCGTCAACACCACCGCGATGCGCGCGGTTTTGTGGTGCCCGGCAATTCCGCCAGCCTCTTGCCGCCGCGCGCGGGGCTCAATGTGCAGCTCACCATCGACATGGGATTGCAGGCGATCGTCGAAGAGGAAATGGAAGCCTGCCTCGCGGAATTCCAATCCGAACGCGGAGCCGTCATTCTGATGAATCCGAAAAATGGCGAGATCCTCGCACTGGCAAGCAGGCCGCACTTTGATCTGAATCACCGCAAGGACATCGCGCAAAACGGATTCAACTTTGCCACGCAGGCGATCTACGAGCCGGGCTCGACCTTCAAGATCATCGCGACTGGCGCAGCGATCAACGAAGGTCTCGCCAAGCCGACGACGCAGGTTTTCTGTCACAATGGCATGTATGTCGAAGGCAGCAACAAAGTGCCCGATCATCACCCCTACGGCAGCCTCACGCTCGAGGGAGTGCTTGCGAAATCGAGCAACATCGGCGCTTACAAGTTTGCGAAAATGATCGGCTCCAAGCGCTTTTATGATTATGTCCAACGCTGGGGTTTTGGTCGCAAAACCGGAATCTGTCTCAATGGCGAAAGTTCGGGCATCGCCCGCAACACCAACAACATTGTCGATTTCTCGCGCGCGAGTTATGGCTACGCTCTCAATGTCACGCCCTTGCAAATGGCCAGCGCGTACGCGGTGATCGGCGGCGACGGCCGCTTGCTCAAACCAAAGATCGTCAAATCGCTCGTCGCCAATGACGGCACGGTGGTGGAAACATTTCCCGAAGAAGAAATTTGCCGCGTGCTCAAGCCCGAGGCGGCAAGGCAGATGCGCGAGGCAATGATCAAAACCATCGAGCCCGGAGGCACCGCGACACTGGCCGCCGTGCCGGGATACAAAGTTTCCGGCAAGACCGGCACCGCCAAGCGCCACAACCCGAATGGCTCAGGCTACCTCAACAACAGCTACACCGTTTCCTTCGCCGGCATGATGCCCGCACACGATCCGGCCTTTGTCGGCGTGGTGGTGATCGACGATCCTAAGACGAACAAAGTGTCGCGTTACGGCGGCACCATCGCCGCGCCCGCGTTTGGCCGCATCGCCGCACGCGCCGCCACCTATTTGAACCTGCCTCCCACCGAACCTGTGAATCCCTCGCTGACGAAGGTCGCCAAACCATGATTCTAAAGCAACTTGTCGCCAGCCTCGCACGCGTCACCGCCTCCGGGCCGATGGACGCAGAGATCCACTCGCTCACCGCATCATCCAAAGAAGTTGGCCCCGGCGTGATGTTTGCCGCGATCCGCGGCAGCGCGAATGATGGTCATCGTTTCATCGATGATGCCTTGTCAGCCGGCGCTTCGGCGATCCTTGCCGAGACCGCTCCGCCGAGTGACTTTGGCAATACGGTGGCATGGCTGCATGTGCCCGACAGCCGTGCGGCGCTTGCCGAAATGGCATCGGCGTTGGCGGGCCATCCGTGGCGCGACCTCGCGATGGCCGGAGTGACCGGCACCAATGGAAAAACGACCACCGCGTTTCTCATTCATCATGTGATGAAAACCGAATGGCACCGCGCAGGCTTGCTCGGCACCGTGTTGGTCGACGATGGCGAAACGGTTTCCTCCGCCACTCACACCACGCCAGATCCGGTGGCGCTTTTGCAATTGATCGCCCGCATGCGCGACCACGGCTGCCGTGGTGTGGCGATGGAAGTTTCCTCGCACGGCATTCATCAAAAGCGCGTGGCGTCGATCGGATTTGATGCCTGCGTTTTCACCAACCTCAGCCAGGATCATCTCGATTATCACGGCTCGATGGATGCGTACTTCCGCGCCAAGGCCGATTGGTTTCATGCGCTTGCGGCCGACCCGCACGGCAAAAAACCGGTGGCGGTGATCAACACCGATGATTCGTTCGGCGCCGAGCTTGCGGATGAGCTTGATGGCAAAATGCCGCTCATTCGATTTGGCTTTGGCGTGCATTGCGACTTCCGCGCCAACAACTTCATGCAATCGGCGCGCGGCATGGAGTTTGAGCTGGCGACCAAGGGGAAATCCTATCTCGTGCGTGCGCCATTGATCGGCCGCTTCAATGCTTACAACTTGCTCGCTGCATTGGCGGCGGCCCACGCTTGCGGGATCCGCCCGCGCGAAGCGGTGGCCGCATTGGCGCATGCGCCGCAAGTGCCAGGTCGCATGGAAAATGTCGGCAATGCCGGCGGTGCCACGGTGTTTGTCGATTACGCTCACACGCCCGATGCCTTGGAAAACGCCTGCCGCACGCTCAAGGAGCTCAATCCGCGCCGCCTCATCACGGTCTTCGGTTGCGGCGGTGATCGAGATCGCGGCAAGCGTCCGCTCATGGCTGCCGCGGCCGCTCGTCACAGCGATGCCTGTGTGTTGACCTCGGACAATCCGCGTTCGGAAGACCCGCTTGCGATTCTGCGCGAAATGGAGGCAGGCATCGGTGGAAAAAATCATCTCAGCATCGCCGATCGCGCCGAGGCGATTTCCTTCGCCGTGCAAAACTCGCTTTCCGGCGACATCATTCTCATTGCCGGCAAGGGCCACGAGACCAGTCAGCAATTTTACGACCACGCCGTCGAATTCGACGACCGCAAGCACGCTGCCAAGGCCTTGCGCGACAGAGCCCAAGCCATTTCCGCCAACCGATGAAGCCACTCAGCGCCCAACAGATCGCGGAAGTCCTCGGCGCCGATGTCGCTGCTGGAGATCCGGCCGCGGTCGTGTGCGCCGGCGTTTCGACCGACACGCGCAAGCTGCCTGCCGGATGTGCGTTCTTCGCACTGCGCGGTGAGAACTTCGATGGCGATGCCTTTGCGGCGGATGCCTTGGCTGCCGGCGCGGCACTCGTCGTTGTGCAGCGATGGAGTGGAAATTGCCCCGCAGGCGCGGCGGTGATCGTGGTGCCCGACACACTCGCCGCATTGCAACGCCTTGCTTACTGGTGGCGCAAGCAGCTCGACATTCCGGTCGTTTGCATCACCGGCTCGAATGGCAAGACCAGCACCAAGGATCTCACCACCGCGGTGCTATCGCGGCGTTTCCGTGTCTCATCCACCAAGGGCAACCTCAACAACCACATCGGGCTTCCACTCACGGTGCTCGCGACGACATTGGAAGATCAGGCCGCGGTTTGGGAAATCGGCATGAACCACGCAGGCGAGCTCGAGCCTTTGTGTAAAATTGCGCAGCCGAAGTATGGCATCATCACCAACATCGGCACCGCGCACATCGAGCATCTCGGATCGCGCGATGCGATCGCCGAGGAAAAAGGAACGCTGGCACGCGCATTGCCCGAAAATGGGATTCTGTTCATTTCGGCGAGCTGCGATTATCATGATTTCCTTCGCGAAAGAACCAAAGCCGCGCTGGTATCGGTCGGCGATGGTCGCGGCATCGTGCGCGCCGAAAACCTGCGCCTCGAGCCGGATCGCAGCCACTTCACTCTCGTGATCGAAGGCGACGGCCATGCCGAAGTTTGCCTGCCGGTGCCCGGTCGCCACATGGTGATCAACGCCCTGCTCGCAGCTGCCGTCGGATGGAAGCTCGGCATGCCGCCGTGCGAAATTGCGGTTGGCTTGAGCGAGGTGAAAATTTCAAGCGGCCGACTCGCGCGACGCGTGGTGGGTGGCGTGACGATCATCGACGACACCTACAACGCAAATCCCGAGTCAATGGCCGCAGCGATTGAAACGCTGGCCGAGGCGCCGGTGGCCAATGGCGCGCGACGCTTTGTGGTGCTTGGCCGCATGGGCGAGCTTGGCATTCATGGCCCAGCCGCCCACCACCAGATTGGCAAACTCGCGGCAAGCCGTGATCTTGTCGTCATCGCTGCCGGCGAGGGCGCCGAGGGCATCGCCGAAGGCGCGGGCGGTGCAAAACATTTTCCCGTACTTGCTGATGCTGCGAAATGGCTCGCGGCGGAGGTCAAGCCCGGCGACGCGGTGCTCTTCAAGGGCAGTCGCTCCGCCACCATTGAACGCGTGATGAACGCCGCATTCCCACCAAACTGATGTTACCCGCGATTTACGATTTTTGGTTCCAAGCCTTCGAGGCTGAAAAAGCCGCTGGCCAGCAAGGCTGGGCTCATGCGTTTTCATTTCTCAACCTCTTTCAATACATCACCTTCCGCGCGGCGGGCGCAGGCATTCTTGCCTTCCTGCTGTCGCTGATCTTCGGCCCGCGCGTGATCCGTCGCCTCATTTCGATGAAGTTGGGTCAGCCGCTGCGCACGGCGGAAGAAGTCCACAAGCTCGCCGAGCTGCACGGTGGCAAGCTTGGCACGCCAACGATGGGCGGGGTGCTGATCCTTGGATCGGTGATCATTGCGACATTGATCTGCGCGCGTCCGCTCAACCCTTTTGTCGCGGTGTGCGCGTGTACGATGGCGGCCTGCGGATTGCTTGGCTTTTGCGATGATTACAAAAAGGTGCGCGAGAAAAAATCCGACGGCCTGAGCAGTCGCACGAAATTGTTCTGGCAACTGGTGATCGCGTTGGTGGCAGCCTTGTTCATTTATTACAAGCCGGAGATCTCGGGTCATGGAGTCGACGCCTCGCGCATCGCAAACAACGAGGCCGGCTTCATGCTTGGCAGCGGCAAGCCGATCGGCATCGATGCGATTTGTTTTCCTCTTTTCAAAACGCCGCTGCTGGAGCTTGGCTTTTTCATCATTCCGTTCTTCGCGTGGATCATCATCGGATGCTCGAACGCAGTGAACCTCACCGATGGGCTCGACGGCCTTGCCACCGGTTGCACGATCAGCACCGCTCTTGCTTACGCGTTGCTCGCCTACCTTGCCGGGCACTATTTCATGGCGGTCGAGTATCTGGTGATCCCGCACAACCTTTACATCGGCGAGCTTGCCGTGTTCCTGATGGCGCTGGCCGGTGCGGGTTTCGGTTTCCTTTGGTTCAACTGCCACCCGGCGAAAGTTTTCATGGGCGACACCGGATCACTCGCGATCGGTGGCGCGCTCGGCACCGCAGCGATCTGCACGAAGCAGGAGCTCTTGCTGGTCATCATCGGCGGCGTCTTCGTGATGGAGGCAATGTCGGTAATCCTCCAGGTCGGCAGTTTCAAACTTCGCAAGAAGCGCATCTTCAAGATGTCGCCGATCCACCATCACTTCGAACTGCTCGGCTGGCATGAGAGCCAGGTGATCATCCGCTTCTGGATTCTATCGATCATGCTCGCGCTGTTCGGTCTCGCCATTTTGAAAATCGTTTGATGTCCATGACGCTTGCCGGAAAACATGTTGCCATTTTGGGCGCGGGTCGCAGTGGCCGGGCCGCTGCCATGCTTGCATTGCGCGAAGGCGCGGAGGTTTCGATTTGGGATGCGGCAGGCGATGAGGCCTTTGCGGGCATGCCCGAAGGCGTGGCGCTCCATCCTCATGCGAATGAGGAAACCGGGCGCGGCGTGCATTGCGATTTGTTGGTCGTGAGCCCCGGCATCGACACCTACGGATCCTATGTCGCCGCGTTTGCAACGCACGCGGGCGAGGTCATCGGCGAGGTGGAGCTCGCATCGCGATACTACGATGGAAAAATTGTCGGCATCACCGGCACCAACGGCAAGACCACGACCACCGGCATTGTCGGGCGCATTCTTGAGCACGCGGGTCTCGGTGGCACGCCTTGCGGAAATTTCGGCACGCCCTTCGCCGAGGTGGTTTTGCAATCGCATCCGCCCGCCGCTGTCGCGCTCGAGCTGAGTTCATTCCAACTCGAAACCATCCGCACGCTGCGGCCGGATGTGGCGGTGTGGCTCAACTTTGCGCCGGACCACATGGATCGCTACCCGACCGTGCAAGCGTACCGCGAGGCGAAACTGCGCATCTTTCAAAATCTCAAGCCCGACGATGTCGCGGTGATTCCTTTTGGCGGCGAACTTCCCGCACCGACGAGCAAGCCGATCACTTTTTCCACAAGCGATCCGGCGGCCGATTGGTTTTCCGACGGAGTTCTGATTTTCCATCGCGGCGAATTTTGCGCCGACCTCAACCGCGACAGTTTCCTGCGTGGCCTCCACAATGCGGAAAACGCGATGGCCGCGATGGCTGCCTGCCATGCCTTGGGCGTGCCGATCGATGTGATGCGCGAGGCGCTGCATGGCTACAACCCGCCACCGCACCGCTGCGAATTCATCCGCACGCTCGACGGCGTCGAATACCTCAACGACTCCAAGGCCACCAACCTCCACGCGCTCGAAAGCGCATTGCGCTCGCAGGTCCGCCCAGTGGTCCTGATCGCAGGCGGCAAGGACAAAGGCCTCGACTATTCGTCGGTGCTGCCGCTGCTCGGAAAAAAGGCGCTCGCCTGCGTGACCTTCGGCCAAATCGCCCGTCCGCTGGCCGAACTTTTCGCGCAAGCGGTTCAAAGCGAGGCAGTTTCGACGCTCGCCGATGCGGTGAATGTCGCACGCAGTCTCGCGCCGCAAGGTTCCACGATTCTGCTCTCGCCAGGCACCTCGTCTTTTGATCAATTTTCCGGCTATGAACAACGCGGTGACGCGTTCAGAGATCTCGTACATCAACTCAACTGATACCCATATGAAATTCCAAACACTACCCGTCAGACGCCGCCCGGTTTCCAAAGGGATTTTTCACCGCCTCAGCGCCGTCACCCGCAACCGCCGCCAACGCGTTTCCGCCAGTGCCGCGATGTCGGGCATGGAAATGGAAGATGGCGGATCAAAAATTTCCCGCGCGCTCACAATCATCTTCCTCATTCACATCGTCGCGATCGCATTGATCTTCATCCACCAGCGTTTCCTCGATGGTCGCCCGAAGGAAAGCACCCGGGCTGTCACGCGTGAGGTCGCCAAACCGGCTGTCATGCCACTTGCCGCCAAGACAGTGAGCGAGCCACCTGCCGTGTCAATCGCGCCGGGCGAAAGCAAAACCCATGTCGCACGCGAAGGAGAAACCTTCGCGAGCATCGCCGCGATGCACGGCGTGAGCGAATTGGATTTGCGCCAAATGAATGAGGGCAAGGTCATTCGCAAGGGGCTGATCCTCAACCTTCCGGCAACAAAAGCGCAAAACACCGAGTCGGCGGCTGTGGCGGTTGCCGCCGATGCCGAGGCGCCATCGGCTGATGGTGTGATTGCGGCTGCCGCCGTCACCGAGGATGGCATGGTCGATGCGGTGCCGGTGGATGTGAGTGCCGCGCCCAAGGCAAAAGCGATCGTGGATGAAGATGTTGCCGCGCCGTCGGCAGCAGACTTGGCCAAAGATTCAGGCAAGACCCACCTGGTCAAGAAGGGCGACACGATCGTGAAGATCGCCAAGCAGTACAAGGTCACACAGGACGATCTGATGCGTGCCAATTCCATCACCGATCCCACCAAACTCAAAGCGGGTGCGAATCTGGTGATCCCCTGATGTGATTCCCGCAAATTTTTCATGGTTCGCCATTGCTCCACCATTCTCTGCGCCGCGGTCGCCTTGCTGGTCGCCCTCGGGCTGATCATGCTGGCAAGCACGAGCGCGTGGGTGAAGGGAGTCGAGGCTCCCTATCATTTCCTGCAGCGCCAAGCGATCATGGTGATGGTTGGTTTGGTAGCCGCCTTGGTGGCATCGAAGTTGCCCTTGGAGTTTTATCGCAAGTTTGCGCCCGCGATGTTCATCGTGATCTGCATCCTGCTGGCGCTGTGTTTTGTGCCCGGCATTGGCATATCAATTTACGGATCCAAGCGCTGGATCGGCGTGCCGCTGGTTGGCTCGTTCCAACCATCCGAGCTGGCGCGGATCGTCGTGGTCATTTGCCTTGCGGCGTGGTTCGCGCGCTGGCAGTCGGAGGTGAAAACATTTTGGCGAGGCTTTGTTTTGCCGGGCGTGATTGCGGGCATTCCGATTTTGCTGATCGCCGGTGAAACCGATGTCGGCACGGCCCTATCACTTTCGGTGTCGGTGGGGGCGATCATGTTTTGTGTGGGCACGAGGCTGTGGTTCATCGTGCCGACCGCGCTGACGGCGATGACTGGCGCCTTCCTGTATGTGCGCCACAACGAAAACCGTTGGGGGCGCATCGAGGCATGGCTGAATTTGGAAAACCCCATACATCAACTCGATCGTGGCATGCAGCAATGGCGTGCCTTGCTTGCCTTGGGCAATGGTGGCCCGACAGGCGTCGGCCTCGGCAATGGGGTTGAGAAATTCGGCACGCTCACCTTTGCCCATATCGACTTCATTTTCCCCGTCATAGGCGAAGAGCTTGGACTTGGTGCCACGCTGTTTGTCGTGCTTTGTTATGTGGCCATCGCGGTGGCCGGTTGCGGCATTGCCTTGCAAACCACCAGCATGTTCAGCCGCTGCATCGCGCTCGGCCTCACCTGTGTGATCGTGGTGCCTGCGATGGTGAACATCGGTGTGACCACCGCGCTGCTGCCAAACGACGGGTTGCCACTGCCATTCGTCAGCTACGGCGGCACCAGCCTCGTCTTCAGTCTCGCGGCCGTCGGCATGCTTGTGGGCATCCACCGCCGCGCGCAAGTCAGCGTAACCAAGGAGTTCCCGCTCAACCGCCAGACCCGCCTCGCGGTGAGGTTGTGAGTGGCAGAGGAGTCAGCGGTTGTTCTTCAACGGTCAGTCGGAAGAGATCAAGAATGCTGCCTTTTCAATTATTCATTCTCGATCTCCTTACAGCGCTACCGTTCCGCTTATTGCCGAGCAGCGCACCATGACTTTGGTGAAATTCCATGGTTTTTTTTGAAAGCTGCGGAAAAATGGGCAGCTGAGTGGAATCCCAGCAATGCGGCGATTTCCTTGATGTTGTGAGCGCCCCCCAAGAGCAGTTTCTCAGCTCGTGCCAGCCTCACTTTTCCCGCAAATTCCTTCGGCGCCAAACCGAGCAGACGATGAAAATGCCGATGCAGCGTTGGATAACTCACACCAAGGGATCGCGCGACAAAACCTACCCCCTCTCCCATTGCCACTCGCTCGTGAGCTTGCGAAACAAGCCTCCGAATGCGGACTTCGGAGGACGGTGTGTCATGGTCGGCGCCAAACAAAACTTGCGCCAATATGGACATCGCAAGTCCTGCCATCTCACCCGTCGGACACAGCGGTTTGCCAGAAGCCATGAGATGCAATTCATCAAATCTCCCCCATGCTTCATCCGCTCCGGTGTCTGAAAACACTCGATCCCCAAAAAGCCCAGACTCAATCCACGCATCCACTTGCGACCCGCGCAATTCGAACCAATCCTCCGTCCACCCCGTGCGCTCCTCCGGGCGATAGCGATGCCACACACCAGGCAAAATCAGAAACACGGAACCCGCACGAAGCACTTCCTTGCGATCACGCCATTCGATCACGCCACCACCGGCGCGAACCGCAACCAATTGCAAGGCGGGCAGGGTGCGCCCACGCTGCCATGAAAACTGATAATCGCCCGGATGATTCGACAAGGGGTATTTCGAGCCAGTCGCAACCTTCCAGTGCCCCACGGCGGAAACATGAAAGCCCCAGGCGGACTCCTGCTCGCCCGGCGCAAAATAGCGAAAATAGTTTTTGATAGATTTTTGCAATTCTTCGAGAGGAAATTAGAAGTTTTGAACCTATTCCTCAAGAGAAATACCCATAAGCTGTTGATTCATACCACACTGCATGAAATCAGAACCACATCAACTGCGTATTGGTCTTTTTGGCATTGGGCTTGAAGCCTATTGGCCTCAATTTGAAGGTTTAAAAGAACGCCTTGAGGGATACATCCGGCAAGTTGCCGGGCGCATTGATCGCAAAAGCGTGGAAGTGGTGAATCTCGGGCTGATTGACTCCACGGAAAAAGCATTTGAGGCAGGTCACGCGTTCCGTCGTGCCGATGTTGATGTAATTTTTTTGCATGTTACAACCTATGCTTTGAGCTCCACCGTGTTGCCAGTAGTGCAGCGGGCCAAGGTGCCCATCATCATCCTGAACCTGCAACCGACCGCGGCCATTGATTACCAGAGCTTCAACCGCCTCGGCAACCGCACCAAGATGACCGGTGAGTGGCTCGCCTATTGCGCTGCTTGCCCCGTGCCGGAAATCGCCAACGCGTTCAACCGCGCGCGCATCGGATTTCACCAGGTCACCGGCACGCTCGAAGAATCAAGCAAGGCATGGACAGAGATCGACGAATGGATCGAGGCGGCCAAGGTGGCTCATGCGATGTCACACAATCGCCTTGGCCTGATGGGGCATTACTACAACGGCATGCTCGATATCTATACTGACACCACACGGCAAATCAGCTATTTTGGAGGGCATATCGAGATCATCGAAGTCGAGGAACTTGCGGCACTCCGGCGCGATGCAAGCCGGGCGGAGATTGATGCGAAGCTTGAGGAATTCAAGCGTACGTTCGACATTCAACCCGACTGCCCGCAAGAGGAACTCGAGCGCGCGGCGACGACATCAGTCGCCCTCGATAAGTTGGTGGCAGCCAAAAATTTGGGATCCATGGCTTATTATCACATGGGCACCGGAAATGCGGAAAACGAGGATGTAATGAGCTCGGTGATCCTCGGCACTTCATTGCTTACAGGACGCGGCATCCCCGTCGCTGGTGAATATGAGGTGAAAAACGCGCAGGCGATGAAGATCATGGATACTTTCGGAGCGGGCGGATCTTTTACTGAATACTATGCAATCGATTTCAACGAGGACATCGTCCTCATGGGGCATGATGGACCCGGCCATCTGCGGATCGGAGAAGGCAAAACCAAGGTGCGACCGCTCGATGTTTATCATGGAAAAGTTGGCAAGGGGCTCTCGGTGGAAATGAGCGTGAAACACGGCCCTGTAACTTTGCTCTCCGTCGTCGAATATGCCGATGGCTCACTTAAGTTGCTCATTGCCGAGGGCGAGTCGGTGCCGGGCCCGATTCTTGAGATCGGCAACACGAACAGCCGCTACCGTTTCGGGATCGGTGCAAGCGCATTCATCGAAAGATGGAATGCCCAAGGCCCGGCTCACCATTGCGCGGTCGGGGTCGGTCATATCGCTTCCAAGCTTCGCAAACTGGCCCACCTCCTCGACATGGAGGTCGTTCAAGTTTGCTGATGCGCTCAAGGATCAGAAAACAACCTGCGACCCGTCATTTTGGCGGTTGTGCGTTTTGTCGGAAATCAGAAGCGGAAAACTGGCACAGTCGCCGGAGATGCAAGGAGCAACGCGACTGGAGGCGGAGGTGGGAATCGAACCCACGGATGACGGTTTTGCAAACCATTGCCTTACCACTTGGCTACTCCGCCGTGCGCGTGGCGCGGGAGCGATTTGGTAGCGGCGGGGCGGGGCTTTGTCAACGCAGGATTCGCGAAATTGCCCTGCCCAGGGCGGCGATGGCGTGATCGAGCTCTGTCACGCTGGTGCAAAGTGGCGGCATGAGGACGATCGTATCGAGGATGGGGCGGGTGAGGAGGCCGTGATTTCGCGCCTCAACGCAGACTTGCTCGCCGATGCGGGACTCGACAGGGAACTTTGTGCCATTGGCCTGGCGCAGCTCGATGCCGGCGACGAATCCGCATTGGCGGACCTCGTGCACCAGCGGGTGCCTTGCTTTCAAATCGGCGAGGCCGGTCCGCAGGTGGTCGATTTTGGCAGGGAGCTTTTCGAGGGTTTTTTCGGTTTCGAAAAGCCCGAGGCTGGCAAGTGCCGCGGCGCAGCCAAGCGGGTTTGCCGAAAAACTATGTCCATAGTAAAATGCGCGGTCGGCAGAGCCGAGAAATGCCTCGTACACCTTGCCGGTGGTGAGTGTGGCGGCGAGTGGCAAGTAGCCGCCGGTGAGACCCTTGGCGAGACAGAGGAAATCCGGGATCACGCCTTCCCGTTGACAGGCAAACATCGCTCCGGTGCGACCGAAGCCGGTCATGACTTCGTCGAGGATCAACTGAATGCCATGCATGTCGCACCATGCGCGCAGTTGTGCCAGCATGCCAGTTGGCCATGGCCGCATTTCGTTGACGCCTTGGATGAGCGGCTCGATCACCACGGCTGCGACCTCTTGCAGCTCGCTGTTTGGCAAGCTGCGCAAGGCTTCGAGCGAATCCACATGCCGCACGGCGTAGCCGTTGCCTTTGAAGCGCTCGAAAAACCGGTTCACGCCACCCAGCGATGCCGCGCCGAGCGTGTCCCCGTGATAGCCATCGGCAAAGGCGATGAAGTTTTTCCGTTCGGGCTCACCGCATTGCTGGCGGTATTGCAGCGCGAGCTTCAGCGCGCATTCGACCGCGGTCGAGCCGTCGTCGGAATAAAAGACCCGCTCGAGCGTGTGGGGTGGAAAAAAGCCGCAAAGTGTTTCCGCGAGCTCGATGGCAGACGGGTGGGTGAAACCCAAAAACGACACATGCGAAATTTGCTCCAGCTGTTTGGCGATCGCTTCACGGATCGCCGGATGCCCGTGGCCATGGATGTTCGTCCAGATCGTCGAGTTGCCATCGAGATAGCGTCGGCCCTCCGAGTCCCACAGCCACGCACCTTCGCCGCGCGCGATCACCAAGGGCTCGTGCTCCGCCGCGCACCACTCGGCCTGCCGCGTGAACGGATGCCAGCAGTGCGCGCGGTCGGCCTCAATCCAGCGGCGGGTGTCATCGCGCATCGCGCCGAGTGTGGACCCATCCCTCGCAGCGGCAAAGCCGAAAGCGGCGGCGGCTTACGCTTGGCGCCTTCTGCTGGTCATTTGTCGCGAGGCTGGTTCAATGGGCGCGTGAACAGCAATGCGGCGCATGATCAGACTCCCGAACTCCTGTCGCCTGCGGGCAACTGGGATTGCGCGCGGGCGGCGGTGGTGGCCGGTGCCGATGCGATTTACTTTGGCCTGCCGCGATTCAATGCGCGACTGCGTGCCGACAACTTTGGCGAAGATGACCTGCCGGAGTTGATGGATTACCTGCATCGTCATGACGTGAAAGGTTTTGTCGCGATGAATACTCTGGTGTTCACCGGCGAGCTCGAGGCGGCGGAAAAGCAACTGCGCCTGATCGCCGAGGCGGGTGTCGACGCCTTGATCATCCAGGATCTTGGCTTGGCAAAGCTCGCGCGTTTGGTTGCGCCCGATGTGGAACTGCATGGCTCGACGCAGATGTCGATCACCTCGCCGGAGGGCTTGAAGTTCATCGAATCACTTTTCCCGATGGAGCGCGCGGTGCTGGCGCGCGAACTTTCGGTGCGCGAGATCGAGCGATTTCAAAAATCCTCCTCACAAATCCGCACACCGCTCGAGGTCTTTGTGCACGGCGCTTTGTGCGTCGCGTACTCGGGCCAATGCCTCACCAGCGAATCGCTCGGACAGCGCAGCGCGAATCGCGGCGAATGCGCGCAGGCATGCCGCATGCCTTACGAGCTGGTCGTCGATGGTGAAGTGCGCGACATGGGCGAGCGCCGCTATTTGCTCAGCCCACAGGACCTCGCGGCCGTGGACCTCATTCCCGATCTGGTTCGCGCGGGTGTGAAATCATTCAAGATCGAGGGCCGGCTCAAGTCGCCCGAGTATGTCGCGGCGGTCACGCGGGTCTATCGCAAGGCGCTCGATGCAGCGATGGCCGATGCCGCGCCGGAGGTCACCGATCACGACCGCTACGCGCTCGAAATGACCTTTTCTCGCGGGCTCTCGACCGGCTGGCTCGCGGGGACGAATCATCCTTACCTCACGCATGGGCGCTTCGGGAAAAAACGCGGACCGCTTCTCGGCGAGATCGCCGAGTGTGGCGAGGGATGGATCAAGCTAAAGAACACAACCGGCGTGCCGCTGGCAGCCGGCGATGGTGTGGTCTTTGATGCCGGTGAGAACCGCGACCTCGAGCAAGGTGCGCGCATTTGGAAAATTGAAAATGGTCGCATCATTTTTCATCGAACTTACAGCGGCATCAACTTCGAGCGGATCCATCCGGGTCACACGGTGTACAAGACATCGGATCCGAAGCTCGAATCCGAGTTGAGGAAATTTTGGCAGAACACGCGTCCGCTTGAGAAAAAGATTCCGCTCGAGTTGCAGGTGTTCGGCAGGCCGGGCGATGCGCTTGAGCTACGTTGTGGCGACATCGTTGTGCGCAGTGAAATCGCATTGCAACCGGCGGCGAAGCGCGCGCTCGATGCGGAAACGCTGGCTGCGCAATTCGGGCGTTTGGGCGACACGCCCTTTGAGTTGGCGGCGCTCGACATCCAACTTGAAGGCGACTGCCATTTCCCGCTTTCGGCGCTCAACCAACTGCGTCGCGATCTCGTGGCAAAGCTCGATGCGGGCACGGAAAAACCTTCGCGGGTTGCGATCAATGCCGGCCGTGAGGATTTGATGCCCGCCAAGCCGCAAAACGATGCCACCACCGCGCGCTTGTCGGTGCTTTGCCGCAACTGTGCCCAGCTCGATGCCGCAATCGCCTGTGGTGTGGAGCTGGTCTATTGCGACTTCGAAGACCCGCGCCGTTACAAGGACGCGGTGTCGCTTTTCAGAAATTCGGGCGGCAGGCCCGATGCCAAAATCCTGCTCGCCACGCCACGCATTCTCAAGCCCGGCGAAATCGGCTACCTCAAGCTCGTCGAGAATGCCGCGCCCGATGGCGCCTTGTTGCGCAATCTCTCGGCGCTGAATTACTACAAACATCGTAGTAATTTCATCAAAGCCGGTGATTTCTCGCTCAATGTCTCCAATCCTTTGACCGCGCGTGTGTTGATGGAAGGCGCGGGTCTGGATTTCATGACGGCGTCCTACGATCTCAACATCGGCCAGGTGCTGGATCTGCTCGATGCAGCTCCATCGCAGTGGTTTGAGCTATCACTCCACCAGCACATGCCGATGTTTCATATGGAGCACTGTGTGTTCTGTACATTTTTGAGCAGCGGCACGACCTATAAGGACTGCGGCCGACCCTGCGAAAAGCATGTCGTGCATTTGCGCGATCGCGTCGGCCAGTTGCACCGCCTGCAGGCCGATGTCGGCTGTCGCAACACGCTCTTCAATGGTCGCGCGCAGACCGGTGCGAGGTTTTTTGATGAACTGCGCTCGACCGGGCTTTCGAAGTTTCGCGTCGAGTTGCTTGATGAGGATGAGGCCACCGCCACCAAGACCATTCGTGCGTATCAGGACCTGCTCGCAGGCCGGGCTGAGGCCATCGATCTGCTCGAGCAGGTCGAAGCGATCGAGAAACTCGGCGTCACTGAGGGCACCCTTAAAATGTGATGGGGCTGCGGAAAGCGGTTTTCTGCTGGCAGATCGGGTGCCGAGGTGCTTTGAAGGGCGCGCTGACAAGCCTGTTCATTTCCCATGACTGCATCCTCACCAACCCAATCGGGTCAATCGCCCCGCCTTGCCGTGACCACCCTTGCGGCGCTCGGCGTCGTCTACGGCGACATCGGAACCAGCCCGCTGTACGCGTTTCGTGAATGCTTCCACGGCATGCACGGTGTGGCCGTCGACCCGCGCAATCTGACAGGTGCCGCGTCGCTGATTGTTTGGTCACTGCTGCTGGTGGTGACGGTGAAATATTTGTTTATCGTCCTGAAATTTGACAACCGCGGCGAGGGCGGGATTCTTGCCTTGTCGGCATTGATCCGTGGCGCGGTGAAAAGCTTGGGCGGCAAGGATCCGCGAAAGATCATGCTGTTGGGCTTGGCCGGTGCGGCGTTGATTTATGCCGATGGCATGCTCACTCCGGCGATCTCGGTGCTCAGTGCGGTGGAAGGTCTGGCGGTGAGCGCGCCGATGCTTTCGCATTGGGCGGTGCCGCTTGCGGTGGTGATTATTGGTGGCTTGTTTGCGATCCAGCAATTTGGCACCGGCCATGTGGGCAAACTTTTTGGTCCGGTGGTGGTGACATGGTTTCTTACGCTTGGCATTCTTGGAGCGGCTTCGGTCGTGCAGAACCCGCAGGTGCTGGTAGCTTTGAGCCCGTACGAAGGTGTTCGGTTTTTGGTTCAGGAGTGGAGGCATGCCCTTCCTTTGCTTGCCGCAGTGTTTCTTGCATTGACCGGTGGCGAGGCATTGTATGCGGACCTCGGGCATTTCGGCACGAAGCCGATTCGTGTCGGTTGGTTTTCACTGGTTTTGCCTGCGCTGGCGCTCAATTACCTCGGTCAGGCCGCGCTGCTAACAGCAGACCCCTCGGCGATTCGAAATCCGTTTTTCCTGCTGGCTCCCGAGTCGATGCGTTTTCCGCTGACCCTGCTTGCGACGGCGGCGGCGATTGTGGCGAGTCAGGCATTAATTTCCGGTGCGTTTTCGCTCACCACGCAAGCGATCCAACTGGGTTGTTTGCCGCGCTTTCGCGTGCGATACACTTCCGAGCATTCGATCGGTCAGGTTTATGTGCCGGCGGTGAACTGGCTGCTCGCGGCATCCTGCATTTTGTTGGTCGTCGAGTTTCAAACTTCCTCCGCGTTGGCAGGCGCTTACGGCATTGCGATCGCGCTGACGATGGCGATCACGTCGATTCTCTTGTACTCCGCCGCACGCACCGAATGGAGATGGTCGGCACTCAAGGCCGGGCTGATGACCGGTGTCTTCCTAACGGTTGATGGGGCCTTCCTTGTCGCCAATTCGCTAAAGATTGTGCATGGCGGCTGGGTGCCGCTGGTCGTGGGCGGCGGCATCATGTCGTTGATGATGATTTGGATGTGGGGCCGTGCGCGGCTCTACGCGCGCATTTCGCGTGACGCTCTGCCGGTTGAAAATTTGTTGCAGGATCTGGAAAAGGGAAGCATCCACCGCGTTTCCGGCACGGCGATCTACATGAGCGGCAAGGGCGCGCAGGTGCCGAATGCATTGCTTCACAACCTCAAGCACAACCAGGTGCTGCATGAGCGCGTGATCCTGCTTCATGTGATGACGCTTGATCAACCGCGCGCCAGCCGCGAGGAGATGCTCGAGCATCAGGAGCTCGGCGAAGGTGTGCACCGCGTGATTCTGAAATTCGGTTTTGCCGAAACTCCCGATGTACCGATGGCGCTCAGGGACTTGCTGCCCGAGCATGTGCGCTTCCAACCGGGCAAGGCGACTTACTTCCTCGGCAGCGAAGGCTACGGCGTCGGCAAGAATGCCACGCTCATCGACCGTGTGCGGCTCACGCTCTTTGCCGCCATGGCGCGCAACGCATCGCCGGCCACCGCGTACTTCCAGCTTCCGCCCGGCCGCGTCGTCGAGCTTGGCGCGCAGATCACGCTGTGAGTTGGCGCGCGGCGATGAATCAACCGAAGCGGCCGCTGATGTAATCCTCGGTGCGCTTGACGGCCGGGTTGGTGAACATCTTGGTCGTTTCGCCAAACTCGATCATTTCGCCCATGTAGAAAAATGCCGTCTTCTCGGAAACGCGCGAGGCTTGGTGCATGTTGTGGGTCACCACGACGAAGGTGTAATCTTTCTTGAGGCTCCAGATCAGCTCCTCGACCTTCGCGGTGGCGATCGGGTCGAGCGCGCTGCAAGGTTCATCCATCAGCACGACGAGCGGCTTCACGGCGATGGTTCGGGCGATGCAGAGGCGTTGTTGCTGACCTCCGGAGAGGCCGAGCGCGGATTCGTTGAGGCGGTCCTTCACTTCGTCCCACAGGGCTGCAGCGCGGAGGCTTTCCTCGACTGATTGCTCGATCACCGCCTTGTTGCGGATCCCGCGCATGCGCAGGCCGAAGGCGACATTTTCAAAAATGCTGCGCGGGAAGGGATTCGATTTTTGGAACACCATTCCGACATCGCGGCGGAGCTTCACCACATCGACCGACGGGTCGTGGATGTCGATGTCCTCGACGATGATTTTGCCGGCGGTGATGCGGGTGCCGATGATTTCGTCGTTCATGCGGTTGATGCAGCGCAGCAAGGTCGATTTGCCGCAGCCGGAGGGTCCGATGAAAGCAGTGACCGCGTTGCGGTCGAGATGGAGCGTGATGTTTTTGAGCGTTTCAGTTGAGCCGTAGCTAAAGCTCAAGTTTTGAATTTGCACGGCGCTTTTGCTGCGGGCCTGTGAGGTGCTGGCGGCGGGTTTTTCCGGGGATTCTTGCATGGAATTGGTGGTCGCGTTCATCCGAAGCTGCCGGTGATGTAGGCCTCGGTTTGTGGTTCCGAGGGATTTTCGAAAATTTGCATCGTGGGGCCTACCTCCACGAGTTTGCCGAGGTACATGAACGCAGTTTGATCCGAGCAGCGGGCGGCTTGTGCCATGTTGTGCGTGACGATGACGATGGTGAATTTTTTCTTCAGTTCGGAGATCAGCTCTTCGATGCGCAGCGTCGCGAGCGGGTCGAGTGCGGCGCAGGGCTCGTCCATGAGCAGGATCTCGGGTTCGGTGGCGATCGCGCGCGCGATGCAGAGGCGCTGTTGCTGGCCGCCAGAAAGTCCGAATGCGGATGTATGCATTCGGTCGCCGACTTCATCCCAAAGCGCGGCATTGCGCAGGGATTTTTCGACCGCGTCGTCGAGGTCCGAACGATTCGTCATGCCCGCGATGCGCAGACCGTAGGCGACATTTTCGTAAATTGATTTGGCGAAGGGGTTGTACTTTTGGAACACCATGCCGACGCGGCGGCGGAGTTCCTGGATGTTGATGTCCTTGCGATAGATGTCGATGCCGTGGACCTTGATTGTGCCGGCGGTGACATGCGCGGTGGCGATGCGGTCGTTGATGCGGTTGATGCAGCGGATGAGGGTCGACTTGCCGCAACCCGAGGGGCCGATGAACGCGGTGACCTTGCGGGCGGGCATGTCGAGGCTGACGTCGTGCAGCGCCTGCTTTGAGCCGTAGGCAAATGATAGGTTCTGGATCTGGACGGCGGTCGACATGGACGGGTGGGTATCCGCTGCGGGTGAATTTACCATTTGAGTTTCTTGCGCATTTTTGCGCGGAGGATCATCGAGCCGAAGGAGAGTACAGCAACGAGGATCAGGAAAACGAGCACCGAGCCGAATTGCGCGCGTTGGGTGTATTCCGAGCTCGGGATGCGGGCGGCGAGTGTGTAGATGTGGTAGGGCAGTGCTTGGACTTGCGAGGAAAGGATACCGAAGGGGTTGGTGAGCCCTTCCCATGGGAAGTCGTCCTTGGCCGCGACGGCGGCGGTGAACATGATCGGCGCGGTTTCGCCGGCGACGCGGGTGATGGCCAGCAGCGAGGATGTCAGGATGCCCGGCAGCGAAAAGGGTAGGACGCATTTGCGGATCGTCTGCCAGCGGGTGCCGCCCATTGCCAGTGAGGCGTCGCGAAATCCTTGGGGGACGGCGCGCAGTGATTCTTCCGAGGCGGTGATGACGACCGGCAGGATCATGCAAGCAAGCGTCGCGCAGCCGGCCATGAGCGAGGAGTTCCAGCCTTGGAAGCTGAGCGCCCAGCCCTCGATTAAAAGCGGCAGCACCAGCAGCGAGCGGTCGATCGGCGAGGCGGTGATGACCGGCGCGGCCAAGACGAACACCGAAAACCCGAAGAGGCCGAAGACGATCGAGGGAATACCGGCGAGGTTGAGGATCGCGAGCTGCACGGCATGGATGAAGGGGCTTTGTTTTGCGTACTCCGCGAGATAGATCGCAGCGCAAACGCCAAAGAAAAGTGCTAGGATGATCGAGCCGCAGGTCAGCAGCGCGGTGCCGACGATGGGGCCCGCGATGCCGCCGCCCGAGTAGGAGAAGGTCTGCTCGTTGTAGATTTCCTGACCCGGATGGGCATTGAGATACTCGCTGTACTTCGATGCAGGCAATTGGTGGCGCGTGCCCTTCGCATCATCGAACACATGCAGTGTTTCGTTTTTTGCGGTGAGGAACTCGACGTCGACGAAGGGGAACTTTGAGGTAAAGATTGCAGGTGCGCCATCGACGATGATTTTTGCAAAGAGCAACACAGCGATTAGCACCATCAGATAGGTGATGCCGCCCAGCAGGCCACGGACAAGGACGTCTTTGAAGTAGCCTTTGGGCGGTCCTTTGCGGATGAGGTTTTCCGGATTGAACATGGCTTATTTTTTCGACCGGGTGAGGACGTGGTGGGCGGTGGCATTGATGCCGAGAACCGTGACGAAGAGGGTGATGCCGATCACGAAGAGCGCACGGTAGTGGACGCTGCCGAGCGGCACTTCGCCGAGCTCTTGGGCGATGATGCCGGTGAGGGTGTGCGAGGGTTGGAAGAACGCGCCGAGGCCTTCGCTGAAGTCGGGGATCTTGATGCGGTTGCCGGCGACCAGCAGCACGACCATCGTTTCGCCGATCACGCGGCCAAGGCCGAGCAGCACGGCGGCGAGAATGCCGGAAAAGGCTGCGGGGACCATCACGCGGAAGGCGGTCTGGAGGCGTGAGGCGCCGAGCGCTTCGGAGGCCTCGGCATAGGCCGCGGGAACATTGTTGAGCGCGTCTTCGGCGAGGGAAAAAATCGTCGGCACGCTCATCAATGCGAGTAGGCAGCCAGCAGTGAAAATGTTGAGGCGCTCGTCGATCGGGAATCCAGGAATCCAATTGAGAGAATCGAGGGTGGAAATTTCCCGAAGGATCGTCCCGAAGACCATGATGCCGAGGAAGCCGAGCACCACCGAGGGAATCGCTTGGATGAACTCAATGACTGGCTTTACCAATGCCTGTTCGCGCGGAGCGGCGAATTGGTTGACATAGATCGCCGCGCCGATGCCGACCGGGATGGCGATCGTGAGAGCGACGATGGCGATCATCAGTGAGCCGACTGCCAGCGGAATGAGGCCGTAAAAATCCTGCCACTCGCCGCCGGTAACCCATGACTTGCCAGTGAGGAAGGAAATGAATGCGGCGGATAGCGGCACCGGATCAGTGTGAGTCCAGCTGTTGATTTTACCTGGTGTGGCCTTGAGATCCTCGATCAAGACCGGCCATGCGGACTTTGCGGCGTTGAGGTAACGCGAGGCTTTGGCTTGCGTCAGCGAGCCGGGAAGGCTTGGGAAAATTTCGCCGACCGAAGTGGCCAGCTGTTCGTGAAGTTTCAGGCAGTCGGGCTTTTTCTCCATCAGTGTCGCCATCGGGCCTTCGTAATCAGGCTTCTCGGCGAGTGCGGCCTTGGCATCGGCGATCAGCTTTTCGCGTTCAATCGGATCCTTGGCATTGGCGGCCGCGGCAAGCAGGGTTTTGCGGTCCTTTTCGAGAATGTCGGCAGTTTGGAGCGCCTCTTTGGTGGCGGTGACCGACTCGGTCATTTCCATCACGATCGAGCCGAGGTCCATGCCGGCAGTCTCGAAGTTGTCGATCGTTTCACGAAACTTTTGCAGCGGCTCGGCATGAGATTGGCGGGCGGCGGCGAATGCGGCATTGAGCTTGGCCACGAGCGGCGGCTCATCGGCCGCCTCGGCGGGCCGGTTGCGCAGCGAGTCGATCAGCTCCTGGCGCTCGGCCTCGCTGAGGCGCGGGCTGGCAGGAAGATTGGTGAGGGCCTTGGCGCGCTGGGCCTCGTAGTTGGCGCGCAGCACAGCGAGCATGCCTTCATCGCCACCAGTCGCGGCAGCGGGATTGTTGAGGATCAGGTCGCGGGTCGGGCCGACTTGATCGCTGAAGGTGCTGTAGAGCGCGGAAGCTTCCTGCGAGCGCAGCAGTTCGTTGTAGCATTTGCCGTTGATCTCGGCCTGATAGGCACGGTTGAGAAGACTGGTGACCTGTTCGTGAGCGCTGAGGTTTTTGCGCGAGATATCGACGAACTCGAGGCCGGCGATGCGATAGACTTCCAGCTCGCGGCGGTAACCCGGAAAGAAGCCCAAGCCTTCGCGCAGGAGGAAAACAATGATCAGAAGAAGAATGAAAATCGTGAGTCCGGCATTCGATGCGAAGAAGAACCGGATCGCCCGTTCAAAGGAAAAACCCCGCCGTTGGAAGCGATGGCCACTGGATTCGGATTGGGGATTTGGGGAAACCATGCAGGGCTGGCGAAGTGGAGCGCGGATGGCGGCTTTCGGCAAGCAAATGAAACGGGCATCGCTGGATCTGCAACGATGCCCGTTTGGTAAGCAACCGATAACCGATAATCGTTGACTATGAATCAGTTAGGAATGAATCCAACCTTCTGGACGATGGTCTGTCCGGCTGGTGACTTGATGAAGTCGAGGAAAGCCTGAGCTTCGGCGGTCGGTTTTTCCGGAGCGTACAGGTAGCAGAGGCGGGCATAGGCGAATTTCTTCGCGTTTGCGGCAACCGGCTCAACTCCGTCGATGGTGACGGTCTTGGTGCCGGGGGTCTTGGAATAAGCAAGGCCGACGTAGCCGATGCCATTCTTGTTCTTGGCCACTTCCTGCGCGATCTGCTCGTTGCCAGCCATCTTGAGCGAGGTGGACGGATAGTCACGACCGCCCATGGCGAGCTTCTGCCAATCCTTGTAGGTGCCCGACGAGGTGTTGCGGGTGTAGATCGAGATCGGGCCAGGGGCGCCGCCGATTTCCGACCAGTCCTTGATCTGACCGGTGAAGATCTTGGCGACCTGTGCCTTGGTGAGGTTCGAGACCGGCGAGTTCTTGTTCACGATCACGCAAAGCATGTCGTGGCAGATCGGGTGTTCCTTGAGGTAAACGCCCTTGGTGCGACAGAAGGTGCGCTCGTCGTCCTTGACCTTGCGCGAGGACATGCCGATCTGGGCAGTGCCGTTGGCAAGGGCCGGGAACGCGGTGGTCGAACCTTCCGCAGCGATTTCGAACTTCACCCCTTTGTTGCCTGCGGCCTTGAAGGCCTCGGCAAGTTGCGGGACGAGCTTGGCGCCGAGGGTATCGCTACCCTTGATGCTCAGCGTTTGGGCTCCGGCCATGGAAACCAGGGCAGCGGACGCAATCAGTGTGTGTATGGCTTTCATTTGTTTGTTTGTAGTGGAGATCGGTAGATCAGAACGAGAAGCGAAGGCCGCTCATGAGGGTGTAACCATCATAGTCGCCACCACCCATGTCGGAGTACTCAATACCGTTCATGAGCTTCAGCTTGTGGCCGTGGATGTAGTAGTTGAGACCGAGGTAGGTCGAGACGTAGGTGTTGCCTTTTTCGTCATCGCCACTCGCCCCGAAGGCAAGTCGCTCATAGCGTGCAGGCACCTGCAGACCGTCACCATCTTCGCTGGTAGCAAGCTGAACACGGCCAACGAGTTGAAGTCCGTCAGCAATGAAGTAAGACGGGATGATGGTGATGCCGAAGACATCTGATTGGGGTTTGTCTGTGACCAGCTTGCCCCTTTGCTCATATTCCCCATCATAGCCGAAGCCATAAAGCACCTCCGTGGTCAGGCCATAGCGTCCATGACTGATGTCATTGGTGAGCGCGATCGAGTCGGTGAAGAGCGGAGATGCGCTTGGGCTGAAGTTATCCTCACTAAATTCACGGAAACCTGGCTCAGTATTGTGCATGTAGTGAATCGATGCAACGGCCGAGTCGAGTCCTGCCTGTGAGGAGTAGTCGTAGCCGACCTTGCCGAGCACGATGGCGCCTTGGTCGAATTCGGAAAACTCGCGCACGCGGTCGCTGCCGTAAACGCCGAGTTCGTAGAGCCAGTATTCTTGGACGCCTTTGCCGTTGGTCCAGATACCGGTGAGCTCGCCAGGGAACATCGTGTTGGCCAGCAAGCTGCGCTCGATGGTGAGAATGTTGTTCGAGGAAATTTCCTGCTCGCGGGTGAAGCGGGTCTTGGTTTTACCGGCGGAAACATTGAAGGTATCGCTCGGGCCGTAGGTCACATAGAGATCGTAGAGATCCTTGTAGTAGTTTTTGTCGGAGCTGTCCGCGCCGTCTTTGCCGTCGAGGTCGACGTTGATCTGACCGTCGAGTTTCCAGTTTTGGAACCACTTCGACTTGAAGCCAAAGCGGGCGCGGCGGGCTTCGATGTCATTGCCCCAGACGCTTTCGTCATTGCCAAGAGACTTACCCTTGGAATCGACCGCATCCTTGTAGTCCGAGGTGTTGAAGCTGTCACCGCCGGCTTCGCCGTAAATGGTTTGAAGTTGCAGGCGCCCTTGGAGCGAGAACTCCTGGAGGATCGGGTTGGCGTCGTCCTTGTAGAGGTTGAAGGCCGACCAGGCTTGGTCCATCGGGGTTTCGCCGACAAGCTTGCCGACCAGCAGGCCGGTGGCGTTATCGTTGGCTGCATGTGCCTGGGCACCGCAGAGCAGGGCGGTGGCGATCAGGGTGTTTTGGATTCTCTTCATGGCTGTTGTTTGTTGGTATGGTTGGGTGGCAGCCGTGCCCAAGTACTCGCTCAGATCCTCGCGGAACGAAGCGGATTTTTGTGACGAAGCTGTCACATTTTCTGGGGCGGCATGCACGAATTAGGGTTAAACGCCCCGGTATTGCCCTCGGAAGGAATGCTTTGTGACAAAATTGTCACATTCGGCCCGTTGCGGGACCTCTGGGGCCCTGCGAGTCAATTCAGCCTTGATTTGGCCGTGATCTGCTGAATGTTAGGGCTTCCGGTGCGCTGAAAAGCTCCATTTGTTCCTGCCATTTCCGAATTCTCCACGGTCGACAGCCCCCAACGACTCAGATCCATGCAAAACCCCCACATTCTTCACGATTTTGATCAGGCGATCACATCCCTGCGCGCCGAGGTGATCTCGATGGCCGGCAAGGCCCGTCACAATCTCGAACGGGCCATCCGCGCGCTCTTGCAACGCAACATCGAGCTGGCCAACGCCGTGATCGCCGACGACGACGAGGTCGACGAGCACGAGCGCCACATCGACAAGCTCGGCATGGAAATGCTGGTCCGCTTCCACCCGCTCGCCTCCGACCTGCGCCTGGTGGTTTCCTCGATGAAAATTTCGATGAATCTCGAGCGCATCTCGGATCATGCGACCAACATTGCCAAGCGCGCGAAAAAAATCAGCTCGAGCCAGGAGCTTCAGGACGCAACCCTCATCGAGCCGGTCTACACGCTGGCCGACCAATTGCTGCGCGACGCGATTGCCTCCTACTCAGAGCAGGATTCCGCCCTCGGCGCCTCGCTGCACGCCAGAGATAAAGAACTCGACCGGGTTTACAAGGAGGCCTCGGCGACCTTTGCCTCGCGCATCGAGCAATCGGCTGGGCGCAGCCAAGACTACCTGCACCTGATTCTCGTGCTTCGCTCGCTCGAGCGGGTCGGCGATCTTGCGGTCAATGTCGGCGAAGACGCGGTGTTTCTTGGCACCGCGCGCGACATGCGCCATGAGTCGAACCGTAGCCTGAGCTGAGGCTGCAATCGGCCGGTGGATCTGTCGGCTTGCCGCGTTGACCACTTGCCATTTCGGCGTGAATGACGGAGAAAAAGCCATGCACGGCTCATCCATCGTTATTTTTCGCGCCTTTGCTTTCAGTACTTTTCTTGCCTCTGGCAGCCTCGCGGCCGAGGGTCAATCGCCCGATTGGACGCAAGTCGCCAGCGCCGACCTTTCCTTGATGGGCGATTACGAAGGCCGTTGGTTTGATGCGCCGGAGAAACAATATTTCGACATCAACAAACCGCTCGCCGCGCAGGTGATCAATGTTCGCGAGGGGGAATATCTCATCCAATTTTTCCAACAGCATGATGCGCGCGCCGACACTTACTTCGTCGGTACCGGCTGGCTCGCTGACGGAGTGATCCGCTTCGAGGGAAATGGTTGGCGCGGTGAGGTTTCCAAGGGTGGCATCAGCGGCAGGGGCAGCGGCCATGGCGGCGAGGCGCGTTTCGAGCTCAAGCGCGTGGTGCGTTCGTCACCGAGCCTTGGGATGAAAGCTCCCGAGGGCGCGATCGTGTTGTTTGATGGAAAAAATTTCGACGAATGGCAGCACGCGGATGGTGGCGCGGTGAGCTGGCATCTGGTTGAGGGTGGTGCGATGGAAGTCCGCAGCGCGGCAAACGACGAAGAGAAGGCAAAAAAAATCGGCGGCGACATCGTCACCAAGCGTAAGTTTGGCAGCTGCCGGGTGCACCTCGAGTTCCGCTATTCCGTCGAGCCGGGCAAAGCCGGGCAAGGGCGCGGCAACAGCGGATTTTTCCTGCAGGATTGCTACGAAGTGCAGGTGCTCAATTCGTACGGCACGCAAGGGCTCTGGAACGAATGCGGCGCGCTCTACAAAACCGCCCCGCCCAAGGTCAACGCCGCCAGACCACCGATGGAATGGCAGACCTACGACATCGATTACACCGCGGCCGCATGGAAAAACGGCGAGAAAATTTCACCCCCACGCATCACCGTGCGCCTCAACGGAGTGGTGATTCATCGCGACGAACCCATCCCGCACGCGACATCCCATGCCTTTGAGCAACGCCTCAACGAACCGCGCGAGGAAGGGCCGCTCAAGTTGCAGGACCACGGCAACGCGATCCAGTACCGCAACATCTGGATCATGCCTGCCGCTCAGTGAGCCCTTTCGGCGCCCCGCAAAATCAGCCGGCCTTGGCGAAAGTATTCGACGCCCGACCAAATGGTGAGCAATGCCGCGGGGATGCATGCGACGCTTGGGTCAAACAATGGCACTCGCAGCATCACCCAACCGAGCGCAAACATTTGCAACACGGTGCAAAGCTTGCTCGTCCAGTGCGGCGCCATCGCGACATGCCGGTGTTTTGACCAAAGCACGCAAATGCCTCCGAGAATTACCGCTTCGCGCAAAAACACCAACACCACATACCAGAGCGGCAATCGCCACCCGGCTTCACCCCAATCAAACGCGCCCGCCATCAGCACACCGGTGAGCATCAGGCCCTTGTCGGCGATGGGGTCGATGAAGGCCCCGAAATCGGATTTCTGATTGAAATGCCGAGCGATCCAACCATCGACACCATCACTTGCTGCGGCGACGAGAAAAACTGCCAGGGCCCACCAGCGCAGTGATTCGTTCGCTTCGCCTGCGGCCACCGATTGGCCATAGCGCCATGCGAGCATCGCAAACACCGGGATCAGCACGATCCGGCTGACGGTGATTTTGCTGGCGAGCGTCATTACCCCACTCAAGCACGATCCGGCTGCATGTGAAATGACAAATTCGCGCTCATTGCACGGCTGCCAAGCCGATCTCAATGGCCCTTCACGGCATTGATGATGATCCGATGAATGTCCTCGGCGCACTGCACCGCAGAGCCGGCGCCGATCAGCACCGGGCGTTCGTCGGCAGGCACCTTGTCGCGCCCGTGCGAGCCTTTCACGCATGTGGCATCGAGCGGGATCACATCGAGCAAAGCCCGCAGGCCGAGTTTTTTCTTCAGCAGAAATGCGGCGATTTTGAGTTTTGGAAAATGCAGCTTCTGATCGATGAAAAGTTCGCATGGGTCGTAACCCGGCTTGCGATGGATGTCGATGGTGCGGGCGTAGTCGGGCGCCACTTCATCGTCATTCCAAAAATAATAGGTGAACCACGCATCGGCCTCGGCGACCGCGATCAAGTCCCCCGCCCGTTCGGCGGCCACACCATCACCCCAGAGCTCGCGCGGCAACCTCACCTCATCGATGCCCGGCGTATGTTCGAGCAAGGCACGCACTTCATCGCGGATGCTCGGATCGTTCACATAAACATGCGCGACTTGGTGATCGGCGATCGCAAAGGCACGCGAGCTACCGCAGTCGAGAGTTTCGCGGCCGAGTTCATTTTTGAGCGAGAGCCAACCTTTTTGCCGAAACAATCGGTGCAGGTGCACCGGTCGGCTCACCGGCGAGATGCCGTACTCGGAGAGCACGATCACGCGCACGCCGCGAGCTTTATAGAATGCGATCAGGTCACTCGCGACGCGGTCGATTTTTTTCAATTCAGCAGGAATCTCCGGCGCATGCGGGCCGAGCTTTTGCAGAGAGTAATCCAGATGCGGCAGGTAAACCATGCTCAGCGTTGGCGAATGTTTTTCTTCGATCCACTTCGCGGATGAGGCGATCCATTCGGATGACGCGATGCCCGCGGCCGGCCCCCAGAATGAGCGAAACGGAAACTCGCCGAGCTCGCGTTTGAGCTCGTCGCGCAGCAGCATCGGCTGCGTGTGGATGTCGAAGACCTTGCGTCCGTCTGCCGGATAGAGCGGCCTTGGCGTGATGGAGAAATCCACCGCCGCATGCATGTTGTACCACCAGAAAAGTTTCGCGCAGGTGAAGCCCGGGACTTTGCGGCGCAGGCGGTCCCAAATTTTTTCGCCGCGCACGATGTGGTTGCTTTGTTTCCAAAACCGCGGCTCTGCCGATTCGCGATCGTACCAGCCATTGGCCACGATCCCATGTACGCCGACTGTTTCGCCGGTCGTGATGGCCGACTGCGCGGTACAGGTCACGGCAGGAAATGTCGGCGCGTAGGATTGGATCCCATGCTCGCGGGCAAACGCCGCAAGGCCCGGCGTGTGAACGCCAAGCAGCGACTCGGAAAGACCGACGATGTTGAGAACGGCGACTCGCATGGTGCGGGGTGCGCGCGAAACTTTGCGCCATGCGCTGCCAACAAGCAAGCGGCCCAGCGCAGCGGACTGGAAGCATCTTGCATGGGCGCGGCCGCTTTTCCGGTTTGACCCAACGGCGGCCGCTGGTAGCCTTGGGCCGTGAACCACCTCCCCAACGGCAATCTCCTGCGCCCCCTGCTTCTAGGGTTGGCCGCCCGTTGACTTTTTCCTGCTTCACATTTCGTCTCCGGCCCGCCCATCCTCTTGGCGTTTTCCCGGTCCGTTTTTCCAACCGAATTTTTCCCATCACCCGATCCCCATGCAAGCTGCCTCGCTCAAAAAATACCGGCCCTTTCCGCCGATCCACCTGCCCGACCGCACCTGGCCGGACAAGGTGATCGATCGCGCCCCGGAGTGGTGCTCGGTCGACCTTCGCGATGGCAATCAGGCTCTGCCGCAGCCGATGTCGGTCGAGGAAAAACTCGAGTTCTTCGACCTGCTCGTCGGTGTCGGCTTCAAACAAATCGAAGTCGGCTTCCCGTCTGCCGCCGATACGGAATTCAATTTCCTGCGCCGCCTCATCGATGAAAATCGCATCCCCGACGATGTCACCATCCAGGTGCTGGTGCAGACCCGCGACCACCTGATCCGCAAGACCTTCGATGCCATCGACGGAGCCAAGCGCGCGATCGTGCACATTTACAACTCGACCTCACCACTGCAGCGCCGCGTCACTTTTGGCGATGCCACCCGCGAATCGATCCGCGACATCGCCCTCGAAGGCGCGCGCCTTGTGAAAGAACTCGTCCCGACCATTCCAAACACCGAGGTGGTCCTGCAGTACTCGCCCGAATCATTCTCCGACACCGAACTCGACTTCGCACTCGAATGCTGCGCGGGCGTGATTGACATCTGGCAACCGACGCCGGAGAAAAAAATGATCATCAACCTGCCGGACACCGTCCAGTGGGCCACTCCCAACATCCATGCCGACATGATCGAATGGATGAGCCGCCACCTGCCGCGTCGAGATTCGGTGATCGTCTCGCTGCACACGCACAATGATCGCGGCACCGGCGTCGCTGCCACCGAGCTTGGCCTGATGGCCGGCGCCGACCGCGTCGAAGGCACGCTATTCGGCAATGGCGAACGCACCGGCAACCTCGATATCGTCACGGTCGCTCTCAACATGAACAGCCATGGCATCGCCACCGGGCTGGATTTCTCGAACCTTTCGACGATCCGCGCCGTCTATGAGCGGGTCACGCGCCTGCCCGTGCCGGAGCGTCAACCCTATGCCGGCGAGCTGGTCTTCACCGCGTTCTCCGGCTCGCATCAGGATGCGATCAAAAAAGGCCTCGACCGCCGCGCGCGCGAAGTTGCCAAGGACCCCGACATTCCTTGGGGCGTGCCCTATCTCACCATCGACCCACAAGACATCGGCCGCTCGTATGAGGCGATCATCCGCATCAATTCCCAATCGGGCAAAGGCGGCGTCGCCTATGTGCTCGACCGCGAGCACGGCTTCGATCTGCCCAAGACCATGCACCCGCAGGTCGGCAAACGCATCTACGACCTCGCCGACGAACTCGGCCGCGAACTTTCCCTCGATGAAATCCGCGAGGCTTTCCTCCGCGAATTCGTCAACATTTCCAGCCCGCTTGATGTCACCGACTACGAGCTCGTCCACCATGTCGGCGAACGCGGGCAAGTGCAATGTACTACGACCATCGTACTTGATGGCGAGTCGCGTCAGTGCGTCGGCACCGGCAACGGGCCGATCAATGCCTTCGTCCATGCGCTGGAAAACATCGGGCTTAAAAACTTCAAGGTCACCGACTACCGTTCACACGCCGTGCGCGGCGGCTCGGATGCCAGCGCCGCGGCCTATGTCCAAGTCCAGCATGAAGACGGCCGCCTGCTCTGGGGCGCCGGCGTCGATCCATCCATCGAAATGGCCGGCCTCAAGGCCCTCGTCACCGCGTGGAATTTGCTGCGAAAAGCAGAGTGAAGGTTTGCATGAGCCACTGAAAATCTGTAAAATTCTCCATCCGCATGAGAGACGCCCTATTTGCCAAAATCGAAGCCGCCACGGCGGTGCTGAAAAACAAAGCTCCGCTGCCGGATTACGATCCATCGGTGCTGCATTCACCGCGCAAGCTCGAGGGCTCGGACCTTTGGGAAATTTTCTCGCGCAATTTCAAGGCGGTGAATGGCAAAGCGATGGACTCGGTCGATGAGCTCACGGAGTTTCTCAAATCATCCGCGCAGACGCACGGCTACTGCGACCCCACTTTGTTCGATGCGGTCGGCTCGAAGCTCGCCGCTGCAGGCCTCACCGTAGAGACGACCTACGATCGCGAGCGCTACGACGATTATCAATTTGGCGTCACTCGCGCGACCGGCGCGATCGCCGAGTCGGGCACGATCATCATCGACGACGACCGCACTTCACACCGCCTCGCCGCGCTCTCGCCATGGGTGCATGTGGCGGTTTTGGAAAAATCCGAAATCCACCGCACCATTCCCGATGCGATCGCTGCCTTCGGCGAGAGTCCGAACATCATCTGGTGCACCGGCCCATCCAAGACTGCCGATGTGGAGGGCATCCTGATCGAAGGCGTGCATGGCCCGGGCGAGCAAATTGCGTTGCTGGTTTGACTGCCCGATTGAATGAGGGCTGGCCTTCGAAAAAAATTTCTCAACTCAATTCCAACTCGAGATAGGCCTCGACCTCGCGAGTGGGGTCATTGGCGCGCATCAAGGCCTCACCGATCAGCACGGCATTGGCACCAGCCTCAAGCACGCGCATCGCATCCTCAGGCGTCTTGATGCCGCTTTCGGAAACGAGCAAAACCTCGTCAGGCACCTCCTCTGCCAGCGCCTCGGTCGTCGCGAGATCAACCTCGAAGGTTTTCAAATTCCGATTGTTGATGCCAATCAGATCGGCACCAAGCTCAAGAGCCCGTTCCATTTCCGGAAGGTCGTGCACCTCGACGAGGACATCTAGCATCAGGGACTTCGCCTCGTCGTACAGACGCCGCAAGTTGTCATCATCGAGCGCCGCAACAATGAGCAGAATCGCATCGGCACCGGAGACCGCCGCTTCGTGAATTTGCACTTCGTGAATCGTGAAGTCCTTGCGCAGCAGCGGCGCGTCGGAAAACCGCGAAATCTGCGTGAGATAACTCAACGACCCTTGGAAGTATTTTTCATCGGTCAGAATCGAAAGGCACGACGCTCCACCGTCGAGATATCGCCGCGCTTGTCGCACGGGATCGAAATCCGGATCAATGAGCCCGACCGATGGCGAGGCCTTCTTCACCTCCGCAATGACCCCGAGGCGCGTCGGCCCGCGATCGATCGCGGCGCGAAAGCCCCCAAAATCATTTCGCTGCAGCGCGGCACTGCGCAAATGGGCGGCCCGAGGCATCAGGGCCTCGATTTCAAGGCGCTTGGTGGCGATGATTTCTGCAAGCTTGTCGGACATGGCGTGCCCAAGGGAATCCCAGACTGCGCGGCAAAGGAACAGGGAAATTTTGCAAATTTTGACTTGCGGCCACCGGCAACCCGATGCAAAAACCCCCCACGCAATTTGCGTCGCGGGCGTAGCTCAGTGGTAGAGCGCCACCTTGCCAAGGTGGATGTCGTGAGTTCGAATCTCATCGCCCGCTCCATTTCCCACCGTTTCGGAAATGGCTCGAACCCGTCGGCATCCGCCGAAAAATTATCCGCCAATTTCTCGCTCTCATTCATGTTTGTCTGGTCGAAACTTTCCGCGGAAAAATGGCTCGATGCCTGGGAAGAGCGCTTCGCCGGCAATCCGAATCTGGTCGTCGAATATGTGAAGGGCGGACGCTCGATACGCCTGCAGTTGTTCTGCGAAACCGAAGCCCAAGCCCAAGCAGTCGCAAAACAATTCGGCGGAAGCATCCGCAAGCTCGCCAAGGCCGACTGGCAAAAGCCCCCTGCCGCGCCCCGACCGATCAAGGTGCGCGATGCGATTTTGCTCACCGCCGAAACCGGCGTGCCTCAAATCAAGGCCCTGCGCAAAGCCCACCCGCAGCGCACAATCATCTCGATTCCGCCGGAAATGGCTTTCGGCACCGGCGACCATGTGACCACTTCGACCTGCCTGCGGATGCTCGTCGACATCGCACGCGAAAGAAAATATTCCAACTGGACGGTCGCAGACCTCGGCGCAGGCACCGGCGTGCTCGCCATCGCCGCCAAACATCTCGGAGCCGGCGAAACCTTTGCCTGCGATTTCGATCCCTTCGCGGTCTCAGTTGCCCAGCGCAATGCCGAGCGCAACGGCACGCCCGACATCGTCATCAAGGAGCAGGATGTGTTGAAATGGAAACCGCGCGCAAAAGGCTACGATGTCGTGCTCGCCAACATTTTCTCCACCGTGCTCATCCAAGCATGGCCGGTGATCGCCAAATCGCTCGCCCGCAATGGCGATCTCGTCGTTTCCGGCATCCTCGCCACCCAGGCATGGGATGTCTTCAAAGCCGCCGCCGCCAACGGCCTCGGCTTTACCTCGGTCGTCACCAAAGGCAAGTGGGTCACCGCCCGCGGCGGACACATGGCCGACCTGATCACCAAGGGAAATGCCCGTTGATCGGCCGACTGGCTTGATCTTTCTGCGGAAACCTTCAGCCTCTGGCGATTGACGCCATGCCCGGAACGCTACGCTTCGAAAATGTCACCAAACGCTTCGGCTCGTTCACCGCGGTCGATGATGTGACGCTCGAAATCGAGCATGGCAAAACCTTCTCGCTGCTCGGTCCCTCCGGTTGCGGCAAAACCACGCTGCTGCGCATGGCCGCAGGTTTCGAAGCGCCCGATCAAGGCCGCATCCTGCTCGACGGCCACGACATCACCGACCTCCCGCCGGAAAAACGCCCGCTCAACACGGTCTTCCAAAACTACGCGCTCTTCCCCCACCTCAGCGTCCGCGAAAACATCGCCTTCGGCCTCAAGATCGCCAAGCAGTCGAAAGCCGACATCGCACGCCAAGTCGACCGCATGCTCGAGCTCGTCGACCTCGCCGAGCACGCCGACAAAAAACCACACCTGCTCTCGGGCGGACAAAAACAACGCGTCGGCATCGCCCGCGCACTCGCCAATCAACCCCGCGTCCTGCTGCTCGACGAACCACTCGCCGCACTCGACCTGAAACTCCGCCAACGCCTACTCGTCGAGCTCGACGCCATCCACGACGAAGTCGGCATCACCTTCCTCTATGTCACCCACGACCAAGGCGAAGCGATGTCGATCTCCGACACAATCGCTGTCATGAACCGCGGCCGCATCGAACAAACCGGCAAGCCCGCCGAGATCTACGAGACTCCTCGTACTTCGTTTGTCGCCGCATTCATCGGCGATACAAATTTCTTCGAAGGCCGCGTCACCGACTCGCTCAGCGAACGTTTTTCAAAAGCCGACATCCCCGGGCTCGGCTCGATCATGATCGACAACGACAAACCGGTCCGCCCCGGCGATCGCATCCACCTTTCACTGCGCCCGGAAAAAATCATCCTCTCGCGCAACCAACCAAGCCCCGGCACTTGGGACAACATCCTCCAAGGCACTATCGAGGATGTGATCTATTTCGGATCCCACACCCGCTACTGGGTCCGCTCGGGCGAATACCGCCTCTGCGCCGAACAACAACACCGCACCTTCCTCCTCGACGAGACGCCGCCAAGCTGGAACGACCCGGTATGGCTGCGCTGGCACGCCAACGACGGATTCCTCCTCGAACAATACCGCGAGGAAGATGAAAATCTCCTCACCCTCCCTGAGGACTGAAACTTTCATTCCCTCATGAACCTCCGCCTCATCGTTGGCCTCGGCAACCCCGGCCGCCAATACGAAGACACCCGCCACAATGTCGGGTTCATGATCCTCGACCGCCTCGCCGCCGAGTCGCAGACGCCATTTCAATCCGCCCCACGCTTCCAATCCCACCTCGCCCGCCTGCCCGATGCCGGCCCGCTGCTCGCCAAGCCGCAAACTTTCATGAACCTCAGCGGCCGCGCAGTCCAAGCGATCCTCGCCTTTCACAAATGGACGCCCGCCGAAATGCTGGTGGTCTATGACGATGTCGCCCTCCCGCTCGGCGCCCTCCGCTTCCGCGAAAAAGGCTCCGCCGGCGGCCACAACGGGATCAAATCCATCATCGAACACCTCGGCACCCAAGAGTTCCCCCGACTCAAGGTCGGCATCGGCGCCAGCCAACCCGACAACATGGTAGGCCATGTACTCGGAAAATTTACCCCCGACGAACAAGCCGAGCTGCAAAACACGCTTGCAATGGCCGTCAAAGCCGTGCAGCTTGCGCGCTCCCAAGGTCTCGCCACCGCGGCGAACCGCTTCAACCAGTCCAAGCCAACCCCACCACCCCATGAGCCGCAAGTACCAGGGCCTGATCGTCCTTAACACCAAGTCCCTCGAAGGCAGCGTCGACGACCTCGTCGCCTCGATCTCCAAAGAAATCGAAGCCGAAGGCGTCAAACTCGACAAAATCAGCCAGCTCGGCCGCCGCCAGTTCGCTTACGAATCCCGCCACCTCGAGTCCGGCCACTATGTGAACTACACCTTCGCCGGCAGCCCCGAGACCATCAGCAAAATCCAAAGCCGCCTGCGCCTCAACACCAGCGTGCACCTGCAGCATTTCCAACGGATCGCCTGATCCGCCCATGAAATTGTTCTCTTGAACAATTTTTGCTTGCCCTCTCCCACGCCATCACCAACCCTTACCTCATTATGGCAAACCTCAATAAAGTCATGCTCATCGGGAACCTCACCCGTGATCCCGAACTCCGCCACACCCCACGCGGCACCGCGGTCGCCGAGCTCGGCCTCGCGATCAACCGCACCTGGACGGATGACCAAAAAGGCAAGCAAGAGGAAACCACCTTTGTCGATGTCACCCTCTGGGGCCGCCAAGCGGAAACCGTCCAGCAATACCTCACCAAAGGTAGCCCAATCTACATCGAGGGCCGACTCAACCTCGACACCTGGGACGACAAGACCACCGGTCAAAAACGCAGCAAACTCAAGGTGATCGGCGAGTCCTTCCAATTCCTCTCCGGCGGCAACAAAGGTGGCGGTGGCAGCTCAGCACCCCGCAGCGCTCCCGATCGCTCCCACTCGGCCAGCGGCGCATCCGCCGCCCCCGCCGACGACTTCCAAGAAGAGGACGACATCCCCTTCTGATCGCGCGTCACCCGCATCTTCCACGGCAGGGGCCTATGTCCCTAAAGGTCCGCGCCGCACACGGGACCGCGGGCATCCTGCCCGCTTCTTCCTCTTCTCTCGTTTCTTGCTTCTTGAAGTCTTGCGTCTTCCCCGCATGAGGGCAACTCGGCCAAAGGCACGACCCGAACCTTCATAGCCCAAGAATCCCGCAATTTTGCCATTGCCAAGCCGGGCGGAATCCGCGAAATTTCGCGCGTTGGACCGACGGAGCGGTGCACTTCGCTGAAACCTCAGCGGCACCAGTCAGCCTGTTTTCCATCTCCATTTCTCGGACTCAATCCGCACCCGTGGTGCCCCGAGCCGATTGATGCGCAGGACCCCAAACCTGCAAGCCTCCATGCCATCATGGGCGATCCGCCGCCCGCCATTGGCACAACCCCCACCTCATCCCCCATTTCACCATCCCATGGCCGGTCACAACAAGTGGTCCAAGGTCAAACACATCAAGGCCAGAGTCGACGCCATCAAGGGCAGGGTCTTCAGCAAGTGCGCGCATGAAATCGCACTGGCCGCCCGCGCCGGTGGTAGCGACCCGGCCGCCAACGCCCGACTCCGCACCGCCATCGAAAATGCGAAAGCCGTCTCCATGCCCAAGGACAACATCGAACGCGCCATCAAAAAAGGCAGCGGCGAACTCGGCGGCGAGGGCATCCAGGAAGTCACCTACGAAGGCTACGGCCCATCCGGCATCGCCTTCATCATCGAAATGGCCACCGACAACCTCAACCGCTCGGCGGCCGACCTCCGCTCGATTTTTTCGAAAAACGGCGGCAGCGTCGCCACCCCCGGCAGCGTGGCCTTTCAGTTCGACCGCAAAGGCGAAATCCGTCTCCCGATCGACACAATCGACGAAGCCGATCTCATGGAGCTCGCCATCGAAGCCGGTGCCGACGATGTGCAAAACGACGGCGATGACCACCTCATCCTCACCGCTCCCAACGAGCTCGGCACGGTCGCCAATGCCCTGCGCGCCGCCAACCTCAAGCCCACTTCGGAGAAACTCATTTCAATCCCCCAAAACCAAAGCGTGGTAGACGACGCCGACACCGCACGACGCATCATCAAACTCCACGACCAACTCGACGATTACCCCGACACGCTGAATGTCTTCACCAACTTCGAAGTCGCCGACGAAATCCTCGATCAACTCGCTTCTTAAACCCACCCAACCCCTTTCCCCATTTCAACACGGATGAGCAAAAAGCAATCTGACGAAACCCAGCCGCCGATTCCGGTGGATGCCGCCGCACCCGCACGCAAACGCGCGGTGAAAAAAACTGCGGTCGCGAAAAAAGCCGCAGTCAAAAAAACCGCCACCAAGGCCGCCAAAACAAAGGCCGTCGCCGCGGATATGGATCCGGTCATCACCGATGCACCCGCGCCAAAGAAACGCGCGACCCGCAAAAAAGTCGAAGCCGCTGAACCCACTCCCACTGCAGCTCCCGATCCCGCGCCCGCGCCGCAAACCGGATTGGATGAACCACGCAAAATCGGCCGCGTGCCCGGCGGCGGACGCGTCACCGCACGCCAAAGTTCCGATCAACCCGAGCAAGCGGCCCCAGCGCCGCAAGCACCTCACGAACAACGCCCGCATCACGAGCGCCAAGCCCCACAACCCGGCGGCGATGGCCAGCAACGCGACAGCCGTAGCAAACGCCGCCGCGACAAACGCAAACGCCGCGGCGCGCCATTCCAAAAAGGCGATGCCCCGCGCGGCGAACACCAAGAGCCACGCCACGGCGAATTGCCACGCCACGGCGAATTCGAAGAACGCCGCCCGATCGCTCTCAGCGGCCCAAAAATCGCCGTCGATGGCATGCTCGAACTCGCACCCAAAGGCTTCGGTTTCCTGCGCGTGCCCCACAAAAATTTCGAGCAAGCTCGCGACGATGTCTTCGTCTCGCCGGAAAGCATCCGCAAACACAACCTGCGCCTCGGCCAATGGATCCACGGCAACTACCAGGAAGGCCCACGCGGACCCCAACTGGTCGAGATCACCGCCGTCAACGGCACGCCACCCGAAGAAGCCGCGAAGTTCCCGCACTTCGACGAACTCAAAGCAATCAATCCGAGCAAACGCATCAGCTTCGAAACCACGCCCGAACGCTTCACCACGCGCGTTGTCGACATCATGGCGCCCGTCGGTCGCGGCCAGCGCGGACTCATCGTTTCGCCACCACGCTCGGGCAAAACCACCCTCTTGCTGCACATGGCCGAAGCGGTGCGCGAGAAATACGACGAGTCGATCCACCTGATGGTCCTGCTCGTCGATGAACGCCCGGAAGAAGTCACCGAGTTTCGCCGCACCCTTCCCGGCGCGGAAATTTACGCAAGCTCCAACGACGAGCAGCCGCGCAACCATTGCCGCATCGCCGAGCTCGCAATCGAACGCGCCAAACGTCTCGTCGAGGCCGGCAAGGATGTGTTCCTGCTGATGGATTCGATCACCCGCCTCGCCCGCGCCTACAACAACACGATGAACAATCGCGGTCGCGGCACCGGCTCCGGCGGCATCACGATCGGCGCACTCGAAGTCCCGCGCCGGCTCTTCGCCGCCGCCCGCAACACCCGCGGCGGAGGCTCACTCACGATCCTTGCCACCGCCCTCATCCAAACCAACTCGCGCGCCGACGAAGCGATCTTCATGGAGTTCAAAGGCACCGGCAACATGGAGCTCGTACTCGACCGCAAAATCGCCGAAAACTACATCTACCCGGCCGTCGACATCTTCAAATCCGGCACCCGCCGCGAAGAACTCCTCATCCCCGAGCACATGCTCCACAAAATCCACCTCATCCGCCGCGGCCTCTCCGGCCACCGCCCGGTCGAGGCGATGGAACGCCTGCTCTTCTTCCTCAAGAAGTTCCCCAACAACCCGCAAATGCTCCTCGAAATCAAAGGCTGATGCCGCGAAACCCTGAAAAATGCCGTGTTTTTAGCGGCCCAGCCCGGATTCCGGCTTGACCGCTCCCAGCGAAAAGTTGAGCTTGGCACGCTTCACACACAGCCTCCACCACCCGCCCGATTTTCAGCCCTCACCCCTCGGGCGTCCCACCCCCTTTTCATCCGACATCCATGTTCAAAAAACTTTTTTCCAGCCTGTTCTCCAGTGACATCGGCATCGACCTCGGCACCGCCAACACGCTCATCAATGTGAAGGACCACGGCATCGTCCTGCGCGAACCTTCGGTCGTCGCCGTGAAAGCCGGCACCAACGAAGTCCTCGCCGTCGGCGACGATGCCAAACGCATGCTCGGCCGCACCCCCGGCAACATCGTCGCGATACGCCCACTCAAGGACGGCGTCATCGCCGACTTCGAAGTCACCGAAGCAATGCTCCGCCACTTCATCCGCAAGGTGAACAAAGGCCGCCGCTCGAACCCACGCGTGCTTATCGCCATCCCTTCGGGCATCACCGAAGTCGAACGCCGCGCCGTGCGCGAATCCGCCGAACACGCCGGCGCCCGCGAAGTCTACCTCATCGAAGAACCGATGGCCGCAGCGATCGGGGTCGGCCTCCCAGTTCAAGAAGCCTCGGGCAATATGATCGTCGACATCGGCGGCGGCACGACCGAAGTCGCGCTCATTTCACTCTCCGGCATCGTCTACGCCCGCAGCGTCCGCACCGCCGGCGATGAGCTCGATGAAGCGATCATCCAATACATGAAGCGCGCCTACAACTTGATGATCGGCGAGCGCACCTCCGAAGAAATCAAAATCCGCCTTGGCTCGGCCGCACCACTTCCCAAAGAACTCACCATGGATGTGAAAGGCCGCGACCTCGTCGCCGGTCTGCCCAAAACCATCACCATCACCTCACAGGAAATCCGCGAAGCCATGGCCGATCCGCTCAGCGCCATCGTCGATGCGGTCCGCACCACTCTCGAACGCTGCCCGCCGGAACTCGCCGCCGACCTCGTCGATCGCGGCATCGTGCTCGCCGGCGGCGGTGCCCTGCTCAAGGGGCTCGACCGACTCCTGCGCGAGGAAACAGGCCTCCCCGTCCACATCGCCGAGGATCCCCTCAGCGCCGTGGCCGAGGGCACCGGCAAAGCCCTTCAGGAACTCGCCCTTCTCAAGAGGGTCACCAACTCCGAGCGCTGAGCGGCACCTCGGATCCCACCCGGCCATGAAGCCGCTCAACCTCATCGCATTGCTGCTCTTCCTCGGTGGCGCCCTCTGGGCGCTGACCCGTAGCGACCGCGTGGTTCGCGGCATCCAGTCGTCCTACTACTCGGCCATCTCGCCCTTCCTGCGCACCGGCTCTTCACTCGAAACCCACGCCCGCGAATTTCTCAGCGATACAAAAAGCGCCAAAACCCTCGAGGTGGAACTTCGCCAAGCGCGCAGTGAACTCAATCGACTCGCGCTCATCGAATCTCGCTTCCAATCCCTCGAAGCGGAAAACAACGAACTGCGCAAAGCACTCGGTTTCAAACAATCCGCCGGCTTCCATGTCATCGCCGCCCATGTCACCCGCCGCAATCCCACCACCTGGTGGCAAACGGTCGAGATCGACGCCGGCACCAACGAAGGCGTGCGCGACCACATGATGGTCCTCTCCAAGGACGGACTCGTCGGCATCATCGATCGCACGAACCCCTGCGGCGAACTTTCCTCCGTTCTCCTGCTCACCGACGAGAAATGCCAAGTCGCCTCACGCGTCGAAGGCTCACCCGAAGTCGGCATCCTTTGCGGCCATCGCGGCACCCCCGACGGCGAGGCCTTGCTTCGCCTCCGTTTCCTCTCACCCAACGCCGCCGTCCAACAAGGACAACGCGTTTTCACATCCGGCCGCGGAGGAGTCTTCCGCGCCGACATCCTTCTTGGAACCATCGACTCCGTCGAAAAAGGCGCGCTGGATTCCGAAGCTCTCGTCCGACCCTCGGTGAACTTCGCGGATCTTGGCGCGGTATTTGTCGTACTGCCCGCCGATTCCTGAACCGTGATCCGTTTTTCTATCGCCACCATCCTGCTTCTGCTCGCGGCATTCGCCGCACAGCAGTTCTTGTCGGCATTCACGGGACTTCACCACTCGCGCATCCTGCTCGTGCAGCTCGCCTTCCTCTGCTGCGCGGTCGCATCCGGCCAACCACTCATGCTCCTGCTCGCCTTCATCGGCGGCTTCCTCTGGGACGCACAATGCACCCTCGCCCCACACCCGGGCGACCCCGCCATTTACACTCAGCCCACCGAATCCCTCCGCTTCGGTTACTCGATCCTGCTCTTCGCCGCCGCGGGCTATCTCACGCAGGTCATCCAACCGCTCTTCCGCCAATGCAAATGGCTGCTCACCACCGCGCTCATCGGCCTCACCCTCATGCTCTACCTCACGCTCGAGCGCGGGCTCATCAGCTTCATCCGCGGCGAACTTCAAATCGATCAACCGACCTTTCTCCAAATCCTCTTCACCTCACTCTTCACCACCCCGCTCGCACCACTGCTGCTCGTGCCACTCTGGCTGATCGCTCGCGCCTGCGATTACGACGACGACCAAGAGCCCCTGCGCAAACATCACCGCTGACCCAGCATCGATGGAAACCATTTCCAAATTCCGAATCTACCTGCTCACCGCACTCGTGCTGGGCGGCTTCGGCGTACTCGTCAACCGGCTCCACGAATTTCAAATCGAACGCCGCTACGAATTCCTCAACCGCGTCCCCGGCAACCAAAGCGTCACCGTCCGCGAACCCGGCATCCGCGGCATCATCACCGACCGCAGCGGCGTACCGCTCGCACGCAACCGCCGCCAATACGAAGTCTCATTCAACCTCGCCGAAATCCAACAGGCCTACCTCGCCGAACAACGCGCGCAAAAAAAATCCACCGCCGGAAAATCCGCCACCAAGGAAAAGGAAAAAGACATCGTCGCGATCGTCAACGAAACCACCATCGCCCAACTCCGCAAACTCGACCTCGCACGCAACTACAACGCCTCGGCACTCCGCACGCATTTCGTCACCCACGGCGGACTCGTCCCGTTCCGCTACCGCACCGACCTCAGCTTTGAGGAGTTTTCCAAACTCGCCGAACGCAACATCGAGCTCCCCGGCGTCTACCTCGCACTCCGCCCCCAACGCGAATACCCGCTCGGCACCCTCGCCAGCCATGTGCTCGGCTACCTCAAGCAGTGGGAAAAAGGCGACATCGAGAAAGGCGAAGGACGCAAATTCACCCACTACATCGGCAGCGAAAAAGGCATCGCAGGCGTCGAAGCCACGATGGACGACCTGCTCCGCGGACCCGAAGGCATCAAGACCATCGTCCGCAACGAAAAAGGCCGCACCATCCGCATGTCGGACTACACCAAGCCTGGCACCGGCGCCACCGTCCGCCTCACCATCGACGCACGCAAACAACTGCTGCTCGAAAACGCCCTGCGCCACGCCGGCCGCGCCGCCGGCGTGATCATGGATCCCAACACCGGCGAGATCCTCGCCATGGCATCGGTGCCGGACTACGACCCCAACGCGTTCATTCCGAGCATCTCGCAGGACCGCTGGAAAAGTTACAACAGCAACCGACTGCTCTCGCCACTCACCAACCGCGCGATCTCGGAATACGCGCCGGGCTCCACCATGAAGCTCGCCACCGCCATCGCCGGCGCATTCCAAGGCCAAGCCGAACGCTCGTTCTCCTGCGACGGCTATGTCGCCTACGGCAAACACCAGATCGGCTGCTGGATCTGGAACCAAAGCAAAGGCAGCCACGGATCGATCGGCCTGCCAACCGCCATCCAAAAATCCTGCAACCCCTACTTCAACAAACTCGCCAACTCGATCGGTTGGCGCGACATGGTCCAAGGCTGCGCCAAAATCGGTCTCGGCAAACCCACCGGCGTCGAACTCCCCGGCGAAAAACCCGGCATCCTCCCCGGCAGCGACACCTGGCTCAACTCCCACCCCGGCGCAACCATGACCGCCGCCCTGACCGCGATGCTCTCGATCGGCCAAGGCGACTCCATGGCCACCCCGCTCCAGATCGCCGCGATGACCGCCAGCATCGCCAACCGCGGCACCTACCTCCAACCGCGCATCGTCAAATCCGCCATCTCCGAAGAAGGCAAAACCCTCATCGCCGACAAACCAAAAGCCATCCGCAACCTCATCCAAGACGGCATCAAACCCACCGACCTCCAACTGATCCGCAAAGGCATGTGGCTCGCCGTCAACTCCGGCGGCACCGCCGGCAAAGTCCGCATCAGCGATGCCGAAGTCGCCGCCAAAACCGGCACCGCACAAACGGTCGAAAACGGCAAGAAATCCAACAACTCCTGGGTCACCAGCTTCGCACCCTACGAGGAACCCCGCTATGTCGTCTGCGTACTCGCCCAAAACGCCGGATCCGGCGGCGGCGTCTGCGGCCCGCTCGTCAACCTCATTTACAAAGGCCTCTTCGGCGACGAAAAAGACCAGCGCCTCCCACTCCGCGCCCAAACGGAATTTGCCGGCGACACCGACCGCATCGAAAACATCGACCTCCCCAAAAACGCTCTCGCAGAAATCCGCAAACCCGCCAATGGCGACGAACCCGACCTCGAAGAATACGAAACCGGCGACGAAGCCGGCATCCCATCCAACACCTCACCCAACATCACCATCCCACCCACACCCACTCTCACACCGGAAGTCGACTCCGAAGGAACTGTCATCCCAAGGGCACTTCCGGTGACCGAACCCTGATCCGCAACCCGCGGCAAACATTCAACATCCAACCATCATCAATATGATCCAACACATCAAAAGACTACTCGGCATCGGCAAGCCCGACCCCATGCGCGGCAACAGCCTCATCATCAATGTGGAAAAACTCGAACGCCGCGTCGCACTCCTCGAAGACGGCATCCTCGAGGAATACTCGGTCGAACGCGAAGGCGACCAAAACATCGTCGGCGGCATCTTCAAAGGACGCGTCAAAAACATCGAGCCCGGCCTCAAGGCGATGTTCGTCGATATCGGCCTCGACAAAAACGCCTTCCTCCATTTCTGGGATGCGATTCCCGCCGCACTCGATGCCGGCCTCGAAGAAATCCAACGCGAAGGCAAAAAGAAAACCGCGAAAAAAATTACCTCCAAGGACATCCCCGACATCTACCCGGTCGGCTCGGAAATCGTCATCCAGGTTTCCAAAGGACCGATCGGCACCAAAGGCCCGCGCGTCACCACCAACATCTCGCTCGCCGGCCGCTACCTCGTTCTCATGCCCTACACGGAGCAATTCGGCATCTCGCGCAAAATTGAAGATCCGAAGGAACGCACGCGCCTTCGCAAGATCGTTCAAAAACTTTCGGTCCCCGAAGGCATGGGCGTCATCATGCGCACCGTCGCCCAAGGCACTCGCGCCCGCCACTTCGTGCGCGACCTCGCCATGCTCCTCGAACAATGGGACGAGATCGAAGCCCGCCGCGAAGCAAATCCCGCACCCGCATGCATCTTCCAGGAACCCGGCCTCATCGAACGCGCCGCACGCGACTTCCTCACCGATGAAGTCAACCAAGTGATCTGCGACGACGCTCACACGACCGAAGCGATCCGCGAAATCGCCGGCAAAATTTCCCGCCGCGCGAAACGCCGCATCCACCACCTGCCCACCTCGACGCAGCCGATCTTCGAACGCATCAACATCCAAAAACAAATCGACGAGGCATTCTCGCGCCAAGTCTGGCTGCCCTGCGGCGGCTATGTGGTGATCGATGAAACCGAAGCGCTCATCTCCGTCGATGTGAACACCGGCCGCAACCGCGGCGCCAAGGATGTCGACAAGATGATTCTCGAAACCAACATCGAGGCCGCACGCGAAGTCGCACGCCAACTTCGCCTCCGCAACATCGGCGGTCTCGTCGTGATCGACTTCATCGACATGCGCCACCGCAAGGATCAGCAAGCGGTCTACAAAGCGATCAAAGACCGCCTCAAAAAGGACAAGGCCAAAACCCAAGTCCTTCAGATCTCGCCCATCGGCCTCATGGAAATGACGCGCCAGCGTCTCAACGAATCCCTCCGCGATTCGATGTACGAACCCTGCCCTTACTGCCAAGGCCGCGCCCGCGTGAAAACTCCCATGACGATGTCGGTGGAAATCCAACGCCGCCTCAACACGGTCATCCAAAAACACCGAGACACTGTCGGCGACATCATCATCGTCGTGAACTCGGATGTTCTCAACCGCTTCAAGAGCGAAGACTCCAAACTGCTCATGGAACTCGAACGCTCGCACTCGGGCCGCCTGATCTTCCGTTCCGATCCAGGCCTCAACCGCGAACGCTTCGCGATCATCGATGCCAAAACCGAAAAATCTCTCGATCAGGGATAATTCACCACCGTTTTCGGTTTCCTGACATTTATGCACAGAACTCCCCAATCAATGTACCGCAAAACCAAACTCATCTGCACCCTCGGACCCGCAACGGAATCGGAAGACATGATCGGCAGCCTCATCGATGCGGGCTGCAATGTCTTCCGCCTCAACATGAGCCATGCGAAACACGAGTGGGCAGCGGAAATGGTGAAGCGCGTACGCCGTGAGTCGCAACAGCGCAACGCCAACATCGCCGTGCTCTTCGACCTCACCGGTCCGTCGATCCGCACCGGCGACCTGCCCCAACCGATCGATCTCGCCGAAGGCGATGTGGTGGAGTTTCGCAAGGAAAACACCACAGCCACGGCGGAGAAATCCACCACGGTGAATTATGAGGGGCTGATGAATGATGTCTCGGTCGGCAACACGCTTGTCGTCGACAATGGCGCGCTCCTCATGCGCATCGACGAAGTTCAAGCCGACCGCATTCTCTGCAGCGTCAAGACTCCAGGCGCAATGGGCTCGCGCCGCCACATCAACCTCCCCGGCGTGAGACTCAATCTCCCGGCCCTCACCGAAAAAGACCACCGCGACCTCGCGCTCGCCGTGGAATGCGAGGCGGATTACATCGCCGGCTCATTCGTCCGCGACGCAGCCCATGTCCGCGAACTTCGCGAAACGATGAAGTCGCTCGAAGGCGACGCGCAAATCATCGCCAAAGTCGAGGACCAGGAAGCCGTGCGCAACATCGATGCAATCATTCGCGAAGCGGATGTAATCATGATCGCCCGCGGCGACCTCGGAACCGAAGTGGAGTTCGAAGAACTCCCGATCCTCCAACGCCGCATCATCAAGCGCTGCCACGACCTCGGCACCCGCGTGATCGTTGCCACCCACCTGCTGGAATCGATGATCCAGCAACCCACTCCCACCCGCGCCGAAGTCACCGATGTGATGAACGCCGCCTACGAGGAAGCCGATGCGCTCATGCTCTCCGGCGAAACATCCGTCGGCCGCTACCCGCTGCGCTGCGTCGAGGCGCTCGTGCGCATTTCCACCCGCATCGAACGCTCCGGCGGTCACGGCTTCGGCCAAGGCGTGCTGCTGCGCGACGAACGCCAAAAGACCGCCCGCGCCGCTGTCACACTCGCCGACTCATTGCCCGATGCCCGCCTCGTGGTCCTCACTCGCCGCGGCGTGCTCGCCAACCAAGTCGCCATGATCCGCCCACGCACCGCCGGCTTCTACGCCGTCACCCCCAAGGAATCCGTCTGCCGCAAAATGGCCCTCACCCGCGGCGTGCGCCCGATCAAACTCGCCTTCTCCTCCAACATCGAGGAAACCATCCAGCGCGTCACCGAATTCCTCCTCAAGGAAAACCTCGTGCGCACCGGCACCCCGATCGTGATCGTCTCGGACATCCTCTCCGATCACTTCGCCGCCAACTCGATCCTGCTCCACCACGCTTGAGATCTTTTTCATGCAAGTTTCGGCGACCGCTTGCGATTGCCGATGAACCAAATCGAAACGCCGAGACGCGATGAACGCAGAGGGCTTCGCGGAGATAAATTTGAGTGATCTCTACCGGGGCTCATCCATGCCCACAAAACTCCGCGCTTTCCTCCGCGTGCTCAGCGTCTCCGCGTTTCGATGAAACAGACCGAGCCTCCAGCGCCTCTTCCTCTTTTCTAGCTTCTTCTGTCTCTCCGTCTTCTGTCTTCTCTCGCTACTTGCGCTTCTGAGGCGGACGCTCCAAGTTCGGACATGCCAAAAAACATTCTCCTGATCGGTGGCAACTCCGGCATCGGCCTTGCCACCGCGCAGCTCCTGCATGCCTCCGGCCACTCGATCGTTGCCGCCGCACGCCATGCCGGACCGCTCGCGGAAATGGGCATTCCCGTGCAGCCGTTCGATGCGGCCTCGCCCGCTCTCAATGACCTTCCACCAGTCCTCGACGGGCTGGTCTACTTCCCCGGCAGCATCACGCTCAAGCCCTTCCACCGCGTCACGGCCGAGGATTTCATCAACGATTTCCAAACCAACTGTCTCGGTGCTGCCGCCGCGATTCAAGCCGCGCTGCCCTCGCTCAAGGCCGCGCCATCGGCATCGATCGTGCTTTTCTCCACCATCGCCGTCGCGCAAGGCATGGCCTTCCACGCATCGATCGCCGCCGCAAAAGGCGCAGTCGAAGGCCTCACCCGCTCGCTCGCCGCAGAGCTGGCGCCAAAGATCCGCGTGAATGCGATCGCGCCCTCGCTCACCGACACACCGCTCGCCAACACTTTGCTCAACTCCGAGCCCAAACGCGAAGCCGCCGCCAAACGCCATCCGCTGCAACAGGTAGGCCGACCCGAAGATGTCGCGAAGCTCACCGCCTTTTTGCTCTCCGACGACTCGGCTTTCATCACCGGCCAAATCCTCCGCCCCGACGGCGGGCTCTCATCCGTGCGAGTCTTCTGATTTTCCCAAATCATGGAAATTGCCCTGATCCATCCGCAGCAGCTGTTTGCAAATCATCCGGCGCTGGCGAAAGGGCGTCACTGCTACCTCATCGAAGAACCGCTCATCTTCGGCAACGACACGCGCTGGCCGCTCGCGCTCCACAAACAAAAACTCGTCCTCCACCGCGCCTCAATGCAGGCCTACGCGGCCGAGCTCAAGGGCATGGGACATCAGGTGTCCCATATCGAAAACCACGGCGACCCCGCAGTCGACAGCGTGCAACTGCTCGATCAATCACTGCCACAAGGAATCCGCGTCATTCACATCGCCGACCCGGAAGACGATGTGATGATGATGCGCCTGCGCCGCCTCGCCCACCAACGCGGCGCAGAACTGCGCGTGCACGACTCGCCAAACTTCCTCAGCCCATCCGATTTTCTCGCCACCCACATCGCCGGCAAGCGCAAGCCCTTCATGGCCAGCTTCTATCAGGCCCAACGCAAACGCATGCGCATCCTGCTCGAAGACGATGACACACCACTCGGCGGCAAATGGTCCTTCGATGCCGAGAACCGCTCAAAGCTTCCAAGCAAACATCAAGTGCCGCCCGAACCGCGCGCGGCGCACAACCGATGGATCACCGAAGCGATCGCTCATGTGGAAAAACATTTCCCGCGCAACCCCGGCAGCACGGAAAGTTTCCGCTGGCCGGTCACACGCCCCGACTCACTCGCATGGCTTGATCAATTTCTCACCGAACGCTTCGCCGACTTCGGCGCGTACGAGGATGCGATCTCGACCCGCCACGCGTTCATTCATCACGCGGCGATCACGCCCATGCTCAACATCGGCCTGCTCGACCCCGCCGATGTCGTCACACGCGTGCTCGCAATCGCCAATCGCTCAAACGAAGTTCCACTCAACTCGCTCGAAGGATTCATCCGCCAAGTCATCGGCTGGCGCGAATTCATGCGCGGCATCTACCGTCACCACGGCCGCACGATCCGCCGCGGAAATTTTTGGAACTTCGATCGCCCGATGCCCGCCGCATTCTACACCGCGACCACCGGCATCGCACCCGTCGACCATGCGATCCGCCAAGTCCTGCGCGAAGGCTACTGCCACCACATCGAACGACTCATGATCCTTGGCAATTTCATGCTGCTCTGCCGCATCAAGCCCGATGATGTTTATCGCTGGTTCATGGAACTCTTCATCGACGCCTACGATTGGGTGATGGTTCCAAATGTCTATGGCATGTCGCAGTTTGCCGATGGTGGCAGCTTCACCACCAAGCCTTACCTCTCAGGATCAAACTATGTGCTGAAAATGTCCGACCACTCCAAAGGCCCATGGTGCGCGACGTGGGACGGACTCTTCTGGACCTTCATCGCCGATCACCCAGAATTTTTTGGCAAAAATCCGCGCCTCTCGATGATGGCGAAATCATGGGAAAAAATGCCCGCCGCCAAACAAGCGGAGCATCGCAAAAACGCGGCGATGTTTTTGAATCAGCTGCGCTGAAAAATTTCCTTAGAGCAGTTTGCGAAAAGGTGTAGCCGGTGGAGCGAGAAGATTTTGGCCAGGGCAAGGCGTTGCGAAGGAGTGGATAGACATCCACGACTGAGCGACAACGCAGCCATGGACAAAAGATTCCGCTCTTTGTGAAGACTCGGCGAAGCCGCAAATTTCCCACACCTAACCCCAACCACCGGCTACAGATTTGAGCAAAATGCTCTAGTCCCAAGACGCGAGGAACTTTTCAAGATCAGCGAGGCTCGGGCTTTCCGCCGTACGCACATAGTGACCGCTGGTGCACACGCCCAAGGCAAGGCAACCTTCGGGATCAAGTCCGAGCAACTGACCCTGCACAAAGCCGGCATTGAAGTGATCGCCCGCACCGGTGGTGATCAAGGGCTTGTCGGTGTACGGCCCCGGCACCCATGAAGTGCCTTGCGCAGTCGCACAGGCCGCCGATTGACGAGGATGCACAACGACGGTGGCCAGACCCAGATTCGTACGAATGTCGGCGGCGGTGGTCTTGAGGTCGTCCTCCGATTCACCGCGCGCGGCAAAGCCAAGCTCGGCATGCACACGCTGCGCTTCCTTGAGGTTTAGGCCCAGAGTCACGCTGCCAAAAGCGCCGAAGCGCGCAATGATTTGCAATACCTCGAGCAAGTCCTCGCGCGAGCGCTTTTCTGGATCGGCAAGGTCAAAGAAAAACACGCGATCCTCACGCGCGGGCAGGGCCGGCAGCACTTCATTGACGAGCGATTCAAGGATCGCGGTCATGTTTGGGATCATCGTCCAATTCACCAATGCGACGAGGTCCGAAGTCGCAAGGGTCTTGCGAAAATTTTCCGCGCCCATCACCGCATCGATGGTCTCAAGCGTGATGGTGTCGAGGCTGCTCAGCTGGCCAAGCATCAGCTTGCCGTCCTTGAACTCGGCCGCAGTCGTGGTGGCTGGCTCGCACAGCGAAACAATCTCGGCTTTGCTGGCGAAGTCGTGAAACACCGCGTGCAGCGACGGCCGCCCCAAGGCGCCGACATAGGTCAGTCGCGTGCCGGCGGCGATCAACGCGTAGGCCATGATCGGACCATTTCCGCCAAGTTTTTCCATCAACGGATAAAACTCGATGTTGGTGCTCTTGCCCGCCGCTCCCGCGATTCGCTGCGCAAATTCGGTGATCGTTTCAATCGGCGTGAAGGCCTCACCTTGACCGATCCGCTGCGCCACCGGCTTGACGATCGTGTCGACGAATCCATCGAGACCGACCAGGGCCGACTTGGGGGCGTTCTTGGCGCGGGCTTCGCGCAGGGCGGTGAGGGTGCGTGTCTTGAAGTTCATGCGGGTGCTGGGAAATGTCGCGGTCGCGACTCTGGTTTCCGATTTCCCGATGGTCAAGGTCGCATGAAACGCTGCCGACCTTCACGAAAAGCCCGCGAATCTCCGCGATCGGCGGTATTGACTCGTCCACGCCCGCTGTGCTAGGAAACGCACCGATGAAACAACTGACCAAACTGGCATTGGCTTCCGGCGCGGCCGCCATCGGGCTTGCGGCGTGCAACACCTCCAACGGGCCAACCGATTTCGGCATGGCCGATCCACTGCGCGCGCCGGGCGCCAACGTGAGTACTACTTCAACCGATACCGAAGGTTTCAGCGCAGGTCAGTTTGTGCGAGCCACCGTCGACAACACGGCATTTTACCTCAAGCGCCCCAAAGGCGATGTCGATGCCGACAAGCTCCTGCGCCGCGGCACCTCGATGAAGGTCATTTCCACCAGCGGAAATTACCTCAAGGTCGAGCTCGACAGCGGCGAAGTCGGCTTTGTGCCACCCGTCATGGTCGAAGACACCGCTGGCGCGAACAGCTCCGCCGGAACACTTCCAAGCAACCCCAACGAAATCCAACTTTACCCACCCCTGCCGGGCTCAACCCAACCACTCCCGCCCGTCGCGCCAGGAGAACAACCACCCGCCGGCGCAATTCCAACGGTCATCGATCCCGACGCACCATCACCCGCCAGCGCGCCACCGATTTCCGCCCCGGATCAAACCCCACCGAATCCGGCTGCCCCAACCGCTCCGGACGCCAACGCGGCAACCACCGCGCCGGCGGCGCCCGCGACCACCACCGCCAATTCGAAAGAGCTCGAGGAAATGAAGAAAAAAGCCGAGGAGCTCGCACCGAAGGAAGGCGAAGCGCCGCCCGCGCAGTAGTTTGTAAAAAAGCAAAAAACCGTCGAAGCAAACCTCACGCGCGATACCGCTCGTAGGCTTCGACGATGCGCCCGACCACCGCGTGACGGATGATGTCGGCCTGCGAAAATCGCTGAAAGGCAATCCCCTCAACGCCCTGCAGCGCATGCTCGGCCTCAGCGAGCCCCGAGCGCACGCCCGGCTTGAGATCCACCTGCGAGCTGTCGCCGGTGATGACCATTTTCGAGTCCTCGCCCAAACGCGTCAACGCCATGAACATCTGCTCGCGCGTGGTGTTCTGCGCCTCATCGAGAATGACAAACGAACGCGAAAGCGTCCGCCCGCGCATGAAGGCCAAAGGCGCAATTTCAATGGTGCCCTCTTCGAGATATCGCTGACCCTCATCCGGATCGAGCATGTCGTGGATCGCGTCGTAAAGGGGCCGCAAATAGGGCGCGACCTTTTCACGCAAATCGCCCGGCAAGAACCCCAAAGCTTCACCAGCCTCAACCGCAGGCCGGGTCAGCACGATCCGCTGCATGACCCGCCGCTTGAGCAGCGTGAGCGCCATCGCCATCGCAAGGTAAGTCTTGCCCGTGCCCGCCGGGCCCAAACCAAAAACCACATCGTGACTCTCGATCGCGCGGATGTAATCCAACTGCGACGGAGTCTTTGGCATCACCGGCTTGCGACCGCGCGAGCCGACCAACTTGACCTCTGCCAGTTGATTAACCCCGATTTTTTCCGAACGCGCCGCCACATCGACCGCGAGTTGGAAATCGCGCGCATCGATACGCCCACCTTTTCGCAGCGCTTGCTCAAGATCCGCAAAGGCCGCGCGTGCCGACTCCAACGCGCTTGGCTCACCCGCGAGCACCAGCCAACCCTCGCGTGTCACTGCCTTCACACCCAACACCGACTCGAGATAGCCAAGGTTTTTCGGATCGTTGGCAAAAAGCGCGTGCAGGAATTGCGGCGTGTCGAATTCCAGTTTGATCTCCGAAAGGGGGCTCTTACTCATGACCGGTGTCGACATCCTCGCCGAGGAAACGGGGTGAGGTCAAATGACATCGACCGACGGATGCGCCTTGAATTTCTTTTTCCCGCCGCTTGAATCATCGCCATGAGATGCTTGACCGGCCTTCTGCTGATCCTGTGCCTGACCGGGTGCAGCACCCGCAGTTCACTCGAGGTGGATTCGTTCTTCATGCGCGATTTCTCCACCCCAGAAACCGACGAGCCGATGGTGCGCATGGAAAAACTGCGGCGCCTGCATGGAGCCCTCACCACCTCTGAGCGCAACGACCGTCTTGGGCATTATTACACCATGCATTGGAGCGATCCCGCCGGAGCGGGCAAGGGCGAGATCGAAATTGTTTTCGAATACCAGCAAGGCTCCACCGCCAGCCAAGTGAAACGGCAGTGGCAGCGCTTCGCCTCCACCGATCGCAACGGCAAGGCGGAGTTCCGCGTCACCGGCAACGACTACCTCAAAGGCGGACGCGTCCTCGCATGGAAGGCCACCCTCAAACGCGGCGGCCGCGAAATCGAAAGCCACCACTCGTATCTCTGGGAGTGAAGCGTCCAAACTGAAGCTCAAACCGTGGAGCGGGCAGCCTTGCCCGCCACCTCAATCGCTTCGTGAAATTTCGTGCTTTTCGTGGTTCAAATTTGTCCACCCTACGCGATTTTCAAGATGCATGATTGACCTTTGGTGCGAGCGATTTTAGCTTCATTCGTCGGGTGCATAAATCATGCTCCCACGCTCTTGTGCCTGCCGATCATCCCATTATCGTTGGAGTCTTTGATGGTTTCAGTTGGATCCGTTGCGAAGGGAAAGGCTCCTTTCGCAACAGCCCGCTGATGAAGGCGTATGCCGAAGAGCGAATCGTTGCCGGCGAGAAACATCTGGTCGTCGATCTCGACGCGTGCACTGGCATGGACTCGACCTTCATGGGCACCCTGGCCGGCATGGCCTCAAGGCTTTCGGCGGTCGATGGCGGCGGACTCCAAATCGCCAGCGCCGACGAACGCAACCGCCGTTCGCTCGAAGACCTTGGCTTGGATTTCCTCATGGAAATCGATCCGCCGGCCGCCATCTGGCAAAGCAAGCTCAGCACAATCCGCAACGAGCTGAAACCGATCGGCGCCACCGCCGCTGCCGACCCGCGCGGGAGCGGGCTCCATGTGCTGGAAGCCCATCGCAAGTTGTCCGCCCTCAACGAGAAAAACGAGCAGGCATTTTCCGCCGTGGTCTCGATGCTGGAAAAGGAAACTGGCAATGACGCCAAGTCGCCGGAAGCCGGCCGACAGACGCAATCCTAACCATCAGCCAATCGGACTACATGAACATCCCCGGGCTGCAGCACTCTCCACTGGTCGCGCTCGCGGTGTTCATGCTCGCCGTGCTGATCCTTGTCTTCGCGCTCCACAACCAACGCCGGCGCAACCGACTCATCCGCAAAAAATTCAACGAACTCGAAGGCGAGGAACAGCGGATGTTTTCCTTCCTGCGCGAACTTGGCCTCGCGATTGAAAACGAGCCGTCCTCTTCGGTGCTCTCAAGAATCATCGTCGACGGCATCGACAAGGTCGTGAACGCACGCGGCGGCGCGATCTATTTCCTCGGTGCCGGCAACGGATTTCTCATTCCGTCCTACATCTCGGAAGACTGCCCACCGCTCATCGGCGTGCCGGTCGAGGTGCTCAAACGCGCCGAACGCGACCCGCGCGCCCTCGAAAGCCATCTGCGCCTCTCGCGCGTCGCCGCCGATGAAGGCATCCTCGGCCACTGCCTCGCCGCCGGCGAAGCGATCAAGGTCGAGGATGTGAAAAGCCATCCGTCATTTCATGACGCTTTCATGAGCTACACCGACAATGTCACCGCGCTGCTCGCACCCTTGCGTCATGCCGGCCGCGACCTTGGCGTGCTCGTCGTCGCCCGCCGCCACGAGGACGGCGCCTTCACCGCCAATGATTTCGCGGTCTTCCGCTCAGCCGCCGAACAATCGTCATTCGCGATCGGCAACGCGCGCGTCCACCGCGAGGCCCACGAAAAACGCGCAATGGAAAACGAGCTGCAAAACGCCCGCGAAGTCCAACGCGTGCTCCTGCCCCAGGAAAACCCGGTGCTCGCCGGTTTCCGCATCAGCGGCACCAACCTCCCCGCACGCATCATCAGCGGCGACTACTACGATTACCTCGAACTCGGCGACAACCGCTTCGCCGTCGCCATCGCCGATGTCTCGGGCAAGGGCGTCCCGGCCGGACTCCTCATGGCGATGTGCCGCAGCTCCCTGCGCTCGGTCGCCCGCGAAAAATCCTCCCCCGCCGCCGCGCTCGCCATCGTCAATCGCCAACTCTTCCCCGACATCCGCGAGGACATGTTCATCAGCATGGCCTACTGCATCCTCGATGAAACCAATGGCAAGGCCGTCATCGCCCGCGCCGGCCACGACCCCGCGCTGCTCTACCGCCACGAGACCGGCAAAGTCGAACTCCTGCGCTCACCAGGCCTCGCCCTCGGCGTCGACGAAGGCGATGTCTTCGAACGCGTCACCAAGGATCAGGAAATCGAACTCTACCAAGGCGACTGCCTGCTCTTCTACACCGACGGCGTCCGCGAAGCGGTCAACGCCGATGACGAGGAATTCGGCATGGACCGCATGTGCGAATGCTTCCGCAACACCGCCCCCCTCGGCGCCGAAGCAGTCCTCACCCGCATGCAAGAGGAACTCCGCCACTTCACAGGCGAAGGCCCCCAGATGGACGACATCACCCTCGTCGCTATCGAGAAGAAAAAGTGAAAAACTTCACGGCAGGGCGATGTGACCCCGCAGCGCCGACTCTTACAAAAAAGCTCAGCGCAAAGTGGGTGAGAGTTATGGGTTATTTGTTAGAGGTTATTGGGGTAGAGGAGGATGAACATCCAGGCAGAAGACGGAAGACTGCAAGAAGCAAGACACAAGAGGAAGAAGCGGCTTCATCTTCGACCTTAGACTTTTGACTTTCAGACCTTCGACTCATTTCCGCTTTCTGCTTTCCGCTTTTCTTCCCCTCTTCCCCTCAAAAATCCTCATTGCCCGCTTGCGGTATCTCGCGTGAGATAAGGTCATGCGCCACAAATCCGTCGACCCCGATTTTTTCACCCGCAACCGCGAGCGGCTGAGGTCATGCCTCAAGCCCGGCAGCATCGTGATCCTGCATTCAAACGATGTCTACCCGACCGACGCGGATGGCACCATGGCTTTTCGCCAGAATAGCGACCTCTTTTATCTCACCGGCGTGGATCAGGAAGAAACGATCCTTTTGCTGATGCCCGATGCGGTGAATCCACAGGATCGCGAAATTCTTTTCATCCGCGAAACCAATGAACACATCGCGGTCTGGGAGGGCGAAAAGCTCAGCAAAGATGATGCGAGAAAACTGACCGGTATCGCACGCGTCGAATGGACCAGCGCCTTTGACTCTATTTTCCACCGCCTCATGCCGCAAGCGGACCGCGTCTTACTCGAGACCAACGAACACTCACGCGCAACGCCGCTGGTCGAAACCCGCAACGCGCGCTTTATCAAATCCTGCCAAGCGATCTACCCGCTGCACCGCTACGAGCGGCTCGCGCCGATCATGCACCAACTGCGCATGATCAAGCATGAGGCGGAAGTTCAAATGATACGCCGTGCCTGCGAAATTACCGGCGCTGGTTTCAACAGGCTGCTGGGTTTCATCAAGCCCGGCGTGGGCGAATGGGAAATCGAGGCAGAGCTCCTGCACGAATTTGTGCGCAGCGGATCGCGCGGATTCGCCTACGCGCCGATCATCGGCTCGGGAAAAAATTCCTGCGTGCTGCACTATGTGAAAAACGACCAAGTTTGCCGCGAGGGCGACCTCGTGCTACTCGATGTCGCGGCCGAATGGGGCGGATGGAATGCCGACATGACGCGCACCGTTCCGGTCAGTGGCCGCTTCAGCAAACGCCAGCGCCAGGTCTACGATGCGGTACTGCGCGTATTTCGCGGGGCGAACGATCTGCTGCGCCCGGGCAACGACCCAACCGAATACCAAAAACAAATCCTCTCATTGATGGAACGCGAACTGGTCAACCTCGGACTCTTCTCGGCCAAGGACGCTGCCGCGCAAGGACCCGACAAGGCGCTCGTGAAAAAATACTTCATGCATGGCACCTCCCACCACCTCGGCCTCGATGTCCACGATGTCTGCCCGCCAAACGCCACCTTCGCCGAAGGCATGCTCTTCACCATCGAACCCGGCATCTACATCCGCGGAGAAGGCATCGGCATCCGCCTCGAAAACGATTTCCTCATCGGCAAAAATTCCAACACCGACCTCATGGCCGACATCCCCATCGAAGCCGATGAAATCGAAGAGCGCATGAACGCCCGCTGAAGGTCAAAGAGACCCATTGAGCTACGAATTTTCATTCCCATTGTCTCTATACGGGCTGTCGTGCAATCTCACAGGGCCTTGCACATTTTCTCGTAGGAAATTCGTAGCGATTTGATTCTTCGTGAATTCTTGGCAGAATCAGCCAATGAACCTCCTCCTGATCCCATATTTGGCCAACATAGCAATTCTTGTGCCTGTGGCGTTTGGGTCGCTGACTGGATTATTGCCAATATCCAGAGGGCACTTTCCTGAGAGCCCTGGGTGGCGAACCATCACTGGATCCCTGTGGACAGCTATTCTTATGTGCTCAGTCGCAGGGTTGTTTCACCCCATTGTCTTTGCGCCGATTCTGCTTCTCCAAGTCATCTACAAGACAATCTGGCTGGTTTTCTATGTCCTGCCACGTTTGAGAAATGCTGACTCTCGAAAAGAAATTCACTGGGGCATTGCAGTTTCGTTCCTACTCATCGTGATTTTCTATCCGCTTGTTATTCCTTGGCGCGTCCTGTTCCCGTAGGGACAATCCGAGCCCGTAGCGATTCTTCAAAGCGAAAGAGTCCTCAAAGCAAAACGAGACTCCAGCTGGCGGGATTGCCTGCGCTTCGCTCCGGCCAAGCCAGTTTGGCCTTCGGCAATGAATGATTGGTCGCTAGAGCTCCCGCCGCTTTCAAACCCACTTCGTGGGTTCTTCATCCCGCCAGCCAGGTGAATGTGCAATCCTGCCCAACCCCGATCTACAATCCGCTATCTACAATCCATCATTAAGAGTCGGGCTGGCGGGATTCGAACCCACGACCCCTTGCCCCCCAGGCAAGTGCGCTACCAGACTGCGCTACAGCCCGCTTTTTGAACGGGCGGAAAGGCAAGCAAGGGAAATGCGGATTGGCAAGCACGGAAAATCTCGTGAAGGAACCGGCTGGATGAAGGGCATCAAGTCCGTCATCGGCTTGCCCAGCAAAGTCGGGCTGGCGGGATTGCCTGCGCTGCGCATCGGCCATGCCAAGATGGCTCGCAAATGCTCGCGCTTTGGCGGTAAATCTTTCCCGAATGAGTCGGCGCCGCAGGGCCGCGTCGCCCTACCGGAGTTCAAGAGGTGTCCCGCAAGATGCGTGACACGGCCAGCGGGACGCTGGCGCTCCCCTTCGAAGAACCAGCCTCTTTCCCAACAACTTTTAACAAGTAACCTCTAACTCTTCTTCCGTCTCCTTCCGCAGGAAGGGCAAATGCGGATTGGCAAGCACGGGAAATCATGAGATGGGATGGGCCGCATGAATCGCATCAAAACCGCCATCGTGGGTGCCAGCGGCTATACCGGCATGGAACTGCTGCGCTTGTTGTTGAGTCATCCGTCCGCGGATCTGGTGGCCGTGACATCGCGTCAAGAGGCAGGCCGACCACTGAGCGAAGTTTTCCCGCGCTTCCAGTCAGCATGGATGCGCGATCTCCATTTCATCGAGCCCGATGCCGACAAGATCGCCGCCAGCGGCGCGCAGGTGGCTTTCCTTGCCTTGCCCCACGGAGTCGCGGCGGAAATCGCACGCGCATTGCTTGAGAGGGGCGTGAAGGTGATCGACTTGAGCGCGGACTTTCGCCTGCGCGACGCCGCGGTCTACGAAGAGTTTTACGGTCACCCCCACCCGGCGCCAGACCTCCTCGCCGAGGCGGTCTATGGTCTGCCTGAATTGCGTGCGGATGAAATTTCCAAGGCTCGCCTGATCGCGTCGCCGGGCTGTTATCCGACGAGCATCTTGTTGCCACTGCTGCCCTTGCTGCGTGAGGGCTTGATCGAAAATGACAGCGTCATTGCGAATTCGATGAGTGGTGTAAGCGGTGCCGGGCGCAAGGCCGAGCTATCGCTTCTGTTCTGCGAGTGCAATGAAAGCGCGCGCGCATACGGCGTGCCGAAGCATCGTCACCTTTCGGAAATCGAGCAGGAACTCGGCATCGCCGCAGGCGAAAAAGTGGTGATCAGTTTCATCCCGCATCTCATTCCGGTGAATGCCGGCATCGTCACAACCACCACGGCGAAACTCCGTAAAGGCATCGCGCCCGAAGCGATCGGCGCGGCGCTCGAGAAGGCTTACGAGCGCAAGCCCTTTGTGCGTTTGCTTGGCCGCGGTGCTTGCGCCGATACCAAGCAGGTGACGCGCACGAACTTTGTCGACATCGGCTGGCAGCACGATCCGCGCACCGGTCGCGTGATCCTGATGAGCGCCGAAGACAACCTCGGCAAAGGCGCCGGCGGCCAGGCGATCCAAAGCTTCAATCTCATGTTCGGGCTCGGCGAAACTGCCGGGTTGCAAAGTTTCTGATCGCGGCGCAGGATCCCCCTCCTTTCCTTTCCGATCATGGACTTTCCATTCACCCGCATCAAAGGTGGCGTGGGCGCGCCACAGGGATTTCTGACCAGTGCCGTGAGCTGCGGGATCAAGAACCCCGAGGCCAGCCGACCCGACCTTGCACTGATTTATTCGGAAAAGCCCTGCGCCTCGGCCGGCACCTTCACCACCAACCGCGTGAAGGCCGCACCGGTGCGCGTTTCGCAATCCCACCTGCGCAAAGGCGAGCTGCGCGCGATCGTCGCCAACTCCGGCAATGCCAACGCCTGCACCGGCGTGCAAGGCATCGAGGATGCCAACGCGATGTGCGATGCGGTCGCTGTTCCGCTGCGCCTCAAGCGTTCGCAAATCGGCGTGAGCTCGACCGGCGTGATCGGCCTGCCGATGCCGATGACGCGCATCACGCCACGCGCCGATGAACTCGTTTCAAAACTCGGCCCGAAAAACGGACCCGATGTCGCGGCTGCGATCATGACCAGCGACACGCGCCCGAAGGAAGTGGCCATTTCATTCGACCTCGGCGAGCACCGCGTGCGCATCGGCGGATGCGTGAAAGGCGCGGGCATGATTTCTCCCAGCATGGCAACGATGCTTTGCTTCATCACCACCGATGCCAACCTGCCCGGCGAATGCCTGCGCAAGTCCGTGCTGGAATGCGTCGAAGAAAGCTTCAACCGCATCACCATCGATGGCGACATGTCGACCAACGACACCGTCATGGTCCTCGCCAATGGCGCGTCGGGCATGCCACCGATCCGTCGCAACGGCAAACGCTGCCGGCAATTTCGCGAAGCGCTGCGCTGGGTGATGCTCGAGCTCGCCAAGGCCGTCGTCCGCGATGGCGAACGCGTCACGAAATTTGTCACGGTCAATGTCGCCGGCGCCCGCACCTACCTCGATGCGAAAAAGGTCGCCGAAGCCGTCTGCAAATCGGCGCTTGTGAAATCCTCATGGAACGGCGGCGATCCGAACTGGGGTCGCATCATTCACGCCGTCGGCTACTCGCGCGCGCGCATCCGCGAAGAACTCGTAGACATCCACATCGGCGGCAAAGCCGCCTGCCTTGGCGGGCTCCAAGCCGCCACACCGATGAATGAACTCCGCGCCATCGTCGCCGAAAACGAATTCGAAATCGACATCCAGCTCAACCAAGGCGACGCCAGCTATACCATGTACTCCAGCGACCTCTCACCCGAGTACATCGACTTCAACCGCTCCGAATACGCCTACTGGAAACAAGCGCGCAAGGATGGGCTGGTGTGAGGCCCCCTCACCCCACCGGCGCCTTGGTCTGACCGTTGCCTCTTACCCGATATTGGTAGCTGGTGAGTTCGCGCAGGCCCATGGGGCCGCGGGCGTGGAGTTTGTCGGTGGAGATGCCGATCTCGGCGCCGAAGCCGAATTCGCCACCGTCGGCGAAGCGGTTGGAGACATTGTGGAAAACGCAGGCGGAATCGACCGAGCGCAGGAAGCGTTCGGCGGTGGCTTGGTCTTCGGTGACGATGGTGTCGGTGTGATGAGAGCCGTGGGTGTTGATGTGATCGATGGCTTCATCGATCGAGCTCACGACTTTGATCGAAAGAATGAGGTCGAGGTATTCCGTGTCCCAGTCCTCATCAGTGGCGGGGATGCAATCGCTGAGGATCGCGCGGGTTTTTTCGCAGCCGCGCAGCTCGACATTTTTCGCGCGCAGTGCGGTGGCGACCATTGGCAAAAATTTGGCGGCCACCGCTTCGTGGACGAGCAAGGTTTCGAGCGCGTTGCAAACGCCACACTTTTGGGTCTTGGCATCGACGGTGAGTTTCACTGCCATGTCGAGCTTGGCGGCCTGATCGACAAACAGGTGGCAGATGCCGTCGTAATGTTTGATCACTGGCATGCGCGCGAGCGAGACGACGGTTTCGATGAGACCTTTGCCACCGCGCGGGATGATCAGGTCGAGCCACTTGTCCATTTGCGCGAGGGCGGCGACGCTTTCACGATCGGTGAAGGGGATGAGTTGGATCGCGTGCTCGGGCGCGCCGGCCGAGGCGAGGGCAGCGGCGATCGCGCGGTTCGAATGAATCGCTTCGCTGCCACCGCGAAGGATCGTGGCGTTGCCGGTTTTGAAACAAAGCACGGCTGCGTCGGCAGTGACATTCGGGCGGCTTTCGTAAATGATGCCGATGGTACCGATCGGCACGCGCACTTGCTCGATGCGCATGCCGTTCGGGCGCTCCCAGGCGTCCATCACTTGGCCGCACGGATCTGGCAGTGTGGCGACTTGATCGATGCCGGCGGCCATCGCTTCGATGCGCGCCTCATCGAGCCGCAAGCGATCGAGCATCGCAGCGGAAAGGCCTTTCACCACGCCGGCGGCGAGATCCTTGTCGTTGGCCTGCATCAATGCGGCGGCATTGGCACGGATCGATGATGCCATCGCACGGAGAATCGCGTTCTTCTCGTCGGATGAAAGTTGCGCGAGACGATAGGCCGCCGCGCGGGCCTGACGCCCCATTTGCAGGATGCTTTCCTCGATCGCGCTCATGATGAAATCGAATTGGCGGACGGCAAAAATTTCGTCGAAAGCCCTTGTCCTGCGATGATTTTTTCAAGGCGCTCGGGATGACGGCCGTGAGCGATGTGCGTCTCGATGCCCGCATCGACAGCAAACTTCACCGCTTCGAGTTTCGATGCCATGCCACCCATCGAGAATCGGCCTTTGTCATCGCGCACATGACGAAACACCGTGTCGATGTCGGCGACTTCGGAAATGAGTTGTTGGTTTTCGGGATCGAGTAGGCCGTCGACGCTCGTGAGCAAAATCACGCGCTTGGCACCGGCAAGTTTTGCGACGCGCACCGAGAGCATGTCGTTGTCGCCAAATTTCAATTCCTCGACCGCGACCGAATCATTCTCGTTGATGATGGGCAAAATGCGCGACTCGGAGAGCAGGCGCGTGAGCGTGTCGGAAACATAGGCCGCGCGTTCGGGCGTGGCGAGATCGGCAGCAGTCAGCAAGACTTGCGCGACGGTGATGTCGAAGTTTGCAAAGAGGCTGCTGTAAGTTTGCATCAGCCTTGCCTGCCCCACCGCGGCACAGGCTTGGCGCGTGGCGGTATCGGTCGGATACTCGGCGAGGCCAAACGCGGACACGCCCGAACCGACCGCGCCGGAGGAAACAAACAGGCAGCGGTGGCCGGCTTGGATCAGGCCCGCGATGGCCGCGACCAAATGCACCAAGGCGGCGCGGTCGAGCGTGCCATCGGCGGATTTCGTGAGCACGCCAGTGCCGGCTTTGATGACGGTGAGATCGGGAATCATGACAGTTTCGCCCGCAGGCAAGGGGGACTTGATAAACCGAATCGATGCCCCATGCCAGCGCAAGATGGGGGGCTGAAGAGTTATTGGTTATTTGTGATTGGTTATTGGGGAGGAAGAAGCCGCTTCTTCAAGGGAGCGTGGGCATCTTGCCCGCCTCTTCAATCCTAGGTAGGGCGATGCGGCCTCGCGGCGCCGATTCTTTCAGAAAAGATTTACCGCAATGCCTTGTGAGCGATAGCGAACATAAAAAATTAGCGAAGCCTCTTGGCATGGACGCAGTGCAACGGAGTCAAAGCCACAAAGGTCGCCAAGGAGCGCAGAGGGGAAGAGTGATTGGATATGAGAAATTGGCGATTGGAGGGCGCAGGAAGAAGCAGCTTCTTTAAAAGAGGGGCACGGGCGGCCCGCCCGTGTCTTGTATTGATTCTTGCGTTTTTCACCAAAGCGGCCTCGTGGTGCCGATTCCTTAGAGTGAAGAGGAATTAGAGAAGAAGGGCTTGGCGGTTAAAAACCGCCGCCACGTGCCGCCACGAGCTCTGGCAGCTCGGCGAGGGACATGATGAAGGCATCGGCGCCGGCCTTCACTTTTGGGCGCACGGCGTAGCGGCCGAAGCCGATGACCATGTCGGCATCGCCCTTGACCTCGAGGTCGCTCGCGCCATCGCCGACGAGGATCACGAAATCAGCATTCGTTTCCTCGCGAAGTTGACGCACCACAGCATTCTTGCCCTTCGTGCGCGAGGTCGGGCAGGCCTCGTTGAATCCGGCATAAGTGCCATCGTGATGAAATTTCAATTCCACCGCCTCGACGCGATCGATGCCGAGGAAATCGGCCAGCGGAAGAATCGCTTGGGTGAAACCACCGCTCACGATCGCAATCTGCCAACCGGCATTTTTGAGCGCATCGATCGTCGCCAGCGCCGTCGGTTCGACCGTGTCGATGTACTGACGCCCGATCGCTTCGAGCTCGGATTTTGTTGGGCAGATCATGTCGAGACGCCGTGCGAAAATAGCTTCCATCGGCGTGCCACCTTCCATCGCGGCGGTGGTCATTTCCTCAACCTCCCTGAAAACTTCAGGGCCGCGCAGGCGACCAAGTTCATCGATGCCTTCAATCGCCGAAAGCGTGGAATCGCAGTCAAAGAGAAGCAGTCGCGCAGCCATGCGTTTAGCTGAATGAAAAGCGGCGGGCTTGGGAAGGTGAATTCATGGTTTTTTATGAGGCGGCGACCAGGGAAGAAGAGGAAGACGGCGACCGGTGATCGCCGCTACGGAGAATGTCGGCTTGCACCCGATGGCGATTTGATGCTTGTTGTGTACATGCAGACATCAGGAAAAGACACGGGTTCGGTCAAAAAAGAAGCGGCACGGCTCGTGCGGCAATTGCCCGAATCCGCAAGTTGGGATGACCTCATGTACGAAATTTTGGTCCGGCAGAAAATCGAAGCCGGCCTTGCCGATCTGCGTGACGGCCGTAAGCATGACCATTCGGCCATTCGCAAAGAGTTTGGCATTGCATGAAGATCGAGTGGTCAAAGCAGGCGCGCCGCGACCTCAAGGCCATTCATGACTTCATCGGCCGTGACTCGGAGCACTATGCGAAGCTGCAGGTTGAACGATTGATCTCTCGCGTTGAAAGCGCCGCCCTCATGCCATCAAGGGGCCATCGCGTTCACGAGCTGACGGAATGCGATCTTCGCGAAGTTCATGAAGGCGGCTATCGCATCATTTATCATCACGATGCGGAGAGGTTCCAGGTGGTGACCATCATCCACATGAAGCAAAGGGTCCCGCGACGCCGACTACGCTGATTTTTGAAGGGGCAACAGGCTCAATTCACGGCGCGTAGGGAAAAAGCGGCGGGGGAAGAGGGCGGTAAAGGAAGAGGAGGGAGAAGAGGGAAGAAAACGGCGACCGGTGATCGCCGCTACGGGTGTGAATTTCCGATAATGAAAATTTTGGCACGGCGGGTGCTTGATTGTCTGTGTCGCGACGCTCCAGGCGGTCCGACTGAGATGCCCTAGGGTTAATGGGTTTTCCCGGGGATGATCAGTCGGGCCGCCTTTTTCTTGCGCGTGGCGGAGCGATGCTCTTGGCTGTGGTTCGCGACCGATTGGCGGTTGGCGGATTCAAAAAAATTTATCAACGATGGCGATCAAGGGACTCGAATTGGCAATGGCCTGCGCGAAAGCGGCCGATGAGGTGAAGGCGGAGAACATCCGCATCTGGGACATGCGCAAGGTGTCGGGGCTCACCGATTACATGATCGTGTGCTCGGGATCATCGATGCCGCAGTTGCGCGCGATCCTCAATGAAGTTTCGCAACGCGTGGAAGAGGAGCATGGCGTCAAAGCCATCCACCGCGAAGGCAAGGTCGACGCCCGTTGGGTGGTGCTCGATTACATCGATGTGATGGTGCATGTGATGCACCAAGAGCTTCGAGATTTCTACGGGCTCGAAGAGCTGTGGAAGGACGCGAAGGAAATCCCGATGGTGTGAGAGCGCCTTGATTTGAAAAGGTGGCGGGCAAGGATGCCCGCGCCACAGTTACTGTCTATTCGGCGGGCGGAAGCCAGATCTGGACTTTTTCGCAGGCTTGGGTTCCTCAACGGGCACCGCTTCCGGCGGCGGCGGATCGGCGAAGTCCGTAATTTCCGGTGAAGAGGTATATCTGTCTTTGAAATCCACCTGAGTTTCATTGAGTGATTTGCTGCCGCTCACTATCGTAGGCTGAATAAAAATCATCAGCTCCGAACGATCATCCTTAGTAGTAGTAGTTGAGAACAAATTGCCCACATAAGGTATATCGCTGAGAACAGGGATGCCGCTTTTGGTTTTATCTTTTTTCCCTACGATCAGCCCACCAAGGGCAATAGTTTGGCCGTTCGGAACAGTTGCGGTGGTTAGAATTTCACGAGTTGTTATCCGTGGCACTGATAGATCGCCTCCATTTGTCCCAGCGCCAGCAATAGTTTGAGTGCCGTTTTGTTCATCATTAATTAGAGATATCTGTAATGTGATCTCGTTGTTCGAGTTAACAAGTGGAATGACTTCGAGCTTTAGTACCACATCCTGATATTCAATGCTGGTTCCGGTATTGTAATTTCCCCCGCTCGTTCCGCCTTGTGTCGGGATGGCAATTCTTTCACCACTCGAAATGGTTCCCTTTTGATTGTTGGCCGTGAAAATGCTTGGTCTGGAAAGCACGGTAAAGTCTGTCTTTGACTGCAAGGCCTTCAAAAATACATTGAGATCTCCAATCGTTCCATATGCGCGCAAGCCTGAAGCGCCCAAGCCACTGGAATCAATGATAGGAAATCTTTTAGCCGGATCGAGAATGCTTTCAGCGATAGGAATAATCGGAAGGCCGCCGCCACCGCCAAGGGCTCCATCGTTCCCGTTGAGTAAGTAGCCGACTCCAAATTCGAAATTTTTGTTCAATGCCAGTTGGCCGATGACGGTGGAAATCATGACCTGATCCGGTTTGGTATCGAGTTGATCGATGAGGCGTTGCACGATTTCGAGTCCGGCCGGTGGGCCTTGGACGACGACTGAGTTGGTGATGTTGTCGGCGACGAGAAGGGTGCGGCCAACGAGGACGGATTCGGGAGCGGTGCTGACCGAGGGATCGCTGAGGCCGCCGCTGCCACCACCGCCGAAGCCACTGCCTGAGCCGGATCCACCCATGCCGGAGGAATTGCTGCCCATTGTCGAGTTGCGTCCGCTAGAGCCGCGTCCGCCGGTGGTGGTGTCCTGGCGGGCTTGGGCTTGCGGGCGGTTGGCATTTTGCCCGCCGCCTTGGGTCCCGCCTTGCCCGCCTTCGCCGCCGGTGCCGGAAAAGGCGCGGGTGAGGGCATCGCTGGCGATCGGAAGGAACTCCGAGACCGTGAGGAACTTCAGCTTGCGGCGAAGGAAATTCTTTTCGCTGGTTTCCACATCGAACTCGCGCACGAGGCCCTCGACGAAGAACAGGTCGACTGGGCGGCCCATGGCAAAGATGCGGTTGGTGCGGGGGTCGGGCACGATTTGCACGGGCGTGTCTTCACCGGCGGTGGCGGCACCCGGGGCTCCGGCTTGGGCGGGTGCTCCGTTAGCGGCTGGTGCGGCGTCGGCACGCTGGATGCCGGCGGTTTTCTGACCTTCTTGTTGCGCGCTAAGCAGCTCGGAAATCGTCTCGGCGATTTCGGTGACATCGGCGTACTGGACTTTGAAGAAACGGGTCGCTTGGACCGAGCCGGGTTTGTCGATTTCCTTTTTGAGGTCGATCAACTTCCGGATGAGCGAGGTGTTTTCGGTAATGACGACGGCTGAGGCGTTCGGCACGGCGGCGATCGAGCCAAAGGCGCCGAGTTGGCCGATGATGGCGGTGAAGGTGTTCACCGCTTCGGCGGGTTTGATGTAGTTGAGGGTCATCACATACGAAATGACCGCATCGCCATCGGGCAGCGGGTCATTTTCGTTGTAGACATCGACGCCGCGTCCGGTCGGGCGGAGGCCGCCGGTGGCGAGTGTGAGAACATCGAGATTCGGGTCCTGCGCATCGGGCACGAAGACGAAATTTTCGATCGTCGCGGCCTTGCGCAGGAGCTCGGCGGCTTTGTCGAAGGTGAGCGGGTCCTGAGGGCTGGCTTCCTGGACGAAGGAAAATTCCGCATCGGCGGCGGCCTTGGCAACGATCACGCGGCGGCCGGTGTATTTGCGGTAAAGTCCGGCGAGTGCGTTGCCGCTGAGTTTCGGTTCGACGATGTCTTCGGTGATTGTGTTTTCACCGAGTGGGATGCCGGGTTGTGGGTCGGGCGCGCTGGCGGGCTTCGGGGCTTCGGCGGCAGGCTCGCCGGCATTGGCGGGCGGCATTGCGGCATTCGGGCGTGGAGGCAGGCCTTGGCGACCGCGCACGGGGACTGATGGTGGTGCCTGCGGGCCTTGGTTGGGTTCCGGAGCGGCTGGCGGCACGGGTTCTTGCGCGAAGAGGCAGGAGCTCGCGGCAAGGATCAGGGCGATGATGCGGATGAGGGACATGGATGCGGGACGGTTGAGAGGGAAAATTTCAGCGGCGGCGGATGAAAGGGCGGGATTGGTTGGGCTGACCTTGGATCTGGCCGGCGGCGGGATTGAAATTGGGGTTGCCGGGCGCGGGCGGCGGCACGACGCGCGGGCGTGGCTGCTTTTGGATCACTTGGCCGGGGGCGCCGGGTTGACCTTGGATTTGCGGTGATATTTGGCCCGGGGCTTGGCCGGGGGGAGCGGTCGGCGCCGGGGCGGCGATGGTCAAAAGTTTTTCATCAAAACTCACGGTGCCTTGCATCGCGCCCGAGGACATTTCGACGGTGGTTTTCAATGGCTCACCAGCTGTGCGGTTGACCTTGATGATCGAGAACCCATCGGCGGATGTTTTGCCGGTCTCGACGGTGATGCGTTGGTCGGCCTGCTTCTTGTTGATGAGCGTGACGCGATAGCCGTTGTTGCCGATGGGCGAAACTCCGAGCAGCGCGTAATCCTCGAGCGGGTTGGCGACGGGTCCGGCGCCGGCGACTGGCGGCTTGGCGGTGAAGGGTGAATTGGTCCAGAGCTTGGCGTAATTTCCCAAGGGCTGCTTTTGCGGCACGCCCGCATGCAGCACCGCGGTCAGGGCGGGCAGGATCAGCAGCAATGGAGCTTTGAAAGGCATGGGCTGGGGAAAATTGGCGCGGGTCATTGCGTGACCGGCACAAACCATTGGTCGATGGTGGCGGTGCAGTCGATGAGCGTGTCGTCCTTCGCGTCGGGCGTGAGGCGCAGTTGGGTGGCGATGCGGAGTTTGGCGGGGTCGTTGATTTGATCGAGCCACTGGTAGAGCGCCTCCTCGCGGCCGGTGACATTGAGTTGTATTTTCGCGCGGTGGTAATGGCGACCTTCGGTTTCGTCGGTGTCCAAGGGCTTTTGCGTCTTGATGGCGAGGCCGGCGTTGTTGGCCTCGGTTTCGCAGAACTGCTGGAGTTCGGTGAGCGCGTCCTGGCTGGCGACGGGCGCAGGTTCATGATCCGTGAGCCACTGCATTTCATCGGCGACCTGCTCGGCATTCGTCTGGGAGGATTCCGCGGTAGTGAGTTTTTGTTCGGCGGCGGCGAGCTTGCGATCGAGCTCGGCGCGCTTGGATTTCATGAATCCGAAGCCGAGCAAATTGAGCACGAGGAAGCCCGCGGCGGCAAAGAAGAGCAGCAGGTTTCGTTCGCGTGGTGACATGGTTGCGGGGTGGGGAAAAATTTTGGGATCGCGGTGGCGGCGTTTGCCCGATGAGCAATGCCGCAGGAGTGGGAAATTGTCGCTTATTCCTGAGCTTCTTCGGTCGGCAGCTCGCCGGTGAAGACAAATTCCCAGCCGCGATTCGACTGGTTTGGTTGGGGAGTTTGCCAGCTGAATTGGGTGAGCTCGTTGTGTTTGGTGAGCGCGAGGCTGAAGGCGTTGACCGACTCGAGCTTGGGTGCCTCGCCGATCAGCTTGATTTCCGTCGCGCTGACATCGGCAGTTTTGAGGCGGAGTCCGCTGTTGGGCGGGATGCAATTGGCGATGCGGGAAAGGATATCGACGGGAGCGTGGGTGCGGTCGACCGCGTGGGCGAGCTCGCGCCATTTGGCATCGTGCTGCGTGTAGGCCTCGATGTTGGGTGCTGACTCTTCGGCTTGGGCGAGGAGTTTGCGGGTTTGGGAAGAGGTTTGCCAGAGGCCAAAAAGGAACCATCCGATGAGGCCGAGGTAAACCAGCGCGGCGGCGGCGGCGGCACTGAGAATGGCGCGGCGGCGTTGGGCAGCGCGGCGGGCGGCACGGACATCGGCCGGCAAGAGCTTGCTGAGCGGATCGGGCAGAACAGGCAGCGGGCGGGGCTCGACTTCAGTCGGCAGCCCGAGCGCGTGGCCGAAGGGCTCGACATCGGCGCGGTCCAGAGCTGCCCAAATTTTCACGCGGGCCGGATCGGCATCGAGCCCTTGCATGGAAAGTTGTGCGAGCGAGAGGCGGATTTCGCGGGCGAGCGCGGCATCGGGCAATTTCGCATCGACCGAGGTCGCTTGGCAGTAGGCGAGCTTGCCATGGTGGTAGAGCGCGAACACCCAGCGGCCGAATTCTTTCCAAACTGCGAGCGAGTTGCCATCGACATGAAACGCGCGCGGCGAAATGTCGAAGCCACTTGGCGAACGCGGCGGGAGTTCCTCGTCGCTTGGCGATTTGAGAAACACCGAAAGCAAGGCCGTGTTTTCCGCCTCACGGGCGATCACGAACACATCGGTGAGCTGGCCAGCCATCGGATCGGGGCGCAGGCCAAGGCGCTCGGCATGCAGCGCGGCGAGGTCGGCAAATAGCGATTCATCATCGCTGGTCACGCGCATCGGCACCGCGGTGAGTGACTTCACCGGGAAAAACATCGTCAGCTCGCCGGGCGGCAAATTGGCAAGCCCGGAGGCCATCGCCGTCGCGACCGATTCGCGCGCTTGGTAGCCGGTCTCGCCCGTGCCGGACCAGACTTCCCAGGCTTCCTCGCCGGGGATCAGCAGCACATGTTCGATAGGTTTGCTCACGGGATGATTTCTTCGTTGCGTTGCAGGAGGGCCAGCTTGCCAGTTCGATTACGAACAATCACGCTGATTTTTCGCTTACAGCCATTGGCTTGGCCGAGGCTCTCGATGTGGGTGGTGGTGTCATTGACGGTGAAGCGGCGGGCGATGTCGGGCCGGGCAGTGGAATCGACGCCGAGGAGCTGGAGGGCGGCGGCGGCATTTTCGAAAGGTTGATCATCATCCGTGTCACGAATGCCGTCGGGGCCACAAACTGTCTCTGGAATGATCTCCGCTTGGCTCGGATCGCACTCGGCGGCGGCGGCGATGAGCTCGGCGGTGGCCTCATTGAGGTCGAGGGGTCCCCCGCTCCAGACCGTGAACCACTCGCGCCAATCCGGGCGGGCGGCCTCGACCAAGTCCATGCCGCGCACGAGACGGACCTCGGAAATGTCGTAAAAGGGACGGTTGAAGGGCTGGTTGATGCGGCCAGCGGATTCGTATTCCTTCACCTCCGCGCCGTTGAGGGCAACATTGTCATCGGGATCGACCCAATCGCAGAGCGCGTCGGCGATGGCCATCGCGTCATCGAGGCTGAGGCCCCAATCGGTGAAAATTTCGCGCAGCAGTGCTTTGTCCTCCTGGAGGATGATCGCGTTGATGTTGAAGCGCGCACCTTCGGAGGTCATTTTGACTTCGAAGCCCTCGCCGCTGTTTTCATTGAGTTGGCGCAGGATTGGATCGCTGCGTTTCACGATCGGGTTGCAGGCGATGGCGATGCCTTTTTCCGCGACTTGCCTAGCGTGCGAGCCATGAATTTTTGCCGAGGCGAGTTCCATGTCGAAGGAGATCACGCGCAGCGCCGCCATCGAAGCGAGGCCGAGGATCGCGATGAGCCAGATCACCGCCAGCAGCGCCATGCCGCGGGGTGATCGGTGCGGTGAGATCGGGCGGGTGGAGGTCATTGCGTGTCCGGCGAGGTTTCGCCACCGGGGTTGATGTTGAGTTCGGGCGGGCTCACTGAGCCACCGCCGTCTTCGGGTTGGCCCTCGGGGGTTTCGGTATTCGGATTTTGATTTTGATTCGCGCCTTGCGTCATTTGGCGCATCACCACTTCCGGGTTGAGGCGCGGCGGGATCCAAAAAATTTGGCGGATCTCTTCGCCTTTCGCGCCCATCGCCATCGTGACTTCGATTTGCAGCGGTAGCCGGCCTTGGTTGTGCCAGTCGAATTGCCATTCCATCGAGCGGCCATCGAGCACGCGCCATTCGAAGTAGGAAACATCCTGGAGCAGCACGATTTCGGCGAAGGGTTTTTCCTTGAGCGCGCTCATTGTGCTTTGCTCGGAGTCTTCGAGAATTTCGTTTTCGTAGTAGCGCAGAACGATGTCGAGGAATCCGCTGCGGCGCTTGACGGTTGAGAGTTGCACCGCCTTGGCGATGCGTTCGCCGCCGGACCAGTTGAAGCCGAGCGGGACATTTTGCAGCGTGAGGTCGGAGAGGTAATGCGAACCTTTGTCATCGACCTTCAGATCGAGGCGCGCGTTGCCGGGCAGCGATGCGAAGCGGCGGCCGAGCAGCTCGAAAAACGCCTGTTGCCGCATTTCCTCGTTCTGCGTTTCGACAATCGTTTTGCCGAGCGCGAGCGAAGTGCGAGCGATGCCGACCACCATGCCAACGATGAGGCTCAACAAGCCGACGGCGATCACCACCTCGAGCAAGGTGAAGCCGCGACGCTTGCGTGATGACGGTGAAATTTTCATGGCTGGTACATCATGCCATAGCGCCATGTTTCCGCGCTGCGTTGTTGCGATCGACCGTTCTCGGCCCACTTTGCCGTGATGCGGATTCGGAACATGTCCTGCAGTTGCTGGCCTTCCTCGTTAAGCAAATCTTCGATGCGTTCGATATTCGTCTCGAGCTCGATGCCGGTTTCGCCGATCTCGATCGTGTCGGAGCCTTCCTCGATCGTCGGTTGTGAAAGTGTTTCCTCAAGCGCGCTGTCGAGAATGCGGGTGATGCGCAACTCGCTTTGTGCGAGCGACGCGGTGGCAGCCATGCGGTTGAGAGCGACGGTGAATCCCGTCGCAGCCATGCCGAAGACCGCGAGGGCGAGCACCATCTCGAGCAGCAGGAAGCCGGACTTCCGGATGGGATTGATCGCGTTCATCGTGCTTCGAGTTCGCTTTCGCGGATGGCAGCGGTGAGCGGTTCGTAGGTGTCGGCCGACCAACTTTGATCGAGCACCAATTTCACGGAAAGCGGTTCGCAAAGTCCCTCGGGATCAAAGCGCCAGATGTGCACATCTTCCTTCACGGTATCGAGCCATTGCTTCGAATCCCAACGGCGCACGAACACGCTCATGCCGTCCTTGATTCGAAATTCTTCGCGCGTGGCGGTGGCGTCGCTTTGGATTTCGACATCGCGCTTTTTGGATTTCCGCAAAGACCGGCCCGCTTCGGCAAGTGGCAACATGCGCACGCGGTCGGCGCGAAACTCCAAGGCATACGGCGTCTGGTGCAGCATCGATGTGACGCGCGCGCGCTTGGCGAGCAACTCGATTTCTCCCGACGCTCGACGCAGTGAATGCTCGTCGGACGAATAAACCATCAGGCCCACCGCGCCGCCCATGACGACGGCCGCGATTGCGAGTACGACGACAAGTTCGATGAGCGTGAATCCGCGGCGGAGGTCAGTCGTCTTGACTGCTGAGGTCATCGGGAGTGTTTTCCATGCCATCGGGACCCTTGCTCAGAATCTCGAATTCATTGACGCGCTTGCGGCCGGGAAAGCGGTAGTTGTAGGGCGAGTCCCATGGGTCGAGCGGGATCTTGCTCATGACTTGCACCCAGCGGCGCGGCATCGGCGTGCTGGTGGGTTTTTCCTGGAGCGACTTGAGGCCTTGCTGGCTGGTCGGGTAGCTGCCGGCGTTGAGCTTGTACATTTGCAGCGCGCTTTCGAGGCTCTTGAAGTCGGCCTCGACCTGCTTGAGTTTGGCCGCATCGCCGATGCCGCGCATCGCGAAGATCGCGCCGCCGAGGATCATGGCGATGATCCCGAGCACGATGACCATTTCGAGGAGGGTGAAACCTTTGCGGCGACGGGTGGATGAGGCGGTGGAAATTTTCATGAAACGGGAATGAGCTTGCGGCGGAAGCCTCGCACGAAAGGGAATGCCGCGCGATGCCAAATTTGTCGGCAAAATCCGCGAGATTTCCCGGGCTTTGCGGTTGAATTTCCGCAGATCTGGCATTCGATGGGGATCCAGGCCGGTTTCATGAGTGCAGCGAATTTCAGGATCAAGCTCCGCGAGGTGCCCCATCAACCAGGGGTCTACCTGATGAAGGACCATCTGGGCTCGATCATCTATGTCGGCAAGGCGCGCGACCTCAAGCGGCGAGTCTCGAGCTATTTCATGCCCTCGCGCAAGATGCGGGCCGACATCAAGACCCGCGCGCTGATTGATTCGATCCATGATTTCGAGATTCATGTCGTGCGCAACGAGGAGGAGTCGCTGCTGCTCGAGGGCAAGCTCATCAAGGACTACCGGCCGCGCTACAATGTCGCGTTTCGCGATGACAAACGCTTCCTGCTCGCGCGGGTGCGGCTGGCGGATCCGTGGCCGCGCTTTGTGACGACGCGGGTGAGAAAAGAGGATGGCTCAAAATACTTCGGGCCATTTCCGCATTCGAGTGCGTTGAACCACACGCTCGAGTGGCTCAATCGCAGCCTTGGCTTGCGCGTGTGCCGACCGACCGATCCCGGCGAAGCGGAGTACCGCCATTGCAACGCCGACATCATACGCAACTGCTCGGCACCCTGCGTCGGGCGCATCTCGCGCGCAGAGTATCTGGCGAAGGTCGAGGAGGCGTGCCGGATCCTTGAGGGCAAGGGCAAGCGCGAGTTGTTCGACGGGCTGCGCAAGGACATGGAGGCATCGGCCGAAGCGATGGATTTCGAGCGCGCCGCAACGCTGCGCGACATTTTGCAAAACTTGGAAAAAACGCTCACGCCAACGCGACAATTTAGCCGCGGGCGCGGGCTACCGAGCACCGTGAAGCCGCTCGAAGATCTCGCCGAACTTGGCGAAGAGCTTGGCCTCGCAGGGCCACCGCGCGTGATGGAGTGCTTCGACATCTCGAATGTTTCCTCCAACCACATTGTCGCCTCAATGGTGCGCTTCACCGATGGCAGACCCGACAACCAAAACTACCGGCGCTATCGCATCAAGACCGTCGAGGGTCAGGATGATTTCGCGTCGATGGCCGAAGTCATTCGCCGCCGCTACTCGCGCATCCTGCTGGAAAATGTCGGCGCGGCGCCGGACATCGCCGACTCGCAAGAGGATGCAGTCGAGGCATTGCGGCGCTTGGCGCGCGAGGGTCGGGCGCGGATCGTGCTGCCGGATTTGGTGATCGTCGATGGCGGCAAAGGTCAGCTGGGCATGGCGGTGAAAGAACTGCGCGCCTTGGGATTGCATGAGCTGCCGGTGATCGGATTGGCCAAGCAGCATGAGGAAATTTTTGTTCCAGGCAAAAGCCAGTCGATCCGTTTGCCGCATGATCGCGGGGCCTTGAAATTGCTGCAGCGAATCCGCGACGAAGCGCACCGCTTTGCCAACAACTACAACGCGCTGCTCTATCGTCGGCGGATGCGCGAAAGCTTGCTCGACGATTGCCCGGGCATGTCGGCCGCGAGAAAGCAAAGACTGCTTAAAAAGTTTGGCAGCGTCGCACGCATCCGCCGTGCAAGCGCCGAAGAGATCGCAAGCCTGCCGGGGATATCCGTTCGATCAGCGCAGGCCTTGCTCGATCATCTCGGCGGGTGAGCGCCGTTACAGCTTCTACTATTCTATTTCCCAGACAAATAGTAAGAAAAGCCCAAGAAATCAGGAGTCGGCGGGGTTCTTGGGGGGTCTCTCTTTGGAGCATGCCGTCATCACCATCTCCGAGTCACCGCCATCCGGCTGATTGGATCGGCTGCATTTTGCGCGGATTTAACATTTGCTTTGCGGTCATTTTGCAGAGTCCGCGGCAATGTCTGCTCCAATCTGGGATGGCTCCCGGAGAACAAACTTATCACTACGATGAAAATCAGAAATTACGATCAAAGCATCCGCCAGATTAGCGCGGTACTTGTCACAGTCACCACGCTGCTTTTCAGCGGCGCGTCGGCGCGTGGAGCCACGCTGTGGGACGGCGTTTATGTCGATGTGTTCGGTGGGTTCTCGGGACTCTCCAGCGGCGATGTTAAACAGGCCGGACAAACCAGCGATGGCTCCTACGACGGGGGCTTTCTTTCCGGTTTGGCGGTCGGCAAAGAGCTATCTCCGGCATGGTCGCTCGAACTCGAGTGGTTCTATCGGAACAATGGCGTGGACTCCATGAACGGCGGCGTTTTTGACGGCGTGAGCGACGGCGACTTCGCTTCCACAAACCTCATGTTCAATGCCGTTTATACCTTCCGTCGCGATGATGCGAATGAAGGCTTTTTCAACAAAATCAGCCCCTATGTGGGTCTTGGTCTCGGAGCGATGCAGGAAGTGGACATCGATATGAGAGTCAACGGCGTCGAGCAGGAGTTCTCGGACCACTGGGTCCCCTCCTCACAGATCATTTTGGGTGCCATCTATCCGATCAACGCATGCTTTTCCGCCTTTGCGGAGCTTCGCTATCATTATTCCGGCAGTCCCACACTGGATGCGGAAAACGGTGGCGGAAGGGTGGATGCGGATTATGACGGATATTCGGCCCTGTTCGGGTTGCGCTACTCTTTCTGAGTGCTCGCATTCTGAAGGAAATTATGGACGATGCCGTCTGATGAACGATGCGCCGCCACTCCCCGTCCTGCTGGTGGAAGACGATCCTGATCTCGCAGCAAACATTCAGGACTTTCTGGAGCAAAACGGATGGAGAGTGGACCACGCACCCAATGGGGCGCTGGCGATGCACCAGCTCATCAACGGGAGGTATTCCGCCGGGATCTTTGATTTGAGGCTGCCTGGGATCGGCGGGCTTGAGCTCTGCGAGCGGGTCCGCACAGGCATTGCTCCCGCTCTGCCGGTCCTGATGCTTACAGCGGCTGGCACTCTTGAGGATCGGCTGCGCGGGTTCCGCGCCGGGGCGGATGACTATCTCATCAAGCCATTCGCTCTGGCGGAACTGCTGGCACGACTCCAAGCCTTGATCCGGCGCGCAGCGGGGATCGCTCACAGCACCGGAGGGACTTTATGCATCGACGATCTTCAGCTTTGCATTTCCACCCGCGAAGTAAGCCGTGGCGGACAGCGTCTCACCTTGACGAACATGGGCTTTGCCATCTTGGAGAAACTCATGCGCCACTCTCCGGCGATTGTGTTGCGCTCCGATCTTGAGTTTCATCTCTGGGGGGATGAGCCCCCGGGCAGCGACTCGCTTCGCACTCACATTGCCACCCTGCGTGCCAGCATCGACCCTCCCGGTTTGCCACCGCTCTTGCTAACCCATCGTGGCGTCGGATTCCAACTCCTGTCCACACGCCATCCCTCTTCATGAGACCATCCCGGCTCGAATCACGCATCCGGCTGCTCATTGTTTGCTTCGCCGCACTGATCATCCTCGTTGTTTCCGGTATCGGATGGATCATTTTATTGGATGCCGAGGATGCGATCCATGATCGCTATTTCATCAAGACGGCGGAAGGTATTGTCAACGACCGTTCAGGAACCACTCTGCCTGCAGGTATCACGGCCCATGCGGACGCGAGTTTTCTCATGGAAAAAATGCGGCTGCATGAAATCCCCTCCACCCTTGGGCTGCATGAAATCTTCGCCAATGATGACCTGACACGCAGCGTGGTAGTCCGGACATTCTTTGATCGATTGCGGCTATGGATCATCCTCGGCTACGAGCGGGAATTCCGCATCTGGATCGCGCCGGAAGAATGCAAGGGAAACATCCGCGTGGTGTTGGCCGACCTAAGCACGACGGAACTCAGCGAGGCTGAAACGGACAAGGCGCGCGATCAGCTTCTCATGCTCAGCGCGCTGCTTTTTCTCCTCGCTCTCGGCATCGGCCAACTCATCAGCCAATGGGCGTTAAAGCCGGTGCGCGAGCTTACTCGGCGTGTGCTGCATGATCGGGCTGATACGCAAACATCATTGCTGCGTAAGGATTTTCCCGCCGATGAAATCGGCCAGCTTGCGTCTGCGTTGGACGAGTATCGGCAACGCCTCGGAGCAGCGCTTTCACGGGAACATCATTTTCTATCCGACTGCAGTCATGAACTCAGGACGCCCATCGCGACGCTCAAGTCCGCGCTTGATCTGTTGGGTCAAGCGGAGGGCGATGCAATCTCGCGGGACCGCATCACAGGACGCATGCGACGATCCGCCCAGCGGATGGAACGACTGGTGCGAACCTTTCTTCTGCTCGCCCGTGAGCGGCGGCCTCCAGCCAGTGCAGGGTCCGTGAATATCGAAAGTGTCGTCCGATCCGTAGTCGATGAAGTCGGCGCACTTCACCCCGAGCACCCTCTGAAGATCACCATTCAAAGTGATCGCGAGGTGATGCTTGAAATCGACCCTGAGACTCTGACGGTGTTGTGTCACAACCTCATCGAAAATGCTTACCTGCATGCTGGCGGCGGGCTTTTGGAAATCCTGATTCGTTCAGATGAAAAATCCGTGAGTCTTGTGTTTCAAGATGATGGCCCGGGATTTCCTGAGCTTCCAGGCCCGACGGTTCCGGGCGGTTATGGCATTGGGCTATCGCTCGTGGAACGGCTCTGCAAGGCGTGCAACTGGACCTTTAGCCGAGGCCCCGGGCAAGGTGGTGGAGCAAGGTTGGAGGTGGGTATTTCCGCACCTTACCATTTTCCAGATGCTTCATGAATGATGTTGGATGACACTTTCGCTGACAGCACGCTGGATTTGGAGCGGACCCGCTTTACGGCGGGGCTTGCTGACCATTTCACTTTTTGCGCGGGCCCACCCTTCTGGGTGGGAAGATGTAGCGATTTTTCATCCGACTTAAGCATTTCGTGTTTCATGAAGATAAGATGCGATAACGCATATCCCCTTATCAAGTAGCCACTTGTCGGACCTTTCGGAATGCGCTTGCCGCATTGGCGGCAGTTTTTCGACGCCGCGAGGCGCACTTGGCATGGCTGGAGCGAAGCGAAGGCAAAAAGGGCCCTACCCCCGAATGAGCCGACGCCGCGAGTCTGCTTCGCCCTACCGGCACTTTTACTATTTCCCAGACAAATAGTAAGAAAAGCCCAAGGAATCAGGGATGCAGAGGGTTTCTTGGGGGCTCTTGGGGCATGATGCCGCATTACGGTAGAGTACGGGAGGACATCACATATCCACTTATCAAGCCGCCCCTTCTGCGGACCTTTGGGACAAAAGTCCCTGCCCGTGTGAGTGATTCGGAGCCGCGAGGCCGCGACGTTCTACCGGGCTTCGTCCTGTGAAAGCGAGCGCGTCACGCTTTCCGGCAAGGGGTTGGCGTTGAGCCATGCCTTGGCGGCAGTGGTATCGCGGCGCATCCATACGCCCATGGCGCGGCGATACATTTCGTTGCGGCGATCCTCATCGCCGATGCGCGAGACTTCGCCGAGCGCGGTGGCCGGGTCCTTGCCAAATGAGTGCCAGATGAAACTGCGCACCGTGCGGTCGTTCACTTCGTCGGGGTATTGATCCATCAACGCGACTCCTTCGGCCGGTTTGCTCAAGGCGAGGCGAGTGACCACTCCGCGCAAGGCATCGCTGCGGATTTCTCCGGTCGGCAGCGTGTTGAGCGCGCTGCGGGCGGCAGCTTCATCCTGCTTTGCCCAGATGCCAAAGACATCGTCGAGTCGGCGGTCCAATGCCTCGCCCGGATTTTCCATCAGCCACGCGACCGTGCCGGCAGGATCGGCTTTTGCCATCGCTTCGGCCGCGCGCATCATCGCGCCATTGCGCAGGGCATCATCATCGATGGAGGCGATCCATGTGCGCGTGGACTCATTGCCTTTGGCGAGCAAATGCGGCAAAAGGGCATCCAATGCCTCGCCGCGTTCGACACTTCGCGGCATCGATTTGAGCAAATTGGAGGCGCCCTCGATGTCGGTCGCCGCGATGCCGCGAATGACGCCGATCAGCCACGGATTCGCACCGTCCCCCTGATGATTGTTTTGCGCCCAGCGAATTGCTGCGGCTGCGTCCTCGGTTGCCCAGCTCGTAAGAATCGCGCGGGCGGCGAAGGGATTGTCGGTCTTGGCCTTGGCGTAGGCCAGCGCCGCGAGCGGATCCACCTTCGCCCATGCGGCAAGGATCAAGCCATATTCGCCGAGCCGTTCTTCGGTGATGCCAAGAGCGCGGAAATGATCGACGACACCTTCAAAATCTCCGGGTGCGAGGCGATCGAGAAATGCCAGCAGCGCGCGGTTGCGCTCGTAGGGGTTTTCGCCGCGGACGATCGACTCGAGTCGTGCCAATCTTTCCGCCGGGGATGTGGCGGCGGATGCCTGGCGCTCGCCACGCGCAGCCCCCTGCGGTGTTGCGGCGTCATTTCTCTGCGGGCGGCTTGCGCGCTCGGCAGGTTTTTCAGCCGTAGTGGCATCGCTCTTGGCCGGCCTCGTGATGCGGCCGGCCTCGAAGGCGGCCAGCGCAGTGATCAAGAAAACGGCGGCGGTGAGTATCGGCTTGCGATTCATCGGTGCGGGGCTCGGATGCCATCCAGCATCCCATCAAATGGCCCGGCCGCCAGTGGAAAAATCCGTGGGCTAAGCAATCAGATGCCGGGCTGGCGCTTGCCGCCACCGTCGGTGCTGAGGAAGCGATAATAAACCTCGAGCATCAGCGTGCAGAGCGCGGTGCGGTAAATTTTGTTCGAAACAAACAGAGGGGCCACCGCGCGGATTTCTTTGCCACCGCCTGGCACTCGCCATGAACCATCGGAATCTTGACCCTTCAGGACCTGATCGCGAAAAATCAAATTGTACTTCTGCCAATACTCGCCACCCATCTGCATCATTGCCTGGGATTCGTAGTAGTGCGCATAGAGGTCGGCGTATCTGTCGTCGTAGGTAAATTTCGAATTTTTAACGATGTAATCGGCGGCCTTGCGGACCTCGCTTCGGCCGCCTTTGCCCCACATCTGATTGGCGAGCATGCCGGTACCCGTAAGCGTGTGATATTCCTTATCGTGCGAGTTTGGGCTTTGATACCCGTAACCGCCGCTCTCGTGCTGGTTGCCGTTGACGTAGTTGAGCGCCTTGCTGATCGTCGGTTGCATGCCCTTGAACTGGATCGAGGTGTGGCTGCAGGCTTTGAGCGCCTGGATTTGGAAGCCGCTGACGGAGGTGTCGACATGGGCGTCGTCCGCCGTGCTGTAGGCGTAGGCCCAGCCGCCATTTTTGTGCTGGTTGTCGATGATGAATTGCCCGGCCTTTTCGGTGACTTCCTTCAAGTTGGGCACGACCAATTTCATTTCTTTGCAGAAAGTGAGTGCTTCGCCGAGGGCGTAGGTGGCGATGGCGTGCTCGTAGGGCCAACTGTTTTCGGCTAGGTTGGTGGCCATCAGCCCATTGTTTTTCATGCCCCGATTGATGAGGTAGACCATGCCCTTGAGGCAGGAATCGCCAAATTCCTCGGAGGCGGGAGTCTCGCAATGGCCGAAGTAGGCCAGGAGCACAAGACCGGTAAAGCCCACGGAGTGCGAGCCGGCCCATGAGCCGTCGGCCGATTGTTGGGATTTGAGCCAGCGCAGGCCCTTGAGCGTGGCTTCCTCACAGGCGGGCGTGCCGCCGTTTTCCTTGAGGCGTTGCAAGCGGTCGTCCTTAGAGCAGCGCTTGCGCATCGTTTCGGGGATCAGGCCAAAGAGCTTGCCCGCGCCGCCACCTTTGCCGATGCCGGAGCCGAGGCCATCGCCTTTGCCAAAGCCTTGACCGAATCCCGCACCAAGTCCGCCGCCGCCCATGCTGCCGCCGCCGAGTGATGAGAGCGCGGACATTTCGCCGAAGCTGTCGCCCGGGTCAGGAATCGAGTACGAGGATGTCGCTCCTTCGGCAAAGACGCGTTTCACATTGGTCGAAGGGGTGATCTGCTGGCGCTTCTTTTGCTGGACCTTGGTTTGCGAGCCGCGCTCGCCACCACCGCCGCCACCGGCCGGCATGAAGTCGACTTTTTTCTCCGCCTCAATGATGACTTGATAGACCCAAAGCCCGCCAGCAATGAAGAGCACGGCATGGATCACGGCGGCAATCATCAACGAGCCGCCACCAAGCTTCGCCCACCAGGTCTGTTTCTTGGGCTTGATGGGGGTGGAGTGCTCTTCTTCGAAGAGCTCGTCCTCATCGCTATCGTAATTTTGCATGGTGGCGGTAAAAAAATTCGTTCAGGCCGGGCGGAGTCGGATCATTCCGGGCTTCCGGCCTGGAAGCTGACATTGGTGATTTTGGCGCGACTCATGGCGTCGAGAACATCGACCACCCGTTCGTAGCGCGCAAGTTCGTTGGCGTAGATGGTGACGAGGACTTCGGACTTTGAGGCGGCGCTGCTTTCGCGCAGTTGATTGAGGCTGCTGGCGAGCTCGGGGAGCATTTTGGCCTCGGGTGTATCAAGCGGATCGTCGTTGAGAAAGACTTGGCCGTCGTCCTCGATGCTGATGGCGATTTCATCGGGCGTTGGCGTGTCGCTTTGGGTTTCGACAGTGCCGGGAAGTTTCGTGACATGCGAGTTTTCCACCTGGATGTCACTGGCCGAAACGATGAAGAAGAGAAGGATCACGAAGACCACGTCGATCATCGGCGCGATCTGGAAGCCGAGGTTGACTTCGGCGTTGGCCTTCTTGCGATGACGATGTTTTTTCCTCATGGGAGTGTCACTTGTTGGACGAGGCGAATGCGATGTCGGCGATGCCGGCCTCGCCGATGACATTCATGACTTTTTGGATTTCGCCAGCAGGCACGGCGGCATCGCCACGGACGACGATGCGGAGTTTCGGATCGCGTTGGCGACGGTCCTGGAGGATCGGAACGACTTCCTGCCAGTCGCCGAAGATGCGGTCGTCGACGACAAGGATGCCTTTGTTGGTGCCAGGGTCGTAGCGGAGGTTGACCGCCATTTCGTGCTTGGCCATTTCGGGCTCGCGCTGTTTGGCGTTTGGCGAGATGGGCAGCGTGAGGTTCTTATCGACCTTGAGCACCTCGGCGGAGGTGATCATGACGAAGAAGACGAGCAGCACGAGCAGCACATCGATCATCGGAGCAATTTGGAACTCGGGTTCCCCGTCTCCACCACCACCACCACCGGCCATAGGATTAGTTGTTCAAAGGTTGAATTGACATAAGGGCGGCGGGCCGATCAGACCTCGCTAATTTGGGCGCCTTCGGAGCCTTGGACCCAGTTGGGCAGGGCTGCGTAGGTTTCTTCTTGGCCGACGTCGGCGTCCTTGAGGTACTCGTAGGGAGCGTTGCGGAATATGCGCTCGGTTTCCTCGTGAAGGTGGTGGACCGCGCCTTGGAGTTTGTTGCGCAGGAAATAGAATGCCATGAATGCGGGGATCGCGACGAGCAGACCGGCCGCGGTCGCAACAAGCACCTCACCGATGTGACCTGCAAGCTCGCCGACGCCGCCGGAGAGGCCAGTCGTGCCAAGGCTGCCGAAAGCGCCTTTCATACCGCCCACGGTTCCGAGCAGACCGACCATCGGCGCGCAAACACCGATAACCGAGAGGTAGTTGATGCGGGTCTGCAGCGTGGAATTGATTTTTTCCACCGTCGCGTAAACCGCTTCTTCGGTGGCTTCCTTGCCGTATCCGACCGAGCCGAGACCGGCGCGCATCACTTCGGCAAAGGGGCTGAAGCTTGTCTTCATCGCCTGATAGGCGCCGACATAATCACCGGAGCGGAAAAGCCCTTGCACGGTAGTGACATCGTCAACAGGCGTCATTTTCTTGCTGTTGGTGCGAAGCCAGATGTCGATGATGAGCCAGACCATCGCGACCGAGAACACGAGAAGGAAGTGCATGACCCAGCCACCTTCGTGGTAGGTGTCGAGCAAGGTTCTTTTTTGGACCGAGCCGCCCTTGGGCGCCGAAGCGAGGGCGGTCATTGGAAACAGCAGGAGCGCGGTGATTGCGGTGCACGCGACTTGGCGGATGGTGGATTTCATGACGATGCGATGGTTGAGATGCTTGTTGGTGGATGATGATGTGATTATTACATTGATTCAAGACGCTTGTTGCCTTCCTCGATCAAAATCGTGCCCTGGGCAACGCGGAGGGCGGAGTTGATCAGGTGGGTTGCCTCGTCGCGGCGGCTGAGGCTAGCGAGCAGGTCGGAGGCGTGAATCTCGGCGGCGGCGTTGAGGATGAGTCCGCCCGAAGGGTAGAGGCAGGGCACTGCGAGCAGGGCCTGGAGGGCTTCAGCATTTTTCTTTTGCTCCTTGAGCAGACGCGAGCGGTAGAAGGACGCGTAGGCGGCAACATCGGCCGGCATTTCATCAGCCATGAGATCCTTGAGCGAGACATCGCGGTCTTCGGGGCTCACGCTTGCGGGCATGAGCAAGGCTTTGCCGAGCGAAACAAAGGGATCGCTGCCTTGGGGCGGAGTGGCATCGGAGATGTCCTTGCCGAGCTGCGTGCAGCGGGCCGCATCACCGGTCAACGCATAACACACCAGCAGCGTGCGGGCGGATTCGATCCAGAAATTTCCGGGGATCTTTGCCGAGACGCGATGGGCGGCGAGCAGAGGCTCGAGCAAATCGATGGCTTCCTTGTGACGGTCGAACAGCAGCAACGCGATGGCTTGGTTGAGCCCCGCCGGGCGGTCGCCGAAGACATGGCTGACGGCGGTGAGCGGGAATGACTGGCCTGCGCTGAAGCCATCGGCAGCGGTCTTGATGAGGACCTTGTCTTGCGCGATGTCGACCGAGCTAAGCGGGATCGAGCGGCCGTTTTGGAAGACCAGTTGGGCAGGTGCGGCAGGTGCGGCAGGTGCAGCATTTTCGGCCATGAGCGGCGCGGTCGCGAAAGCTAATGCGAGCGGCGCAAGGCGGGTGAGTGAGGTAAGTGGGGACATGGCCGGATCGGGTTAGTTCATGCCTACGGCCTTTTTCGCGGCCTTGGTGTTGGTAAGTTTCGGGTGTTCGCGCAGTGCCTTGAGCGTATCGGCAGCGAGTGTTTCCTCGCCGAGCTCTTTGGCGGTCTCGTAGGCCTGCCAGTAGGCTTCGGCGCAGACGTCGGGGAAACCTTGATAAGCGACATAGACGCGCTGGTAAGTGCCGTGAGCTTTCTTGAGCAGCTCGGTGCCTTCAGGGCCGGGGGCCTTGGCAGCCTGCTTGCGATAAACCTCGGCGAGCAGCATGTAGGCATCGGCTGCCGATTGGCCGCGGAACATTTTATCGCCGACGGTGTTGAGCGCGAGCTTGATGGCGTCCTCATGCTTGTCGAGATCGACGAGTGCCTCGAGTCTGCCGAGCGTCGCTTCCTTGAAGCGGGACATGCCGGGGTTGTTTTGGAGGGCCTCGTCAAAAATCTTGAGAGCCTCTTCGGGTTTCTTGCGGGCGAGTGCGACCAAGCCCATGCCGACCGGGCCGGAATCGGAGAATGACGAATCGCTGTAGCGATCGACGAGGCGCTTGTACATGGCCTCGGCCCCTTCGAGGTCGCCGTTCTTGAGCAGGATGTCGCCGGAAACCGTGAGCAAGGCAGGGCTGAGCGCCGAGGGGTCCTTGGCATTGGTGGTGGCAATGCCTTTCATGTAGAGATCCGAGCGGTCATTGCGGCGGAGCAATTGGGCGAGGCGTGCGCGGGCGTAGTAGACCCGTGCAGCGGTAGTCGGGTTTTCCTGGCCGGCGGTGACTTGTGCGAGGAGGTCGGTGAGCTGCTTGTCGATCGCGTCGACATCGATCTCCGATGGTTTTTTGCGCGGGACCAGCGTTTTTGCCAGCTCGTCGATGAGGAATTCGACCTGCTCGTTGGATGGTTTGGAAATGCGGTCTTTGAGCGTGTCACCAAGCAGTTGGGCCGCCTCGACGCTCTTGCCTTCGCGGGCCTTCATCTTTGCCACCCAGGTGGCCGAGAGCAAGGCCAGCGGGCTGTCTGGTCGGCGTTTCAAAAATTCGCCGTGCAGCTCGGCAACGCCCGCCCAGTCCTTCCTGCCCTGCAGAATGGTGGTCGCAGAATCGAGCCCGTATTGCACGACATCGTCAGGGCTTTGCGTCCAGACCGCTTTCTTGAATGCATCGAGCGCCTCGTCATCGCGACCCTTGCGTTTGAAGGTGTCGGCCAAGAGGCAGTACATCGATCCGTTCGAGTTGTCGTCGGGATGCTCGTTGAGGAATTTTTTCAGGTCGCGGATGACCTTGTCGGATTGGTCTTCCTCCTTGTCGTTGAAGTCGATGAAGGACAGGCGGTAGCGCATGTCGCCGGCAAAGCGGCCGTCGGGGAATTTCGTGAGGTACTCGTTACAGGCCGCGAGGGTTTCCTTGTACTTGTTGGTGAGGAAATTCGACATCGCCACATAGTAGAGGGCGTTCTCGACGAGCGGGCTGTTGGGGTAGGTTTTGAGAAAATTCGCGAGCATCGGCGCGGCTTCAGCCAAACGCGCTTCCTGAAAGGTCGCGAGCGCTTGGAAGAACACAAAGCGATCGAGATTTTCCGACTTCGGAAATTTCGTTTCAAGCCCGCGGTAGAACGCGCCGACTTCTTTCCAGTCGCCGCTCTGGACGAGCACCTCGCCGGCCAGCGTCGCGACCTGCTCGATGTTTTCCGCATCCGGGTACTTCCGCATGTAGAGCTCGCACATCTCCTTGATGCCGGCGATGTCCTGAAGCTTGTTGAGGATCACGATTTCCGCGAAAGCGGCCGACTTCGCATCGACTGAGGATCCGTATTTCGTGCGCAGCGTGCGGAAGCAAACGAGAGCTTCCTCGTGGCGGTCGAGATAGAAAAGGCAACGACCGCGGCGCATCAGGACAGCTGAGTCGAGGTCGGTCTTTTCCTCGATCGCCTTGAGCGCCTCTTCGGCGACCTTGATCGCGGGCTTGAGCGCGTTGATAAGCTCCGGCGCCTTGCTTCGTTGGTTGGCGGGCTTGGCCTTGTCGGCCTCGGCGCGGGTTTCAAGGACCTTGAGTTCCTTGCGCATTTCGCCGAGCGCGTAGGTCTGAATGGAGATGATCTGGCTGCGCGGCGGGATCATGCGATAGATCGCGAGCGCCGGTTCGTATTGCTGGTTGGCCACCAGTTCATCGCCGCGGACGATGATTTGATTCACATACCATGCGATCGCGTCGCGCACGCCGGCTTGGCCGGAAAGGCGGTCGAGGTAGGCGATGAGGTCGCCGAGACTGCCGCCGGTGGCGAGCAGGCCGACCGATTCGACGGCGGCGGATGTCTGCGCGGGAGTTCTGACATCCGAGCCCATCAGGCTGCGGAAAACTTGCAGGGCCTCATCGTGCTTGCCGAGATCGGTATACACTTGACCGAGAAGGAGGCCCGCTTCGGAGCGGAACTTCGGATCGGCCGCGGCTTTCTTGAGGAGATCGATCGCTTGGGTCTTCTTCGCCTCCGTGCCCTGCATCGTGCAGGCGCGGCCGGCGCCGAGATAGCAACGCGAGGCGTACTCGCCGTTCGGGAAACGCTTGAGGCATTCGAGGAATCCGGCTTCGGCTTCGGGGCCTTTGTTGTCGAGAAGGTGGGCGAGGCCGATGTTGAAATACAGCGTCTCAAGCGGCGCATCCTGGGTGTTGACCAGCGCCTTGAGCAGGGCGTCGATCTTGGGAGGGATCGCAGAGTAGTTCTTTGCCTCGAATGCCGCATCGACATCATTGAACATGCGGTTGATCTCAGCCGGTGAGACCAAGGGGGCAGGTGCAGCTGGAGCCGCTGGGGGTGTCGGAGCCGCAGGCGCTGCAGGTGGATTTTGTGCCACGGCAGAGGCGTGAAGCCCGACGAAAATCATGGTGCCCGCGAGGCGTGCGGAGGGTTTGACAAACTGGATCATGAGGATCGGGGGACGTGAAAATTAGGGACGGCAAATTGGCGATGTCAAGAATGCTTTGGGCGAGGCGGGGGGGCATGCACATCTTGCAGCAAAGTTTGTAGCGATGCTGATGGGCGGAAAATTTCAAAGGATCAGCATGCAGTCGCCATAGCTGAAAAACCGGTAGCGCTGCGCGACCGCTTCGCGGTAGGCCTCGAGCATCAGCTCGCGTCCGGCGAGCGCGCTCACGAGCATGAGCAGCGTGCTTTGCGGCAGGTGGAAGTTGGTGAGCAAAGCGTCGACCGCGCGAAACTCGTGCGGCGGGTGGATGAAAATGTCGGTCTCGCCTGCGTGGCGGGTTTCGGCGATGCGCATTCCGGCCGGCGGATTATGTTTTCCAAGCGCCTCGAGCACGCGAGTGACCGTGGTGCCGACCGCGAGCACGCGGCCTGCGGCATTCACGCGCTTGGCAGTTTCCTCGGTGACGATGAATTTCTCCGAGTGCATCACATGGTCGGTGACCACTTCGGCGCTCACCGGGCGAAAGGTGCCGACGCCGACATGCAAGGTGAGAAAGGCGTGCGGAATGCGCTCAAGCATTTCGGTGGTGAAATGAAGTCCGGCGGTCGGCGCGGCGATGGCGCCTTCCTCTTTGGCATAGACCGTCTGATAGCGTTCGCGGTCGGCCTCGTCCTCGACGCGACCCATGTAGTGCGGCAGCGCGAGTTGGCCGTGCTTGTCGAGGTCGAGCGGCGAGTCCCAACGGATCAGGCGGTCGCCATTTTCAAAGACCTCGGTCACCACGCCGCGGATGCCGCCCGCGACGACTTCGCGGCCCAGCTTCATGCGTTTGCCCGGCCGCACGAGGCAGCGCCATTCGAGTTCGCCAAGGCGGTCGAGGCAAAGCAACTCGATGCTGCCATCGTCGGAAAACACGCGCGCCGGAATCACCCGCGTGTTGTTGAGCACCAACAAATCGTCGGGCCGCAGATATTCGGTGATGTCGCGAAACATGCGATGCTCGAGGCGGCCGCTCTCGCGATGCACGACGAGCATCCGCGACGCAGCGCGATCGGCGAGCGGCCGCGCGGCAATGAGTTCCTCGGGCAGGTGATAATCGAAATCCTTCGTGCGCAGCGACATCGTCGGAATCAGTAAAAATTTCCCAACGCGCAACTCAACGCGCGGCGACCAAATCATAGCCGCGCCAGTCGCCAATGGTCACCTCGGCGAAACTGCCAACCGGGATCGACTCATCGACCATCACCGAGCCGTCGATCTCCGGCGCGTCCCATTGGGTGCGGCCGACGCCGGGTTGCTCGACAAGCACGCGGACATTTTTGCCGACCTGTGCCTGGTTCGTTTCGCTGGCAATTCGCTGGAGCTCGGCCATCGCACGCGACCAACGGCTTTTGCGCGTCGCATGGTGCAGGTGGCCATCCATCTTGTAAGCGCGCGTGCCTTCTTCCTTCGAGTATTGGAACACACCGGCACGCTCGAATCGGAACTCGCGAATAAATTCGAGCAACTCATTGAAGTCCTCCTCGGTCTCGCCGGGGAAACCTACGATGAACGTAGTACGAATGCCGAGACCCGGGATGCCGGCGCGCATGCGGCGGAGCAGATCGCGGATGTAATCGCCACTCGTCACGCGCTTCATCGCGGTGAGCATGCGGTCGGAAATGTGCTGCAGCGGGATGTCGACATACTTCGCGACCTTGTCGCACTCGGCGATGGTCTGGATCAACTCGTCCGACCAATGCGCCGGGTGGGTGTAAAGCAGTCGCACCCAGAAGTCGCCTTCGATGCGGTTGATCTCGCGCAGCAAGGTGCAGAGCGAGTTGCCCTTGCTTGAATCCACCGGCGAGCTCGGCTTCGGCCGCTCGCCTTCCCATTGGTCCATGCCGAAATAAGTGGTGTCCTGCGAGATGAGGTTGATCTCTTTGACGCCGGATTTCACCAGTGCTTCGACTTCCTTGACGACCGACTCCTGGGTGCGCGAGCGGTGGCGGCCACGGATCTGCGGGATGATGCAAAAGGTACAGGTGTGGTTGCAGCCCTCGGCAATTTTCACATACGCGTAGTGGTCGGGCGTGAGGCGGAAGCGCGGCGTGGTGTAGTCCGGCACATACTTCGGCTTGAGCGTCACGAAATCGCGTGGATCGTCGGTCGCGGCCGGGCCTTCGGTTTTTTCCACCTCGGTGGAGTTCTGCTTGCCGAGCAGGTTCTCGATGATCGGCGCAACCTTGGTGATTTGATCAAGACCGATGAAGGCATCGACCTCGGGCATGATGCCGGGAAGCTCGGTGGCGAAACGCTGCGATAGACAGCCTGCGACGATGATCTTCTGACGCTCGCGATCGGGGTCGTCCTTGCGGGCATTGACCGCGCCAAAGACGGCGTCGATCGACTCCTGCTTGGCCATGTCGATGAACGAGCAGGTGTTGACGATCAGGACATCGGCCAATTCCGGGTCGGGCGTGAGCGCCATGCCCGCCTCGGCGAGGTGGCCGATCATGACTTCGGAATCGATCAGGTTTTTGGCGCAGCCAAGGGAAATGAGACCAACGGTGGTGGACATGAATGAAATGGAAAAATGAAAAGTGCGGGCCGGATGCCGCGGGATCAGGGCGGCGGAAGAATCAATTCGTCGCCGGGCTTGGGATCGATGCGGCCGATGCCCGGAAGTTGGTCGGCCACGCCGCCCTCGGGGGTGACATCGCTGACGGTGAACTGGCCGAGGATGCCGGTTTTGCGGCGCAGCGCGAGCACCGTGCCGTTTTGGACCTGCTCGGGCATGAGGATGTCGAAGGTGATGAATCCGCTTTCTGCCACATACTCTCTGACGCGGCCGATCAGCAAGGCCTCACCGATGAGGCGGGCGCGACGCAGTTCGCTGTCGCCTTTTTCGAGGTCGCGCTGGCTGAGCAGGCCTTCCTCGTCTTGCGAGAGCTTGGCATCGCGGGCAGTCTTTTCCGCTTCGGCCTTCTCGGCCTCGATCTGCGCAAGCCTTGCCTTGTTGAGCTCGACCTCGGCCTTCATCGCCTCGATCTGCGCGGCATTGGCCTCAGGAGTGGCCGTTGCCGGCGCACTCGACTTGAGCTGCTGGAGCTGACGCTCGAGCTGAAGCTTGTCCTGCTCCTGGCGCAACTCGGTCACCTGCTTCTTGAGGCGGGCGATCTCATCCGGCGAGGCATTCTCGACCCCACGACGCATGCCCTGCCACGACACCGCCAGGGCGCCAAGCAAGAGCGCGACCGTCGCGCCGAGAAGGAGTTTCATCGTATCCACGCGCGGGAGATTGGACGGGATGCGGGCAGATGTCAACGCGGCGGACACCGCGCGATGCGGGCGGCCGTGAGCGGCAAACACAGCCCGAAAATCCAATATCCACTTGCGGGCCAAAAATTTTGCGTTAAGAAAAAGGCCGATGAAAGTCACCCTTCTGATCGCCCTTGCCGCCAGCTCGATTCTTTTCACCTCCTGCAACACCTTCATCGGTCTTGGCCGCGACATGCGGATCGCCGGCGAGGGCATGGAAAAAGCCGCCAACAAGGGCAGCGGCGGAAGCTCCGAAGACACCTCGGGCGCTCCGGTCTATTGATTGATTCCGCTCAAAGGAGCGTCGATCCACTCAGTAGCCCCGCCAAAAGGCGAGGGCGCAAATGACAATCGCCACGCCGTAGGCAAGGCCGCCCAAGACCATCGCGTTCCAGCGTTTGCTTTCGGCGGTGACCCAATCGACCGCATCGCGAAAAAGGTAGGGCATACCGACCCAGAACAGCGAAGCGGTGAGCATGCCGTACGCGTAAATCGGCACCAGCAAGCGCGTGGCAGGGTCCTTGAGAAAAGCCGATTCCAGCAAAGGCGCCGCAGCCAGTAGCCCGAGCACGCCGAGCGCGCGGACCGCGAGGAAGTCGCGCACGCTGATGACTACTAGGACCATCGTAATTGGAATGAGAATGCGCAGCAGGGGCTTGGCGTTGTTGAATTCGCCAAGGTCCATCGCCAAGGCGCCGAAAGTACCCATGCTGGCCGGCGCGACCAGAAGCCAGAACCACGCGAGACCAAGACCAAGCAGGATCTGCCCCAGCACGGCATTGCGCGGGAAGCTTTTCAGAAAACCCTGCACCAACTGCGGGCGGGCAAGCATGAACACATGCACCGCGATCAAAGCAAAGCCAAGGATCAGCCCCACAGTGAAGAGGGAAAGGCGCTCGTAGGGGTGCATCGCATCCATGTGGCACAGGAATTAGCGGGCGGGCAGCAATCCATCAAGTGTCATTTGGGGAAGAAGTTTCAAGGTTCAAGTCTTCAGTTTCAAGAGAAGATGAAGCGCAAGAAGAAGCCGCTTATTCATTCTCTTCCCCAATGACCTATGACTATTGACCGTTGACCGTTGACCTTCCCCCCTAAAACTCACAATGCCCGGGGGTGCGGGCGAAGGGAATGACATCGCGGATGTTGGCCATGCCGGTGACGAACATCAGCAAGCGCTCGAAGCCGAGCCCGAAACCGGCATGCGGCACGCTGCCGAATTTTCGCAGATCGGCATACCACGCGTAGGCCTCAGGATCGATGCCGTGGCGTGTGAAATTTTCCGTCAGCACATCGAGCCGTTCTTCGCGCTGACTTCCGCCGATGATTTCGCCGATGCCGGGCACCAGCAAATCCATCGCGGCGACGGTTTTGCCATCGTCGTTGATGCGCATGTAGAAGGGTTTGATTTCCTTCGGGTAGTTGAAGACGGTGACCGGCTTTTTGAAGTGGTTTTCCGAAAGCCAGCGTTCGTGTTCGGACTGGAGGTTGAGGCCGTATTCGACCGGGTATTGAAAGGTCTCGCCGCTTTGTTGCAACAGCGCGACGGCATCGGTGTAGGAAATGCGCTCGAAGGGTCGCGAGGCGACGAACTCGAGTCTTTCGCGCAGGCCCTTGTCGACGAACTTTTCAAAAATCTCGAGATCGCCCTCATGGTGTTCGAGCATTTCGCGGACGAGAAATTTTACCAAGGCCTCGGCGAGATCCATGTCGCCGGCGAGATCGCAGAAGGCCATCTCGGGTTCGATCATCCAGAACTCCGCCGCATGGCGCGAGGTGTTGGAATTCTCCGCGCGAAAGGTCGGCCCAAAGGTATAGATGTTCGACAGCGCGCAGGCAAAGGTCTCGCCCTCGAGCTGACCGCTCACGGTGAGAAACGCGCGCTTGCCGAAAAAGTCCTCGGCATCGCGCGAGATTTTTTCGTCGGGCAGCGTGGTGACGCGAAACATTTCGCCTGCCCCCTCGCAATCGCTGGCGGTGATGATCGGCGTGTGGACATGCACAAAGTCGCGCGCTTGGAAAAAGCGATGAATCGCAAAAGCCATGCGGCTGCGCGTGCGAAACACCGCGCCATGGAGGTTGGTGCGCGGACGCAGGTGGGCGATCGAGCGCAAAAACTCTGCGCTGTGACCTTTTTTCTGCAGCGGATAATCCTCCGGCACACCGCCAACGAGGCGGATCGATGTCGCCTGCAATTCCCATTTTTGACCCGCCGCGGGTGATGGCACGAGCTTGCCACACACCTCGACCGAAGCGCCGGTGTTCATCGCCGCGAGCTCGTCGCTGCCCGGAATGCCGGCATCGGCGACCACCTGCAGATTGGCGAGGCAAGTGCCGTCGTTGATCTCGAGAAATGAAAACGCCTTCGAATCGCGCCGCGTGCGCACCCACCCGGCGATGTGAATTTCATCACAAGGCTCATCACGCAAAAGCACGCGCTTGATCAATGTTCGCATGCACTTGGATAGGCTGGCGCGCCGCGCTTGTCAAAGCGGGGGAGAAGAAGTCAGCGGTCAATAGTCATTAGTCATTGGGGAAAATAAAGAGGCCGCTTCTTTCGCATCTTCCCCCGGTAGGGCGATGCGGCCTCGCGGCGCCGACACTTTCAGAATGATGATGAAACCGCGAATGGACAGGCATGTAGTCATTCAAGTTTTTTCTTCATGCGGTGTCGATTTTTGCATGGGAAAGGATTTGGTTTTGGAAGTGAAGCACGCAGGCATCCAGATTTCCGGGCAAGCTCAGTTCAGCTCGGAGAACTTTGCCCAGCGTGACGGTTAGCTTTCTCAACTTGGTGGTGAAACTCTTGTCCGTCTCCATGGCATCGGGTGGATTGCCCATCAGGGCGTGCCAGACTTGGACCAGCAGCTTGCGCGCGACGGCGGCCACCGCGATGTTGCGCTGGCCTTTGCGCGCGAACAGCTTCCAGCCCCATTTGCCCAAGGGGGTGCCCCTGCCCATCCGCAGCACCGCGTGGGCTCCTTGGACGAGGAGGCGGCGCATGTCGCCCCGTCCGCGCTTCCCGATGCCCAGCTTGATGTTTTTGCCGCGCCCGCTTTCGCGCTGGCCCGGGTTGAGGCCGATGTAGGCGACGAGTTTGGCGGGTGTTTCAAAACGCCGGATGTCGCCGATGATCGCGATTAGGGCGAAGGCGTTGATGATGCCGATCCCGAGCAATTTCATGCAGCGCAGCATGAGGGGTTCGGCGCTGACCTGTCGGCCAATGAGACGCAGGAGCCGTTTGCGGCGGGCTGCCTGGTTGTCGTGCTCGGTGAAGGCGTCGGTTAGCAATTCACGCTGAAGGGGAGTCCAGTCGCGTTGGCCGAGGATCTAGGCATGGGTGCGTTCGAGGCCGAGTCCACGGCTGCCGGGGCGGATGGCGAACTGGTTGAGATACCCTTTGAGGGCGTTGGTGGCTGCAGTGTGGTCGGTAACGGCTTTATTGTAGGCGTGGAGCAGCTCGCGGCGCTCGCAAGTGACCGGATCGGGGATCCAGACACAGGGGGGCGTTTCCCGCCAGATAGACGAGCGCGATGCGGGCGGCGGTGGATTTCAAAGCTGTTGGAACCGGCCTCCATGAGGAAGAGGTCGTCGCGGGTGAAGTCCCTGGCGGCCCAGTCGAGGAGCTTCTTGAGGCTCATGTCGGGGTGGCTTGAAATCTTGCGGGCATCGTGCGGCGTGCTGCCTTTAAAGACCGCTGCAGTGAAGGTGTCGGGGTGGCAGTCGAGGCCGATGATCCTTCCTTTTGAAGGCGGCGGTGGAGCGAGATAGGTCTCAATTCCTTCGCGCCGACCTTCTTCGGGAGGTCTTGGTCTTTCTTTCTTTTTTGGTTCTTCTGGTTGTTTTTTCATGGTCGTTCTCCGATGGCCCGGTTAAGGGTGGAGGCAACCGGCGCGGGCGGCCGTTCTGTCAGGTCACGGACGGAAGGTTGCAGTCAGGCATTCGGGGTCTTGCGCCCCACGATGGTGCTTTCCGCCAGGGTTCAATCACAAATTGGAGGAGTTACCTCATGTTCATTCCCGAACCTTTTGGACCTTCGGCCACCCGTGCGTGTTGCAGCACTCACGGGTTCCGCGAGGGACGTTGAACCAAACATTGCGGTCTGCCCAGCGCCGGTTGCTGAATGACTTCATACCGTCACGAATGCACGCGAATCATGTAGGATTGCAGATCGTGGATCGTGGATCGAAGAAGCAGCTGCTTCTTCATCCTTTTCCCCAATAACCAATCACAAATAACCAATAACTCTTCCCCTCCGCGAAGTCCTCTGCGCGCTCTGCGGCTTTGACGCCGTTGCGCTACTTCCATGCCAATAGGCTTCGCTAATTTTGATGTTCGCTAATGCTCACAGGACATTGCGGTAAATCATTCTTCAAAGAGGCAGCGACTTGTGCGAGCCGTCACAGAGCGGTGGATTCGCGCTGTGCTTGCACTGGCACCACCAGACGGTGGTTTTTTCTGCGACTTCGTATTTCACCGGTTGCAGGCCGGTGCCTTTGTGGGAGCCATCGCAAAATGGCTGATGCGTTGAGCGTCCGCAGGAGCACCACCAATAGGTGCCTGCTTCAACTTCGAGAGCCATCGGTTTCCTGTCGCAAATGATCGGTTGTTCGGCCATGGCAGGATATCTAACACATTTTTTCGCTCAGTGCGAGGCCGAAACCGTCCACTCCGATTTGCTGTCGGAATTTGCCGCCTTTGTCTCATCGGTCGGCTCGGGCTTGGGCGTCGCGGTTTTGGCCGAGGCCGCGTCGGACGGACGATAGCGCTGCACCGGCTGCGGGGTCACATAGGTGAGGCCGAGCCAGAGCAGCAATGCCGCCGAATAAATGAAGATGAAAGGACGAAGCTTCATGGGCATTTCGGAGATGTTGAATATCAACTGTTTGTGGTTTAGTGCGCTTTTGCCTGCGAATGCAACTCCGAATTGCGGGGCGGCATGGGATCAAAAGGGGTTGTCGCGACCCGCCGCGATCGCTAGCATTCCCCGCAGGGGGCGCGGTCATAGCCTGTCCCGTTCAATCAATCACGACACCAGCAAGCACCATGGGAATTTTCAGCAAGCCGAGCCTGCGCAGCCAAGACCGCCGCGATGACATGCCGGAGGGCCTTTGGAACAAGTGCCCCGAATGCGGGGCGATGGTGCACAATCTCGAGCTTCAGCAGAACCTCCATGTGTGCCCACACTGCTCGCATCATTTCCTGATCGGCTCGCGCGAACGCATCCTCATGCTGGCCGACACCGGCTCCTTTGAGGAAACCGAGACCAATCTCATTTCCGCCAATCCGCTCGGCTTCCAGGGCTACGCCGAAAAGACCGCCGCCCTGCGCGCCAAGACCGGCCTCGACGACGCGGTGGTCAGCGGCCGCCTCAGCATCGATGGCAACCGCGCGATGATCGCCGTGATGGACTTCAAATTTTTTGCCGGCTCGATGGGCTCGGTGGTCGGTGAGAAAATCACCCGCGCGATCGAAACAGCCATCGCCGAAAAACGCGGCGTGATCATCGTCTCGGCCTCGTCCGGCGCACGCATGCAGGAAGGGATGCTCTCGCTGATGCAAATGGCCAAGACCTGCGGTGCCTTGGCCCGACTCTCCGAAGCGAAGCTGCCCTTCATTTCCCTGCTCACCCACCCGACCACAGGCGGCGTGACCGCGTCCTTTGCGACCATTGGCGACATCAACCTCGCCGAGCCGAAATGCATGATCGGTTTCGCGGGACCGCGGGTGGTCAAGGAAACCACCCACCAGAATTTGCCGCCCGGTTTCCAAACCGCCGAGTTCATGCTCGAGCACGGCCTCGTCGATGCGATCGTCCATCGCGGCAAACTCCGCGAGCGCCTCGCCAGCCTGCTGTCCTACATGATGCCGCGCTGAAATCCGCACCGCCCTGCGCGCAAGTCGCATCACCACTTGCGCAAGGCCAGCCGATGGTCAAAGCTCCGCCCGTGCTCGCGAAACGAATCATCCCCTGCCTCGATGTCACTGATGGCCGCGTGGTCAAGGGCGTGAATTTTGTCGATCTCATCGACGCCGGCGATCCGGTCGAATGCGCGATGGCTTACAACGCGCAAGAGGCGGACGAGCTGGTCTTTCTCGACATCACCGCCTCGTCCGACAAGCGCCGCACGATGGTCGATGTCGTGAGCCGCACCGCCGAACATTGTTTCATCCCGCTCACGGTCGGCGGCGGCATCCGCACGGTCGATGACATGCGCGAAATGCTGCTCGCCGGCGCGGACAAGGTCGGCATCAACACCGCCGCGGTGAAAAACCCGGGGCTGATCGATGCCGGTGCCAAAGCCTTCGGCAGCCAGTGCATCGTCGTCGCGATCGATGCCAAGCGCGAAGGCCCCGGCAAATGGGGCGTTTACACCCACGGCGGTCGCACCCCCGTTGGCCTCGACGCGGTCGAGTGGGCCCGCGAAGTCTGGCGCCGAGGCGCAGGCGAAATCCTCCTCACCAGCATGGATGCCGATGGCACCCAGGCTGGCTACGACATCGAGCTCACCGCCGCGGTTTCTTCAGCCGTCGGTATCCCGGTCATCGCCAGCGGCGGTGCGGGAAACCTCGAGCACATGGTCGAGGTCCTCGATGCCGGCAAGGCCGATGCCGTGCTCGCGGCCAGCATTTTCCACTTCGGCAAGCACACGGTCGGCGAGGCCAAACGGCACTTTGCCGAGCGTGGGATCCCGGTGCGCCCGGCGCATTGAGGGAGAGGGATTGGTCAGCGGTCAATGGTCAATGGTCATTGGGGAAGAGGAAGAGAATGAAGAGGCGGCTTCTTCATTGGGGAGCGCTGGCGTCTCGCCGGCCGTGTCCTGCATCTTGCGGGACACCTCTTCATAGGGCGCTGCCTTTCAAGCGCCGAGCCCCTCTTCAATCTTATCATTTCTGAAAGTGTCGGCGCCGCGGGCCGCGTCGCCCTACCGGTTAAAAACCCATCATCATATCCAGATATGATGATTTGATTCTTGAAATCATAGCTTTGGGGGCTATTTTCCCCGCATGATTCAAGCCGACCCCACCCGGGAACTTTGCGATGCCTTGGCCGAAAGGATTTTGGTGCTCGATGGCGCCATGGGCACGACGATCCGCACCTACGGGCTCAACGAAAGCGACGCCCGCGGCGAGCGCTTTGCCGATAGCGAAAAGGACCTGCTCAACAATGGCGATATTCTGAGCCTCACCCGCCCGGATGTCATCGGCGACATCCACAAGCGATTCTATGAAGCCGGCTCGGACATCTGCGAGACCAACACATTCTCCGCCACCAGCATCGCGCAGAGCGAATTTTTCGTCGAGGACCCGCGCGAAAAGGGCGGACGCAAGGACCCGGAATTTTTCCAGAAGATCATCGAGGATCCGTTTCTCAACGAGCTCGCTTGGGAAATGAATGTCGAGTCGGCCAAGCTCTGCCGCAAGTGGGCCGATGCCGTTGGCAGCGACACCGGTCGCAAGCGCTATGTCGCCGGCGCGATCGGGCCGCTCACGGTTTCGCTCACCAACTCGCCCGACGCCAATGACCCGGGCTTCCGCGTGGTGAATTTCGATCAGGTGCTCGATGCTTACAAATTGCAGATCAAGGCGCTGATCGAAGGCGGTTGCGACATCCTGATGATCGAAACGATCTTTGATTCGCTCAATGCCAAGGCCGCGGCGGTTGCCGTACAGGAAGTTTATGCGGAAATGAAATTGCATCTGCCCTTGATCATTTCCGCGGCGGTCGGGCTTGGTGGTGAAACAATGATTTCCGCGCAAAAGGTCGAGGCCTTTTGGAATGCCTTTGCCCACACGCATCCGTTGGCGATCGGCCTCAACTGCTCGCTCGGGCCCGACCTCATGAGGCCGCACCTCGAGGAGCTTTCCAATTGTGCGACCACCTACATTTCCTGCTACCCGAATGCCGGTCTGCCCAACCCGCTCGCGCCCACCGGCTTCGACCTCGAGCCCAAGCACATGCATGACTACATGGCCGACTTCGCCAACGCTGGCCTGCTCAACCTAGCAGGCGGCTGCTGCGGCAACACCCCCGACCACATCGCCGCCATCGCTCAGGCCGTCGCGAATAAAAAACCAAGGGAAGTCCCTGGTATTGGGGCTGTTTAAGATTAACCGCAAAGCCGCAGAGGTCGCAAAGGAACGCAGAGTAAGATGAAGGATTTGCTAAACAAACTTTCCAAGGAAGCCATCGGCGCAGCCCTCGAAGTACATAGCGTGCTGGGCCCTGGACTGCTTGAAACAACTTACGAGTTGAGCCTTCAACATGAGCTCCAACTTCGAGGCTACGAGGTGCAAAGGCAAATACCCCTACCGATCGAATACAAGGGCCTTGTTGTGCCAGAGGCCTATCGCATCGACCTGCTTCTGGAAAACCAACTCGTGATTGAATTGAAAGCTGTGGAAACATTGCAACCGATTCATTCCGCTCAACTTCTCACATATCTCAAAATGTCGGGGAAACATCTTGGGCTATTAATCAATTTTCATTCCGTCCGCCTCACCGACGGAATCAAACGCCTCGTTCACAACTTCCCCTCATGACCTCTGCGTTCCTTTGCGACCTCTGCGGCTTTGCGGTAAATCTCTTCTGATGACATCATGAAAACCATCCCCCACGCTCTGCGGCTTTCCGGTACGGAGGCCTACAACCACACTGCCGACAAGCGCTTCCTGATGATCGGCGAGCGCACGAATGTCGCGGGCTCGCCGCAGTTTGCGAAGCTGGTCCGCGCGGGTGATCTCGAAGCGGCGGTGGAGGTCGCGCGACAGCAGGTCGAGAATGGCGCCAATGTCATCGACATCTGCTTCGACGACGGACTCATCGACGGCAAGGCGATGATGTCACGCTACCTGCAGTTGCTGCAGGGCGAACCGGATGTGGCGAAGGTGCCGATCATGGTCGACTCGTCGAAGTGGGAAATCCTCGAAGCCGGTCTCAAATACCTTCAGGGCAAGGGCATCGTCAACTCGATCTCACTGAAGGAAGGGGAGGAAGTTTTCAAAAACCACGCGCGTCATATCATGCGTTACGGCGCGGCAGTGGTGGTGATGGCCTTCGATGAAAACGGCCAGGCTGCAACCTACGAGGAAAAGATCCGCATCTGCGAACGCGCTTATCGCATCCTTGTCGACGAGGTCGGATTCAATGCCGACGACATCATTTTCGATCCGAACATCCTCACCGTTGCCACCGGCATCGAAGAGCACAACAACTACGCGCTCGACTTCATCAACGCGACGCGATGGATCAAAGAAAACCTTCCCGGCGCAAAAGTCTCGGGCGGCGTCTCGAACATTTCGTTTTCATTTCGCGGCAACAATGTCGTGCGCGAGGCGATGCACTCGGCATTTCTCTATCACGCCGGCCAGGCGGGCATGGACATGGGCATCGTCAATGCCGGCATGCTCGAAGTGTACGACCAGATCCCAAAAGAACTGCTCGAGCATGTCGAGGATGTGCTGCTCAACCGCCGACCCGATGCGACCGAGCGTTTGCTGGAGCTCGCCGAGCGCTTCAAGGGGCAGGGCGGCAAGAAGGTCGAGGAAGATCTTTCGTGGCGCGAAAAGCCGGTCGAGAAACGCCTCGAGCATGCCTTGCTGAAGGGCATCGACAAATTCATCGACGAGGACACCGAAGAGGCCCGCAAAAAATATGGCAGGCCTCTCAAGGTCATCGAAGGACCGCTGATGGACGGCATGGGCGTCGTTGGCGACCTCTTCGGCGCTGGCAAGATGTTCCTGCCGCAGGTGGTCAAGTCGGCGCGCGTGATGAAAAAAGCGGTCGCATGGCTCACGCCATTCATGGAGGAAGAAAAAGCCGAGCACCTCGCCGGCGACATTGCGGCGATCAAGGCAGAGAATCCCGCGCTCAGTGACGATGAAGCCCTGCGTCTTGCCGAACGCGGGCGCTCGGCCGGCCGATTCCTCATCGCCACCGTGAAGGGCGATGTGCATGACATCGGCAAAAACATCGTCGGCGTCGTGCTTGCGTGCAACGGCTTCGAGGTCACCGACCTCGGCGTGATGGTCTCCTGCGACAAAATTTTGGACAAGGCCATCGAGATCGGCGCGGATGTCATCGGCCTCTCGGGGCTGATCACTCCATCGCTCGACGAGATGGTGCATGTTGCCAAAGAAATGGAGCGACGCGGATTCAAGACCCCGCTGCTCATTGGTGGCGCCACCACCTCCGCCGCGCACACGGCGATCAAGATCGCCGAGCATTACTCCGGCCCGATCGTGCATGTCCTCGACGCCTCGCGCTCAGTGCCCGTCACCACCTCGCTGCTCTCCGCCGACCAACGCGATGGGTTCGTCCGCGACAACCTCGCGAAACAAAAATCGCTGCGCGAAAATTTCATCAGCGGACCGAAAAAAGAAACCCTCACGCTCGAGCAAGCCCGCAGCGGCGCGCCGAAATACGATTGGGACAACTACACTCCACCCGTGCCGGAATTCATCGGCACGCGGACGCTTGAGATGCCGCTACGAGACCTCGTCGATTACATCGACTGGACGCCATTCTTTCATGCGTGGGAGCTGCGCGGCGTGTGGGATCGCGAGCACAAGGTGCTCAAAACGAAAAATGCCGAGGGCGCAGCGGAAGCTGCAAAACTTCATCAGGACGCGCTCGGCTGGATCGATCGCATCATCGCAGAAAACAAATTCTCCGCGCGCGGCATCTACGGATTCTTCCCCGCGAACTCGTTGGGCGATGACATCATCGTCTGGACCGATGAAACACGCACAACCGAGCGCACACGCTTCCACAGCCTGCGCCAACAGATCAAAAAAGACTCGGGGAAACCCAATGTCGCGTTGGCGGATTGGGTGAAGCCCGTGGCGGCGGTTTCCAACCGCCAGGCCCAAACATTTCAACCCACCTACGGCGCGAACGAATCTACCATCGAAAAACAAAAATGGGGATCGCTTCCTCACTGGTACCGCGAGAATGCGACTTATGCCGTCACCTTCCGCCTTGAAGATTCATTTCCAGCGAAAGTTCTGAACTCTTATCGCAAAGAAAAAGAAGACCTTCAAAAGCGCCTCGCCGAGGCTGAAAAAACTTCAGATTCAAAACTTGTTCAAGATCTGCAAGTCGCGCTCGGAAAACTTTATCGTGACCGCATCGAAACTGTTTTGGATGAAGGCATGGGTGAGGCTTGGATGAAGAATCCTGAGATCGCCAAAATCATCTCTGATAGCCTGCAGTATTTTGCGGGCGAGCGCTACGATCTCGGTGCCTGGTGCGTGATGCCGAATCATGTGCATGCAATCATTTCCCCGCGGGAAGGTCATTCGTTGCCGGACATTCTTCGAGGCATTAAGCGCCACAGCGCGCTCGAAGCGAACCGCCAGCTTGGTCGTGAGGGCGAATTTTGGCAGAAGGAATCTTATGATCACCTCATCCGTGATGGAGAGGATTACCAAAATCAGAGAGATTATATATTGGAGAACCCGAAGAGCGGCGGCTTGGAGGATTGGAAGTTTGTTGGAGAAGGGGCTGGGCGGTTGGAAACCGCCGCCACGGACCACATCGGTGGCTTTGTCGTGGGCATCCATGGTGCCGATGAATTCGCAGCGGAGCTCGAGAAAGACAACGACCCTTACGGCTCGATCATGGTCAAGGCGATTGCCGACCGCTTTGCCGAGGCGTTTGCCGAATGCCTGCATCACAGGGCGCGCATCGACTGGGGCTATGAGGCCGAAGGCGAGCTGACGAATGATCAGCTCATTCATGAAAACTATCAGGGCATTCGCCCCGCGCCCGGTTATCCGGCGCAGCCGGACCACACGGAAAAGCCGCTGCTGTTCGACCTGCTCGGCGCAACCGATGCCACCGGCGTGTCACTCACCGAAAGCTGCGCGATGCACCCGGGTGCTGCGGTCTGCGGGCTTTATTTCTCGCATCCCGAGAGCCATTACTTCGCGATCTCCGAGCTGCAAAAAGATCAGGTCGAGGACTATGCGAAACGCAAGGGCATGACCCTTCCCGAGACGGAGAAATGGCTTGGTCCGTGGCTGGGATACATTCCGTGATTTGCTTCTCGACGCCTGTGACGGGGGCACTCAGTGTGCGCGGGAAACCATGAAAACATTCATCAAACTCTGCGTCGCGATGCTGGCGCTCCACACTTCGGGTCATGTGTTCGCCGGTGGCGAAGGCTGGCTCACCGACATCGATGCCGCGAAGAAATCCGCGAGCGAATCGAAAAAAGACCTGCTCATCGATTTCACCGGCTCCGACTGGTGCGGCTGGTGCATCAAACTCAATGACGAAGTCTTCAAGCACGACGCATTCAAGGCCGGTGTGAAGGACAGCTTCGTGTTGGTGGAAATCGATTTCCCGCGCGAGAAAGGCAAGTTGCCCGAAGATGTGCGAAAGCGGAACACCGAGCTTGGAGAAAAGTACGCCGTGCAAGGCTACCCGACGATTCTGCTTTGTGATGCTGAAGGCAAACCCTATGCAGCAACCGGTTATCAAAAGGGCGGGCCAGAAAATTATGTCAGCCACCTCAACGAGCTTCGCAAAAACAAGACCAAGCGCGACGAAGCATTCGCCAAGGCCGAAAAGGCAAGCGGCGTCGAAAAAGCCAAAGTTTTGCTCACCGCGCTCGATGCGATGAAACTCGACGAAAAGGTTATTGCGAATTTCTACGGCGACATCGCCGAGCAGATCCGCGCCGCGGACCCCAAGGACGAGACCGGCTTTGCGAAAAAGGCTGAAGCCAGCAAGCGCCTCGAAGCATTCCAAAACTCGCTGCAGGAGTTCGGCGCCAAACGCGATCACGAAGGCGCGCTCGCCCTAGTCGAAAAAACCCTCAAGGAAGGCGGATTCGATGAAGAAGCAACCCTGCAGATCATGATGACTCGCGCCGCGATTCTTGCCTCATCGGCAAAATTTGACGAAGCCCTCAAAGCTGTCGACGAAGCCAAGGCTTTTGCTCCGAAAAGCCCGATGGCGCCAATGATCGATCAGTTCCGCAAACGCATCGAGCAGGGCAAGGAAGATGCGGCCAAGAAAGCCCCAGAAGCGGGCGCAGAAAAGAAGGCCGAGTAACATTATTCATCGCACAGAACACACCGCATGCACATCGAGGTCATCAACACCGGCACCGAGCTGTTGCTTGGAAACACCATCAACACCCACGGCGCATGGTTTGGCCGCGAGCTTTTCAAACTCGGCCTGCGCATCGCACGGCAGACGACCGTACCCGATGGAGCGGCGATCCGCGAGTCGATCGAGGAAGCGATCGGGCGCAGCGACGCGATCATCGTGACCGGTGGCCTCGGGCCGACTAGCGACGACCTCACGCGCGAGATCACTGCCGAGGTGCTTGGGCTTGAGCTCATCACCGACGAGGCTGCGCTGCGCTCGCTTGAGGCGTTCTTCGCCCATCGCAACAAGCCGATGGCGCAGGCCAACCTCAAGCAAGCCTTGGTGCCAGTCGGTGCCGATGTGCTGCCCAACCCGAATGGCACCGCACCCGGCGTCTATGTGCCGCCGCGCCTCAATGATCAGGCAAACTGCGCGATCTTCCTGCTGCCCGGTCCGCCGCGCGAACTTTACCCAATGTTTCACAACGAGGTCGCGCCGCGACTCAAAGCGATGGCGGCGATCGATGAAGCGCATGGCAGCCGTGAGTTGAAATTTACCGGCATCGGTGAAAGTGATTTTCACCAAGGCATCGACGCGCAACTGGCGACCATCCCGGATCTTGAGTTTGGCTACTGCGCGCACATCGGCGAAGTCGACCTGCGCTTGATCGGCCCGCCCGAAGCGCTCGCGAGCGGAAGCGCCATCGCCTTGGAAAAGTTTGCCTCGTTTCTGATCAGCGACGATGGCTCATCGCTCGAGGCCACCGTAGTGCGCGTGTTGAAAGAACGCGGGCTGACGCTGGCGACGGCCGAGAGCTGCACCGGCGGACTGATCGCGAATCGCATCACCAATGTGCCTGGCTCAAGCGCGGTGTTTGGTCATGGCTTTGTGACCTACGCGAATGGCGCGAAGTTATCCTCGCTGAATGTTTCGGCAGACGACCTTGCGACCCACGGCGCGGTGAGCGAGGTGGTCGCCAAGCAAATGGCCTTGGGCGCACTGCACGCATCCGGCGCCGACATTGCCGTCGCGGTCACCGGCATTGCCGGACCCGATGGCGGCACGCCGGAAAAGCCGGTAGGCACGGCATGGATCGGTCTCGCATCGTCAAATCACGATGCGATCGCGTTCAAAGTCTTCCACCCGCGCAACCGCCGCGACTTCAAGCTCGCCGTCAGCCAAGCGGCGCTCGAAGCGGTGAGGCGGCGGGCCCTCGGGCTGGGCTGAGCCTCGCGTGCGCACGCGCGGGCGCACGCCTTGGGAAAATTTTTTGACCCGCAAGTGGGGCATATTTCACCAAACCGCTTGCAAAACCGGCAGGGTTGGCACTAGTCCCTCAATCCACATTCGCAACACCGCTTGCAATCGCCATGGGAAAAATACTCATCATCGCCGAAAAACCCAGCGTCATGACCGACCTCAGCCGCGCGCTGGCCAAGCCGCTCGGCAAATTTGAAAAGCATGGCGCCGCCCGCGATGCCTACTTCGAGAATGACAAGGCGGTCATCACCTCCGCCGTCGGTCACCTGGTCGAGCTCAAGATGCCCACTGGACCGAATGGCAAAAACCTGCCGTGGAATTTTGGCGTGCTGCCGGCGATCCCGAAAAATTTCGAGCTCGAAGCCAAGCCCGATACCGAGGCGCGCCTCAAGCAGGTGCTCAAGCTCGCCAAGCGCAAGGACATCGATCTCTTGGTCAATGCCTGCGACGCCGGCCGCGAGGGTGAGCTGATCTTCCGCTACATCGTCGAGTACGGTGGCATTCAAAAACCTGTGAAGCGTTTGTGGATGCAGTCGATGACGCAAAACGCGATTGCCGAAGCATGGGACAAGCTACGCGATGGAAAGCAAATGGAGTCCCTCGCCGATGCCGCAAAATGCCGCTCGGAATCCGACTGGCTCGTCGGTCTCAACGCCACCCGCGCGCTGACCTGTTTCAACTCGCGCCATGGCGGATTCAACATCACCGCCGCCGGCCGCGTGCAAACTCCGACGCTTGCGATCCTCGCCGCCCGCGAGGCCGAGATCCAAGCATTCAAGTCGAGCCCCTACTTCGAAGTCCACGCGACCTTCGGCGTGAAGGCCGGCGACTACCTCGGCAAATGGATCGACGAGAAGTGGAAAAAATCCGATGCCAACCCGCACGGCAAACCCGAGCGAATTTGGGATCAGGCAGTTGCCGAGGCGATCAAGTCGCGCTGCGAAGGCAAGACCGGCAGCGTGAGCGAAGAGAAAAAAGCGCAGTCGCAAATCGCGCCGCAACTCTACGACCTCACCACCTTGCAACGCGAAGCGGGCTTCTCTGCCAAAGGCACGCTGAGCATCGCGCAAGCCCTTTACGAGAAGCACAAGGTCATCACCTATCCGCGTACCGATTCGCGCTATCTGCCCGAAGACTACCTTCCCAATGTGCGCGAGACGCTTGGACAAATTGCCGGCAGCGATCTCGACTCCGCGCGTTATGCCAAAGCGGTGCTCAATGGTGGCAATGAAAACGGACCGAAGCTCGCCAAGCTTAAGCGCGTGTTCGACGACAAAAAAGTTTCCGACCACTTTGCCATCATCCCGACCGGAAATTTTTCCAAGCTCAGCGAAACCGAGCAAAAGGTTTACGATATGATCGTGAAGCGCTTCATTGCGGTGTTTTACCCCTCCGCCGAGTTTGAGCAAACCACACGCCTCACGCGGATTTCGAATGGCGATGTGAAGGACACCTTCAAGACCGAAGGTCGCGTGCTGGTAAAGCCTGGCTGGCAGGAGGTCTATGGCAAACGCGCCGGCGTGGCATCGGGCAAGGATGAGCTCACCGCCGTGAGCGCCGGCGAAACGGCGACGGTCGAATCAATCGAGGTCCTGCACGAGGAAACCAAACCACCCGCACGCTTCACCGAATCGACCCTGCTCTCGGCGATGGAAGGCGCGGGCAAGCTCATCGACGACGAAGCGCTGCGCGAAGCGATGTCCGAACGCGGCCTCGGCACACCCGCCACGCGTGCGGCCATCATCGAAGGGCTCATTTCACAAAAGTACATGGCCCGCGAAGGGCGCGATTTGCATGTCAGCAACAGCGGCATGCGGCTCATCGAGTTGGTGCGCGACATGAAAATCGAAGGGCTTTATTCGCCCAAGCTCACCGGCGATTGGGAGCACAAACTGCACCTCATGGAGCAAGGCGAACTCAAGCGCGACGAGTTCATGCGCGAGATCAACGCCTACACCGAAGAAATCGTCGGCAAGGCAAAGGGCCGCGCCGAGGATGCGAAGAACCAATCGTTTCCCGACCTCAATGTCGATTGCCCGGTCTGCGGCGCGAAGGGCCTGCGCCAAACCGATGCCACCTACGAGTGCCGTCAGCCGGAATGCAAATTCAAGGCGAAGAAACACATCGCCGGGCGCTTGCTCACGGAGGCCGAAGCCGCCGAGCTTTTCACCAAAAAATTTGTCGGGCCGCTCACCGGATTCAAATCGAAGTTCAACAAACCCTTCGATGCCGGACTCGAACTCGATGCGAAGTTCAAGATCAACTTCGTCTTCGACAACGACGACAAGGACGCCGGCGCGGAGCTCACCGAAGATCAGGTCATCGGCGAAGTCGAGCTGGCCGATGGACGCCGCGTGAAACTTTACCAAACCGACAAGGCCTATCACCTGCCGGAAGTGGTCACGAAAAAGGAGCCCAACGGCATCCGCATCGGCAAGTCGATCCTCCAGCACGAAATTACGAGCGAGCAGGCGATCAAGCTGGTGAGCACCGGCAAGACCGACCTCATCAAGGGCTTTGTTTCGAACAAGACGAAACGCAAGTTCGACGCATTCCTCACCTTCGATGCGAAGGAAGGGAAAATCGGTTTCGATTTCCCGCCGCGCCCAGCGAAGAAAGCTGCGACCAAAAAATCCGCGGCCAAGGGAGCTGACGAATGATGCGGATCAGCCCGAGTGCTTGTCCTTCGCTTTGATCTCATCCGCGCTTTGGTTGACGAAGGCGGATGCACCGAGCGGATGACGGTCGCCGATCAAGTGCTGCTTGCCTTGGCGGTAGAGGTCGACGAGGTGGGAGCCCGCGCGAACGGCGAGGGTCATCGTTGAAGGATTCGACTGATGGAGAAAATTTGCCTCATGCTCGAGTGATGACTCTTCGCGTTCGATGTGGTCGAGCAGAATGTGGATTTTCTGCAGCGCAAGCGCGCCGTCGTGATCGCGATGCTGGAACTCGCCATAGTTTCGCTGCAGCGCCTTGTATTCGATTTTTAAAGCGTTGAGTCGGCGGTCGAGCGCGCGCGAGGCGGGCTCGCCGATGTCGTGGAGTTCGGTGCTGAGTTTTTCGAGTTGTTCGCCGGCATTGGCGATTTGGGCATCGAGATGGTTTGCGGTACGATCGTTCATGACGGTTTTGGGTTTATCCAACTTTCAAGTTACTCCTTCCGCCAAGCCTCCGCAACCCGTTTTCCGCCCCGCCATGACGCGGCCCATCAAAGGATTGGCGCGAGGTCCGGCCTGGGCAGCCGCAGGCCCAGCAGGTGATGCGGCAGCGTGGTGATCATGTAAAAAACGATGCCCGCCACAGCCAGCGTGTAGGCATTGAATGGGCCCAGCAGCCAGCAAATCGGGATGAGGCAAAGGACGGTGGGCACCATGAGCGGCAGGCTGATCCCGTGCACGCGAACCAAGCGGCGCACGAAACCTGCGGGCGCAGGCGGTGGCTCAATCACCAAGCGCGTGCAGGCCAATCGCCGCGTGTGGCGGTACGCATGCACGCCGAGGAAAAACATGCCCACCGCAAATAAGGGATCGGCAAAGACCGCAAGCATGGCAACCAAGGCATGCTCGATCAGATCAAGACCTGCCTTGCGCGCCCTGCCGCATCGCCATCTCGCGATCGCACCGGCCAGCGCAAAGCCCGCACCAGCGATGACACCGAGCCATGATAATTTTTGCAAATGCATCAAGTCCGGCATCCACATGGTTTCATGCTTCCATGCAAATGCCTCAGCAATTTGCGCAAATGGCGCCCATGCCGCTTCAGGGCTTATCGCAAACACCGTGGCCAAAAGCAGCAAGCCGCGACCCAACACGAATGACCAACGCACGAAACAACCATCCGCATCGACACGCAGCGCCGTCGCATCGGCCATGCCAAAGTGGAAGATGGTAAGCCCGAGGAAAAAAAGTGCAAAGACGCCCGGCTGCCACACGAGAAACAGGGAGCAGGCAAGCATCAGCCCAAGGTAATCTGCAAAACCCACAAGCTGCCTCGTGAAAATTTTTTCACCGCCAAGCCGTGCCTGCACTACCCAATCGGCCGCGCCGTGAGGCATGCCAAAAATCAGCAAGGCCAACACGAATGGCCACGCAGCGAAGCGCTTTGTGATCTCGGGTGCGATGATGCCGATCGCGCATCCGATCATCAGCATCGCCCAAGGCAGGGCCCGCGGACCGGCCCACAGCGCTCGCGCCGAATTCAATGGTCCGGCTCGCTCAAGGCTTTCACACCCTGATAGCATGCGAGGCCGAAGAACACTTTGTTGATCACATCCGCGATGTTGTAGCAAACCTCGCGCCAGCTTTCGCCATCAGCCCCGCCGAGAGCCATCAGGAAACCCACGGGATAGATCACCCAACCAAGCAGCACATACAGCCGCATCGTTTCCAAGCTTCGCTGAATGCTCGCCGGCGCGCTGGTCATCGCTTCGGAAACTTTGCTGTAAAGCATGTACACGATGTAGAGCCATGCGATGCAGCTCACCGCATACCAAAGCCACCATTGACCGCTGCCGACTTTGCTTTCCTCCGCGACCCATGCGGTGATGAGCATGACCAAAGCCCAGAAAACAAGCCCTCGGAACAACTTGGCACCTTTTCGGCCGAGGTTGAGCAAAAGCGGAAATTCCATCAGCAACAAAGGCACGGTGATGAGCCAGTCGATGTAGCGATAGGCAGTTGGAAATTGCCTGATCGTGGCACCCGCGATGCGATTCCCATTGGCATCAAACAGCGAAGCCACGCCTTCGAGATAGATACTGCTCATCCGCCAGTAATGAAATGCCGCCACCGCGCAAATGATCCCGGCGACCGTCAGTGTCGTCTGATACTGCCTCGGCACGGTCTTGCGCTGCAGCCAAAAGAACAAAGCGCCGGCACCCATGGCGACCGTGGCCAACCAGAACAGGTACATGGTGACACCTTCCATCGAAAGCCCCGCATTGAGCGCCTTCATCGTCGTCGACATGTCGGCAAGCGTCAGCACGGGGAAATTCAGCGCGAACAACTTGCCCTGCGGAAACAAGCCGCCGGTTTGTTTCTCGCAGCTTGCTGCATCATCCGGACCTGCGCCGAACTCCTTCTCCGTGTTGGTGTGAATTTTCATGATGGATTGGAGGGATCTCCAATCATCAATCTAATTCACCGCCACTGCCGCACAAGCGGCCTCGCGTCACGCGATCGCGTGAGCGCTCAGGCCGCGACGATGTTGAGCAGCTTGCCAGGCACAAAGATGATCTTGCGAATGGTTTTGCCATCCGTGTGTTCGAGCACCTTCGGGCTTTGCAGCGCGAGCGACTTGACCATTTCCTCGTCGGCGTCCCTGGCGACCGTGAGGCGCTCGCGAAGTTTGCCATTCACCTGCACGACAATCTCGATCTCGTTACGCACCAACGCGGCAGGATCGTATGTCGGCCATGATGTCTCGGAGAGAAGAGAAGAACGGCGACCGGTGATCGCCGCCACGCGCTCGTGGATTTCCTCAGTGAGGTGCGGGGCGAAGGGATTCAAAACCGTCAGGAACTGGATGAACTCCTTGAGCGGCACCACCTCCGCCTGGGTGAAGGCATTGGTGCAAATCATCATCTGCGAAATCGCGGTGTTGAAGCTGAGCTTCTCGATGTCCTCGCCAGTTTTTTTGATCGTCTCGTGCACGATGCGCAGCAGTTCCTTGTCCGTGCATTCGGTGTCCTTGATCTTGGCGGAAACCTGATGGCTGCCATCGCTTGCTTCCTCGAAGGCGATGCGCCAGACGCGTGCAAGGAATCTTGATACCCCTTCGACGCCCTTCATCTGCCATGGCTTCACCTGCTCGAGCGGACCCATGAACATTTCGTAAAGCCGCAAGGCATCGGCACCGTACTCGCGCACGACATCATCGGGATTCACGACATTGCCGCGCGACTTCGACATTTTTTGCCCGTCCTCGCCGAGGATGAGGCCTTGGTTGACGAGTTTTTGGAATGGCTCGGGCGTGCCGACATGGCCGAGGTCGAAGAGTACCTTGTGCCAAAAGCGCGCGTAAAGCAGGTGCAACACCGCATGCTCGGTGCCGCCGACATAGAGGTCGACCATGCCGGTCGAAGCGCCCTTGCCCGACCAATATTGCTCGGCCTCTTTGGAAATGAAACGGTCCTTATTACTAGGATCGCAGTAGCGAAGGTAATACCAGCACGAGCCGGCCCATTGCGGCATCGTGTTGGTTTCGCGGATCGAGCCATCGGGCAGCTGAACCCATTCGGTCGCCTTGTTGAGCAAAGGATCGGGAGTGCCGCTCGGTTTGTAATCTTCGAGCGGCGGCGCCAGCAGCGGCAGCTCGGAATCAGCAATGGCGCGGTGATGCCCGTCCTTCCACACGATCGGAAACGGCTCACCCCAGTAGCGCTGACGCGAGAACAGCCAATCGCGGAGTTTGAATTGAATGCGGCGCTTGCCTTTGCCGTTCGTCTCGAGCCAATCGATCATCTTCGCCTTGGCGTCGGCAGTCGCGAGTCCGTCGAGGAAGCCGGAATTGATGGCGATGCCGGGGTCGCAGTACGGGAGCGCGGGCGTCTCGCCCGCATTTTTCCCAGCCAGCACTTGAATCACCGGCAGCCCGAATTTTTGCGCGAATTCGAAATCGCGTTCGTCGTGTGCGGGCACGGCCATGATGGCGCCGGTGCCGTAGCCCATCATCACATAGTCGGCGATCCACACGGGGATTTCGGCGCCATTCACTGGGTTGATGGCATGGGCGCCGGTGAACACGCCCGACTTGTCCTTGTTGAGGTCGCCGCGTTCGAGGTCGGACTTCGACGCGCAGGTTTTCCGATAAGCCTCGACGGCCGCCTGTTGCGCGGGAGTGGTGATTTTCGCAACAAGCGGATGTTCGGGCGCGAGCACCATGTAGGTCGCACCGAAGAGCGTGTCGGGGCGAGTGGTGAAGACTTCCACTTTATGGGAGTTTTCAGCAGGAGAGTCATCGCCTTTTGCTGAACTCTGAACACTTGAAACTTGAAACTCCACTGTCGCTCCTTCGCTGCGGCCGATCCAGTTTTTCTGAAGCAGCTTGATGCCTTCCGGCCAATCAAGGCCATCGAGCTCATCGATCAGGCGCTGAGCGTACTTCGTGATGCGCAGCATCCATTGGCGCAGCGGGCGGCGCTCGACGGTGTGGCCTTTGGATTTCCACTCTTCGATCTCCTCGTTGGCGAGCACCGTGCCGAGATCGGGCGACCACCACACCGGCGTATCGGCGACATAGGCGAGGCGCTCGGCATCGATCTGATCGCGGGTCCAACCTTTGGCTTCAAGCTCCGCCACCGGCCGCGCGCGGTTGCTTTCGGCATCGAAGTACGATGAATATAGTAGAAGGAAAATCCATTGCGTCCAGCGCACATAGTCCGGGTCGGTGGTGGCGATTTCTCGATCCCAGTCGTAGGCAAAGCCGAGCGACTTGAGTTGACGGCGGAAGTTCTCGATGTTCGCGGCGGTGGTCACGGCCGGATGCTGGCCGGTCTTGATCGCGTACTGCTCGGCGGGCAGGCCGAACGAATCGTAACCCATCGGGTGCAGCACATTGAAGCCGTTCATCCGCTTGTAGCGGCCGATGATGTCGGTGGCGGTGTAGCCCTCCGGGTGGCCGACATGGAGTCCTGCGCCGCTCGGGTAGGGAAACATGTCGAGCACATAGTATTTCGGCTTGGCCGGATCAAAGCCCTCGTCGCCGGGGCCGGCGGTGCGGAAAGTTTTTTCCGAATCCCAACGGGCCTGCCATTTGGGTTCGAAGTCGCGGAAAGGGTAAGGCTTGCGGTCGTCTGACATCGTGGTTTGAGGGCCACGGACCATGGCCAAGGGCCGGCGTAATGAAAAGCAAAACCCCGGGGCAGAGCGGTGTGCGGGTGGAAATTTTGCCTCAGGCGCCTGCGCTCATGCCCGCCCAGTGCCATAGTGCGGGGTCGAGCTCATGCCGGGCGCAGCGCGCAAGCTGCGCGGCATCGGCACCGGCATGGAGCACGGCAAAAATCGTCGAGCCCGACCCACAAAGCAGCGCGGCGCGAACTTCTTCGCGGCGCAGCAGCCATTGCTTGAGTTCTGCAAGAAAGCGGTGCTTGGCAAAGACCGGACGCTCGAGGTCGTTGACCAATTCCAGCCCATCGATGATTTGCGGCGCGTAGCGGATGCCGGGGATTTCATGCGAATCGAGCCAATGGCGATAGGCCTCGGGCGTGGGGACGCCGAAGGATGGCTTGAGCAAAAGAACTGGCAAGGCGGGTGGTGGCTCGACCGATTCGAGGCGTTCGCCGCGGCCACTGACGCGCACGGCCGCATCGCCAAGAAAAAATGGCACATCCGAGCCGATGCCGGCGGCGAGTTCGATGAGGCGACTGATGCCGAGCTTGCCGTCGTGCAGTTGATCGAGCGCAAGCAAGGTCGCCGCCGCATCGCTGCTGCCACCACCGAGGCCGGCGCCGTGCGGGATGGATTTTTTCAAATGAATCGCGACGCGGCATTCGGTTTGTGCTGCGGCTTCGTAAGCGCGCAGTGCTTTGATCACCAAATTGCCTTCGTCGCCGGGCACGGTCGGGTCGTCGCAAGAAAATGAAAATTTCGCGGCTTCGGAAAATTCGAGTTCATCGGCAAGCTTGGGCAAGCGCACCATCAGGCTCTCGATGTCGTGAAAGCCATCATCGCGGCGGCCGAGCACGCGCAGCGAAAGATTGAGTTTGGCCGGTGCTTGAATGCGATGGGTCGAGCTCATGGCGATGGGTCCCTGACGATGAGTGCCATCATGCGCCCGGTTTTTCCGAGCTCTTTGCGATAGCTGTAATAGCGGCGCAAATCTGCCGCGGTGTTGAGCCCGCAGTCGATGAAATTTCCAAGGCCAAGCTCGTCCGCTTGCACGGCAATTTGCGCGGCAAAATCGATTTCATAATCGGGCGGTCGAATGCAGGGGCTAAGCACGGCGGTGACATCTTCCGCGCGCGTGCCAAAGCTCTGAGCCATGCGCTCAAGCGCGACGCCGAGGATATTTTGCTCGGTGCCTTTTTTGCCCGAATGCAGCAAGCCGATGGCACCGGTGCGGCGGTCGGCGAGCCAGATCGCGCCGCAATCGGCGACATAGATCGCAAGCACCGCCCCAGATTGATTCGTCAGCAAGCCATCGACTCCGGGGACTGCGCTCAAGCCATCGGGCACGATGATTTGCGCGGCGCCCGGTACCACCGCGACAGCATGGCCATGAACTTGCTCGGCACGCCACCAAGCGGCATCATTGCCGGCAAATTCATTCACTCGTGCTTGATGAAACGAGCGCAAATGCCGCATCGCCTCATCGCGGTCGCAAGCAAGCTCGAGCCCGGGAACACGCTCGACCCAGTCGGCGCGAATGCCAGGGATCGCATGGATCGGATCAAGAAACGAAAACACCTCCGTCACCGCAACAGGGTAAGGGAGGTGGTGGTGCTTCGCCAAGCGACATTGTGCGCCAGGCGAAGCGGGATTCGTGCGTTGGCTCAGTGCATCGTGCGGCCGTGGATCGCGCGCTTGGTGTGCTCGACCGCTTCGGCCTGATCCTCATCGAGGTCGGCAAGGATGTTGGCGAGGTCGCTGGCAATTTCCGAACGCATCTTCGAGACGAGCTCGGTGCCCTTGCGGGTGATGCGCACCATGATCTTGCGGCGATCTTCGGCGGCGTGCGTGCGCTCGACATAAGCGAGCTTTTCGAGACGGTCGACAAGACCGGTCGCGGCTGCCGTCGAGTGACCCATTTTCTTGGCGATATCCGACATCGTCAGATACTCCTCGCTCGAGAGATAGGTCAGGAGAAAGAACTGCGAAAACGAGATGTTTCCTTTGTTCAGCTCGGTCGACAGGTTCAAAATGCAGCTGCGCTGCGTGAATAGGACAAAGTCAGCGAGACGGTCGGCATCGGCCTTGACCGAAGCGCCCGTGGCGTTCGTAGATTTCATGTTGGCTGGTTGTTGGGTTCATGTTTGGGGACGGGGTGACGCATGGCACTGCGCGGCGGAGACCAAGCGCCGGGCAAGGAGCCGGGGCGGTTCGGAATCGGCCTGCTCCTTCGGGACAAGGAGTGCGGCGGGGACCCCACGCGTCGTGGGACTTTTGAAAATTACGCCTTTCCGAGAGGTCTTGAAAGAAAATAAATCCGCAAAACCGAAATATTTTTCAAAAAATACCGCTAATTCGAGGTTTTTTGAGGATTTTTTACGTCCTCAGCGGGCGAAGCTTCCGCTGCCGGAGGCTCGGCGGCGGGCTCGGTAGGGGTCGGCGGCTTGGGAATATGTTGTGAATAAACTGCGTCGCCGAGCTCGACCTGACCCGACTGCAGGTCGGCGGCGGCGAATTGGCCGAGGGCCTCGCCGGTGACGAGCAGGTTGGCGCTGCGCTGGTCGGCCCCGCGGGTGGTGAGGATGGTGCCGGGCTCGGCGGTCCATTTGCCGAAACTTTGGATCAGCACAAAGCGCCTATCGGGCGGGATCGAAGCGATGCGGCCGACGAGGCGCGGTGGCTCGGCCTTGGGTTTTTCCTCCGGCTCCTTGGTCGCGCAGGAAACAAGCACAAGGCAGGCGAGGCCAAATATGAAGGCTCGTTTCATCATGGCATTGGCGCCTCGTTGAGCGTCGGCGAAACGGAAATTTGTGCAGATTGCGAGAGGATGCGGATCTCATCGGCCTGGATGAGGTTTTCGCGTCCGTTCGGGCCGAGAAGGATCAGCTCGCCTGCAGCGGAGAGGCCATCGACCACGCCGACGCGTGGGCCGCTTGGTGTCGCGAGCTGCACGGCTTTTCCAGTGAGCACGCAGCGCTGGCGGACCTGCTCCATGAGGGCGGCGAACTCCGCGTCAATCTGCCGCTGGCGGATTGCGAAGCGGCGGATGATCGCGCCGAGCACATCGCCGCGCGAGTGGGGTATGCCGGTTTCCAATTCGAGCGAGCTGGCGATTTCCGCCACCTCATTGGGAAAGCGCGTGGTGTTCACATTCAGGCCGATGCCAACGATGGCGAAGTCCGCGCCCGCCTCGACGAGGATGCCGGCGACCTTGCGGGTGCCGATCCAGACATCGTTGGGCCACTTGATGCCGGCGGCCGGGCCGAAGGACTCGACCGCTTCGGCGACCGCGAGACCGGCGGCGAGGGCGAGGCGAGGCCACAATGCCTTGGGGGCCGCGGGTCGAAGGAGGATGGAAAAAGTGAGCGACTCGCCGGGCGGCGCAAACCACTTCGCGCAGCGGCGGCCACGGCCGGCGCTTTGTTCGAGCGCGAGCAACACCAGTCCCTCCGGTGCCGAAGCTTCGGCGAGCGAGCGCAACTCGTCGTTGGTCGATCCGGCCGACTCGAGCACCCTCAGATGAAAGGGATCGGGAAACTCCGCCGCGGCACCTGTGAGATCGTGGGCCATGGGTCAGGAAATTTCCAGCGGCGTGAAGTCCAGGCCGATGTCGAGCGCCGGCGCCGAATGCGTGAGCGCGCCGACGGAAATGAAATCAACGCCGGTCGCGGCAATGTCGCGGATCGTTTCGAGCGTCACGCCACCACTCGCCTCAAACATCGGCGCGGTCCGCTCGCCGCGCATCGCCACCGCTTCACGCAGATCGTCGAGGCTCATGTTGTCGAGCAGGATGTGATCGACGCCATCGAGCGCAAGAAATTCGTGCACCTGATCGAGGCGATCGGCCTCAAGCTCGACTTCGATGCCGGGCTTGTCGTTTTTCAAATGCCGGACCGCCGCCTGAATTGCCGCAACGCCACCTTCGGTGACGAGGTGGTTGTCCTTCACCATCGCGCGGTCGTGCAGGTTCATGCGGTGGTTGTGACCGCCGCCGTCAACTACCGCTTTTTTTTCAAGCAGCCGATAGCCCGGTGTGGTTTTGCGCGTGTCGAGAATGCGCGCACCAGTGCCCTTGACCGCATCAACATAACGCGCGGTGAGCGTGGCCACGCCGCTGAGTCTTTGCGCAAAATTGAGTGCCGTGCGTTCACCGCCGAGGATCGAGCGCGCCGATCCCTCGACGCGCAACAGCAAGGCTCCTTCACTCACGCGGCTGCCATCTTCGATCAGGATTTCGACCGACAGCGTGGGGTCGACCTTTTCAAAAATACGCGCGGCGAGCTCGATGCCGGAGACCACGCCTTCGCGGCGCGCCGTGATGAAGGCCTGCGCGCGGCGATCGGCCGGGATGAAATACTGCGAAGTGACATCGCCATCACCGAGGTCTTCAGCGAGCGCGAGATCGATCAATGTTTCCGTGTGGTCCTTCAACGAAAACGAAATGGAACGCCTTGCGCGGGCGCTGTCAATCACGCGTCACCGCCGATGCTTTTGCAGCAGCTCGCAGCCGCGAGTGGTTTGCCACGGGCTGGCTTGCAAAAGGTAGTTGGGAAACTCAGGCCGCAAGGAGTAGCCGCGATGAAAGACCGGCGTCGCCGAGGCGGAAATCGGCGGCACGATCCACGGCCATTCGGCCTGCGCCTCGCGGCCGGCGCGCTGCTCGCTTTCGCAAAACTCGATGAACTCGCGCGATGCCTGATGGTGATCGACGAGCCGCACGCCTTCCTGCTGGAAGGACCACAGCACCGCTTCATTGAGCTCAACGAGCGCATGGTCGCGCCACAGATTGCGCGTTTGGCGAGTGTCGAGGCCAAGCTTTTCGGCAATGACCGGCAACTGGTTGTAACGCCCCACGTCGCCAAGATCGCGGGCGCCAATTTCCGTGCCCATGTACCAACCGTTGAATGGCGCGCAGGGGTAAACTTCCGCACCCGTCGCAAAGATCATGTCAGAAATCGCCGGCACCGCATACCATTTGAGACCCAACTCGCTGAACCACTCGTGTCGCGGATGGCGAATCGCCACCTCACGCACCAACTGCTTCGGCAATTCGTAAAATCGCAAGGCCCCGCCGCACTGAATGATCAATGGCAAAAGATCAAATCGCGTCGGGCTCGCCGGCGGCCGCCAGCCGAGCGCCAAAGCCACCCGCGTGAGCTCGAGGTTCATCGGATCACCGAGAATGCTGCCATCGGCCGACTCGTGCGCAGCGTATCGGACGAGTTGGTGGCTCCAAATGCGAATCTCATTTTCCGCCCCGCGCCATGGCGGCATCACCGTCATCATCGGCGTGATCCGCCCATCGCCGGTCGCGCGTTTCAAATGCTCGCAGGCGGCCTCGAAAATTTCGTCGGCCGTGGCGAGCTGGCGGGCATCGATCACCTCCAGCGATTTCCAATGCAGCCGACCGATGCAGCGCACGGCATTGCGCCACGCCTCACGACCGACCTGCTCGAGCGAGATATCCGAGGCTGCGGCGGATTTGAGCAACTCCGCCGAATCGACGAGGTCCCAACGCTTGGCATGATGGCCATGAAGCGGGCATCCGGAAGCAGGTGGCGTGTTCGGGTCATTCATGATCGCATCACAGCACCGGTCACGCGGCGGAACGGGTTCAGAAAGAAGCGGGAAAACCCATGGTGGCAAGCGGAAAGGGCGCCGCTTCGATGAGGCGAAAAAACCGGAGGGGCGCAAATGTGGCCTGTTGACAAGCAGGGGCCCGAAGAATCACTCTGGAGAAGTTGCGCCGCATCATTTCGGGTGCTACGCTTGCCAGCTTCAAAATTCACCACCAGACACTTTTTTCATCCAGTGTTTTCCAACGAAGATTATTTAGCAGAATTGCTCAACGAAGCCGGCGTGGTCAGCGCGGATGAAGTTGCCGAAGCCCGCGCAAAAGCATCCAGCTCGCAGGCGCTGGTCGAATACCTGTTGGCCAACACCGCGCTCACCGAAGAACAGGTCGGCGGAGTGCTTGCAGCCAATGCCGGCATCGACTTCATCCGTCTCGCCGATGTCCATTTCCAACCGGGCATCACCGAGACCATCACCGAAGATACCGCCAAACGCTACCGCGTCGTGCCGGTCCAGGACGATGGCCTCACGCTCACCATCGCGGTCGCCGACCCGCTCGATTTCGAAACGCTCGACTCGCTGCCCCACATCGTCGGACGCGACCTCACCTTCGTCTGCGCCACCCGCCAGGACATCCAGTACCACCTTCGCGAATTTTATCAGATCGCCGATGCCGGCCCGAAGGCCAATGACTTCGGTATCCAAGTGACCACCGGCGACCTCGAAGCCGGCGCCGAAGGCGATGACGCACCCATCATCCGCCTCGTCGTGCAGCTGCTCTCCGAGGCCTTCCGCCTGCGCGCATCCGACATCCACATCGAGCCACTCGAAACATCCGTGCGCGTACGCTACCGCCTCGACGGCAAGCTGATCCATGTCGACACGCACCCGAAAAAACTCCTGCCCGCCATCATCGCCCGCCTCAAGGTGATGAGCGGCACAATGTCGATCGCCGAAAAACGCCTGCCACAAGACGGCCGCATCCAACTCAAAATGGGCGGCAAGGAAGTCGACCTCCGGGTTTCATCGGTGCCGTCCAACCACGGCGAGTCGATGGTCATGCGGATCCTCGACAAAACCGCCCTCATGCTCGGCCTGCCGGAGCTGGGATTTTTCTCCGACGACCAAGCGACCTTCGAACAACTGCTCGGCCTGCCCGATGGCATCCTGCTCGTCACCGGTCCGACCGGATCGGGAAAAACCACGACGCTCTACGCCTGCCTCAATGTCATCAACCGCCCCGACAAAAAAATCATCACTGTCGAGGATCCGGTCGAATATGAACTTCCCGGCATCAACCAAGTGATGGTGAAAACCGACATCGGCATGACCTTTGCCGCAGCCCTGCGCGCGATGCTGCGCCAAGCGCCCAACATCATCATGATCGGGGAAATCCGCGATGCCGAGACCGCCAACATTGCGATCAACGCCTCGCTCACCGGTCACTTGGTTTTCTCCACGCTTCACACCAACGACGCGCCATCCGCCGTTGCGCGTCTCGCCGACATCGGCGTGAAGCCATTCCTCATCGCCTCGGCGGTGCGCGGCGTGCTCGCCCAACGCCTCGTGCGCAAACTTTGCCCGATTTGCAAATCGCCCTCGGAACTCACCGAAAAGGAAATGCGCGCACTCTCGCTCGATGTCTCGCGCATGACCGATGCCACGATCTACGGCCCGGTCGGATGCGACAAATGCCGCGGCGGCGGATTCAAGGGCCGGATGGGAATCTTCGAGCTCTTCCTCATCGATGACGAAGTGCGCCAGATGATCAACACCGGCCTCACCACCACCCAGCTGCGCCGTCGCGCGCGCGAGCTTGGCATGCGCACCCTGCGCGAAGACGGCATCCGCAAGGTGCTCTCAGGCCTCACCTCTGGCAACGAGGTCGTCCACACGACCATGTCGGATGTCGACTGATTTTCCCCACAAGAAACCTTTCCCACGCAGCCCGTCCCATGGACCAACAGCAGATCGTCGAACTCTTCCTCGCCCGGGGCCTCATTGACCAAGCCCTCGCGCAAGAAATCGTCGCCGAGGTCGGCAACAGCGGCAAAACCGTGCCGGAAATCCTCGCCGACTTCGAAGTGATCCAAAGCCGCGAGGATGTTTGGCCGATCATTGCCTCCGAGTTGGGCGCGCCGATGGTCGACATCCGCGATTGGACGCCACCCGAGGCATTGCTCGCGCTCGTGCCCGCCGGTTTCGCCCGACTCCACGGCGCCTTGCCTGTGCAGTTCGACGAAACCGGACTGCATGTCGTGCTGGTCGATCCGCTCAACCCGCAAACGGTCGAAGACCTCCGCTTCGCGCTCGGCCGCGAGATCCATGTGATGATCGCGCCCGATTACCTCGTCGAGGCAAAGATCAACGATTGCTACGGCGGCGAAGCCAAAGCGATGGAGGACCTCCTCAGCCAGTTGGTCATCGGCAGCGAATCGCAAAATGCCGCCGACCTCGAATCGGAGGCCAACTCCGCGCCGATCATTCGCTATGTCGACTTGGTGCTTTATCAGGCGATCAAGGAAAAGGCCTCCGACATCCACTTCGAGCCATTCGAAAACGAATTCAAAATCCGCTACCGGGTCGATGGCGCGCTGTACGAAATGGCCCCGCCGCCAATCCACCTCGCGCTGCCGATCATTTCCCGCGTGAAGGTGATGTCGAACATGAACATCGCCGAGCGCCGCGTCCCGCAAGACGGCCGCATCGTCAAACAGATCGGCGAAAAACAGGTCGACATGCGGGTCTCCTCGCTGCCCACCCACCACGGCGAATCGATCGTGCTGCGCGTCCTCGACCGCTCGTCAGTGAACCTCTCGCTCGAGAACCTCGGCCTGCCGGATTACATTTACGATTATGTCACCGAAACGATCGAAAAGCCCAACGGGATTTTCATCGTCACCGGTCCCACCGGCGCCGGCAAAACCACCACGCTCTACGCCGCGCTGCGTCGCATCAACACGATCGACGCCAAACTCCTCACCGCCGAAGATCCGGTCGAGTACGACATCGACGGCATCGTGCAGATCCCAATCAACGAAGCCATCGGCCTCGATTTCCCCCGCGTGCTGCGCGCGTTCCTGCGCCAGGACCCGGACCGCATCATGATCGGGGAAATGCGCGACAAGGAAACCGCCACCATCGGCATCCAAGCCGCGCTCACCGGTCACCTCGTGCTCTCAACGCTTCACACCAACGACGCGCCCGGCGCGGTGACGCGTCTCATCGACATGGGCTGCGAGCCCTTCCTCGTCGGCGCCTCGCTCGAAGGCGTGCTCGCCCAGCGCCTCGTCCGCACGATCTGCAAGGAATGCAAATCGCCCTACGAACCGAACGAGGCAATCCTCAGCCAACTCGGTATTTCCGCCCATGAGCTCGGCGACAAACAATTTTTCACCGGCGCAGGTTGCGAAGTCTGCGGCCAAACAGGCTACAAGGGCCGCCGCGGGCTTTACGAACTTCTCAACATCACCGATCCGATCCGCGAGCTGATCACTGCCCGCGCTCCAACGGTGGTGATCAAACAAAAAGCCGTCGAGCTCGGTATGAACACGCTGCGCGAAGACGGCCTGCGCAACATTTACCTCGGCAACACGACCATCGAGGAAGTGCTGAAATACACCTGATGCCCGGCCGCCCGGAGCCACGCTTGCGGGCCCGACTTTCCCATCGCCAAGCCGATGAATTTCCGCTTTAGTCATCCATAACATCCGCCATGCCAAACTTCCTTTATAGCGCCCTCGATGCCAAAGGCGAACAGAAGACCGGAACCGTCACCGCCGGCTCCGAGAGCGAAGCCATCCAGCAGCTGCGCGGCAGCGGGCTTTACCCGACCCAGATTCAGGAAGAAGGCAAGGCCAGCAAAAAAACCAAGGCCGCACTCGCGCCAAAAACCAAAGCCAAAGGCAAGGCCAAAGCCGCACCCGCTGCCAAAGCCGGCGGCAGCGTGAAGCCGAAAAACCTCACGATCTTCACCCGCCAGCTCGCCACCCTCATCGACTCCGGCCTGCCCCTGCTGCGCAGCCTCACCGTGCTCGAAAAACAAGAGCCCCATCCGGTGCTCCGCGCCACCGTCGGCGCCCTCGCGGAAAATGTCCAAGGCGGCTCGACCTTTTCCGAATCGCTCGCCCAGCACCCGAAGATCTTCAACAAGCTCTACGTCAACATGGTCAAGGCCGGCGAACTTGGCGGTGTGCTCGAAGTCGTCCTCAACCGCCTCGCGGAATACCAAGAGAAGGCCCAGAAGCTCAAAAACAAGATCGTCTCGGCCATGGTCTATCCGGTGATTGTGATGTTCATCGCCGTCGCCATCCTAGTTTTCCTGATGATCTTCATCGTGCCGAAGTTCAAGGAGATGTTCACCAACACCGACCAAGAGCTTCCGCTCATTTCCAAAATCGTGTTCGGCACCTCCGAGTTCTTCCTCGCCCGCCCGCTTTTCCTGCCGAATGTGTTCTTCCTCTTCATCGTCTTCGGCGTCGTCGTCGTGCTCTTCAACATCTGGGGCAAAACCAAAGGCGGTCGCAGCGCCATCGACTTGCTCAAGCTGCGCATGCCCATCCTCGGCGACATCCAACGCAAAAGCGCCGTCTCGCGTTTCTCCCGCACACTCGGCACCCTTGTGACCTCCGGCGTGCCGATCCTCCAAGCCCTCAACATCACCCGCGACACCGCCGGCAATGTGGTGATCTCCAACGCGATCGAAAAAGTCCACGAAGCGGTCAAGGAAGGTGAAACCATCGTCACCCCACTCCAAGCCAGCGGCGTCTTCCCGAACATGGTCATCTCGATGGTCGATGTCGGCGAAGAAACCGGTCAGCTGCCGGAAATGCTCCTCAAGATCGCCGATGTCTATGACGACGAAGTCGATAACTCAGTCACCGCACTCACCTCGATCCTCGAGCCGATCATGATCGTGGTCCTTGCGCTCATCGTCGGCTCGGTGGTCTTCGCGCTCTTCCTGCCGCTCATCAAGATGATCTCGACCATGGGCAATCAGTAAAAAACAAGCTCCGCCAAAAAATCATGAAACCCTTCGCGCGCCGCATCGGCAAAGCCGCCTTCACACTCATCGAGCTGATGGTAACCATCACCATCATCATCATCCTCGCTGGCCTCGTGGTCGGCGGCATGGAATACGCCAACCAGCGCTCAGCGAGCGAAAAGGCCAAAACCCAAATCGCGCTGCTGTCGAAAGGCATTGAAGAGTACAAGCTCGACATGGGGGGGTATCCGCCCACCAACAACATTTCGGCAAGCCTCACTACCTCGGCGGGCAGTAGCACCTCGGCGATCATCTTCAATGCGCTTTATTGGGATTCGGATAATGACGGTATAGGAGTCACAGGCCCCCCCCCAGCCCCAGACACCGATCAAAAAATCTATCTTCCCGAGCTGGATCCCGCGACCAGCAAGCAGGGCTGGACCACCGGCAATGCCAGCGCAACGACCATCATCACCGATCCCTGGGGCAACCAATACTGCTACCGCAGCGCGATCAATTCATCGGGCACAACCAACACTGCCACGGTCAACCCCGACTTCGACCTCTGGTCAATGGGCAAAGATGGCAAAACAAATACCGCCACTCCTAGCGCGACCGATCCATTGAACGCGGACGACATCCGAAACTTCTAAGAACCGAGGAAGGGCGAGCTGCAAAGAAACGCAAATGTTCGGGCGCGCCCGAGGCGGGTCATGGGTGTTGTGCTTTCCCAAAGGGGGCAAAGTTCATTCCCACGCGTTTGCGGCGCAATTGTCATCGGATTGTGCTCGACGCCCGCGCATTGAGCGGGCTTGCTCCGGGCGAAATTCATGAGCGAAGCACCTTCCACACCCGCCAAGACCGACGCCGACAAGGCTGAGCCGCGCGCACGCCGGATCTCGAATCCGCGTCCAAAAAAATCGGCCAAGCCCGCCAAGCCAGAAGCCGAGAGCGGAGCCAAAGCCGAAAGCGAACCCGCGCCCGCCGCGAAGTTTCCCGAGTTTCCATCGACCGCCGCCGAAAGCCCCGCCGCCGCGCGCAGCGATTGGCCCGAACCCGAGCCGGCCACCTCGGGCGGTGCATCCGGCCCGGAAAATCCGAAACGCAAACGCAGCCGGAAAAAAGGCAAAGGCGGCGGACAATCGCCAGTCAACGCAGCCGCGGAAAACGAGTCGCCCGATGAATCATCGGATGCCCCGAGCACACCCGTCACGCAGCAACCGCAACAACAGCCGAGGCCGAATCAACCGCAGCGCGTGAAGGTCGATGCCGAGCAACTCGCGAAGTTTGCCTGGAAGATCTACCTGGCCGAGGTGAGCGAAGAAGGCGTGGCGCTGGTGGGCGACAATGACGCGCGCGAACTCTCGCGTCGATGCTTCCGCCTTGCGGAAATTTTCCTCGAAGAACAAGCACGCCGCCGCTGAGGAAACTCGCTGAGAAGCCGCTCAGGACTTCCAGTTGAGCACGCCCTTTTTGAGAGCGTACGCATAGGCGATCACGAGGATGCCGGCAAAGCCTGCCATGCTGACCAGCGCCGCCGGTCCTTGTGCGATGAGGTCGCGGAACTGCACCGCCCATGGGTACATGAAGACGACCTCGATATCGAAAAGCACGAAGAGCATCGCGACGATGTAGAACTTCACCGAAAAGCGCGGCGCGCCTTCACCGATTGGAAGCATGCCGCATTCGTAGGCGCTGTCCTTGGTCGCGTTGGTCCTCGCCGAGCGACCGAAGATGACACTGGCGATCAGGACGGTGACCGCAAATCCAAGCGCGACGAGCACTTGGAGCAAAACGGGTAGGTAATTTTCGGGCATGACGGATGGTGCGGACGGGTGGGTGATAGCCCGTGAATGCCGGGTTTGGATAGAAAAAAAACCCGCGGCCGTCACCGGTCGCGGGTTTGACGAAGCAAGTACAACACCAATGAAAAATCAGTCTTGCTCGGCGGCTGCCTCTTGAGCGGCCGCATAGGCACTGGACGCCTCATGCACGCGGGCAGTGCCCTTGTACTCCTTGCCGATTTTCTCGACGAGGCCACGGGTCACAAGGTTCTGAAGTTTCTCGTAGGCGCGCAGGCGGAGCATTTCCTCGCCGCCGCTGACCGCATTGCGAACCTTCAGGTTTGCGAAAACCCGCTCGAACAAATCGTTGAATCCAAATACCTTCTTCTCGGAGAGCACGGTGACCAATTCGTCGGTCACATGGTCCGGAAGCCGTCGGGAGAATCGTGTGCGCTTAGTAGTGATTGCCATAACGCCATCACCCTACACGGGTTTGTGACAAATGCGACTCAAAAAACTTCGAATTAACTCCGCAGATCTAAAATATCACGGGTTCCTGACCATTGTGACACCCCAAAAAACCAAAAAAATTCCCTCATGCCAGCTTGACAGCGGCCCGTTTGCCGCCATTCTCCGCCCTCCCGACGCGTCGGAAACGTGTTGGTCAACCAAGTTCCCATGAAAAAGGACATTCATCCCAAGTACAATCCGGTCGTGTTTGTCGACATGACCACCGGCGCCCGCTTCGTTACCCGCTCGACCAAGAGCTCCGACAAGAAGGAAGTCATCGACGGCGTCGAGCACAGCGTGATCTCGATCGGCATCACCTCCGACTCGCATCCGTTCTTCACTGGACAGAAGCAGTTCGTCGACACCGAAGGCCGCATCGACAAGTTCCAGAAGCGCTTTGGTGCGGTCCGCCGCGTCGCCAAGCCGAAGGCGGAGTAATCCCGGAAGGCCTCTGGCTGCCGGTATGTTTCACGGCGCTTCACGCGAAGCGCCGAGCTGCCTCGTTTTTTCCCGTTCAGACGACCGGGCCCTCGGCGAGCACATACCAAAAGCGGGCGAGGCCTGCCTTTTTCATCTCCGAGCGGGTCATGGCGTAAAACGCCTGCCATTGGTCCGGGTGGATCGTCTGGCAGCCGAGCGAGCTCGTGCCCTTGCGGCCGCCGCGATGGATGTTGATCGCCACGCCCGGCCGGCTGCTGGGGATTTCTTCGTCGCCATCGCGCCTCACCGGGAGTTCCTCATTGCGTGTCGCCGGGCGAAAGGCCGGGTAACCGCCGCTAGGACGGGAAATGCCATGCTTGCCGGGTTTGTAGGGATGGCAGCCGGGCATCAATGAGGCCACGCCCTTGCGGAAGCGGCTGGGGTCGGTGTTGGCATTGAAGGCGGCAAAAGTTTCCGGCCCCACCACGAAAGCGGCATCGTCGTAGATCCCGCGGTCATTCACGCCGGGCGCGCCGAGCGAGTCGCGGTAATATCCGCGGATGCCCACCACCAGCATTTCGGGAAATGGTTCGCCGGGCCGCTGCTTGCGCCAGACCGCTTGCGCCGTGGCTAGCACGATCGATCGCGGGGCACGGGGCTTGGCCATGATGCGTGAGTTTGAAGTTTCAGCCGAGGCTCTCGATGCGGAACACCACCGGCGCGCTGTTGATGCAATCGAGCGCCTCAATTTCGGCCAAGGCCTCTTGCAGTTTTCCGAAGGGGCAGGTGTGAAGCAGGAAAACCATGTCGACAAATTCCGCGTCGGGGTTCGATGGATTCACCGGCGAATGCGTGCCGGAAATGCCGATGCGGTGCTTGGCAAGGATGCCGGAAATTTCGGCGATCACGCCCGGGCGGTCGGTGACATCGAAGCGCACATAATACGCCGTCGAAGTCTCGGCGACCGGCAGAATGCGGCCCTTTTCACGATAGGGCAGGAATCCGCGATGGCCATTCGTCTGACGCAAGGAACGGGCGGCCTCGACGAGGTCGGCCACCACCGATGATGCGGTCGGATCCTGACCCGCGCCACGGCCGTAGAACAACGACTCGCCCGCGGTGTCGCCATGCACGGCCACCGCGTTGAAGACGCCGTGGACGGATGCGAGGATGTGCGACTTGGCGAGAAACGACGGCTGCACGCGCAGCTCGACTTCGCCATTCGGATGCTCGCGGATGAACGCCAGCAGCTTGACCACATAGCCGAGGCTGGTGGCGAAATGAATGTCGTTGGGACGCACCTGCTCGATGCCCGAGACATGGATCGCGGCGGGATCGATCGGAAATCCATAAGCCAGCGTCGCCAGCAAAATCGCTTTGTGCGCCGCGTCCCAGCCATTCACATCAAGCGCCGGATCGGCCTCGGCATAACCAAGTGCCTGGGCCTCGGCGAGCGCTGCCTCAAAGGTGAGGCCGGCATCGGTCATGCGCCCGAGAATGTAATTCGAGGTGCCGTTGATGATGCCCGAAAACGAAAGGATGCGGTTGCCGATGAAGGAATCCTGCACCGTGCGGATGATCGGGATGCCGCCCGCGACGGCCGCCTCAAAATGGATCGGCGTGTCGTTTTCCTTGGACAAGGCAAACAACTCGATGCCGCGCTCGGCGAGCAGGGCCTTGTTGCCGGTGACCACCGGTTTTTTTGCGCGCAGCGCGGCGGCGACAATTTCAAACGCATCAGTCGTGCCGCCGATCAGCTCGACGACGATGTCCACCGCCGGATCCTCCACCAGCTTGCGCCAGTCGGTGGTAAACATTTCCGCCGGCACTTCGCCAGTGGTCGCGCGAGCCTTGGCGGTGTTGCGCACGAGGATCTTGGCAATGTGCAAACGCACGCCACCACCGGTGCGGCCGGTGATCAACTCACCATTGCGCTCAAGCACATTCCACACGCCGGAACCGACAGTTCCGAATCCGGCCAAACCAATGCCAAGTGACGAACAGGATTTCACGCCGCCCAGCATGACGATGAATCAGCCACCCTCCAAGCCGGAATTGGCGCGATGGAAAAGTCTCAGGGCTGGGTGGCGATCCCGAGCTGACGCTCCGCTTCGAGCCAGTCGCCGCGTGAATCACCTGGCAGGCCCTGCTCAACGCGGCGGCGGTAGTTGAGATAGGCCGCGCGGGCGATCGCATCATTGCTGGGCCGCGGCGCGGGCGCGGGCTTTTCGGTGCCCAATTTTTTCGCAACCTTCTTGGCGGGTGCTTTGCGCGTCACTTTTTTGGCGGCAGGCTTTTCCGTTTTTTTCGCTTCGGGCTTCACCGCTTTCGGCGCGGCCTTCTTGGCGACTTTCTTTGCAGTTTTTTTAGCAGCCATGATGAATGGATAATTGTGGGTTTTCTAGCAGGCGAGATGCCAAGGCCGAGCATAAACGCGCAGCTCGGTGATTGCCAGCCCCTTTGACGCACGTATATTGACGCCATGGCGACTGGCTATTCGTGGAGCGTTGCGCGCGGCGGCTCGTATCAGCCCCCCGCGTCAAACCGTCTCGGTTGGTGGGCGGTGATCGCCATGATCGGCTCGATCCTGCTCCACGTCGCGGTGTTTTTCGCGTTGGAAAAAATGAAGGTCGCGATCCATGTCGAGCAGGCGGCCGAACTCCGCACCGAGCCGATCGTGATCCGTCCGGTGGATGTCGCGCCGCTGGAAGCGCAACCCGCGCCACCGCCCGATGAAAGCGTCAAACCACCGGAAAATGCCGCCGCTTTGCTCGAAGAGGTCGATCTGCTCGCCGCCCTGCCCAAGGACAAGGAAATCGAAATGAAGCCCGATGTCCAAGAGGCAGAATTCGCACTGCGCATGGCAAACCCAGCCGCCAAAGGCGAACCCAACGCGCCAGCGGCCGAAATCACCTCCGGCTTCGAAATCGATTCCGACGACCTGCCCGAGCTCGGCCGCCAGCCGGAACAAATCAAGCCGGCAGAGGTCGGCCAAATCACCATCGACCCCGGCGCCATGCAGGCGGATGACGACAAGCTCGGCAAGCTCACCGACGCGATGATCCAACAAGGCGCCGATGGCAAGGCCGACCGCGGCGCGCTCAACGACAACGCCTCACTCGACGACCTGCTCGGGCTACCAGCCAACGCGCTGGTCTCGAAAAAAACCATGCTGCCAAGCGATTTGCTCTTTGAGTACAACAGCGCCGAACTGCGCGAAAGCGCGAAGGTCGGGCTCATGAAGCTCGCGCTGCTCATGGATCGCAATCCCGAGCTTTTCTGCTGGATCGAAGGCCACACCGACCTGATCGGCGGCGACGACTTCAACCTCGACCTCTCGGTGCGCCGCTCCGCCGCAGTAAAGCAATACCTCGTCGAGGCACTGCGCATGGACGCCTCAAAAATCAGCACCCGCGGGTTTGGCCGCTACGAACCGCTCGTCACGAAAGGCAGCGTCGAAGAGCAAGGCGTGAACCGCCGCGTCGAGATCCGCATGCGTCCGTCGCCACCGACCAAAGAGCAACTCACGATCCAACCGCAAAAAGCGGCGGTCGTCGTCGAGTCGCCGCCACCAAAGGCCGTCGAGGTGCAACCGCAACGCGCTGTGCCGGTCGAAGATGAAGCGCCCGCCCCACGCGCGCTGCCGATCGCGGAATAAATCACGAGTCATGCTTGCCCTGCACAAGCCTCACCCCTTTTCATCTGCCGCAACATGACATCACACGCTGCACCACGAGTCTCACAGATCAAATGCGGCGACTTCGCCGCCGCCGCAGAATCCCTCAGCAGCGATCCATGGACGATGCAGCAAGCCTGGCTCGCCATGCCCGATGAAAATTTACACCCGGCCAAGGTGCGCTTCGGCTGGGAACCCGACGCGCTCTGGGTCTTTGCCGATCTGCCAGACGACTTTATCACCTCACACAGCACCGACCACAATCAGGACATGTGGACACTCGGCGATGTCTTCGAAATCTTCATCGCCCGCAAGGACTCGCCGTTCTACCTCGAGCTGCATGTGACGCCGCACAACCACCGGCTCCACCTCCATTGGTCGCCCGAAGGCATGGAAAAAATCCAAGCCAATCAAACCACACTTGATGAGTTTCGCCGCCCCCCTTCGGCGTTCGACTCGTGGGTGCAAAAACCTGAGGGCGAGCGCAAATGGCAGGTCCTTGTCCGCATCCCCGCAAGCATATTGCCGAATGGCCAAACATTGGAAGCCGGGCAAATTCTCGAGCTCTCGTTCAGCCGCTACGATGCGGGGCCCGAAGGCACGCCCGACGTTCTTTCTTCCACCTCGCCACACCGCGAACTCAGCTACCACCGACGCCACGAGTGGCGCGAAGTCGTCCTAAAAAATGGTTGATGCCGAAAAGCCTTTGCCCACGAGACCAAAAAAATCTCGTCAGTCCGCCCGTGATCGGCGGAAATGCGTGCCGTGATTCATCCCACCGCCATTGTTTCGCCACTCGCCAAGCTTGGCACCAATGTCCGCATCGGGCCCTACTGCATCATCGGCGACCATGTCGAACTCGGCGACGACTGCGTGCTGCACTCGCATGTCGTGCTAGAGGGCCCGTCGAAGTTCGGCCGCGGCAACGAGTTCTATCCTTTCGCCGCCATCGGCGGCAAAACCCAGGACCTGAAGTACCAGGGCGAGCCCACGCTGCTCGAGGTCGGCGACTTCAACCAGTTCCGCGAAAACAGCACCGTGCATCGCGGCACGCACGACCACACGCCCACGCGCATCGGTTCGCACAACCTGATCCTTTGCTACTCGCATGTCGCACACGACTGCCAACTCGGCGACCACATCATTCTCTCCAACACCGTCGGCCTCGCCGGCCATGTCACGGTCGAGGATCACGCGATCGTCTCCGGCTTTGCCGCGGTCCATCAATTCTGCCGCATCGGCAAACATGCAATCATCGGCGGCTGCTCGAAGGTGGTGCAAGATGTGCCACCCTTCATGATCGTCGATGGCAACCCGGCCACCACCCGCGGCCTCAATCTGGTGGGCCTCCAACGCCGCGGCTTCTCCGAGGACGACATCAAATCCCTCAAGGCCGCTTACAAAAAGTTGTTCCTCAAAAAGGACAACAACCTCACCCAATCGATCAGCTCGCTCAAAGCCACCCACGATGGCGACAACCCGCAGGTCGGTCATCTCATTAGCTTCCTCGAAGAATCGCAACGCGGCGTCACGCGTTGAGGCATAAATGCCAAGCTTCAAGTTTGAAGTTTCAAGAGTTCAGCGAAGAAAAGCTTGCTGAATTTTTTCACAAACCCAAGCCGCTCAAAGCCGGCCGCACGAGTTCCGCCATCCGGCGGTAGCCGGCTTCGCTGAGGTGCAATTGATCGGCCTCGAAGGAGTCCGCTTGCAATGCGTTGCCCGTGGCATCGACGAGCGCCGGGTTCACATCGAGAAACATCACGCGACGCTGCGTGGCACACCACTCGCGCACGAGTTGGTTCACGCGATCTACCTCGGCGACGAGGCCGTCGATGCGCTTCTGTGGCGCGCGGATCACCGAAAGGTAAAGCACCGGCACATCGGGGTGGATCGCACGAAACGCGCTGATGAATTTGATGGTGTTGCCGAGGATTTCTTCCGCAGGCCGCCGCGCATTGATGTCGTTGCTGCCGCAATAATACACGAGCATCTTGGGCTTTTGGTTCATCACCTTGCTTTCCCAATGTTGGGTCGCCGCACCGGGCAACCACTCGGGCGTTTGGGATCCGCTCACGCCATGATTGAGCACCGGCGTGGGCGTAAGATCGGCGACCATGCGCGCCCATTTTTCCATGATGCTGCTGCCAACCACCAAGGCACGGGCCTGCTCTTGATGATCAGTGTGTGCTGCCAAGTCCGCCCGCGTCGGCGCTTCGCAGCATGGTACTTCCGACATCGGCGGGCCTTTAGCGAAAGCATTTTGCACAGCAGCGGAAATCATCAGGCATGCGACCAACGCAAAACGGCGCGCCGCATGAAAAACCATTTTGTTTCGGGATCCGCGCATCTCGGCAAAGCAAACTCATCAACGCTTGCTCATTCCACGCTAGGCCGCAGCACCGCAGGCGAAAAGGCGATTTTACCGGAGGCAAGCGTGAGGCCGCCGGGGCACCCAACCCCGACGGCCATGCTGTACAACTCCATGTCATGGGCGGTTCGATCCGCCACGGGCATGAAATTGCCAACTGCTGTTCACCCTTACTTGAAGACATGGAGACGAGCTCCCGGCCTTCATGGAGTTGGACCGATGCGATCGGGATTCGTTCAATGGAATCAGCTCACTCCGCGATCGCGTCAGCAAAGCATGGCATCACCCCACGGGCCGCCCCTTGCGCGCGAGCCAGATCGGCGCAAAACGCGGCTTCTTCGCGCCTGCGGAAATCGGCACGGAATACTCCGCGACATCAAAGCCACATCGCTGCAAACGGCGGCTGATGTTTGCCGTCCTGCGCGAACCGGCGATCGCCAACAAGCCGCCCTGCTGCAAGGCCTCGTACGCGGCGGACAGCCAGCGGCGATCATCGATCCACGGACGATTCTCGGGATTCATCGGCGACGCATCAAGGTGCAGCAAAATCGCATGCAGCATGCCGGCATGACGCAAGAGCCCCGCGGGCCCGCAATCGTTTTCCAAGACCACACGCGAATCATGATTCAACGGGCTCTCCGGCAAATGCGCACGATGCCAATCCGCCATCGCCGCCAGCGGCTCGGCAACGATCAACGTCGCACGCTTTTGTTTGAGCTCGGTGCAGGCGGCTGCCAAGGCATGACCCAAGCCGAGCCCCGCGAACCAAAGCTTCGGTTGCCGCGCCGGGCGAAAAGGCGCGCAGGCCAACCTTGCCATTTCCTGCTCCACCTCACGCGTCGCAGGCCCGCAAATTTGCTGGCCGTGGATGACAAGCGATTTCCTGCCGTCGTGTTCCTGCAGGGTCAGCGCGCCACCTTGGGGCAGCGTGGTTTCGGCGAGTGTGATGCGTGGTTTCATGATGGATGCGGCGAGCAGTGGCGCGCCGAACGCGGTCTTTGACAAGAGAAAACCCCGACCATCGAAGGCCGGGGTTTTTTAATGGGTTGATACAAACAGGTTTTTTCAGGCCTCGCGATTACAGCGAGTCCTTGAGACGGGAAGAAGCCTTGAAGCCGACCGTTTTCGATGCGGCGATCTGGATCTTCTGTCCGGTCTTGGGGTTGATTCCCTCGCGCGCGGCGCGCTCTTTCACTTCGAAGGTGCCAAATCCGATGATTTGGACCTTCTTGTCCTTCTTCACACCTTTTTCGAGGGAGGAGAGAACGGCTTCGAGAGCTTCGTCGGCGGAACGCTTGGTGGCGTCGTTTCCGAGGGCGGCTTGGATGGCATCAATGAGTTCAGCTTTGTTCATGGCAACGCAATTCATGGCCGGAGAGACGCTTGCTTGGCAAGATAAAAGCCTTTGATTTTCGGGTTTTTTCCGCGATCGCGAGTCAGAGAGTGCTTGACTTGAAGGGCATTTCGTTGTGAGCCGCGGATGAAGTGTCTTTTCCTACTACTGAATTCATAACGAGCACTCCTAAGCAAAGAGGTCACGGGACGGCCCAAGCCCATGGAAAGCAGTCAAACAAGGGGCTTGGCGTTTTTTTGTCCAAATTTTACGGAAAATGACTTGCGAATCCCTTCGGCAGTTCTTAAAGACCGCGCGCCCTTTTCTACGGGCAATTCCGGCATGTTTCGACGCAAACTCATCGTTTCCCTAGCCGCTTGGCTGTCCTGCTTCGGCACCGTCTGGGCAGGTGGCGGCGAAGGGCATCACGCCCTCCCGCTCTACGCGCCCCAGCTCAGCGACTTCGTCACCAACTCGATGGTGATGGTCTGGATCGCCGTCGGCCTCATCGTTTTGTTCTGCCGTGCCGCGACCCGCAAAATGTCGCTCATCCCGGCCGGCGTGCAAAATCTCGCCGAGTGGGCGGTCGAAACGCTCTATGATTTCCTCGCCGGCCTGATGGGCGATCACCTCACCAAGCGCGTGTTCTGGTTCTTCGGCACGATCTTCTTCTTCATCCTCGTCAACAACTACATGGGCCTCGTCCCCGGCGTTGGCACGGTTGGCTGGAACACCGTCGATGCCAACGGCCAACGCGGCTTCATCCCCTTCATGCGCGGCGGCAATGCCGATATCAACATGACCGCCGCGATGGCCTTCACCTTCGCGCTGCTGTGGTTCTACTGGGCGCTCACCGAAAACGGCCTCAAAGGCTTCCTCTCCCACATCTTCGCGCCCAAGGGCAACTTCGGCGCCCTGATGATGGTGATGATGGTCCCGATCTTCCTCTTTGTCGGCGTGCTGGAAATCATCTCCATCGCCATCCGCCCGGTCGCGCTTTCCTTCCGTCTCTTCGGCAACATTTACGGTGGCGAGCAAACGCTCGAATCACTCATGGCCTTGATCCCCAAAGCCTTGCAGCCTTTCCTTTCGTGGCTGCCGGCCTTCCCGTTCTACTTCGTCGAGCTGCTGGTCGGCTTCGTCCAGGCCCTCGTTTTCACCCTTCTCTGCGCCATCTTCCTCAAACTCATCTGCGATCACGGAGACGAGGCGCACCACTGAACCCTTTCCCCGACCTGACCATGGCAAAGACCGTGGGGGCCGGAGAAACCATAAACAAACAAACTAACAACACACATGTTCACTAAAGCATTTGCCGTGTCACTCGCCGCTCTCGCTGGCGGAATCGGAATCGGTCTCCTCGGCGCCAAAGCCGCGGAAGCCACGGGCCGCAACCCCGGCGCCGCCACTCCGATCCTCGTCATCTCGATCATTCTGGCGGCTCTGATTGAAGGTATCTTCATTCTTACCGCCTTCGCAGTGCCGTTCTAAGCATTCTACGCCGCACGCGTCACAAGGCGCGTGCGGCGACGCTTTCTCCAAGTCCGATAACCCTTTCCCATGATCACCTTACTTGCAGCCCAAGCCGCCGGAGACGCCGGCATTGTCGAAACCATCCAGAAGACCTTCGGGCTCAACGCCCCGTTCTTCATCGCACAGGTGATCAATTTCTTCCTCGTCATCTTCGTGCTGAAGAAATTCGCGTTCGGTCCGATCCAAACGATCCTCGAACAACGCCGCGCCCGCATCGCCGAGGGCGAAGAAAAGCTCAAGCGCATCGAGAAACAACTCGCCGAGTCCGAGCAAACCACCTCCGCCGCCATCGCCAAGGCCAACGAGGACGCCGTGCGCCTCATCAACGAAGCCAAGCAGGGCGCCGCCGCATTCAGCGAACAAAAGGCCCAGGAAGCGATCTCCCAAGCCCAGCAAATCCTCGCCAAGGCCGAAGCCGCCGCCAAAGCCGACCGCGACCGCCTCAGCTCAGAGCTCAAGCGCGAATTCGGCCGCCTCGTCGCCACCACCACCGCGCAAGTCACCGGCAAGGTGCTCAGCAACGACGACCAAAAGCGCATCAACGACGAAGCGCTCGCCAAAATCGAAGGCTGATCGCTCAACCCCGTTCTTCCTCTCTCTCCTTATGAAAGTTTCCAAAGTCGCCGCCGCCACCGCACGCCGCCTGTTCGGGCTCTGCCAGACCGGCGGAAGGCTCGACGAAACGAAACTGCGCTCCGTGGTGGCGCGACTCATCGAGTCGAAGCCACGCGACTACCGCGCCGTGCTGGTCGCACTGCAACGCCTCACGCGCCTTGAGGCCGACCGCCGCCGCGTCACCGTCGAAAGTGCCGTCGCGCTCGATGATGCCTCGCGCCAACGCGTGGTCGACGGCCTCGCGAAAGCCCACGGCCCGAACCTCACCATTTCCTACACCGTCAACCCCGAGCTCATCGGCGGCCTGCGCATCCGCGTCGGCAACGATGTCCTCGACGGCTCAGTGCAAGGCCGCCTCACGCGCCTTGCCAACGCATTCTGATCCAATTCTCCGCCGAAATCCAATAACGCCAACCAGCACCCTTCCTTATGAGCAGCATCCTTCAGGAACTCGAACAACAAATCGCCGGCATCACCTCGTCGGTCGAAAAATCCAATGTCGGCACTGTCCGCCAAGTCGGTGACGGCGTGGCCAAAGTCGAAGGACTCTCCGGCGTCCTGCTCAACGAAATGGTCGACTTCGGCGGTGGCGTCACCGGCATGGCCCTCAACCTCGAAGAAAGCGAAGTCGGCGTCGTGCTGCTCGGTGATTACTCGGCCGTCACGGAAGGCTCCGAATGCCGCACCACCGGCAAGCTGCTCTCGGTGCCCGTCGGCGAAGCACTCCTCGGCCGCGTGGTCAACGCGCTCGGCCAACCCATCGATGGCAAAGGCGACATCGCAGCCGCCGCGCAATACCCGATGGAGAAAATCGCTCCCGGCATCATCAAGCGCAAATCCGTCACCGTCCCGGTCCAAACCGGCATCATGTCGATCGACGCGATGATCCCGATCGGCCGCGGCCAACGCGAGCTGATCATCGGCGACCGCGCCACCGGCAAAACGACCATCGCCGTTGACACGATCATTTCCCAAGCCCAACAAAACAAGGCCGCCGAGCAAGGCAAGCTGCAGAACCACAAGCCGCTTTATTGTATCTATGTGGCGATCGGCCAAAAACTCTCGAACGTGGCCCGCATCCAGAAGACCCTCGAAGATTCCGGCGCGATGGAATACACCACCATCGTTTCGGCCTCCGCTTCGGATGCTGCCGCGATGCAGTACCTCGCCCCCTACGCCGGCTGCGCCATCGCCGAGTACCTCATGGATCAAGGCAAGGACTGCCTCATCGTGTTCGACGACCTCTCGAAGCACGCCGTGGCTTACCGCCAAGTCTCGCTCATTCTCCGCCGCCCCTCCGGCCGCGAAGCTTATCCGGGCGATGTGTTCTATCTCCACTCCCGCTTGCTTGAGCGCTCGGCGCGTCTCTCCGATGCCGCCGGTGGTGGCTCGCTCACCGCGCTGCCGATCATCGAAACCCAAGCGGGCGACGTCTCGGCCTACATTCCGACCAATGTGATTTCGATCACCGACGGCCAGATCTACCTCGAAACCGACCTTTTCTACCAAGGCATCCGCCCTGCGATTTCGGTCGGTCTCTCGGTGTCGCGCGTCGGCTCCGCTTGCCAAACCAAAACGATCAAGTCGGTCGCCGGTACCACCAAGCTCGACCTCGCGCAGTACCGCGAACTCCAAGCCTTCGCGCAGTTTGGCTCGGACCTCGATGCCTCGACCAAGAAGAAACTCGATCGCGGCGCCCGCATCGTCGAGCTATTCAAGCAAAACCAATACAGCCCGCTCGGCATGGAAATGGAAGCGGTCTATCTCTTCGCGATGCAGAACGGTTACTTCGACGATGTCGCCGTCTCCGATGTGCGCCGCTTTCAGGCCGCCATGGGCGAGTTCTTCTCGACCCGCAAAAACGACCTGCTCGACAAGATCCGCAACGAAAAGCCCGACCTCAAAAAGGACGCCGCCTCGGTCGACGCCCTCAAGCAGGCAATCGAAGACTTCAAGAAGAGCTGGAAATAAGTTAAACGCTCACCGTTAAAAGTTATCGGTTGTTTCAATAATACCTCAGCCACTTTTAACAAATAACCTCTAACATTTAACTCTTCACCATGGCCAACCTACGCGACATCCGCCGACGCATCAAGTCGGTCAAAAACACCGCGCAAATCACCCGCGCGATGCAGCTCGTCGCGGCGGCCAAAATGAAGAAGGCCCAGGACCAGGCACTCGCCGGCCGCGAGTATTCCTCGCACCTCACCCAGGTGCTCTTCGACATCCGCAAGAACTTCTCCGAAGAGTCGCACCCGCTGCTTGAAAAGCGTGAAGGCAACCGCGAGCTGGTGCTGGTGATCTCGACCGACAAAGGCCTTTGCGGACCGCTCAACACGAACCTCGCCCGCAAACTGCGCGCGGTGGCTTCGCCCGATGCGGACTATGTCACAGTCGGTCGCAAGCTGCGCGTGCTGCTCGAAAAACTCGGCAACAACATCGTCGCCGATTTCGTGGTGAAGGATCCCGTGCCATTCGCGCAAACCCGCCCGATCGCGAAGTTTCTCACCGAGCAATTCCTCTCCGGAAAATACGACAAGGTTTCGATCGCCTTCACCAACTTCGTCAACACCCTGCGCCAAGAGCCGGAAGTGGTGACGCTGCTGCCGATCCGCGAACAGGCCAATGCCGAGGTTTTCGGTGCCGAGACCATCACTGCCGACCGCGGGCACGACTTCACCTTCGAGCCGAATGCCGCCGAGGTGCTCGCCGCGATCCTGCCGCTGTATGTGAACTACGAGGTCTTCCAAGCACATGTCGAATCCCGCGCGTCCGAACACTCGGCACGCATGGTCGCAATGAAGTCCGCCACCGACAACGCAAAGAAATTCATCAAGGAACTCACCCTCGAGTACAACAAGCTCCGCCAAGGCGCCATCACCGCCGAGCTTCTCGAAATCACCACCGCGATGAAGGCGATGGAATAAAAGCCATCACCGGCAACCAGCACACTCCTCTTACTGAACACCGCAAACTTCCCAACCCGCAACCTCCCAATGAGCAACCAAGGTACTATCGTCCAGATCATCGGCGCCGTCATCGACGCCGATTTCTCCCAAGCCACCAAGCTTCCCGAGATCTACAACGCGCTGGAAATCCAGTATGTTCTCAACGGAGTCGACACCAAGCTCGTGCTCGAGGTGCAACAACACCTTGGCGACGGATGGGTGCGCGCAGTTGCGATGTCCACCACCGATGGCCTCAAGCGCGGCATGGCCCTCACCGACACCGGCAAACCGATCGCCGTGCCTGTCGGCAAACAAGTTCTTGGTCGCATCTTCAATGTCACCGGCGACCTCGTCGATGAAAACGTGCCGATCGCCAACCCGAACCTCCGTTCGCCGATCCATCGCCCGGCACCAACGCTCACCGAGCAATCGGCCACCGCGGAAATTCTTCCCACCGGCATCAAGGTCATCGACCTCATCTGCCCGCTGCTCAAGGGCGGTAAGGGCGGCATGTTCGGTGGCGCGGGCGTTGGCAAGACGGTCGTGATCATGGAGCTCATCAACAACATCGCCAAAGCACACGGCGGTTTCTCGGTGTTCGCCGGCGTCGGCGAGCGTACCCGTGAGGGCAACGACCTCTACTGGGAAATGATCGAGTCGGGCGTTATCGCCACCGAAAAGGATGAGAAAGGCCATGTGAAACTCGACGGCCAAGGCAACCCGATCCTCACCGAAGGCTCGAAGGTCGCCCTCTGCTACGGCCAAATGAACGAGCCTCCCGGCGCGCGTCTCCGCGTCGCCCTCTCGGCACTCACCATGGCCGAACACTTCCGCGATGAGGACAACCAGGACGTTCTTCTCTTCGTCGACAACATCTTCCGTTTCTCGCAAGCCGGATCCGAAGTTTCCGCGCTCCTTGGCCGTACCCCTTCGGCCGTGGGTTACCAGCCAACCCTCTCCGAGGAAATGGCCGCCCTCCAAGAGCGAATCACCTCGACCAACAAAGGCTCGATCACCTCGATCCAAGCGGTCTATGTGCCGGCGGACGACCTCACCGACCCAGCCCCCGCCAACACCTTCGCTCACCTCGACGCCACCGTCGTGCTCGAGCGTTCGCTCGCCGAGCAAGCGCTCTTCCCAGCCGTCGATCCGCTCGCATCGACCTCTAAGGCACTCGCTCCCGAAGTCGTCGGCGAAGAACACTACCGCGTCGCCCGCGGCGTGCAGCAGGTGCTCCAACGCTACAAGGACCTTCAGGACATCATCGCGATTCTCGGCATGGACGAGCTTTCCGCCGAAGACAAACTCACCGTCTTCCGCGCCCGCAAAATCCAACGCTTCCTCACCCAGCCCTTCCACGTCGCGGAAGTCTTCACCAACGTCTCCGGCGTGCTCTGCTCGATCGAAGACACGGTCCGCGGCTTCGCCGAAATCCTCGACGGCAAGTGGGACGATGTGCCCGAAGGCAACTTCTACATGAAGGGCAGCATCGATTCAGTCTCGCGCGACTGATTTTCAGCATTTTAGCTTTTCAGTTTTTCAGCATTTACCCGCACCATGCCCCTCCAACTCGACATCGTCACTCCCGAGAAGAAAGCCTTTTCGGCACCCGTGGATCATGTGTACCTGCCTGGCGCGGATGGGGAACTCGGCGTGTTGCCGATGCACGCGGGGCTCGTGACCGCGCTCAAGCCGGGCGAACTGCGCTACCTTCACAACGGCCAGACAACCACGCTGGCGATCGGTTCCGGCTTTGCCGAAATCACCCAGGAGAAAGTCGTCGTCCTCACCGACATGGCGCTGGGCGAAGATGAGATCGACGAGAAAAGCACCGAAGAAGCGATCCAACGCGCTCAGGAAAAACTCAAGTCCGTCGATCACAGCATGGACGCCGAAGAGGTGGCCTACCTGCAGAGCGTCATCTCGAAGTCGTCCGCCGCGCTGCGCTTCAAACGCCGCAGCCATTGATCAGCTGCCGCGCGACGCGGCCAGCATCAACGATGCGTCACAGCATCAATCAAGCTTGGGCTCGAGCTTCGGCGGATCGTTGGTGGGCGGCTTCGGCTTGGCCATTTCCGGCGGCATGATCTCAAGCGCACGGACTTCCACGTCGTTAATGGGCAGATAATAGCTTGTATCCCCGCGCACCTCCCAGCCGGCCGCCACTCCAGCCTTGTCCGCAAGCTTGCGCGCGATGAGGTAGGTGTTGAACGAATCAGGCGCGACCCAGAACATGATCACCGCCCGCTTGTTGCTGGCCAAGCCATTCATCGCCCTTTCAAATTCGGATCCCGGCTGCTGCATCGCGTCCATCGGAATCCCACCATTCGCGGCATCGGGCGTGATCCGCAATCCCATGCGCGTGCCGTACGTGTTGGGCAAAAGCTCGATCTTCTGGCCGCGCATCGGGTTGAAATTGAAGCTCTTGAAATGCTCCGCGATCCTAAGTTGATCGTGGATGTATAGATCGGCCCCCTGCTGCTTCACGCGCTCTAGTCGGAAGTCCCGCTTGTGCTCCTCGAACTCCTCCATGAATTTCTCAAGCAAGGTGACCGGGTCGATCAGGTGCACGCGGTTGCCAAACACCAGCGCGTAATAAATATCGGCATTCTCCGGGATCGGCCGGCTGTTTGGAATGGTGACTTCTTCTGCCGGTGGCGCAGTCAAAACTGGCGTCTGATCCAGCATCGCCTCCAGCCGCGCGATCTCCTCCATGACGAGATTGGTCTGTTGTTGCGCCTCATCACGCTCGTCGCGAACCTTCTTTTCAAGCTCCCTGAGCTGGTTCACATTCACCAACAGCTCGTTGTTTTTTTCGAGGTTTTGCTCCATCATCGCGAGCTCGCGCTTTTTATCCTCGATTTCCTCCGGCGGTGGCGGCTCCTGCTCAAGCTGTTCGCTCTTGGTTTGAGTCTGCTTTTTAAGCTCCTCCAGCTCCTTGCGCGCTTGGTCCACCTCTTCTTGCGTCGCCGGCTTGAGGTCTTTCAAAAAGGCATCAACCTTCTGCGTCACATCCGCCTGCACCAGGAGCAACACAAGGATCAGCACGGCCACCACATTGGTGAGCGCGTCCATGAGGGAATCGAGGTTGATCCCGTTGTCTTCGTCGTTGCTGCGCTTGCGTCCCACGGAAGTGTCAGTTGAAAAGTGAAAGGTCGATCTTGCCGTCGTTGGGCATCGGCAGCTTGCCGGTTCTCACGCGAAACTTGCTCTCGGCAAATCCGGCAGCCCAGAGATAATTTTCGTTCCCCGCCTTGCGCACGAGAAACAGAACCATCGAATCGCGCGTGTCCTTCACGCGGCTGAGAAATTTCGCATACTGCTCGCTGGAAACGATGGCAGCCTTAGGCACCGCAATCGGCGGCGCTTCTTGGTCCATCAATACGATGCCCGTCGAATTGCATTCGACAAAAAACAGCTTGCTAGCGGTTTTTCGCGAACCGATGCCACCCGGCCGCACCACGATCAATTGCTCGGGCGCAGGCGCTTCTTTGCGCTCCTTGATCTGTTGCTGCAGCTCTTCCAATCTTGTTTGCAAAGGTGGCCGACTATCGTTGACGGCCTTCATTTCCTGTTTCAGCAGCTCGACGATTTTCTGAAGCTCGGCATCCGACTGGTTCGGATCCACCGCCTGTTCCATGTCCTCAAGCTTCTTCTTGAGCGCAACACTCGCTTCCTCAAGTTTCTGCATCTCGGCCACGGTCTGGTTCTCGGTTTCGATCCGCTTGTCGAGCTGCTGCGCCTGTTGGCGCAACTTTTCAATTTCGATCCTCATGTCGCGATGGGCGACGGCACGATCGTACTCTTCCTGCGTGAGCTTATCGCGGTCCATCTCCTTGACCGCACTCACCACGGCGATCATGAGCGTGAGGATGCCGATCAAGCACGCAAGAATGCTCATGAAGGGGAAGAGGGAAACCCCTTCGTCGTCACTGTCGTTTCGTCTTCCCATGAACGAGGTGGCCGGTTACTTGCGGGAAAGGAAACCGAGTAAACGACGCTTCGGCGGCGGCTCGGGCAGGACTTCCGGGATCTTGTTCTGGCCGAGGTCGCCGAGCGCTTTGTTGATCAGCTCGATGCCGGTCGCGATTTTCTGGAAGGACGAATTGAGCTCGGTGCCCGAGCGAAGGAAAATCTCGTTGCTGGTGTCGCTGAGTTTTTTGACGGCATGCGCAAAGGTGGCCTCGACCGTTTGCTGGTGGGCCGCAAGCCGCGTATTGAGCGTCTCGCTGCTGTCGTGTAACTGCCGCGTCGCGTCGTTGAGGTTGATGAGAAATGTCTCGTGCGCCTTGGCGAGCGAGGTGACCAGCCCCGGCAGGCTGTCGGCCTGCTCGATAAGTTCCTCGCTGGCCGCGCGCTTGCTGTCGTTGAGGCGCGGCAGGAGCTTTTCCGTGCAGAAGACATCGATCATCGTCAGCGTCTCATCCTCCTCCTTGCGCACCGCGGCCAGCGGGAAGCTCATGAACATACTAAGCACCAGACCGAGCAAGGTCGTGTCGAATGCAACCCCGAGACCGCCGGTGAGGCTGTTGATGGATTGTTTCAGGGCGTCGGGACTGGCGTTGTCGCCCATCGAAAGCGATGCCACCGCAACCGAAAGGCCTTGCACGGTACCGATGAAACCAAGAATCGGAATCGCCCACAGGAAGACTTTCACCAAGGAATACGAACCCGAAGAGCGATTGGCGTCGACGTCGGACTGGGCGCCCAGGAAAGTAGTGACCTCGCCATTGTCCGGCCGCGATTCAAAGAGTTCGAGCGCCTTGCGGATGCGGTTGACGATGAGACTGTCGCGCAAGGTCAGCGGCACCTTGTAAACATTGTCGATGAATTGCGAAACCGTCTCGATGTTGATCTCGCGGCCGAGCTTTTTCGGGAATAGGTCGAGCATGACGGCACGCTTCTGGTGCTGAATCATGCGCCACTTCATCGCCAGAATGACGATGCCCCAGAAAAAGAAAAAGGTTTCGGCATAATTCACCCAGCCACGGTCAAGGAAAAGGCTGCCGATGCCGCCACGAAACGGGATCATCATGGCCAAGAAGGCCACGCTGATCCCCGTGCCGATGAGCAAGCTCATCAAGAAATTCACATTCGCATGGTCTTTTTCCTCCCAGCCCTTGCGCTCGGGATTTTGCGAGCCGCCGCCGACTGCATTTTTTGGAATTTTGAGTCGACCGCCACAGGCGGGGCACTGAACGTTTTGACCGGCATGTTCGGGAGCAACATCCAGACTGGTTTGGCAATGAGGGCAGGAAAATAGCATGGGTGAATGGGCAAATTAAAAAGGCGTCAACAACATCAACGCATAACCACACTGCGCAATCCGCGAACGCGTGCCAATCCGAAAATTCGGCCATCCCGTGCCGCGCATATCCAACGATTTTCACGGCGCTTTTTTTCATGTCATTGCAAAAACTGCATGACTCGGCTCACATGAAATCGCCATGAGTCATCCGAGCACCACACACGCCGCACTCGCATCATGGGTTGCGGAAGTCGCCGCACTCTGTACGCCCGACGCCATCGAATGGTGCGATGGCTCGCAAGCGGAATGGGATCGCCTCACCTCATTGATGGTCGAACGCGGCACCTTAACCCGCCTCAACCCCGATAAACGCCCGAACTCATTTCTCGCGCGCTCGACGCCGTCCGATGTCGCGCGCGTCGAGGACCGCACTTTCATCTGCTCCAAACGCCCCGATCAAGCAGGCCCCACCAACCACTGGGCCGATCCCACGGAAATGCGCGCAACGCTGCGGGAAAAATTCAAGGGCTGCATGAAAGGCCGCACGATGTTTGTGATCCCGTTCTGCATGGGCCCGCTCGACTCGCCGCTGGCCAAAATCGGCGTCGAGATCAGCGACAGCCCTTATGTGGTCGTGAACATGCGCATCATGACGCACATGGGCAGCGAGGTACTCAAACGCCTCGAGGACGAGGACACGGGTCGCATCACAAAAAAACGCGACGGCCATGGCACCTTCATTCCCTGCCTGCATTCGGTCGGCGCGCCACTCGAGCTCGGCCAAAAGGATGTCACATGGCCGTGCAATGAGGACAAATACATCGTCCATTTCCCCGAGACCCGCGAGATCATGTCCTACGGCTCGGGCTACGGCGGCAATGCCCTGCTCGGAAAAAAATGCCTCGCGCTGCGCATCGCCTCCAACATTGCGCGCGAACACAAGTGGATGGCCGAACACATGCTCATCGTCGGCGTGAAGCAGCCTGATGGCCATAAAACCTATCTCGCCGCCGCCTTTCCCTCGGCCTGCGGCAAGACGAACCTCGCGATGCTCATCCCGCCGAAGCCGTATCAGGAAAAAGGCTGGGAAACGACGATCGTCGGCGACGACATCGCATGGCTCTGGCCACACGAGGACGGCAAACTGCACGCGATCAATCCCGAGACCGGCTACTTCGGCGTCGCGCCCGGCACTTCGTACGACACGAACCCGCGCGCAATGGAGTCGATCAAGGCCAACTGCATCTTCACCAATGTCGCGCTCACCGACGATGGCGATGTCTGGTGGGAAGGCATGACCAAAGAAGAGCCCGCGCACTTGATCGATTGGACCGGACAGGACTGGACGCCGGACTGCGGCCGCGTCGCCGCCCACGCCAACGCCCGCTTTACCGCTCCCGCAGGACAGTGCCCATCGATCGATGCCGAATGGCAAAACCCCGATGGCGTGCCGATCGATGGCATCGTCTTTGGCGGACGTCGTGCAACTACGATGCCTCTAGTATTTCAAGCCTTCAACTGGAGCCATGGCGTGTACCTCGGCGCGACGATGGGGTCGGAAACCACCGCCGCCGCCTTCGGCCAAATTGGCAAGGTCCGCCGCGACCCGATGGCGATGCTGCCATTTTGCGGCTACAACATGGGCGAGTACTTCGGGCATTGGCTCGAGATGCGCCGCTACCTCACCCACCTGCCGCGCTTCTTCCATGTGAACTGGTTCCGCAAGGACGAGAGCGGAAAATTCCTCTGGCCCGGATTCGGCGAAAACATGCGCGTCATCGACTGGATCGTAAAACGCTGCAATGGCCATGCCGCCGGACACGAAACGCAAATCGGTTGGACCCCCTCGCTCGAGGATTTCAACATCGAAGGCCTCGCAGACTTCGGCGAAAAAGGCTTCCACCAAGCCATGGCCTTCAACCGCTCGGAGTGGAAAGCGGAACTGGTCAGCCAGGCGGAATTTTTCATCGACCTCTACGACCACCTGCCCAAAGAGCTGGTCTTCCAACGCGAGCTGCTCGCCGCACGCCTGGCGTGAAACCGATATCGAAAGTTGAAACCACGAAACTCACAAAATTCACGAAAGGCATGGAATTCCATTCCTTACCTGTTTCACCATATTGAAGAAGCTATGCTTTCTCTTAGGGGCTTATTATTTCGTGTTGTTTCGTGCCTTTCGTGGTTCCTGTTTCGAAATCTCGCGATCAAATCTACCCTGCGCGCTGCAGCAACCAGCCAATCAACAAAACCTGCGGCGTGGAAATCAGCGGCAAAGCAAGCGCCGCCTTCCATGATCGCGTGGTCTCACGCAGGCTCAGCAACTCGGTGTAATCGGTCGCCGCGCCAGCCATCAAAAACACAAAGGCATTCCCCGGCGCATGCGCGCGCGTGAGGATGTCGGCGGCGATCGGCGAGGAACCTTCGGAACAAACCTCGATCAAGGTCGTGGCAAGCAGCGTAAGAAAAAGTCCGGCAATCGTTGGACCAAACCATTCGGCAAAGGACGCCTCGGGCACGAAGGCGCGAATCATGGCGGTCAACACGAAGCCGAACAAGATCCACCGCAACACCATGCGCGAACCGGACAAACCCTCGCGCGCAAGTTTCAGGTAATTCGACCAACCCGGCTTGAGCGACACCGCCACACCTTTCAACGCAGGACCCATGCGATACCCTACAGGCAAGTCCGTCGCATTCGGATTCGCAGGGATTTTTCCGGCGCCCACCAAACGGTCCACAATCCATCCGGTCACGATTGCGACCAAGGCCGAAAGCAAAATGAATGCGAACATCCATTTCCAACCGATCAATGCCGCAAGGATTAGCGTCAATGAAAGCGAGTTCCATGGACTCGCAATGAGAAAGGCAATGGTCTGACCCAACGAAGCCCCGCGTTTGTACAAGCCCATACCGACCATCAGGATGCCGTGATTGCATAGGTCGAGCATCACGCCCGCACCAACCGCGCGAAAAAGCCCCGACACCGTTCCACCCTTGCCGAGCACCGCCGCCACCAACTCACGCGGAAAGCGCCCGATCACCGCCACCGCCACAATTCCAAAAAGCAAGCCCCACCACGCACGGCTCAACAACTCCGCGCAGCCGTGACCATAAGTCATCAACCACTTCGGCGCCGCCGGAAACAGGAAATGCACAGCCATGCCACCCACAAACAAAAGCATCGAACCCCACAGCAAATAGTCGGGCCTTTTTGAACCGCTCTCACCACAACATGATGGCTCCGCCTTCACTTCGGCGGGCTCGCTCGAACCACCCTTGCAACACGATGAAGCTTTCATCAGGCCCTTAGCCTAACCCGCCGCAGGCCGATTGTCGAAACCCTGAATGAGGGGGGATTGGGGATCGAAAATAGTCAGGGACCTTTTTCCCAAAGGTCCGCGCGCATGAGATGCCGCTTCTTCAAAAGAGGGGCATGGGCGGCCCGCCCGTGTCTTCAATTTCCGGTAGGGCGATGCGGCCCCGCAGCGCCGACTCTTCACCGTAGCTGGAGCATCTTGCTCCAGGCCGTCCATGGAGCGTCCCGCTCCATGTTCTGAACAGCGCATGAACGCCGCCATTTGAAATCTAACTTCTTCTGTCTTCGAGTCTTTTGTCTTTAGTTTTTTCCAAATCGAAACGCGGAGACGCGGAATGCGCAGAGGACTTCGCGGAATTGAAATGAATTTTTATGAATCATACTATTTACCATACAAACTGAAAGGCATCACCCATAATATGACTAAGTGCTACTTTGGGGGCATTGCGCGAGAAGCATTTCAGAAGTCGCGACAAGCGACTTATTGCATTGATGACACATCAATTGTTTCCACCTTTCCATAAATCGCGGGAATGTGGCGCGACTTAATTCGAAATTGACTACGCAGTTTGATTTTCGGCTTCGATGAAGAAGCCATTTCCAACTTGATTCCGGGATCGTAGTAAATGACACCCGCGTCAAATGCGTCTAATAACCGGATGAAATCAGGCTGTTCGGTCAACCGAACATTTTCGGAATAGCGGTAAGCACGTACGGGGTCTGACCGCATCATCGAAGGCACATATACCGCATGCGCATGCTTTCGCGCCCAGTGTTTCATTAAGCCTACAAAGTCCCATGAAGCGGCAACCCTGCCGAAATCATCGACTAGGGCAATCGATCCATCCTTGTCGGCAATCTTTCCTTTATCGTAACCGTGCAGTTTCAACGTAAGACTTGTTCCATCGTGTCTTTTTCCAGTCCGGAATATGCCTCCAAAGTTCATGCGATCGACACGGCCTTTTTTATCTGCGTAGCCAAACTCGCGAACAAATTTTTCCGGTCCATCTTCAGAGTAGATTCCGCCTGTTGGCTCCGGCGTCATCAATGTGATCACTCCAGAATCCAATCGGTCAAAAGATGGAACTGTAGTCTGCTTTACTTCATATCCTAGAAAGTCAGGCTCTGAACGACCATTAGGAGTCACGCCAAGTTCAGCCTCAAGTGTATATCCACCGCAGTTTTGTGCATTGCATGGAAGTACCTTGCCCTCACGGGAAAGTCGTTTTGAAGCAATCCAACCCAACTCGTGAATTCTTCGAAGCTCCTTTAGCAGCCCCAACCGCGGACTATCAGCAGCACTCGAGACTGGAAGGATCAATTCAACAAAAACACCAATCGTGGGAGCTAGATGCTTGGCGCGAAATTCCGCAGACAGGATGGATTCACCGTCTGCTACAAAACCTATTATTTTCCCATCATTGGCGACGCCCATAAACAACACTCGGTTCTTCAACCTCTGATTAAGTAATTTATTTGGGGCATTGTGACAACCTAAGAGGAATCCAGAAAAACGAACCTCTGGATATTGAGGATAGAGAATCAATTTTGCCCCTTGGGCGTTTGCAAGCGAGCCATGTGGAGACAGCCACCAAAAATCTAGCTTCGCTTTGTAAATCGGTTTCTGTGGATTGCCGTCTGTAATGATGCCCTGATTTGGGAAAAGACTTAACGCTGAGAAGTCTGGACCTAAATAGACTTGGTTTTTGGAATTATCATTCTCCGCGAGTATTTTTGCGTAAAGACGATTGCAGCCAACTGCAACAAACATAGCCGTTAGGTCGCCTATATTCATTTTGCGCGATTTTTATGTTTTCCTTTCGGGTATATCGCTGGTTTGCGTGATATATCAGAGTCTATGTGATCTGGATTATTTTTATCGTGAAGAACCAAATCTAAGGGCTCACCGGCCGGTCGTTTTAATGCGTCTCGAACAGCCTTGGCTAGATTTTCAACCACGGGCACCACTACCGAGTTTCCAAACTGCCTGTACGCCTGTGTGTCAGAAACGACAATTTTGTAGTCTTCGGGGTATCCCATCAAACGTGCGCACTCACGCGGCGTTAGGCGACGCGGATTCTTGCTTTTTTGAGCGATGAGGATTTCTGAACCATCCTTGTGATACCGCGCGCTTAAGGTTCGGGTGGTATCTTTGCCAGTAACTAGACCGAATCCAAACCCGTTGCCTGCGGCCCTGTGCTTCTCTGCGTAGTTTTGCAGGTAGTTCCAGAGGTGGTCCGTAAGAGTGTATTTCGCATCTGGCTTGGCTTCCAAAATGGAGCCTAATTTTGGTCCTTCTTCAGGGAAGCTCGGAAATTCGAAATCCCGGAACTCTCGAAACCCGATCAAGAATATCCTCTCGCGGTGCTGTGGTACCACGCTCTTGGCATCAATTATCTTGGTGTAAACTGTATATCCCAAATGTTCTTTTAGTGTACGCTTAATGACATCGAAGGTGCGCCCCTTGTCATGGCTCTTCAGATTTTTAACATTCTCCAAAATGAATGCCGCCGGCCTATGGTAATAAATGATGTCGGCGATTGAGAAAAAGAGATTGCCTTGCTTTGCATCGTCGAATCCGTGCAAACGACCAAGACTGTTTTTCTTGGATACTCCGGCAATGCTGAACGGTTGACAGGGAAAGCCGCCGCAAAGCACATCATGTGAAGGAATATCGGAAACAGCCACTGAGTGAATATCTCCATGGGGTTTTTCTCCAAAATTCGCCTCGTAGGTTTGCTGGCTAAATTTGTCCCAATCACTGGAGAAAACACATTTGCCGCCGATCTTTTCGAATGCGATGCGAAATCCACCTATGCCGCAGAAAAGGTCAATAAACCTAAGTGGCTTGTCTTGTCCGTTTTTTTGGTTGTTGCGGTAGGGAGTAGGGTCTTCTCGAACTACTGCGTCTTCTTTTCTTTTTTTTCTCTGCGGCATGGCCTTTTTTTTCGCCGCATTCGATTCGACATTCTTCTTAGCGCTCACGCCGCCACCCCCTTACAGAGCTCGGAAACAGTGATTCCAAGTGCCTTGGCGATTTTCGCTACATTCTTGATGCCGGGGTTACGAAGGCCCCTTTCAATCCCACTAATATAGGTTGGATCGAGTTCGGCTATTTCGGCGAGCTTCTCCTGCGTCATTTCCTTTTTCTCCCGCGCGCCCCGCACGTTTTTTCCCAGCGCTGTGAGAAGTGGGTCTCGTATCAACATGACTTATAGTCCATCCGATTGGCGCCGGATGGTCCATGGACAATCAGTCAAGAGTTGCTCAAAATTTCACCCGCTTCATATTCGCATGAATTGAATCTTTCATGCTTCCAAATCAACCCTGCTGCATACGGATGGAAAGCGGATCCTTCGTCAGGAGCAGGATTTTCCAGAGAACTCATGGTGTTGCCTCTCGCAATTGAAGCGACACGGGGCGAGGCGTCTTGAGGCCTGCCGACGCAGGTCGGGATCGAGGGCGATGTGCAATGCATGCCCCAGTGCACATGACGATCGCCTTCGTCCAGTTTGTCTGGGAAATAATGCTCTCCCAGAAGACGCCCCAATTTTTCTCCGCGAAGCCCTCCGCGCTCTCCGCGCCTCGGCGTTTCGATTTTGCAAAAAGACAGACGACCTCCAGAAAGAAGAAGCAAATACTTAGGCCAATCAGAACATGGAGCGGGACGCTCCATGGACGGCCTGGAGCAAGATGATCCAGCTACATGATGATGCGGCTTCCTCATCGTCTTGCCCAATCACCAATCACAAATAACTCTTCCCCTCCGCGAAGTCCTCTGCGCGCTCCGCGCCTCGGCGTTTCGATTTTGTCCTGCCATTTCACAAGCAGTGAAAATGGGCATGGCGCTTGGAAAGCGCCGCCACGATTGAAGAGGTGTCCCGCAAGATGCGTGACACGGCCGGCGGGACGCCGGCGCTCCCCTTGAAGAAGCGGCTTGTTCTTCGATACACAATCCACGATCAGCAATCCTAAATGATTCGCGTCGATTCGCGTTCATTCGCGGTTCAAATTCTCCCTCCCCAATAACCTCTAACAAGTAACTCTTCTCCTCCACCTCCCTTGGCGACCTTCGCACCTTGGCGGTAAATCTTTCTTCAAGGAATCGGCGCTGCGGGCCACATCGCCCTACCGTGAGTTGAAGAGGTGGCTTCTTCATTTTCTTCCACTTCGAGGCTCACCCCATCTCCTCCAACCACTCCAAGCGCCTTGCCAATTTCGCCTGCCTGACCTCATTGGGCTCGGGATAAAGGATCGGATACCACGCGCTCATCACCGCAGCACGGGCGATCATGCTATGATGCAGCGCATCGAAATCGATCTTTCCGCCTGCTTCGACATACGCGTCAAGGATGCCATCGGCATGCGCGTTGCTCTCATCGAGGATCCGCGAATTCCAGATGATCGATGCGAGATCCCACTCGACCGGACCCAGAAAAGTATCCTCCCAATCGGTCCACAACAAACCAATCGTGGTGTTGAGCAGATTGCCCGGATGCGCATCGCCGTGCAGAGGCTGAAAGGGAAATGCCGCCAGTGCCTGGGTCGATGAATCAAGCCGCTCGCGCAGCAACTCGATCGTCGCACGGGAAAAATGCCCGCCCTCTTCCAGCGTATCGAGCAACGCGAGACTCTCGGTCAAAATCGCAAGCTCAGGTAGCTCGCCATCAAAGCCGCGCAACAAATCATGACATTGAAAAAGCGTCTGCCCGATCGCCCGAGGCTCTGGCTCTAGATCGGTCACGCTCACGAATTTCCAAAAATTGAGCGTATGACCGAGATGCACATGCGGCCCGGGCGGAAGCTCCGCGTGCATCGGAATGACCGGCGCCCCTTGCCGGGCAAGATACTGCGCCACCGCATTTTCACGCGCAAACCACTCGCTGCCCTGCCTCGGCCCGTCGACATCACGAATGACACGCGCGACCAAGGACTCGCCCAAGCGCAACACCAGCGTGCTGCCATTTTGCAGAATCTCGCAACGGTCGGGCACCGCACCATGGGCCATCGCTACTTCACGCGCGGCACGAATGGGAATCGCAATCTCGTTCATCTGAAAAAAACGGGGGAAAAATCCGCAACAACCAATCAAGAGCGGACAGGAGCAGGATGCGATTTCTCTTCTTCGCCAACAACCATAATCAACGATCCATTTCCTCAGCCAACTTTCGCGGGAAGATTTGAACCGCGAGTGAAAAGCGATTCGTGATTCGATATTGGGGAAAAAACAAATGCTTAAAGAGGCGCGCCACTCCTGCCGTGCTTCTTACAAACATCGCCCTTGCAAATGATCTTCGATTCACGCGGAAGAAATCGCTTTTGCGTGAAACGCATATCGCGCCGCCGTACTTCGTTTAGTCTTTCGAAGAATCATGCGCAAGCGACACGAATCTTGCGCGCTATTTCTCAAACGACTCGAAACTTCAAATGAATGATTTTTCAAAATCGCTGCCCATCATGCCGCGATTGCACCAATCCAAACGAGACATGCCGCCAATCTCAATGACTGAGAAATCAACGGTGACCGATGAAACCATAGTTCGCGTCACCACTTTGGCCAACCCTGAGGATGAGGCGTTAGACGCATTTGATTCCGGTCGTGGAATTCAACGCAACGGCCGGACTGCGTTCAAATACAGGCCGATGCAAAGCTCGCGATCAGCCGTGGAAGACACGAGCGACCCATTTGCCGAGCCATTGGATTAGCCGGGTTCACGGCAAGGCCCAAAAGGGCTGCTTCATCGCGACCCAAATGCAGTGTTGATGCGCGGTCATCGGGAGGATGAGGAGGCCTCTTCTTTTGCCTCTTGCTTCTCGAGGCCTTGCATCTCCTCATCATCGATCTTGTCCACTCTCACCCTAAATACGGCGAGACGCAGGATCACATAGAAGAAACAAAAAATCAGCGACGCTAGAGCGTAGGCGGCGAGGCCTATTAAAATGTATTTTGCGATGGAAGTCATGGATGGTCGTAGACCTTGATTTTTGAATGGAATGAATATGCGGCGGCATGGCGGTGGGAAGCCGCGTGAAATTTTCCCAAAGGCATGAATCGGATCGGGCACCCATGCGTCTCACAGCCAACCATGAGTCATGAAGCCCATTCGCACTCATGCCGTGCGGCATGCTTCAAGCACGCCGAGCGATTGCCTGATTTCCGATCCAGTGACGGGGCTTGTGAAGTGGAAATCGGCGGCAATGAAATGAGGGCGATTGGCAACATGAGGTTCTGTTTTCCGAACGGCCATCTTAACGATGATTCGACCTCATTCCGCTATGCGCAATGCGCAGGGTTTGTCCTCTCAAGGGATGCCGCGCATGCACGCATTGATCGAAAAAAATGAAAAAAATGCAAAAGGCGAGAAATAATAGGCCAGTTGTTATGCACATAACGAAAAAATTTTGTAGCCAGTGTATCCATGTTCGCCAACGATCCTTGCGTCATAGATTGGTCGTCCTGCCAATGGAACAATCGCAGAGTCTCGCCCAACAAAACATCATGAAAGGCGTGATCCATCGACAGGCCTTCGAAGATTTGGCCACTTGCGTGAAGACATTTTTCAATGTCGATGGCACGCAACTTGAACCGGGCGAATTTCACGGACAAATCGATTTCATCGCTGGCAAGGACATACTGCTATACCGCGAGAACTATTCGCACCGCACCCACCTGGAATGCGAGTTGCTGGGCAAACGATTCGGATTTTCGATTCCTTTGCTGACCGCCGAGGGAAAATTTTTGGGCGAGCCCGTCGATGACAAAATAACGCCATCAACCGTCTCCGGCGAAGCTTTCGACCATGTCATGGAGCGGGGTTTTGAGCAACTCATCGTGCTCTTGGATCATGAACGCCTCTTGAAAAAAGCTGAACAGGCAGGGCTTGCGGATAGCGCGCTGGAAGCCATCAGCCCTGGCAGGCAATGGAAAGCCCTCAAAACACGGCCCAGCGACATCCAAAGCATCCGGCAAAACTTCACGACGATGTTGAGCGCCGTCATCCGCGGAGAAATGAACCTCAGCGTCGACGACTTTGAGAAAGTAATTTTTGATTCCGTTTTGCCTATGATCGATAGCGGCGAATATCGCGTGAACAGGCATTCTTCGGCCATTCTTGTGCAGCGCGCGATCGATGTTTGCGAGCCCGTCTCCGGTCCCGTTGGCATCTCCGAGCTGAGCACCACGCTCAATGCCAGCCCGCGCACCTTGCAACTGGCCTTCCAAAAAGTGATGGGCACCACCCCGCACAACTTCTTTCACAGACGCCGCATGACCAAGGCCCGCATGGCTCTTCTGAAGGCGGATTCAAGGGAATCACGCGTCACCGACATCGCCAACCACCACGGCTTCTCGGAGCTCGGGAGATTCTCCGTGCAGTATCGCGAGCTCTTTGGCGAAAGCCCCAAAGTCACTCTGCGCCGCAACCTCACATCCACCGTGGCCATACCGTTCCCGTGAAGTGGAGAATGAAAGAGCGCCGGCATCTTTCCCTACCCCAATATCAAATTGCCAATCTCCAATGTCTTTTTAAAGACCGCGTTTCTTCAAGAACGGCACGAGCTCATCGACGCCAAAGTCGGCAAGGACTTCGCCATGCCAGTCCATGGTGGGGGCTTTTGACTGACCCGATAGCGCCACCATTTCGCGCATCGCTTCCGGGTTACCGGAGACAATCACGATGCGAGTTTCAATGCCCTTGCGCGCGAGGTAATCGACAACTTCGTCGCACCACGGACAGCCCGGCTTGATGTAGAGAATGGGAAGGGTCATAGGAGGAGTTTTAAGTTGTCAGTGTTTAGGTTCAAGTGGGAAGAAGCAAAAGATCTTCATCGAAGGGGGCTCTTGTAGCTGTTCAATGCGGCTTGGCTTTTAATTATGGCGAATTCGCCACAATTAAAATCAGGATTATGAACGCTTTCCCAGATGCCAAGAAACTCTACAGTATTGCGATTGCGTAGTCAGGCGAAGATAAAAAATTCGCCATCTTTGGCCCTCAGCATATCGGATAAAGAAACGGCGCCGCGGGCCGCGTCGCCCTACCGTGCGATTGAAGAAGCGGCTTCGTCTTTGCCCCCAATAACTCTTAACACATAACCTCCAACTCTTCCCCCTACTGATTGCGCAGGAAGCTTTCTTCGAAGGGTGGTTCGGCTTCGACGGTGCGGTCGACGGTGAGGATGGGCTGGAGGAGGCCTTCTTCCATCGGGAAATTCATGGTACCAGCGACCTTGACCCATTGGTTTTCATCAATGGAGGGCAAGGGGTTGCTGCCATATTCCAGCACGATCGGAATCGCCCGGCTATCCGCGGCGCAGCATGACATGAGCAGGCGGTAGAGGCGCTTGCGTGAGCCATTAGCGTTTCGCGTGCGTTCTTCGATCAGGCGGCCTTCGGTCTCGATTTTCAAACCATCCATCGCCGTCTGCATTTCGCGATCGCCGGTGGCGAAGTACAGTTCCAAGAGATTGAATTCGTAAAAGCCATCAGCCGTCTTGCGGTGACCTTTTTCGATTTCCTCGCGCGTGATCGCGGGCATGGCGGCGGAGAGGAATGACGCGCTCGTGTTTAGTGGCGCATCGTAGAGCCCTTTGCGTGAGAGCGCGGCGGCAGAGTACTCGTCCTTGGTCCATGCGACTGAGAGCGCGAGCGGCAGGACCATCAGCACGCATGCGAGCAGCGGGTGAATGTCGCTGCTTTCGTGATCGTGGCAATGTGCATCATCGCTATCGCCGTGATCATGACCGCAGCCCGCTTGCTGTCCGGCGGTGAGCAAATTGAAAAGCGCGAGAACCGAGAGGCCGAGTCCGCCGATCAATGCGATGAGGCGGAAGTCGGGCGCGAGGTACTTCACGATCCGGCCGCTGGCATGAAAGTACAACAAGGCCACGCCCCATGAGAGGACGGCGAGCGAGAAAAGGATGCGGCACAGTTTGGGATTCATCGGGCCTGGAAAAGCTGGTGTTGCCAAAAGATCGTGATGGCACCAATCGCCACAAAGAGTCCGATCGCGAGAAACACGATGAAGCGTTTGCGCAGGACGGTCTGATAGAGAAACAGCAGTTTCACATCCATCATCGGGCCAAAGGTGAGGAAGGCGAGCTTCGCGCCCCATGAGAATTTGTCCAAGGTCGCCGCGATGAAGGCATCGGAAGTGCTGCAGAGGCTCAGGATGAAGGCGAGTGTCATCAATGCGGCCGGTGCGGCGGTTTCGTTGGCGGCAAGGCCGTCGAGCCAATTCGCGCCCGGCGCGATGCCGGTGTTGAAGAGCGCGGTAATGGTCACGCCGATGGCAAAATAAACGCCGACATCGACGAAGTCCTTCATCGCCGAGCGAAAGGCCGCCACCAGGCGATCGCCATCATTTGCAGCCGATGAGGCGTGATGCGTGTGGTCATGCGAATGCCCACCACAACAGCCGGACTCTTTGGCATTTTTTGCATCTTTCTCCGCCAACGAATCGACGAGCGGTTTTTTCAATACGGCGGAAAGTGGCAAGCGCATGACGATGAGGCCCACCGCCACCGCCACGAGAAATCCGAGCAGCAAACGCGAGCAGGTCATCATCCCCGCACCCTGACCTTGGAAGGCCTTCCATGTGCTCAACGCCGTGATCGGATTCACGATCGGAGCTGCGAGCATGTAGGTGAGCGCGCAGGAAACCGGCAGACCTTTGCTGACCAAGCGCCGGATGACCGGTACCACCGCACATTCGCAAACCGGAAAGACCGCGCCCAGCAAACCTGCCACCACCACCGCCCACTTGCGGTTGCGCGGCAGGAAACGATCCATCGTGCCAGGCGGCAGATAGACATCAATGAAGCCACTGATCAGCGTACCGAGAAGAATGAACGGCGCGCCTTCAAAAAGGATGCTCAGAAACGCGAGTGCAAAGTCCTGCTGAGAATCCGGCGACATCGCAGCAAGAAATAGCGACGGATGAGTAAGAGGCAAGATTCAAGATTCCAGAAACAAGAGAAGAGGAGATTTTGGTTGTTTCATCGAAACGCAGAGCCGCGGAGCGCGCGGAGGAAAGCGCTGAGTTTGTAGTGGGGTGGATTTGACCACTGATTAAACTGATGAACTGATTTTTGATGAACAAAGATCAGCCCTGAAGGCAAGGCTCTCTCTTCAATCAGTCAATCAGTGTCATCAGTGGTTCTCTCTGCGAGGCCCTCTTTTCAGGGCTCGGGAATTTCCAGTGCGCGGCAGATTTTTCGAGCAAGAAGATCAGGAATTTCAGCGTGCCGGGGAACGGGTTCACGGCGGCCGTTGGCGGGATTCCAGTAAATGGAATGGGAGCCACCCTCGCGCTTGAGTGGGCAGCCGTGAGCTTCGAGATGACGAATGAGCTCCCGGCGCTTCATGCAAGAGCGAGCGGGATCAGTTTCTCACCATTTCCTAAGCTCGCCCGTGCATCCTCGCGGCGGTCCTCCAGCAGGAGCAGGATCGACTCGCGTAGCGATGCCAGCGCCTCTTCTTCTGTGAGCCCCTGCCCATTGCCTTCAGGAAACTCCGGCGAAAATGCGATGAACCATTTCCCATCGCGCACGATCCGGGCGGTAAAGGTAGCCGCGTTTTTCATGAATGTAATATGCAGCCAATGGGAAATTGTCGCAAGCGCGGAGTTTGTGGTGGGATGGATTTGACCACTGATTAAACTGATGAACTGATTTTTGATGAACAAAGAACAGCCCTAAAGGCAATGCTCTCTCTTTAATCAGTCAATCAGTGTCATCAATGGTTTTCTCCGCGAAGCCCTCCGCGTTCTCCGCGCCTTTGCGTTTCGATTTGGTCCGTCGCCATTCACAGGAGAGCAGCCGCGCCCCTCTTGAAAACTTGGGGCAACTTTTGGAAAACCACTTCAAAGAGTGGTACACCCGAAGGGACTCGAACCCCTAACCTTCTGATTCGTAGTCAGACGCTCTATCCAATTGAGCTACGGGTGCATGCGCGTTGCGCGGGGGAGTAAATGAGCCCTTTTGGAGCCCTGATGTCAAGGTTTTTGCCCAGCTCTACGAAAAAAAGCGCAGCGGGTTCAGCCATGTATCAGAAATCCTTCATCGTCGAGATGACACCCGTGCGGAAGCGCGAGGCCATCGGCATCCGCTGCGGGGCCGAGTATGCGTGGCATGCCGGATGGCGGGATGGAAATTTTCCATCCGGGCAAAAGTTTGCCCCATGAATTTGCGCGGCGACCGTATTGCGGGTCGACGCCAATACCCGGTGGCGGATCCGGCATCGACATCGCCACCACCATGCCATCGACCGCGAGGCAGGGATAATGCGCGCAGTCGGAGCGTTCAAACGGCACGAGTGCTTGCGTGCCGAAATCATAAAAATCAAATGCCTGCGATGCGGTCGGCGCGCTAAGGATTTTTTCGCGCAGAAAATCACTGCCGACCCATGGCATGCCGTCGCCCGGATCGAACTGATCGCGGATGCAAACTTTTGCACGAAACAATTTGGCGAAGCCGCGCGTGAGGCCCGGGAGTTCATCCACGAGCGGGTCGCCTTTGACCATGTGAAACGGCTGACGGCGTTGCAGGGCATTGATCATGCCGATCTGGTGGCCATTGATCGATGTGCGGCGCTGCAAAAATTTTTGACGGGCAAAGCGTTGTGCGATCGCCTCTGCCGAGGCGGCCATAATGCCATCGCGGACACTGCGTGCATCGACGCCCTTTGCGGCAAGTGTTTCGCCGAATGCGATGTGGATGCCGCCGGTGTTGCGACGCGGGAGTTTTTTGAAATAGCGATTGCGTTCGTAAGAGAAAATCGAGCCCCACGATCCGTCGCTCCACACCGGAATCAGCGGATGACCAGCCTTGCTCGCGATCAATTCGAAGCCGCGCTGCAGCGTACAAAGCGTGCCGGTGCGGGTGAGCTGACCTTCGGGAAAGAGGCAGACCACTTCGCCTTTTTTCAAGGCCTTGATCACTTCGCGGATCGCTTCGAGCGGTTGCTCGCGGCGGATGTTGACCGTGCCAAAAATGCCTGTGAACCAACGGATCACGGGGCTTGCGATGAAGGCCTCGTCCATCACAAAGCGGACCGGGCGCGAGCATGCGGCGGAGAGAAAAAACGCGTCGGCATAGGTCACATGATTTGGCAGCAGCAACACGCCGCCACTTGCGGGGACGCGTTCTGCATGCACGGCGCGCACGCGATAGACGAGGCGAATGCCGATGAGAAAAACCACGCGGATCGTGCCAACCATCAGCGTGAAGGCCACATGCCGCCACCGGGAAGTTTTCGCGCCAGTCGCTTCATCTTTCATCCGCATTAGCTTAATGGCGCGCAGGCGACGCGACAAGGGCAGTGATCAGCTAAGCGTGATGCCGACCGGGCAGTGGTCGGAGCCATGCACATGCGGAAGGATGTCGGCGCTGGCGACATTGCCGATGAACGGGTCCGAGACGCCGAAATAATCGATGCGCCACCCGACATTGCGTTCGCGCGCGCCGGCGCGGTACGACCACCATGAATAGGCTGCGGTTTTCTCCGGGTGATGATGACGGAAAGTGTCGCGAAATCCCGCGTCGAGCAGCTTGCCGAAGCTTTGGCGTTCCTCATCGGAAAAGCCCGGGCTACGGCGGTTGTCATTCGGGCGGGCGAGGTCGATTTCATGATGCGCGACATTCAGGTCGCCGCAAAAAATCACCGGCTTGCGGCTTGCCTCGCGCACGAGGTGCTCGCGAAATGCCTCGTCCCAATCGAGGCGGTAATCGAGACGGCGCAACTCATCCTGCGCGTTGGGCGTGTAAACATTCACGAGGATGAAGTCCGCATACTCGAGTGTCAGCACGCGGCCTTCGCGATCATGACGATCGACGCCGAGGCCGATTTTCACATCGAGCGGTTTTTCGCGCGTGAACACCGCGACGCCGGAATAGCCGGGTTTTTCCGCGGAATTCCAGAAATCATGATAACCCGCAAGCTCCAACGGGAGCTGCACTTGCTCGGGCCGCGCCTTGGTTTCCTGCAGGCATAAAATGTCGGGATTTTCCGCCGCGACAAAATCACCAAAGCCCTTGCCGATCACCGCGCGTATGCCGTTCACATTCCATGACAACAGTCTCATGCCCGCGACGATTCCGAAGATGGCGCGCTTTTACAAGCGGACATTGCCTCACTCGTCGATTGGCGTGATTGCAGATTTTTTGCGCTCCCTCGCTTCGCGGAAAAATCCCTGCAAAAGGTCGAGGCACTCGCCGCCCATGATGCCTGGCACCACTTCGCAGCGGTGGTTGAGCGGCGGGTTGGAATCCAACAGATTGATCCAGCCGCCGGCCGCACCAGACTTCGGATCGGGGCAGCCGAAAACCACACGCTCGGGCCGGCAATGAACGATCGCGCCGGCGCACATCGGGCATGGCTCTTTGGTCACATAAAGCGCGCACTTTTCCAGCCGCCAATCGCCAAGGCTTTGCTGCGCGGCAGTGAGCGCAAGCATCTCGGCATGGGCAGTGGCGTCCTTGAGCGTCTCGACCTGATTCCATGCACGGGCAATGATTCGTCCCTCGTAGGTGACCACCGCGCCGACAGGCACCTCGCCGGCCGCGCGGGCCTTGTGCGCCTCACGCAGCGCCTGACCCATGAAATAGGCGTCGCTATGGAGATCAATGATCGGTGCTTCGTCAACCATGCGCGGAGGCTAGCACGGCTTCGCGATCAACGCACGCGGATTGCGCAGAAGGTGGCTGTCAAAAGCACAAAGACGCATCGCGTGATTCCCGCAATGGCCGAAATTTTTTTCTAAAGGAAATTCCTGTCACGCGTCGGATCACATCCCCGCCGTGGATTTATTATGAAGCACCAAAACTACAAACAAGGTCACAAACACTCGACTTCTTGCATGATTTTTTCAGCCGCCATCCTTGGGCTGACGCTGATGCCATGCGCAGCGCAAAACGAGACGACCATGCCCGAGCGCATGCGGGAGCGTTCGAAACAAATGCAGGAAAAAATGTCGCAGCATTTTCATCGCGCCTGGAGTGGCATGAGGGATGCGATGCCCGGCCGCAAGGGTTCGGCGCTCGCCGATGCGTCGATGGATTTGCGCGAGCAAAGCGATAGCTATGTCATGCGACTGCACTTGCCCGAACGCGACATCAATCTTGTCGAGGTCAGCCTCGCCGATGGCAGGAACTTGCGTGTGACCGCACCCGCGAGCGGCACGTTGAGCGCCTACGAGCAAAACATCACGCTTGAAGAAGTGACACCGGGTGCGAAGCCGGAGGTTGAAAAGCGGCCGGATTCGGGGCTCGTGATCATCCGCGTTTCAAAAACTCCGTCGGAGAAAAAACCCACACCGGAAGCCGCCGCTCCACCCACGAAAGAACTGCCCGCCTCTACCGATCCATGGGATGTTCGGATGCTCGAGCACATGCGCCGCATGGGCCGTGAGATGGACAACATGCTTCATGAAAACGCGGACGAAAAAACACAGCATCCCGGTGATAAGCATGGGATTGACCAATCGTCCTTCGACTCGGCATATGATTTGCAGGAAGATGACGAGCGCTACACCGTGCGCGCCTATCTTCCGGAGCGCAACGCGGATCAGGTCAAGGTAAGCGTGCAAGATCAGAGCCTGATGATCGAAGCCGTCGCGGAGAAAGCCCGTGAAATGGAGAATGGCAAAACCATGATGCGCCACATGAGCCAGTACTCTCAATCAATCAGCCTGCCAGGCCCCGTAGATGCCGGTCGCCTTGAGATCGAGCGCAAGAAAGGCATGTTGTTGATCCGCATTCCGAAAACCAAGGAAACCGAGCCAGCTTCGGGAAAACCGTCTGGCAAATAAGTTTTTTGCGTGCCATGCGGGCCGATCAATGGTTCGTATCGGCTGCGTGCCGAAAGCAAATTTCCATCAACGCATCATCGCCCCCTCGCTGCTTGCCGCGGATTTCTCGCGGATCGGCGAGGAGGTTGCGCGTGCGGCCACGGCGGGCGCCGATTGGTTGCACCTCGATGTGATGGATGGCCACTTCGTCGACAACATTTCATTCGGGCCTGCAATCGTGGAGGCCGTGAACCAATCGAACGGAATCTTTCTCGACACGCACCTGATGATTTCGCGGCCGGATCATTACCTGCAAAGGTTCATCGATGCCGGGGCCGATCTTATCACCGTGCATGTCGAAGCGGATCACGATGTGAGCGAAACTTTGCAGCGGATTCGCAACGCCGGCCTGCAGGTGGGCCTCGCGCTCAATCCCGATACGCCGATTGAACGAGCAGCGCCATTTTTCGATCAGATTGATCTGCTGCTTTGCATGACCGTGGTGCCGGGCTTCGGGGGTCAGGCTTTTATGACCGAGGTTCTGAAAAAAATTTCCGCGGCGACGGAGCTTCGTGCATCGGGGGAACATGCATTTCACATTGAGGTCGATGGTGGCATCGATGCGGTCACTGCAGCTGCTTGCGCAGCGGCGGGTGCGAATGTGATGGTTGCCGGATCCTCAACTTTCCGCGCGCCCGACATGGCGGCGGCGATCCGCGCGATCCGCGAGGCTTGATGCGGACTTGCCGCAATTGATCGGCTGCGCTTCACTGGCGACATGTCACGCCCCGACGGCCGCCAACCCGATCAACTTCGTCCGATTTCATTCATTCCAAATGTTGCGCCTCATGCCACCGGCTCGGTGCTAGTTTCGTTTGGCGACACGCGCGTCATTTGCACGGCGACGATTGAAGACGATGTGCCACGGTGGATGCGCGCGCAGAAAGTCGAAGGCGGATGGCTGACGGCGGAATACTCGATGCTCCCGTACTCGACGCTTGAGCGCAAACCCCGCGACATTTCGCGCGGCAAAATTGATGGGCGTTCGTCGGAGATCCAGCGCCTCATTGGCCGCTCGCTGCGCGCGGTGGTCGACTTGAAAAAGGTCGGCCAGCGGACTATCTGGATCGATTGCGATGTTTTGCAAGCCGACGGCGGCACGCGCACGGCGGCGATCACCGGTGGCTGTGTCGCGATGGCGATCGCGTTCAACAAGCTCATGAATGAAGGCAAGCTCAAGGACTTCCCGATCCGCAAGCTCGTGGCGGCCGTTTCCGCTGGCATTCATGAAGGTGCGCCGGTGCTTGATCTCAACTATGTCGAGGACAAGGGCGCGACGGTCGACTTCAATGTCGTGATGACGGAAACGCTGGAATTCGTCGAGGTCCAAGGCAGCGGCGAAGAGGCGGTTTTTTCCGGCGATCAAATGAGCGCGATGCTCGATCTTTGCCGCAAGGGGGTGAACGAAATCGTTTCTCTACAAAAGGCGGCGATCCTCACGGCTGACCAAGCCGCGCCGGCGGACCTGTCCTCGCTGATGGCTGCTTTCAAGCGCTGAGGGCAAGGACCTTTCTCCGAAAAGTCCGTTCGCCGATGAAACGCCTCTGTAAGCGCCCTTTTTCCCTCTCGGACGCCTTTCCAAGGCGTCCCTGCCGAAGATTGAAACTTCTTGCGCGGACTGAAAGGCGGGATATGATGAAACCAATCCCGTCCCCTCAATACCCATGAAATATAGATCCATTGCCCGTTCATCGTTACGCGGTTTGTCCCTCCTGCTGGCGGCCGCGCTTGCCGCGCTGGGTTCCCACGCCTTTGCCCAGCAGGTTGATACCGGAGAAGTCCGGCTCATCGTCAAATTGAAGCCGGCGATGCGAGATGCCGATTTCAAGGGCAAACTGAATGCGCGCGGTGCTTCCCAGCGCGGGGAAATTCGTGGAATCAATGCCCGTGTGATTCGTGCGCCAAAGGCCTCGGCCGCGTTGCTGAAAGGCGAACTCGAGCGCGACGCCAACATCGAATATGTCGAGCCGGACTTCATCGCGCAGGCTTTGGGCGCCAGCAACGACCCATATTTCCTTCAGGGCTCGCAATGGCATCTTTCCAAAATCCAGGCACCAACCGCGTGGGACACCACCACCGGTTCTGCGAACCAAATCGTGGCGGTGATCGACTCCGGTGTGCGAGCCTCGCATCCCGATCTCGTGGGCAAGGTGCTCCCTGGCTACGATTTTGTCGCAAATGACAATGATGCCAACGACGAAAATGGCCATGGCACCGGTGTTGCTGGTACGCTTTCTCCGGGATCGAACAATCAGATCGGCGTTTGCGGAGTTGCATGGTCGAACCCGATTCTTCCGGTGCGCGTGCTCGATGCCAATGGCTCGGGCTCTTATTCCGCGATCGCCAATGGCATCATTTACGCCGCCGATCGTGGCGCGAAAGTGATCAACCTCAGCCTTGGTGGCACCTCATCATCGCGCGCGCTTCAGGATGCGATCAATTACGCATGGAACAAGCAATGCGTGCTGGTGGCTGCCGCCGGCAATAACGGCAGCAATGTTGCATTCTATCCGGCTGCTTGCACCAATGTCGTCGCTGTCTCCGCGACCAATGCATCGGACACTCGCCCGACCTGGTCGAACTTCGGCAGCTATGTCGATGTCTCAGCCCCCGGAGTCGACATTCTCTCGGTCTATGGCAGTGATCAATATGCCGCATGGAACGGAACCTCCTTTTCCAGCCCTGTGGCATCCGGCGTGGTCGCTCTCATGGCCGCCGCCAATTCGACGCTCACCAATGTGCAACTGGTGGATTTGTTGATCAAAAATTCCGATGACATCGGCGCTCTTGGCAAAGATGTCTACTACGGCAGCGGTCGCGTGAATGCCAATCGCGCGGTGACTGCCGCGAAGAACTTTGTGGCAGCTCCGGTCAAAAAGAGACGCTGAGGCATAGAAGCGATCAGATCACATGAAAAGGCCGGGATGTTTCCCGGTCTTTTTTTGTGTCATCAAACTCCCGTCATCGCGCCATGGTTTTGGTGAACAAATACGTGTAGATTGTTACAGCGAGGATTTGCTCTGAAAAGATGTCAGTGGACTGTGAACAAGTGTGAGCCTCATGCGAAAATCCTATTGGCTTGCCGCATCAGATGCAAATGCCGATGTAGCTTTCGATCTGGATTCACATCTTGTTATTCGCGTGGAACACCAGCATTGATGCAGGGGAACAGGCCTTTTGCGCACTTGTTCACACCATGAAGAAGATGATCTTATATAGTCAAAAAATAGATTCTTCTAAGAGCAAAAGAATAACCCCATGAGTTTTGAACGCTCATGGGGTTATTTTTGAATCAGAGCTTGTTGGAGGAAATCAAAGAAGCATCATTGCTGGCTGCTCGATGAGCTTCTTCACTTCCGAGAGGAACTGTGCAGCCACGGCGCCATCGACCACTCGGTGGTCGGCAGAGAGGCCGAGGTTCATGCGCAGGCCCGGGACGATCTGGCCATTTTTGACGACCGGTTTTTCGATCGCGGCGCCGACTGAGAGAATCGCTGCTTGCGGTGGATTAACGATCGCGTCGAAGGACTCGATGCCCCATGCGCCGAGGTTCGAAACGGTGATCGTGCCACCATCGAATTCATCGGGCTTGAGCTTTTTGTCTTTCGCGCGGACGGCGAAGTCTTTGACGGCTTTGGAGATCGCGAGCAGCGATTGGGTTTCGGCTTGTTTGATGACCGGTGTCACGAGGCCATCCTCGACTGCGATCGCGACCGAGAGACCGATGTGTTTGAACTTTACGATGTGATCGCCTGCGAATGAGGCATTGATCGCCGGAACGGTCTGAGCGGCGTTGATGACGGCCTTGAGGATGAAGTCGTTGACCGAGTATTTGTTGCCGTGGGTTTTCTCTGCTTGTTCGTTGACCTGTTGGCGCAGAGTCATGAGCGGCGCGGCATCGGCTTCGACATGAAGGTAGAAATGCGGGATGGTCACCTTCGAGGTCAGCAGGCGCGATGCGATGACTTTGCGCATGGAGCTCAGCTCGATGCGTTCGTCGCCGTCTTTTGCCACGGGAATGATGGCTTGAGCGGGCGCAGCTGCTGGTGCGCTCGGTGCGGTGGCCTTCGATTTCACTGCAGCAGCAAGGGCGGATGCAGCAGTGGCATCGGCGGACTTTTTCGGTGACGAGCTAGCGGCTTCGACATCGTTTTTCACGATGCGTCCGGCTGGTCCTGTGCCGCTGATGCCTTGAAGCTCGACGCCTTTCTCGGCGGCGATTTTGCGGGCAAGTGGGGAGGCTTTGACGCGATTGCCATCGTTGGAAACTGGTGCGGCGGGAGCCGCAGCTTTGGCGGTGGCTGGTGCGGCGCTAGGTGCAGCAGCAGGGCTTGCGGTTGCTGGAGTGGTGGAACTTGGAGCAGCGGCGGAGTCGCCATCGAGTACGGCGAGGATGCCGCCAATCACGGCTTTTTCGCCGGCTGGAACGAGGATTTCAGTGATCGTGCCATCGTCGAATGCCTCCATTTCCATGGTGGCCTTGTCGGTCTCGATTTCGGCAAGCACATCGCCAACTTCGACGCTGTCGCCGACTTGCTTGTGCCATTTGATCACGGTGCCTTCGGTCATGGTGTCCGAGAGCTTGGGCATTTCAATATTGATGGCCATGGGGGATAGTTTGGAAGTGGCGGGAAGAATGGGAGAAATGATTTGGATTTCCAGTCTTTTTACGAGTGGGACGCATTCATGCAAAAGCGCGGCGTGGGATCAACCAGGCCGCGCTTGCAAATCGTGTTGTAAATCAGGTGCTCAGGGAGCGATCGGCTTCATCGTCGGGACGAGTCCGATGTGCGGGCTGCCGACCGGGCCTTGCGCACTTGCGAGTTGGCGGGTCGATTCGGAGGTGGTGCCGCAGCAATCTTTCTTCGGGCAATAGAGACGCACGCAGGATCCGCAGGAAACGCGGGTCTTTTTGGTGACGGTTTTGTAGCGTGGGACCTTTTCCTCGATCGTTTGCACCATGCCGCCCTTGCCGCTCTTTGAATCGCCGCGGGTGACGACTTGCTTGGTGACGATGTCATAGCCGCAGGCTTTCACCTTACGGGTCTCAGTGCGATAGCCGGCAGTTTGGCCGAAGTTGCCAAACATCGAGCAGCACGAAGTGAAGCCGAGAGAAATGGCGGCCAGCGACAGGAGCATGAGGAATTTTTTCATGGGAGGGAAAATGTTGGGAGGGATGATGTTAGAAAAGGCAGCAGCACGAGGTGCATGCAAGGGCGAGGATCGCGGCGGCAAGCGACAGAATCAAGCGACGAATCATGGGTGGAATTTAGGGTTCTGAAGATTCTTGGCAATGAGAAAAAGCCTCATGCGGGCGGGCCTACGGGGCTTATTTGGCCGTGGTCGTAACGCTGTGCAGCCAGTCGGCGAAGCTTTCCTCATCGTGATCACCGGCGGCAAGGGCGAGCATTTGTATGTAGCGATCGACTTTTTCCGCACGCATTTCCACGCCATTCCATTTCAAGAACAAACGATAGACGACAAAGGCCGTTCGTTTGTTGCCATCGAGGAAGGGGTGATTTTTTGCGATGCCAAAAGCGTAGGAGGCGGCAAGCGAGCACAGGTCCGGCTTCGGATTTCCGTCGTGCCATGGCTGTTGCGGGCGCGACAGAGCTGATAGCAAAAGACCTTCGTCCCGCAATCCAGCCTGACCGCCGTGTTCTGCAAGTTGGCGATTGTGGATGGCAATCGCAAGGTCGTGGGAAACCCAAATCGGTTCAGGATGCATGGTTTCTCATTGGGCAAGTTTTCGCAGCACATCACGATCTTCGCGCATGATTTCTTCGGCCAAGGACATGCCTGTGGCAAAGGTCTCATCGTAAGTTTTCAGCTGCACGCCATCCGGGGTTTCGGTGACGGTGAGGGTGTCGCCTTTGGAGACGCGGAGGCGCTCGAGGATTTCCTTGGACAGGATAATGCCCGCAGAATTGCCGATGGTGGTGACTTTGACGGTGGTAAACATGGGTGGATTATAACCCATGTAATAACCAAAGCAAGTTAGCTTTTAGCGGCGTCGGGGCGCGGATTTTCAGCCCATGGCCAGTACCTTTTCCACGATGCGGCGTGGGTTGGGCAGCTGTTCGTTCTCGATGTGCGGCGAGTAGATTGCCGGAGCGTCAATCGAGCAAACGCGCTGGATCGGGGCGTCGAGGTAATCGAAGGCGTGTTCCTGGATCAGCATGGCGACCATGGCAGAGACGCCGCCGAAGGGCTTCGATTCATCGACGAGAAGCACGCGGTTGGTCTTCATGACCGTCTTGAGGATCGCGTCTTGGTCGAGTGGGCGGATCGAGCGGAGGTCGAGGACCTCGGCGTTGATGCCGTGCTCGGCCTTGAGGGTTTCGGCAGCGGCGAGCGATTGGATGACCGAGCGGCCGTGGGCAATGATCGAAAGGTCGCTGCCTTCGCGTTTGATTTCGGCAACGCCGAGGGGCACGACGAAATCACCGTCGGCGGGATCGGGCACTTCGCCGGAGGTGCCGTACAGCAAGGTGTTTTCCATCACATAGACCGGGTCGTTGTCGCGGATCGCGGCCTTGATGAGGCCCTTGGCATCGGCTGGCGTGGCAGGGGCGCATACTTTGAGTCCGGGAAACGCGGCGAAGAGGCCTTCGGGAATGTGCGAGTGGGTGGCGCCGACATTGGTGCCGCCGTTGGCAGGGCCGCGCACGACGATCGGGCAGTGGCAGAGACCGCCCGACATGTAGCGCACGCAGGCCGCGTTGTTGACGAGTTGGTCGAAGGCCACCGAGTGGAAGGACCAGAACATCAGCTCCATCACCGGGCGCACGCCAAGCATCGAGGCGCCGATGCCCATGCCCATGAAGCCGGCTTCCGAGATCGGCGTGTCGACCACGCGCTTGTCGCCCCATTTTTGCCAGAGGCCTTCGGTGACCTTGTAGGCGCCGTTGTATTGGGCGACCTCTTCGCCCATGAGGACGACATTCGGATCGCGGGCGAGCTCCTCGTCGAGGCCTTCGCGGAGGGCTTCACGGTAGGTGATGATGCGGGACATGATGTGCGGAAATGGGTGAAAATGAAAGGTGGTGACGGAGGATCAGTCGTTGAAGAAATGGCGGCCGATTTTTGAGGCAGGCGTTTGGTTGTCGCTTTCCCAGTACACATCGGTGCTGATGTCGGCGATGGTTGGTGCTGGTGCCTCGTCGGCAAACTTCACGGCAGCAGCAGCCTCGTCGGCAGCGGCCTTGTTGATCTCTGCGGCTTGATCTTCGGTGATGATGCCTTCGGCGATGAGCTTGCGGCGGAACACCGAAATCGGATCGTGGTGTTGCTTGTAGTTTTCGATCTCCTCGGGCGTGCGGTATTTCTTGTGGTTCGCATCCGCAATACTATGTCCATAGTAGCGGTAGGTGCTGATCTCGAGGATGCTTGGCTTGTGTTGCTTGCGCGCGCGCTCCATGGCGATGTGGGTTTTGGCGCGCACTTCGTAGAGGTCGGAGCCATCGATCACATCCCAATCCATGTCATAGGCTTCGGCGCGTTGCGCGAGGCAACCGCGAAATGCCGAAGAGCGGGCTTGCGAGGTGCCCATCGAGTAGCCGTTGTTTTCGATCACATAAACCACCGGGATATCAAACAGCGCGGCGAGGTTGAGCGATTCGTGGAAGGCACCTTGGTTGACCGCTCCATCGCCGAGGTAGCAGAGGCAGCAACCTTCGCGGCCGAGGTACTTGAGGCCGTAGGCAAGGCCAAGCCCGAGCGGGGTTTGACCCGCAACAATGCCGTGGCCGCCCCAGAAATTTTTGTCGGGCGCGAAGAAGTGCATCGAGCCGCCCTTGCCCTTCGAGCATCCGCTTTGCTTGCCGTACATTTCCGCCATGCACTCGTTCATGCCCATGCCGACCGCCAGCGCGTGACCGTGGTCGCGATAGGCGGTGATGAAATGATCGTCCGCGCCACCGAGCGAAATCGTGCCGACGGCGACCGCTTCCTGGCCGATGTAGAGGTGGAGGAATCCGCCGATTTTGCCGGCTTGGTAATACTTCAACGCCGCTTGCTCGAAGCGCCGGATGCGAATCATTTGCGTGAGCAGGCCGATTTTTTGCTCGGCGCTGAGCGATTGGTTGATCGGGGAGTTGGCGAAATCGAGCGCGGGAGATGCGGTGGCTGTCATGTTCGTCGTGGGGCGGATCTGGAGGAAATTTTTCAGTGGGACTTCGCGGTCTGTGGGACGGCGAGCGATGGGTAAACTTGCGGGGCGCGCAACATGGCGAGGAGGTGGGCTCCGGTAAAGATCAGGTTGGCGACGCCGAGGTTGCGAAGGAAAACCCATGAGGGCAACACATCGCCGGGCGCGCCAGTCCAAAGCGATTGCCAGAGGCCGACAAGCGATTTCGCGTAGCGGGGATCAGCGAGCCAGGCAGCGGAGTTGGTGATCAAATGAAATACAAGGGTCGCGGCGACCGAACCCAGCAGCATGCTGGCCCAGCCTTTTTTCGAAAGCCACTTGCCGAGGAAAAATGTCACGGTCAGCGCAGCGAGAGTGGTGAGGAAAAGCGAGGGTCCGTCCGGATGACAGCTGCCGAGCGGAAAGGTAAGGATCCAAATCGCGAGTGGCAGGGTGAAGCCGCGCCAGGCGGGAGCAATCAGCGCGCCACAGAAGAACAAGGCGGCGAGCGGTTGGAAATTTGGCAGCGCCATCGGGTAGGCGGCACCGATCACACGAAACGCGATGAGCAGAAGCACGGAGAGGCACAGGGGCAGATGGCGATGCATGGCGCACGGAGGATTGAGGATTTTCGCGCGCGCGGCTAGATGAAAATTCCTTTTGCGTCAAGGTTTTTTGAGTGTCGTGGGCGGAGGGTTTCAATTTCTTGGGCAGGGAAAAATCCGTGTGTTCCACATGGAACATGCATTGGGTCTTTTTCCGGGCTTGAGGGGGTGGTGGGCTGGCCTTATGATCTCGGCCCTTCGATGTTTCGTTATCCGAAAACTTATGATGTCCTGGTGATCGGGGCGGGTCATGCCGGTGTGGAAGCCGCCTTGGCAGCGGCGCGGCTTGGCTGCGAGGTGGCGGTGCTGACCCAGAACCTCGACACGATCGGCCAGATGTCCTGCAACCCGGCGATAGGCGGACTCGGCAAAGGCCACATGGTTCGTGAAATTGATGCCTTGGGCGGGATCATGGGGATCAACACCGACGCCACCGCGATCCAGTGGCGGATGCTCAACGCCTCCAAGGGCCCATCGGTCCGCGCCCCCCGCGCGCAATGCGACAAGAAGGCCTATCAGTTTCGGATCAAGCGAGAGCTTGAAGGCACGGCGGGTTTGGAAATTCATCAGGGAAATGTCGCCGACATCCTCGTGAAGGGGGATCGGGTGGTCGGTATCACGACTTCGCTGGGTTTGGAAATTTCCGCCAAGTCGGTGATTTTGAGTGCCGGGACTTTCATGGGCGGCCTGATGCATGTGGGCTTGCGGAATGAAAAGGGTGGGCGCATGGGCGATGCCACCTCGCAGGTATCCGAGGCGCTGAAGCGCTTGGGCTTTGCGGTTGAGCGCTTCAAGACCGGTACACCGTGCCGACTCAATGGCCGATCCATCGATTTTTCCCGCTGCGAGCGTCAGGATGGCGACGAGCCGCCGCCGAAATTTAGCTTCATGGCCGACACCATCACGCGTGGGCCCGATGACCTTTTTACGCTCAATCCTTGGGGCGACCCCTCGTTCCACGTGGAACAGCTGCCCTGCTGGATCACTTACACGAATGCCCGCACCCACGACGCGATCCGCGCAAATTTGCACCAGTCGCCGATGTACTGCGGCGTGATCGAGGGGGTGGGCCCGCGTTATTGCCCATCGATCGAGGACAAAGTCGTCCGCTTCGCGGAAAAGGAGCGGCACCAGGTTTTCCTCGAACCCGAAGGTCGGCACACCCTCGAGTACTATGTGAATGGCGTTTCCACCTCGCTGCCCTACGAGGTGCAGCTGGAGTTTCTCCGATCGATCGTCGGTCTCGAGCGCTGCGAAATTTTGCGCCCGGGCTATGCGGTCGAGTACGATTACTGCCCGCCGACCCAGCTGCGCCCGACCCTCGAAACCAAGCAGATCGAAGGGCTGTATTTTGCGGGGCAGATCAATGGCACCTCCGGCTATGAGGAGGCCGCCGGGCAGGGGCTGATCGCTGGAGCGAACGCCGCGCTGAAAGTGAAGGGCGAGCCGGAGTTTGTTTTGGGGCGCGACGAGGCCTACCTCGGGGTGATGGTCGACGACCTCGTGACCCGCGGTTGCACCGAGCCGTACCGCATGTTCACCAGTCGGGCCGAGTACCGCCTGATGCTGCGCCAGGACAATGCCGATCTGCGGCTCACGCCCAAGGCGGCGGCGGTCGGACTGGTCGAAGGGGAGCGACTGCGGCGGGTCGAGTGGAAACAAAGCGAACTCGATCGCGCCGAAAAATGGGTGCGCGAGACGACGCACGATGGCGTGAAGTTGGATCAATGGCTGCGCCGCAGTGAAAACTCCTGGGAAATGCTGCCGGTGGAATTGCACGAGCAATTTCATCTGGACCTCTGGCCGCTCATCGAAACGGATTTCAAGTACGAGGGCCACCTCGGCCGCCAGCGCACACAGATCGAGCGGATGTCGCGCCAGGAGGGCAAGCGTCTGCCGGATTGGGTGGACTACACCAGCATTCGCGGGCTCAAAAAAGAGGCTCAGTTGCGCTTTACCGAAGTGCGGCCCGCGACGCTGGGTCAGGCCGGCCGCATCCCAGGGATCACCCCAGCCGACATCGCTATTCTCGCCGTATGGCTCGAAAAGTGGGAGCGCACAGGCAGGGACCTTTCTCCGAAAGATCCGTAAGCGAATGCGATGCCGGGGCAAAGGCTGATTCTTCCTCGCTGACGCCTTGGAAAGGCCTCCCTGCCTGAAAGCGTCCATAGCCCCCGATAGCCTTCAAGCAATCTTAAATATCAACCAGTCGGTATTGATTACTGATTATTCACAATCAATTGATTGTCAATGATTTACAAAAACATCACCGTACTCGCAACGCATCGATGCATTCCGCGAGCGAGCGGAAAATTCGATCGGCAATTGAGAAGTCGAGACAATCGGTGACGCGGTTTGGGATGACCCAAGTCGGCATGCCGGCGGCCTTGGCGGCTTTGAGGCCGTTCATGGAATCTTCGATCACGAGGCAATGCTCGGGTGCTGTGTTGAGTTGCTTGGCGGCCTCGAGAAAGAGATCGGGCGCGGGCTTGATGCGTGGAGCGTCGCCGCGGCAAACAACGGCGTGGAAATTTTTTGCGAGGTCGAGTCGGTCGAGCCAGCCGTCGACCCAGCGGTGTGATGAGCTCGAGGCCACGGCGGTCGGGATTTCGGCCTTTTGCAAAAATTCGAGCAATTCGATCGCCCCATGCATCGGGCCTTCGTGCGTGAGCTCGGCTTCAATTTCATGTTGTCGGCGCGTGTCGAGGTCGTGCCAATCGAAGGCTTGTCCGGTGAGTTCTTCGAGGTGGGTCTTGGGCGACCATGTGGCGAAGTCGGAGCCGATGCAGCGCGTGTAGACATCGAGCGGCAAGTGCTGGCCGTGGGCTTCGAAGGTGCGTTTCCACGCCTGATAGATCGCCCATTCGGTGTCGACCAGAATGCCGTCGAAGTCGAAGATGACCGATTGGAATTTCACCGACAAATGGGTTGGCGGATCACATCCGGAAATCATCGCCGAGGTAATGCTTGCGGGCGATCGGATCGTTGACGAGTTCATCGGACGCGCCTTCGAGGATCACGCGTCCGTCGTGGATGAGAAACGCGCGGTCGGTGATCGAGAGCGTCTCGCGCACCGAGTGGTCGGTGATGAGAATGGCGAGCCCGTCGCGATCGCGGAGTTCGCGCACGATGCGTTGGATGTCCTCGACGGCGATTGGGTCGATGCCGGCGAAGGGTTCGTCGAGCATGAGCAAGCGCGGGTCGGAGCAAAGCGAGCGGGCGATGGCGAGGCGACGTTTTTCACCGCCGGAGAGTGTGATGGCGAGCGATTTTGCGACGCGCGAAATGCCGAAGCGTTCGAGCAAATCATGCGCACGTTCGAGGCGCTGCGAGCGGTTGAGGTTCGGGCGCGTTTCGAGAATTGCGAGCAGGTTGTCGAGCACCGAGAGTTTGCGAAAAACCGATTCTTCTTGCGGCAAATAACCCAGGCCGAGTCGCGCGCGGCGGTGCATCGGCAGGTCGGAAATGTCGTGGCCTTGAAAGCTCACCGATCCATCGTCGGCAGGGACCAAGCCGGCGATCATGTAGAACGAGGTGGTTTTGCCCGCGCCGTTCGGCCCGAGCAGTCCGACGATTTCACGGTCCCTCACGGTGATCGTGACGCCATCGACAACCGCGCGGCCGTTGTAAGTTTTGCGCAAGCCTTTGGCGGCAAGCACGGCGTTGCTGGCATTCTGGCAGGTGGATCCCGGATCGTGCATGGATTGAAACCGCTGGCTTAAGGTTTGTTTTTGTCTTCGACCTTGCCGCGCATGTCCCAGCGGCCTTCGGTCACAAAGCTGCCGTCCTTTTCGATGCGCAGGCTGAGCTTGGGTTCCTTCGCGCGCATGAAGTTGGTGCCTTGCTTGACCCATGGATACCCGCCTTGCAAGTGGATGCGCCCGGTCTTGGGGTGATAGGTGAAAATAGCGCCGCTCGCTTCGACCGGCAGTTTGCCCGGCTCGGTTTGTTTTTGCAGAACCCTCACCGCGCCGGTGGCGACGATGCGTTCGACATCGCCAAAGCGCGCGCCGACGCCTTTGCCATCGGCAGATTTTTGCGAAGCGTTCTTTTGGGTTTTTTCATCGGGTTTTTTGCCGAGGAAAACTTTGAGTTCGTTGGCACCCGAAAGATCGAAGCGCGGGTCTTTCACGACCACATTGCGGAGGTAAACGAAGACCCCATCATCGGCGTCGAAGTACATGCCGCCGTCGCAGGTCACGAGCGTGTCGTTTGGATCGGCGGGTGCATCGAGCGGCTGGGTTTCGGGCGTCACCGGAGTCGCGTTGGATTTCGCTTGGATTTCCTGTTTTTCGAGAAACGCCTTGGCGCTGACCGTGGCAGCGGCCGAGGCTTCGAGGTCGGCCTTCAAATCGTTGCGGGTTTCGCCTGCCGCCTTGGACTGTGCCGGTGTCTTGCTCACGGCATCGGCATGCACTGCCGCGCGCTCGGCGGGTGCGCTCGGTGGTGGTGCGGCATTGAGCGCCGGTTGGGCCAACGCTGCGCCGACCATCGCGGTCGCGCGCAGAGTGGAGGTGCGGGATTTCATGGTCGTTTGTTTCTTGGAAAAAATGCGCGTGTCAACCGGGCCGCCGAGAAATCCCTCGCCGTGCTCAAAAGCATACCAGAGGCCATCGCCTTTGGCGATGATTTGATCCGAGCTCAGCGTGACAATTTCCGTGGCCTTGAGCGATCCTTTGGCCGAATTGAAAACCGCCTGCTTCAGGTCGATGCGGCCGTTCATGGTTTCATCGGAATCAAAAAACTCGATGCACACCGTGTCGCCGTGAATCGTTTCGCGGTTGACCAAGGTCATTTCCTCCGCGTGCAGCAGGCTCGAGAGTTTTTGGTTTTCATCGTAGCGCGGTAAAAGCACGCCGTGCATCTGACTGCCATCCGGCAAGAGCGAGGTCGTCGGCAATTTGCCATTGCCCGAAGGCAGCGCGGTCACCGCCAGCGCGAGGCGGGTGGGTAGCAAAAGCAAAAGTGGGATGAGCGCGCGCAAGGATTTGGTTCAGCAAATGACCGCAAATCCTCGCATTTTTCAAGGTCATTCTTCGTCGGCCGGCCGCTTTGAGAATTGTTGCAACAAAAGCATGCATTCCAAACCGCGAATGAACACGAAGAGGGAGAGATATTGGTTATTTGTGACGGGTTATTGGGGCAGAGAACGAAAAAGCCGCTTCTTCAAGGAGCGTGGGCATCCTGCCGACCTCTTCAATTCCCGGTAGGGCGATGCGGCCCCGCAGCGCCGTTTCTTTTTCTTCTCTCCCAACTGAACACTGCCCACTTGAAACTTCTTCAGTTTCTTCTGTCTGCTATTTTTTCCAAATCGAAACGCCGAGACGCCGAGCACGCAGAGGGCTTCGCGGAGAAGGAAAAGTGATTGGTTATCTGTGATAGGTTAACGCTTAATCCTTAAGGTTTCTTCCGGCGAAGCACGGAATCAAACTGGTTGTTAAAAAAACCCCAAATACACGGGTTGCGATTCCTATCATATTATTCCCCACGCTGGCCGAAAAACTCACCCCCGCCATCCTCGGAAGCCTCGTCTCCCTCCACGAAATGAGCGTCTTCACCCAAGGCATTCTCTGGGACATCAACTCCTTCGCCCAATGGGGCGTCGAACTCGGCAAAGTCCTCGCCCAACGCATCATCCCCGAACTCGAAGCCACAGGGGAGCCTGACCTCAAACACGACAGCAGCACGAATTCGTTGATGCGCAGGTATCGGAAAATGAAGGCTTGAATTTCGCTCAATTGCCCACTTTTTTCGGTAGTGTAAAATTTCTTCTGTAAAAGCGAGAAGCCGATTTCACCTGTGACCCACCGTGCGTGAGCCCGATGGAGCGTAGCGGAATCGGGATCACGCACGGTGCGCCGCTCCCCTAGGTCGGCTTGCAGCGTCCGTTCAAGGCCGTTA
>CANHQM010000003.1 GCA_947462835.1 Akkermansiaceae bacterium
GAGGACCCGAAAATCACTTCGCTCGACTCGCTGCGCAATGGCGAGAGCTTCAGCGCCGCGCTCTATGTGACCTTCAAGCTCAAGGACGAGACCGGCAACAAGAAGGAGCGCGTCTACATGGGCGAGCTGCCGATGATGACCCGCCGCGGCACCTTCATCATCAACGGCGCCGAGCGCGTCATCGTTTCCCAACTTCACCGCTCGCCCGGTATCTGCTTCGAAACATCGCAGCACCTCAACGGCAAGTTGCTTCACTCGTTCCGCATCATCCCCGACCGCGGATCATGGCTCGAAGTGCAGTTCGATACCAACGACCTGCTCTATGTTTATCTCGATCGCCGCCGCCGCCGCCGCAAGTTCCTTGCGACGACTTTCCTGCGCGTGCTTGGCTATCCGACCGACCGCGACATCGTCACCCATTTCTACACGCTGGAAAATCTCAAGCTCAGCGACAAGATGGACGAAGGCGAGCTCGGCCACAAAGTGCCCTTCGAGGACATCCTCGACGGCGAGCAGTCGATCGCGAAAGCCTACGAGCCGCTCACGATCGGCATCGTGCGCCAGCTGATCGCACTCGGCCACAGCAGCGTCGAAGTGATCGACGGCCGCGAAGACGAAATCCTTCTCAAGTCGCTCCGCAAGGACCCCGCCAAGGACGAGGAGTCTGCGCTCAAGGATATCTACCGCAAACTGCGTCCCGGTGATCCGCCAACCGCCGCCAACGCTCGTGCCTTGCTCAAGCGTCTTTTCTTCGATGCGAAGAAATACGACCTCACCCGCGTCGGCCGTTACAAGATCAACCAAAAGCTCGGCATCACCGTCGACTCCGATCAGCGCATCATGGTTCCCGAGGATTTCCTCGCCGCCGTGCGTTACATCCTCAAACTCAAAAAAGGCGACGGCGTCATTGACGACATCGACCACCTTGGCTCGCGCCGCGTGCGTGCGGTCGGTGAGCTTCTCGCCAACCAGTGCCGCGTCGGCCTCGCCCGCACCGAGCGCTTGGTCAAAGAGCGCATGACCCTTTTCGATGTGAACATCGAAGGCATGACGCCGCAAAAACTGATCAACCCGAAGGCGCTCTCCGCCGTCGTCCGCGATTTCTTCGGCCGCAGCCAGCTGTCGCAGTTCATGGACCAGACCAACCCGCTCGCCGAGCTCACCCACAAGCGCCGTCTTTCGGCACTTGGACCTGGTGGTCTCAACCGCGATCGCGCAGGCTTCGAAGTCCGCGACGTTCATCCATCGCACTACGGCCGCATCTGCCCGATCGAAACACCGGAAGGTCCGAACATTGGTCTGATCAACTCGATGTGTACTTACGCCCGCATCAATGAGTTCGGCTTCATCGAGACGCCGTACCGCAAAGTGCGCAATGGCAAGGTCACCAACGAGATCGAATACCTCACCGCCGACCAGGAGGAAAATTTCCTCATCGCCCAGGCGAACAACCCGATCGACAAAAAAGGCGGATTCCTCACCGAGCGCATCACCGCCCGTGAAAAGGGTGGTGAGTTCATCGAGTCGCTGCCGACCGATGTCCACTACATGGACGTTTCGCCGAAGCAGTTGGTCTCCGTCGCCGCAGGTTTGATTCCTTTCCTTGAGCACGACGACGCGAACCGCGCGCTCATGGGCTCGAACATGCAACGCCAAGGCGTACCGCTTCTCGTTTCCGAAGCACCACTCGTCGGCACCGGTCTCGAAGCGAAAGCTGCTCGCGATTCGCGTGCGGTGGTGGTCTCCGAAGCCGACGGCATTGTCGCCGCCGCGACGGCAGAAATCATCGTCACGACCGCCGATGGCAGCATGCCGGTTTCCGAAGAGAAATTCCTCAGCGATCCGGATTCGGTGAAGTCGAATGTTGCCAAAGGCATCATGGCCTACCCGCTGCGCAAGTTCATGCGCTCGAACGCCGGCACCTGCATCAACCAGAAGCCGATCGTCAAGAAAGGTCAGAAGATCAAGAAGGGCCAAGTGCTCGCCGACGGACCGAACACCGAAGACGGCGAACTCGCCATCGGCCGCAACGTGCTGGTGGCCTTCATGCCATGGAACGGTTACAACTTCGAGGACGCCATCGTGATCTCCGAAAAGGTCGTGAAAGAGGATGTTTACACCTCGATCCACATTTCGGAATTCGATGTCGCCGCTCGTGACACCAAGCTCGGACCGGAAGAAATCACCCGCGACATTCCGAATGTTGGCGAAGAAGCTCTCCGCAACCTCGACCACGACGGCATCATCCGCATCGGCGCGGAAGTGAAGCCCGGCGACATCCTCGTCGGCAAGATCACTCCGAAGTCGGAAACTGAGCTCGCTCCCGAAGAGCGCCTGCTGCGCGCGATCTTCGGTGAGAAGGCCGCCGATGTGAAGGACACCTCGCTGCGCGTGCCATCCGGTTGCGTCGGCATCGTTCAAGATGTCCGCGTCTCGCAAAGCGGCTTCGCCAAGAAGCGCCAAGAGAAGGTCGATCCGAACGAGCTGAAGAAGACGCTCAAGAAGATCAACGACGAGCACAAGAAGAAGGCCGACAAACTCACCGACGACCTCACCGATCGTTTGTCCGACATCCTTCTCAACGAGAAAATCCCGCTCGATGTCGTCAACGCGCAGTCCGGCGAAATCATCATTCCCGCGAACCGCAAGATCACCAAGACCCTGCTGCGCAAGTTGGCATCGGTGCACGATCACATCGAGATCGACCCATCGCCGATCCGCAACAAGATCCTGGAAATCATCGGTTCCTTCGAAAGCCGCTTCCAAGAACTCGACACCGATCGCGAGCGCAGGCTCGATTCGCTCGAGTCCGGCGACGAAGTCGATCCCGGCGTCATCAAGGAAGTGAAGGTCTTCATCGCCGCCAAGCGCAAGCTCTCGGTCGGTGACAAGATGGCCGGTCGCCACGGGAACAAGGGCGTTGTCGCCACGATCGTTCCGGAAGAAGACATGCCCTTCCTTCACGACGGCACGCCCGTCGACATCTGCCTTAACCCGCTCGGCGTGCCTTCGCGGATGAACGTCGGTCAGGTGCTTGAAACCCACCTCGGCGTTGCTGCCAAGGCACTCGGCTTCAAGGTTGCCACTCCGATTTTCGACGGCATCAAGGAAGAGGTCATTTGGAACTTCATGTCCGAGGCCAAGAAAGTCGACGGCGTCACCATGGTCGGTGGCGGCGAAAACGGCACCGCCCGCCCACGCAAGGCTGGCGAACCCGAAGGCCGCGGATTCACCTGGATCGGCGACGGCAAGGACGGCACCACCGGCGGCAAGTCGACCCTGTACGACGGTCGCACCGGCGAAGCATTCCACAACCCGGTCGTGGTCGGCTACATCTACATGCTGAAACTCGGCCACTTGGTCGCCGACAAGATCCACGCCCGTGCGGTCGGACCCTACTCGCTCGTCACCCAGCAACCGCTCGGCGGCAAGGCGCAGTACGGCGGTCAGCGCTTCGGGGAAATGGAAGTCTGGGCCCTCGAGGCCTACGGCGCCGCCTACACGCTGCAGGAACTTCTCACCGTCAAGTCCGACGATGTCCAAGGCCGCACGCGCATCTACGAGGCGATCGTCAAAGGCGACAACAACCTCGAGGCCGGCACGCCCGAATCCTTCAACGTCCTCATCAAGGAAATGCAGTCCCTCGGCCTCGATGTCCGACCGGGCCGCAAGGGATCGACCCACGGCTCCGGCATGACCGGTGGCTTGGACGATTACTCACTCGATGACCTCACCCTGTAACCTGAGCCCCGCGAACCATAACCCCCAACATTTCCCATCATATGAATGTCGATAGCAATCTTCGCGAACTCTTCGGTGTCGATGAACGCCCCGAAGCCTTTGATCAGGTCTCGATCACCGTGGCGTCACCGGAAATCATCCGCTCTTGGTCCAAGGGCGAGGTGAAAAACCCGGAAACCATCAACTACCGTACCTTCAAGCCGGAAAAAGGCGGACTCTTCTGCGAGCGGATCTTCGGACCGACTCGCGACTGGGAGTGCGCCTGCGGCAAGTACAAGCGCATCAAGCACAAGGGCGTTGTCTGCGACCGTTGCGGCGTCGAAGTGACCCTCAGCCGCGTCCGCCGCGAGCGCATGGGCCACATCGAGCTCGCTGTGCCGGTTTCGCACATCTGGTTCTACAAGTGCATGCCATCGCGCATCGGTCTCATGCTCGACATGAGCGCACGCCAACTCGAGCGCGTGATCTACTATGAAGATTACGTCGTCACCGAGCCCGGCAACACCGCTCTCGAGCTTGGCCAGTTGCTCACTGAAAACGAACTGCGCGAAGCCGAAGACACCTACGGCGACGGCTCGTTCAAGGCATCGATGGGTGCCGAAGCGATCCAAGAGTTGCTCAAGCAGCTCGACCTTGCCGCACTCGCGGTGAAGCTCGAGGAAGAACTCGGCACCACCCGCTCGAAGCAGAACAAGAAGAAGCTCTCGAAGCGTTTGAAAATCACCCAAGGCTTTGCGGCCTCGAAGTCGCGCCCCGAATGGATGGTGCAAACCGTCCTGCCGGTGATCCCGCCCGACCTTCGCCCGCTCGTTCCACTTGAAGGTGGCCGCTTCGCGACTTCCGACCTCAACGACCTCTATCGTCGCGTCATCAACCGCAACAACCGCCTCAAGAACCTCCTGCTCCTCAAGACTCCGGAGGTCATCATCCGCAACGAGAAGCGCATGCTTCAGGAAGCGGTCGATGCCTTGTTCGACAACGGCCGTCACGGCCGCGCGGTCACCGGCGCCGGCAACCGTCCGCTCAAGTCGCTCTCCGACATGCTCAAGGGCAAAGGCGGTCGTTTCCGCCAAAACCTTCTCGGCAAGCGCGTCGACTACTCGGGCCGCTCGGTCATCGTCATCGGACCCGACCTCAAGCTCGGCCAGTGCGGTCTTCCCAAGAAGATGGCGCTCACGCTGTTCGAACCTTTCATCATCCGCCGCCTCAAGGAGCTTGGCTACTGCCACACCGTGCGTTCGGCCAAGAAGATGATCGATCGCAAAACAACCGAAGTTTGGGACATCCTTGCGGAAGTCACCAAGGGTCACCCGATCCTTCTCAACCGCGCCCCGACGCTTCACCGTCTTTCGATCCAAGCCTTCGAACCGAAGCTCATCGAAGGTGAGGCGATCCGCGTTCACCCGCTGGTTTGTACCGCTTACAACGCCGACTTCGACGGCGACCAAATGGCGGTCCACGTCCCGCTCTCGGTCGAGGCACAGATGGAGTGCCGTCAGTTGATGCTGGCGCCCAACAACATCTTCTCGCCCGCCTCGGGCCGTCCGATCACGGTGCCCTCACAGGACATCATTCTCGGCACCTACTACCTCACCTGGGCGCCGGTGCGCACCCAGAAGGATCGCGAAAAGGCCGAACACCTGCCGCTTTTCGAAAATTCATCCGAAGTGGAATTCGCCATTGCATCCCGCAAGATCGAATACCATTCGTGGATCCGCATTCGCAACCCCGACCACGGCAAGGACACGGTCTTTGGCTACAAGGGCGAGGAACTCTCGGACAAGGACCGCAAGGAACTCACGCCGCTCGAAGCCGCGCTGCGCGAAGGTAAAATCATCGAGACCACTCCCGGTCGCGTCCGCTTCAACGAGATCTGGCCGTCCGGCGTTGGTTTCATCAACCACAATGTCGGCAAGAAGCAGATTGGTGAGATCATCTGGCGCTGCTATCAAGTCGCAGGCAAGAAGAAGACCGTCGAAACTCTCGACGAGCTCAAGGTCCTCGGCTTCAAGGAAGCAACCCGCTCGGGTACCTCGATCGGTATCGTCGATATGGTGATCCCCGAAGAAAAGGAAGAGGTCATCAAGAAGGCATACGAAGAAGTCGAGAAGGTCACCAAACAGTATCGCAACGGTGTCATCACCGACGGCGAGCGCTACCAGAAGGTCGTCGACATCTGGACCGGTGCGACCGACACGATTGCCAACGCGCTCTATCGCAAGATCGAGCACAACGACGGCAAAGCAAAGGCATCGCCGCTCTTCATGATGGTCGACTCCGGCGCACGGGGCAACAAGTCGCAGATCAAACAGCTCGGCGGCATGCGCGGCCTCATGGCCAAGCCCTCGGGTGAAATTATCGAGCGTCCGATCATTTCGAACTTCCGCGAAGGTCTCTCGGTGCTCGAGTACTTCATCTCGACCCACGGCGCCCGCAAGGGTCTCTCCGACACCGCGCTCAAGACCGCGGACTCGGGATACATGACCCGCAAGCTGGTCGATGTCGCCCAGGATGTGATCATCACCGGTCAGGATTGCGGCACCGCCAACGGCATCTATGTTTCCGCGATTTACGACGGCGACGAAGAAACCGCTTCGCTTGCGACCCGCATCTACGGCCGCGTTTCCTGCGAACAAATCAAAGACCCGGTCACCGGCGAGGTCATCCTCGATGTCGATGATGTCATCAACGAAGTGCAGGCCAAAGCCGTCGAGCGCATCGGCGTGCTGAAGCTCAAGATCCGCTCGGTGCTCACCTGCGAATCCGATCGCGGATGCTGCGCCAACTGCTACGGCCTCAACCTCGCGACCGGCCTGCCGGTGAAGATCGGCGAAGCGGTCGGCATCATTGCCGCCCAGTCGATCGGCGAGCCCGGCACGCAGCTCACCATGCGTACCTTCCACGTCGGTGGTGTTGCCGCGGCAACCTTCAAACAACCGATCATCAAGACCAAGAACGCCGGACGCCTTGTTTACAAGGACCTCCGCACCGTTCAGGCAGCCGATGGCACCTGGGTTGTTCTCAACAAGAACGGTTCGGTTTCGATCCGCGACAAGGCGGGCCTCGAGCTGGAAAGCCACAACATCGTCATCGGTTCGATCATCTCCGTCAAAGATGGCGAGGATGTGAAGAAGGGCGACACGGTCGTGACATGGGATCCTTACAACGTGCCGATCCTTACCGAAAAAGGCGGTAAGGTTGAGTTCCGCGATATGATCCCCGGCATCACCGTTGCCACCGAGACCGACAAGGAAACCGGCAAGAAGGGCATGGTCGTCACCGAACACAAGGAAGACCTTCACCCGCAGGTGGTTATCATCGACGAGAACACCAAGGAGGTGAAAGCCAGCTACTCGATTCCGGTCGGTGCTCACCTTTCCGTCAAGGAAGGTCAGTCGGTCACCGGCGGTATCCAGCTTGCCAAGACTCCGCGCAAGGTGGCCCGCACGAAGGACATCACCGGTGGTCTGCCACGCGTTGCTGAGCTTTTCGAAGCCCGTAAACCGAAGGACTCCTGCGTCATTTCCAAAATCGACGGCGAAGTTTCATTTGGCGCGAATGTGCGCGGCAAGAAACGCGTGGTCATCACGCACGCCGAAACCGGCGAAACCGTCGACCACCTCGTGCCGATGGGCAAGCATGTCATCGTGACTGATGGCGACAAAGTGAAGCGCGGTGACCAGATCACTGAAGGCCCCGTGTCGCCGGAGGATCTTCTCGAGGCTTGCGGCGCTCAAGAGCTCCAGGAACACCTCGTCAACGAAGTGCAGTCGGTCTATCGCGTCCAAGGCGTGGAGATCAACGACAAGCACATCGAGGTCATCATCCGTCAGATGCTGCGCAAGGTGAAGATCACCGATCCGGGCGATGCCGATCAATACCTCTGGGGTGATCAGGTCGACCGCTCGAACTTCAAGCGCATCAACGCCGAGATCGTCGCCAACGGTGGCAAGCCGGCGGAAGCGGAACCTGTGCTGCTTGGCATCACCAAGGCCTCGCTTGAAACCGACTCGTTCATTTCGGCCGCCTCGTTCCAAGACACCACCCGCGTCCTTACCGAAGCGGCCACGCTTGGAAAGGTCGACTACCTCAGCGGCTTCAAGGAAAACGTGATCATGGGTCACCTCATCCCTGCCGGCACCGGCTTCCCATGCCATCGCGATTCGGAGTTCGAGTTCACCGTCGAGGAGCCTGAGCCGATCGTTCATACTGAGGAGTCCATCGAGGACCAAGAGGACATGGCCACGGCCTAATCCGCTCGAGTTTAATCGATCAAAACATCATCCCACCCCCGGCCTGCCAGCGTGCAAGCCGGGGGTGATTTTTTTGATGGGGAGCTGAAAATCAAATTTTCACTCTTCGACGACGAGCGTCTCGGGCAATTGACCGGTGGCGCCAATCATCCGCGGGTTGGCGTCCCATGCATCGCGTTGACCGATGATGCGCAAGCCGAGGCGTTTGAAAGTTTCGCTCGGGTCGATCGTGGCTTGGCCGGCTTGGCGGAGCTTGTCGTGTGTCTCATCCGGACGGTAGTCCCAGGCGAAGAGCGGGCAGTTGTCGACCATGCCCTTGCGCGTACTCCAGTTGCGAATTTCGCCAAAGCGCATGTCGGCGATCCATGCGCCTTTGACATGGTCGCGCGCGATCCACCAATCGTTGGAAAACCATCGCAGTGCTTTCACTTCGCGGGCTGCGCCAAAATTTTCCACGACATGTGCATCCTTCGGATAAACGGTCCAGCGCACTGGGGTGTCCTTTGATTCGAACACCGTGCGATAGCCGATCCAAAGCGAGTCGCCGCAATCGGCAACCGAACGCCAGAGAAGAATGTTGAAAGGGGTAGGGGCTTCCATGCGGCGGATGACTTTTGCATCGCGACGATCGAGGTCGGCATCGAAGCCGGAGGATGCCACAAACTTCATTGCGATGCTGAGCAAGGCATACGCCGAGGCAATGCCAAGGCCCCAGGCGTTGATCCGGCGGCGCTGCGGGATTTGTTTTTTCGTGCGCAAAAATGCCAGTCGCACCAGCGCGATCAACATCGGCAGGGTGAAGAGCGGATCGACGATGAAAAGGTGGTTGAAGCCGACGCGTACATCGGAAAACGGCCAGAGCACCAGTGTGCCATAGACCGTAAAGCAATCGATGAGCACATGCGTGCTCCATGCGGCGAAGACAAACCACCCGGCACGCGCGCGGCTGACCTTTTCCTTGCGCCAAAGTTTCGCAAGCCATGGCGAGAGGAACCACGCGGCTGCGATCATAAGCAGCAGCGAGTGGCTGGGCCCGCGGTGCCACCAGAGTTTGGCGGCGGTGTCGAGAAATGGCGAGAGCACGACATCGAGATCGGGCAGCGTTCCGAAGGCCGCGCCCCACGCCAGCGCGCGGTTGCCGAGTTTCTTGCCGAGAAGCCACTCGCCGACGGCGGCGCCCAAAACTGCCTGCGTGATCGAATCCACGACCCGAGCTTGGTGGAAATTTGCGCCATGCGAAACCCAAATCGCATGACTCGACTTGACCTCGGCCGAAGCTTGTGCGGATGTTTGGCGCGATGAATGACAACACCCGTCCGTTTTCCAGCCTGATGCTTGATGGTCCCGATCGTGCGCCGAGCCGTGCGATGCTTTATGCCGTTGGATTCAAAAAAGAGGATTTCTCCAAGCCGCACATCGGCATTGCTTCGACATGGAGTGAAGTGACGCCGTGCAACATGCACATCGACAAGCTTGCGCGCGAGTCATGCAAGGGAGCGGATGCGGCCGGCGGCAAAGGCGTGGTGTTCAACACCATCACCATTTCCGATGGCATTTCGATGGGCACCGAGGGAATGAAGTACTCGCTCGTTTCGCGCGAGGTCATCGCCGACTCGATCGAGACGGTGGTCGGCTGCGAAGGCATGGATGGCTTTGTGGCGATTGGCGGCTGCGACAAAAACATGCCGGCATGCGTGATGGCGATGGCCCGGATGAACCGTCCATCGGTGTTTGTCTATGGCGGCACGATCCTTCCGGGTTGCGCCACGCTGAAGGGTGAGAAAAAGGATCTCGATATCGTTTCGGTTTTCGAGGCGGTGGGCAAACATGCCAATGGCGAGTATTCCGATGCCGAGTTGGAAACGGTCGAATCCTGCGCGATTCCCGGCCCCGGTTCCTGCGGCGGCATGTACACCGCCAACACGATGGCCAGCGCGATTGAAGCACTCGGCCTTTCGCTGCCCAACAGCTCGGCGCAAGCGGCCGTGTCCGACGACAAAATGCGCGACTCTTTCGATGCGGGCGCGGCGGTGATGAACCTCATCAATCTCGGCATCAAGCCACGCGACATTCTCACCAGGGAGGCCTTCGAAAATGCCATCACCGTGCTGATCGCTCTCGGTGGCTCGACCAACGCGACGCTGCACCTGCCGGCAATGGCGCATGCGGCGGGTGTCGACATCACGCTCGATGACTTCGAGCGCATCGGCAAGCGCGTGCCGGTACTCGCGGACCTCAAACCTTCCGGCAAATATGTCATGGCCGATCTCGTCCGCATCGGCGGCACCGTGCCCTTGATGAAGATGCTGCTCGATGCCGGGCTGCTGCACGGTGATTGCATGACCGTGACCGGTCGCACCATGCGCGAGAATCTTGAGAAACTCGCCAAGCCCTATCCCGAAGGCCAACAAGTCATTCGTCCTCTGGACAATCCGCTCAAAAAAGACAGCCACCTGCGCGTGCTTTACGGTAACCTCGCCGAGGGTGGGGCGGTCGCAAAAATTTCCGGTAAGGAAGGCGAAGTCTTCACCGGCAACGCGCGCGTCTTCGATTCGGAAGATCTCGCGATGAAGGCGATTCTCGCCAAGGAGATCAACAAGGGCGATGTCATTGTCATTCGTCTCGAAGGACCGAAAGGTGGTCCCGGCATGCGCGAAATGCTCGGACCGACGAGCGCCATCATGGGCCTCGGACTTGGCAAGGATGTGGCGCTCATCACCGACGGCCGTTTCTCCGGCGGTAGTCACGGTTTTGTCGTGGGCCACATCACGCCCGAGGCATTCACCGGCGGCACCATCGGTATCCTGCGCGATGGAGATGTGATTGTCATTGATGCCGTCAACAACCGGATCGATGTGAAACTTTCCGAATCCGAAATCGACACGCGCAAGGCCGCATGGGTGCAGCCGAAGCCACGCTACACGCGCGGCGTGCTGGCAAAGTACGCCAAGCTCGTCGCCACCGCGAGTGAAGGTGCGGTGACGGACAAGTATCTATGAAATCCTAACTGCAAGCGAATGTCAGAAAGCCTCAAATCACTTGCGTCGTTACTCGAACGATCGGGTTTGACGCCAATGATGGCAGGTGGCTGGGCTGTTAATCATCATGGATTCAGTCGATCGACATTGGATATCGATCTTGTTTACGATAGGTCGAGACGCGACGAGATCATTTCTGCTTTGGCAACGGCCGGATATTATCCGCAACTGGATCTGTCATTTGCTTGTCGCATGCTTCACAAAACTATGGCGATGCCGATACTTGATGTGATATGGGTGGACTAAGATACCTTTAAAACTCTTCTTGATGAGGCTGAGCCATTTGGAGTTGCTCCTGCGTTGAGGGTGATCTCACTGAAATCCCTGATGTCCATGAAACTACATGCTTTGCATGACGACGAGCCAAGGGAGGGTCGCGATCGTCGTGATATTTTGGAGTTGTTGTCACGACATCCCTACCTAAAAAAATCCAAGGAATTTCACGAGCTTGTCAGACAGCAAGCTCCGAAGTTGTTTTGGCCGCTGCTTGGTGTAGAATCAGACTCATGAAAAAGATTCAATGGCCTGATTTTTCCGGACATCCGCCTGCGCCAAGGTTGGAAAATGAGGATTTTGCCGAATGGATCATCAAGGATTGGATCCCTTTATGTTCGGAGCGTGGCGAAATGACCAAGGAAAAGCTGCTCGCTGATTTCATGAAGAACGAGGGTCGGATGACATCGATGCCGGATTTTTCTTGGCTCCAAAACGGGAAGAAGGAGCAGGCCGAGGAATAAAAGAAAACGAGGAGGGGGGCCTCGTGTCTCGGGCGCGAGAACTCGCGCTATGGCTGAAAAACGCGTGCATCGGCGTGAAAAACATGGTTTCTCGGTTTGAGTGAACGGGCGTGCGGTTCAACTGGATGGCTTGCGGGCGTTGGCGATTTTGGCGATTTGCTGGGATCACTGGCGGCCGAGCGGATGGTCGCGATGGATGCCATTCGAGGTGTGCCTATTTTTTTTCCTGGTGATGACCGGCTACCTGATCACCGGCTCACTGCTGCGTGAGCGTGATCGTGGCGAAGCGGGCGGTGTGGCATGGCGAGGAAAAATGATGTGGTCGTATCAGGTGCGGCGTGGCCTGAGAATTTTGGCGCCGTATTATGTGGCGCTGGCAATTGCGTGGTTGGTGGGCGCGCCGGACATGCGTGCGGCATGGCCATGGTATGCGGGCCATCTTTCCAACATCCACATGGCCTTTCTCGATCAATGGCCTTCCGGAACAAACCACTTTTGGTCGCTCTCGATGCAGCAGCAATTCTATCTCGTGTGGCCGCTGTTGATCTGGTGGCTGCGTCGTGGACTGATCATTCCCGCAGTCTGTGCATTTGCGGCACTTGGTCCAATTTCACGGTTTTTCAATGACCACATGCTTGCTTGGTGCGTGAGGCCAGAGGTGCTCACGATTTCATGCCTCGATTACTTTGGCGTGGGTGCCTTGATGGCGATCGCGCAATGGCGCGGCATGCTGCTGACGAGTCCGGTCTTGCGCTGGATCTCGATCATGGCGGTCGCGGCTTATGCAGTGATATTCACCGCGCATGCTTTTGGCGCGCCGACTTATGGCATGCGTTTTCTGCAACAGACATTGTTGTCGGTGGGGCTTTGCGGATTCATCGCGAGCGGCATCATAGGCTTCCGCGGTCGGCTGGGAAAATGTCTCGAACATCCGGCATTGCTGCGGATCGGCCAGCTGTCCTATGGGATTTATCTTTTTCACAATCTCGCGCCGCTGGTCGCTGGGAAGTTGATGCCTTTTCTATGGAGCGGAGCCTTTGACGACGGCATCCCTGCTTTGCTCAGGGTGGGCATCTTTGCCGGCCTGACCTGGGGCATGGCTCTCGCTTCGTGGCGTTGGATTGAGAATCCATCGCAAAAATTGAGCGCGAAGATGGCATCTCGCCAATAAGGTTAGAGTTTTTTGTTTGAATATGTAGCCGACGCCGATGTGGGGTGCTGGCAATTTGCGTGATGCGGAACCGCCGCAGTCCGACGGCAAGGATCCGCGCTAAAGTCCTGCTGCTTTCCGTATTGCGGCTGTTTTGGCATCATGGCAGAAACGCGCGCATGGCATTGATTGATTGCAACTTTTTTTCCGAGGTCCTTGGGCTTTCATGTTCGATGCATGTAATCCTGCCTCAAGCGCCTCGAAATGAGATCGGCCGCGCGCGCAAATACCCGACGCTTTGGTTGCTGCATGGCAGGTCCGACGATCACAGTATGTGGACGCGCCAGACTTCGATCGAGCGTTATGCTGATGAGGCAGGAATCGCGGTGGTGATGCCTGCCGTTGGATTGAGTTGGTACCAGGATATGGCATCCGGTCTCAACTATGGGGCCTTTCTACGCGAAGAGTTGCCGGAGATTGCCCGTTCCTTTTTTCCACTATCGCCACACCGCAAGGACAACTTCATCGCGGGGCTCTCGATGGGTGGCTATGGCGCGTTCCTGATGGCACTCTCGCAGCCTGAAAAATACGCCGCCGCCGCGAGTCTCTCGGGCGTTTTGGACATCCACGAACGCGTGCGAAATAATGTCGATGCCCGCTCCGAGAACATGATCCGGCTCGCTTTTGGCCCGGCTTCAAAAGTTCGCGGCGGCGATTCCGATCTCTTTGCGTTGAGCGAAAAACTTCAAGGCTCCGAGCATCGGCCGCCGGCTCTCTATGCGTGCTGCGGAACGGCGGATTTCCTCATCGGTGGAAATCGCGAGTTTGTCGCGCATGCGAAAAAAATCGGGCAGGCCCTTGAATACGAAGAACATCCGGGCGCGGATCACGAGTGGGGTTATTGGGATCGACAGATCCAACGGGTGATCGAATGGCTGCCGATCAAGGGCGGGAGATGAGATGGGCTTGAGCGAAGCGTGATTCCGCAACGAGAGGGATTGCCTTCGCTGCGCTACGGCCAAGCCAGGGTGGCTCGCGGTGCTCGCTTGATGTGATGGGTCGCTAAAGCTCCCGCTGCTTTCAAACCCGACTCGCTTTGCTCGTCAGGGTTCTTGACCCTCCCGTAAACGCCACGACCCCACCCCCGCGAGCGGGGGTGGGGTCGTGGCGGAACGGGAGGGATTCGAACCCTCGGTAACATTTCTGCTACGTTCCCTTAGCAAGGGAGTGCTTTCGACCACTCAGCCACCGTTCCTGTGTGCGGGTCGGGTTGTTTGAATCACAGGGCTGGCGGTTCGTCAACCTCTGCGGTGGAAATTGGTGAAGATTCGTCGTCTGCGGATGAGATGGGAGCCTCGCTTGCGGCTGGATCCACGGACTCGGCTTCTGCCGTCGAGTCGTCGTTGGATTCCTCACCTGTCGCCGGAGTGGCTGCTTTGTTTTTCGACTTCTTCTTTTTGCGCTTGGGCTTGTCGGAAGCGTCGGTGCTGGCAGGTGCGGTTTTTTCGATGACTTCTTGGACGACCAGCGTGTCGTTGGTGAAGAGCAGGATGTGGCCTTGGTGAAGGAGCCAGAAGAGATCGGCGGCGAATTCCGCGGGCGGGGCATTGCCGCCTTCGGGCAAGACCGCTTCCCAGAGTCCGGCAAGTTTCGCAGGGGTATTTGAGCGGATCCACTCGACCATGATGGCGGGGCGCGCGGCGAGGACCGCATCCTTTGGGAGCGGGCTCGGGCGGGCGGGGCCGGTGTAGAGTTTGCCTTTGCGTTTGAAGATCGGGAGGTGCTCGGCTTCGATTGCGCGGCAGATCACCGGGATGAGGCAGGCGGGGTTTTCGCGTGCGTGCATGCCGGCGAGTTTGAGTGAAAGCGCAAGCGAGGGAGACAGCAGTTGGTTGGAAATCGTCGCGGGGATTTCGATTGCGCGGATGGACTCGAAGGCGTCGTCGAAATGGCGTGCGGCGAGAGTGCGTTCGGCATCGGCCTGGTTTTCGATCCATGCATCATCGCCATCGCCTTTGATGCGCCAGCGGGTTTTTTTCTTCATCGACTCGAGCCACGCGTTGACCACTTCCTCACTGCGTTCGGTGCGGACTTTGGCGGCGTAGGCCTCGAAGGGCATGTTGGGGAAGCGTTCGCGATGGACTCGGCGGAGATTGGATTGGTAGGCGTGGAAGTTTGGTGGGCCGAGCAATTCGCCCGAGAGTCCGCAGCGGGCGATGGATTGGAAATTGCCGCTTGGCGGATCAACCTCAACGGTTTCCTCTTCGACAAACTGCTGGCGCAGATCGGAGTTCCAGAGATGGCGAACCACTTCCTCGCGCGTGACAAACAGCGAGCCGTCGATCTTGCCGTGGAGAAGTGGCGGGCGTGCTTCATCGACTTCGAAAATCGCGCGGCAGCGACTGCGTTCGGCGATGATGATTTTTGCGACATCGAAGAGCGGGTAAACGCGTGCGACTTGATGCACTTCCTTGCCGATGAGTCGTACCGCTTCGGGGTCGGGGATGATCGTGATCCGTACGCCGGCGGCTGGAGTGACGATGGGCTCGCGTGGTGCGTGGTCGCGTGAGAATCGCGATTTGCCGCGGTCGCTTCGATCGTCACGGCGCTCGCGAAATTCGCGGCGTTCGCGCGGCTCGGCATCGCCTTCATGGCGTGGGTCGTGCTTGCGCTCCTTTTTGGCATGCGATTTTGCCGGCTCCGCGGCATCGCGTGCCCACGAAGGGCCCAGTGCGAAACTCGACAGCAGTCCGGTGAGTGATTTGTTATCGGGATTGCTCACAGCGCGAATTGTAGATGAAGGATTGGGAAATGACAAACATCCCGTTGTGTCAATTTGCAGGCCTTGGAGGGGCGTTTAAAATGCCGATCACGCGGCGTGTCGCGCCTTGGTGCGTGGATAAAATTTGAATCGTGCGCGTGCTGAGTTTTTGAGCTTCGTGCGGATCGAGCGCGCGGCGGATGGCGGCGACGAGTTGTGCGTGATCGTTTGCTTTGATGCAGGCATCGGCGGCGACGAGTCGTCCGGCAAGTGGCTCGAAGTTTTCCATGTGCGGACCAAAGATCACCGGGCGCTTGGCAAGAATCGCCTCGGCAGGATTTTGTCCGCCTTCGGAGAGGAAACTTTTTCCGATGATCACCGCATCGGCGTGTGCGGTCCAGTCGTGCAGCTCGCCGGTGGTATCGATGAGAAACACGGCGGATGTTTCATCGGGCTTTTGCGCGGCGTCGAATTGTGAACGGGCATAGACCGTGAATCCGGCGGCTTCCAAATCCTTGGTCGCGTTGTGGCGGCGTTCCGCATGGCGCGGCGCGATCACGGGCAACGCGTGTGGTGCGGCTTCGCGGATGGCATTGGCGATCCATGCGTCTTCGCCGGCGTGAGTGCTGGCGGCGAGAACGATCGGACGAGAACGGCCGAAAGCATCGAGCATGTCTTGAAATGCCGGCCTGCGTGCGGGGGCGGGTCCGCTGCCGGGATCGAACTTGATGCTGCCGGTGAGGTGGATCGCCTCGGCCGCGACACCGAGTTCGCGCCAGATCGATTCGTCTTCCGCTTCTTGAATTGCGACCGCGTCGAGGCAGGAAACAAAGGGTCGCAGCCAATTTGCGAAGCGGCGGTAGCGGCGGGTCGAGCGTGGAGACATGCGGGCATTCACCAGCGAAACGGGGATCGAGCGCTTGCGGCATGCGAGCAGTAGGTGCGGCCAGAGCTCGCCTTCGATCAGCACGATGCGCGATGGCTCGAAGCGGTCGAGGTAGCGCGTGATCATCGATGCGAAATCCAATGGCGAGTACGCGACGCGGACTTGTGCGATGGCGGCAGTTGTTGCGACCGCGTGACCGGTGGCGGTGCCGGTGGAGAGCACGAATTGTTGATGCGGATTTTCGGCAAGCCATTCGCGGATGAGTTTGAGGGCGATGATCGTTTCGCCGACGCTGATCGCGTGGATATGGGTGGCGCCGCATGGTTCCATTTCGGCATTGCGGCGGTAGAGCGCGATGCGTTCACCGAGGGGTGTGTTGAGTCCGCCGCGGCGCAGCATCTTGACGACCCATGCCGGGAAGGCTGCGATGAAAAGACATGGCAGCGTCACGCGGTAGAGCAGCAGCGCGAGGAATTTTCGCATGGCATTAAAGTGTTTAGGCGTTTGCCGGGTGCGCGTAAAGCAGGACCGCGCTGCCGCCGTACTCGCGGCGGTCGATGAGGCTCAGCGCAGCGCCATCGGGCGATGGTTGATGGGCGGAAATTTCCGCGACAAAGCATCCGTCGGGAGCGAGGCGTGCGGCGATGAGCCCGCTTGCGAGCAGGTCGCCGATGTGGTCCTTGTCGCCGTGGTGTTGCCAGTAGGGCGGATCGGCAAAGATCAGGTCAAATGATGCCGTGTCGCGTTTGAGAAACCCTTGCACATCGGACTTTACGATCCGCCCGCCGCTCAGTTTGGTTTTTTCGAGATTTTGTTGGATGATGGCGTTGGCTTGGCGGTGTTCGTCGACAAAGGTGCAGGTTTTGGCGCCGCGGCTGAGGGCTTCGAGGCCGATCGCGCCGGAGCCGGCGAAGAGGTCGAGCACGCGTGATTCATCGACCCGATCGCTGAGGATCGAGAAAATCGCTTGGCGCACGAAGTCGGTGGTCGGTCGTGCCACCGCTTGCGGGACCTTGATCGCGAGGCGGCCCGCCTTGCCGGCGATGATTCTCATCGTGAGTTGAAATATGGTGAGCGCCGGGCTTAGCGTTTCGCTTCGCCTTTTTCTTTGGCGGCTGGTTTTTTCGGTGCCTCGGTTTTTTTCGATGGCTCGGAAGATTTCTTCGGCGCTTCGGTTTTTTTCGGCTCCGGTGATTTTTCGGTGCTCGCCGGTTTGGCGGATTTTTCTGCGGCCGGTGTTGCGGCGGGCGCGGATGATTTGATGGGGAAACGGATCACGAGGCTGCGGTCGAGCAGGCGTGTGCCTTCGGTCGAGACTTCCTGTGCGCGATAGACGAGCAATCCGAAGGGCTTGTTGGTGAAGCGGCCGACGGCGATGTTTTCCTTGGTTTTTCCGAGTCCGGTATCTTCTTCCAATTTCCATTCGCGGCCGGTCCATTCGCCAAGGATGCTAGAGGCCTCGGCCTTGATGTCCTCGATGCGCTTGAGGTCACCATTCGGCGAGCGGAAGACATCCTGCTTCGGGATGAAGCGCAGGGTGGAGATCGCGCTGGCCTCGCCGGTGGCAGTGATTGTCCAGCTGTTGCCGGATGAGGGGCGCAGCACGATGGTCACATCTTCAAAGGCCTTGAACTCGCGTTTGTTCCAGAGCGCGAGGTACTCGGCGTATTCCTGTTGGCTGAGGCCGAGTCGTTCGTCGAAGGGCAGGGGGATGCCGGGCTTGGACTTGGAGGAAAATTCGCGAAACCACTTCGGGTCCTTGCGCGCGGCGGCCTCGACCTTGGCGACAAACTTGTCGATCTCGCGCGGTGGGATGACCATGCCGATCTGGCCGCGTTTTGGCGCGTTGGGTTCGAGCAGTCCTTTGAACGCCTCGGGCAATTCGGCGGCGGATGCGTGGACCGCAAGTGCGAGCGCGATGAGTGTCTGAATCGGTTTCATGGTGGTGTTGGAGTCGATCATGGAATTGTCGGGGCGTGAACTCAAGCGGCGAATCCTCAAGGTTCGCCGTTAGGAAAAATCCCGCTGATCGGCGTTTCGACGCGCTCGTCCATCCAGCGTTCGAGTGCCTGGCGCATGGGGCCGAGCACCTCCGGGCGTGACTCGGCAATGTTGTGTTCGCCGTCAGGGTCCTTGCGGTTGTCGAAGAGCCCGAAATGCCTGCCGCCATTGGTGGTCGGCGTGCAGACGAGTTTCCAATTTGCCGTTCGCAGGCAGCGTTGTTTCGCGTCGACCAATGCTTCGCGGTACTCGGATTTGAGAACAAACTGATAGTTGAAAGCTTTGTCGATGAAGGTCATTTCGTCCATCGGCGGGAGTTTGGGTCGCGTCACTCCCGGCACGCTGAACTGGATGAATGGAAATCCCGTCTCGCCGTAGAAGGGTCGGTTCACCGGGGTTTCGCCGCGCAGCCATGTGGCGAAACTTTGGCCTTCCCAATCGGGCGCATGCGGAATGCCAACGAGATCGGCAATCGTTGGCGCGACATCGACGAGGCGCACCGCTTCACTGATGACACGCGGTGTGGCACCGGGCACGTGGACGATCATGGGCACGCGATTGGCGTGATTGGCGCCATTGAAGGTGAGACCGTGGCCGAGCGTGACGCCGTTTTCGTAGAGGTCGTCGCCATGGTCGGAGGTGATGATGACGATGGTGTTGTCCTCGAGTTGGTGGCGTGCGAGTGCGGCGAGGATTTTTGCAACGCAATCATCGAATTGGCGTGTGCAGCCGTCGTAGAGCGCGCGGATCTGATTGATCTCTGCCGGCGGCAGAGCTTTCCATTTCGATTCAAGGTCGGTGCCGCCGATGAACTCATCGATGTCGAAGTCGACGCCATTGCGGTTGGGGCCGCGGTAGGTGGGATCGGCGAACATGCTCACATAGGGTTCGGCGCTGCGGTAGGGCAGGTGGTTGCATGAATAGAACACATGCCAGAAGAACGGTTTGCCCTCGGATGCCACGCTTGCGAGGCGTTGTTCGACGCGTTTGGTGACGACTTCGGGCGTGACGAATTGGGCGAACGATTTCAACTGCGGGAAAACGCGATAGCCGAGGGCGTTGTCGAAATAGAGTGGCACCACGAAATGGGCCATCACCACCGCTTGGCTCATGTAGATCTTGAAGTTGTCGAAGCTCGACACCGAGACGTGTTCAAAGCCGAGCGGAATGACTTCGTAATACCCTGCGCACCAGTCGCCGATGGCGGCGCAGTCGTAGTCTTTTTCGCGCAGCATGCTGGCGATCGGCGTGGTTTCGCGTTTGGTTTTTTCGACCGTTTCACGATCGGGATACATTTGGCGGATGCCGTGGCTGTGCGGGTAGCTTGAGGTCATCAACTGGATGCCGGATTCGATGGTCGAGGCGATCGAGGTGTAACAATTTTCGAAGCGGATCGAGCGCTGTGCGAGCGCGTCGATGTGCGGCGAGACTCCGGCTGCGGCTGGTCCGTCGCTGCGTTGCGGGCGGTATCCCGCGCAACCGAGGCGGTCGCCGCGTAAGGAGTCCGAGCCGATGATGATGACATTCGGAGACTTGTTGTTTTTTGTTTCCGCAACTGCAGCGGGTGCGAGCGAGTGGCTGATGCCGAAGGCTGATGCGCCGAGGGTGACAATGGCGAGTGCCGCCAGCCAACCGCGGCGGCCGTGGCGATGGATGTGGGTGCTGATGGCAAGCGGCACAAGGACTGCGGGAGCCAGCGTGAAAAGCGTGAAAAATCCGGCGGGCTTGGCGAATTCGGGGATCAGGTCGAGCGCCTTGTAGTACCATTGGCCAAACTCCGCTTCGTTGAGGAAGTACGGGCGCGTTTGGGCAAGGCGCAGCGTGAAGTAGCCGTGAAGCAGCGCGGTGAGAAACAATCCGCGCAAGGCCATCGCGCCGAAACAGCGGTGCTTTGAGCGTCGCGTCCAGATCGACACCAGCGGCTGTAAAAGCAGCATCGCGGCGAGTGCCAGCATCGCGTAGGCGGCAAGGATCAGCAGGTTTTGCAGGACGAGAAAACCCAGGTATTGATCGCGTGCGAGCGAACTGAATTTGTTCATCATGCCGCCGGACGACTGGCTGAGCCGCCAGATGCCGAGCGCGAATTGCATTGCGAGAAAAATCCCGGCGCCGCATTGCACCGCGCCGAGTTCGCGAAGGTGGCTCGCAGGTTTGCGGGGTGTTTCAGCTTCCTGCTGCAAGCACTTGGTGGACATGACGCGTGCTTAAGGCTCGGTTGCCGGCGGATCGATGAAGAGCCAGTTGTTGCAGACCATTTCTTTTATGATCACTGCACGTTTCGCTTCAAGATTTTCAGGAATGTAGAGTCGGAGAATCAATGATGCCGCTTCGCCGTTGTTGCGGTTGATTTCCGTCAGCAATTGCTGGGCCACATCGCTGCTGGCATCAACATAGCCGTACAGGAATTCATCGGATTCCTGGGCATTCAGCTGAAAGCAAAGCCATTGCGAAGGGTTGTTGAATTCGTGGCTGAACAAATTATCCGGGCGGGCATAGACCCTGAAGTCCATGGTGGTTCCAGCTGGGAGATGCTTTGCATAGTCGGTCCAGCCGATTGGTTGGTAGCAGACATAGGTTTCCCAATCGACCAATGCCTCGCCCGCTTCATTGATTTGAAGGATGATGTTTTTGGGGATGTCGTCGGAATGACTGACGCTTGCCAGCCAGAAGTCGGCTCGGTTGTTGATCGTGAGCGGGCTCATCGAGCGGATCGAGCGCAGGCGATTTATGGGAACGGGCTTGTCGCCATAATAATCCTCCATGAGCGGCTTGACCCGTTCGGGGTGGCGGACGAGCGGCAAGAGTGAACTGACTGTGGTGGCGACGTGAAATTTTCTGAGCGTCACTTCCATCTGGTCGATCAGGCACGCGGCGTTGCGTTCTTCTTCCTCTTCTTTTGACAGGAGACTTTTTGCTTCCTCCTGGATGGTGCGGGTTTGATTTCCGGATTTTTCGATTTTATAGAGCGACCAGATTATGCCGCAGGACATCAACACTGCGAGGAGCGCAAACCATCCCCAGGCGATGGGCTTGGTGTTTTTCTTATGATCCCCCCAATTGTTTTCGATCAACTCGGTAGCGGGTGACTCGGGGTCGATCAAGGTCTCGACGCCCGGTTCGTTGGAGCGTGTTTCGAGGTCCTCGCGCAGGGTAAGTTTGACGCTGGCTTTTGGGCCTGTGTATTTCGCGCCAGGTCCGAGGAGCACGGGCGTTTCGGTGTCCTTGAATTCGTCCTCTTCGCCGGTTGTCAGGCGCACGATGCTTTCCGGCTCGGCGTGGAGGTCATCCACGGGCCGGACTTGCATCGGTTTCGACGGGCGCGACATTGGTGTGGGGAATGAAAACTCCAAATGCCGATCGACGCAACGACAGTCTCGTATTAAAACCACGCCAGCTTTGCCATGCTTGCACGCCCACGCATCCTCATCCTGACCGCCGCCTTTGGTGACGGTCACAACAGCGCGGCGCGCAATCTGGCCTTGGCGCTCGAAGCGGCAGGCGCGGAGACGAAGGTTGCCGATCCCTGCCTGGTTGGCGCGCCCCGGCTGACTCGGATGCTGGGGCATGCTTATCGATTGGTGACTACGCATTTGCCGCGCGTGTGGTTGTGGATCTACCGCTCGGCCGAGCGCTGCGATTTTGGTGGCGACACGCCGCTGTTTTTGCGCGGGCCGGAACATGCGACGCGTGCGGCGGTGGAGGAATTTCACCCGCAGGTGGTGGTGAGCACTTATCCGCTTTACCCGTACTTTTTGGCCAAGATGGCGGAGGAAAAACCGGGTTTTCCGCCGGTTTTTGTCGCGATCACCGATTCGATCGAGATCAACGCCTCATGGCTTGGCGCGCCGGCGCAGGGTTGGTTGGTGACGGATGCCGCGACGCGGAATTTGTTGATCGCGAAGGGTCTGCCTGCCGAGCGGGTTCATGAAACCGGTTTTGCCGTGCATCCGGATTTTGCGAAGCTGCAACCGTTGGCGGCGGACGATGCCTGTAATCCGTTTCGGATTTTGTATTTCCCGACATCCGATGTCGCTGGCATGCGAAGTCACGCGCAGGCGATGCTTGATGCTTCGCCGGTGGTGAGTTTGACGATCGTGATGGGTCGCAATGTGCGGCGTTTGCATGCGGCGGCGCGTGAGCTCAAGGTGGCCTATCCCAGCAGGGTGAAGTTGATCGGATGGACGCGCAAGGTGCCGCAGTTGCTCAACCGCCATCATGTCGTGGTGGGCAAGGCCGGTGGGGCGACCGTCCATGAGGCGATTGCCGCGCGTTGTCCGATGTTGATTCATCATTTGGTGCCGGGGCAGGAGGAGGGAAATTTGCGTTTGCTTGAGCTCATTGGTGGCGGGGCCTTGGCATCAAAGCCCGAGGACTTGAGGCATCGTGTGGCGGCGTTGCTAGCGCATGATGCGGCGGCATGGCGCGAGATGAAGAACGCGCTTGCGGCGCATGGCAAAAATTCCGGCGCGATTGCAGGCGCAAAACTCATTCTTGAATCATGAATTTTTTGTACGACATCGGACGCGTGCTTCTGGACTTCGATTTTGAGGCATCGCTGTCGCGGCTCTTGCCGGCGGATTGTGCGGATCCGCGCGAGCGGCTTGAGCGCTTGCTAGAGCGCAAGGACGACTTTGAGGCGGGTAAGATCGAGGCGGATGCCTACATCGAATGGGCGCTGGGCGTGATGGGCAGCGGCGCGAATGCCGATCAGTTCCGGGCCGCGTGGCGTAGCATTTTCACGCCGAACGAGCCGATGTGGAAATGCGTGCGCCAGCTTGCCGCGAAGGGGCATCGATTGATTTTGTTTTCCAACATCAACTCGATCCACTGCCCGTGGATCTTTGAAAATTACCTAGATTTTAAGTTGTTTGAGAATGCAGTGCTTTCCTACGAGGTTGGTGCAATCAAGCCACATGCAGAGATTTACACGCACGCGCTTGAGACGCATCGGCTTGATCCCGGGTCCACGCTTTACATCGACGACCTGCCGGAGAACATCGCCACGGGCAGGGAGCACGGCTTGCATTGCTGGCAGTACGACTTGCGTGACCACGCGTCATTTGAAAAATGGCTCGGCAATTTTGATCTGTAATTTTTTCGTCAGGATACCATGTCACCACTCATCATCGCCGGCCGTGAAATCCGCTCCCGCTTGTTTTTGGGTACCGGAAAATTTCCGTCCAACGAGCTCATGCGCGATGCCTTGCATGAGAGTGGTGCGGAGATTGTGACGGTGGCCTTGCGGCGCGCCGATCTCACGGGCAAGGGTGATCCTTATGCCAACATTCTCGACTTCATCGATCCCGAAAAATACCTGCTGCTTCCCAACACCAGTGGCGCGATGAATGCCGAAGAGGCCGTGCGACTCGCACGGCTTGCGGCAGCGGCGGGATTGCCGAAGTGGGTGAAGCTCGAGATTCATCCCGACCCGACTTATTTGTTGCCTGATCCGATCGAGACGCTCAAGGCCGCCGAGGTGTTGGTGAAGGAAGGATTTGTCGTTTTGCCTTACATCAATGCCGATCCGGTGCTCGCGAAGCGTTTGCAGGAAGTCGGCACGGCAACGGTCATGCCTTTGGGTGCGCCGATCGGCAGCAACCGCGGTTTGGCCACACGCGATCAGATCCGCATCATCATCGAGCAGGCAACTGTGCCGGTGGTGGTCGATGCGGGCATTGGTGCGCCAAGTCATGCGGCGGAGGCGATGGAGATGGGTGCGGATGCGGTGCTGGTGAATACCGCGGTGGCGATTGCCGCTGATCCATTGCGCATGGCGAAGGCCTTCCGCATGGCGGTGGAGGCTGGCAGGGAGGCTTATGAAATTGGCCTGCCCGAAGCGCTCGACCATGCCAGTGCGACGAGTCCGCTCACGGGATTTTTGGCCTGAGCCGATCCGATTATTTACCGATACAAAAGCTGCTAAAGATCACGCCGAGCAAGTCCTCGGTATCGACGCGGCCGGGTATTTCGCCGAGGGCATCGAGTGCTGCGCGGAGGTTGATCGCTGCCAGTTCGGGGCCGCTTTGTGGATCACCAAGAATTTCGAGCGAAGCGCGGAGTTCAACGCGGGCGAGCGCGAGGCTTGCTTGATGGCGTGCGTTGATCGCAACAGCCTCGTTGCCCCAATCGGCATCGCCGACATGCAGTGCTTCGCGGATCGCGAGGGAAAGTTTGTCGAAGCCCGAGCTTTGCAGGCATGAGAGGCGGATCGCATCGACGCCGTGCCATGACGGGTGTTCGACGAGGTCGGATTTGTTCAGCACAAGGATGCGTTTGGCGGTGGAATCTGCGTGTGGATGTGCGGCGGGTTGTTGCTTGCTGGCATCGGCGACTTCGATGACGAGGTCGGCGGCTTCAATTTGCTTGAGCGTGCGTTCGATGCCTTGGGCCTCAATTTGATCGGCAGACTCGCGTACGCCGGCGGTGTCGACGAGGCGTAGCGGGATGCCATCGAGGTTGATGGTTTCCTCAATCGTGTCGCGGGTGGTGCCGGCGATGTCGCTGACGATCGCGCGTTCGAAGCCAAGCAGGTGGTTGAGCAGGCTGGATTTTCCTACATTTGGTTCGCCGAAGATCACGGTGCGCGCGCCTTCGCGCAGGATGCGTCCTTGATCGGCGGTTGCGAGCAGGGCATCGACATCGGCGAGCACGCCGGAAATTTTTGCGCGCAGCGCGGCACCGGATTGCGGGTCGATGTCTTCTTCGGGAAAGTCGATCCACGCTTCGAGGTGTGCGAGTGTTTCGAGCAAGGCGTCGCGCGCTTCGGTGGTTTTGCGGCCGAGGCGTCCTTCGAGTTGGTTCCGTGCAGCGCGCAATGAGAGTCGTGTTTGGGCCGAGATCAGATCCATCACGCCCTCGGCTTGAGTGAGGTCGAGCTTGCCGTTGAGAAATGCGCGCTGGGTGAATTCACCGGGTGCGGCCATCACCGCACCGCATTCGAGAAAGCGGCCGAGCACTTCGCGCGTCACAAGGATGCCGCCGTGACCGGTGAACTCGACGCAGGTTTCACCGGTGAAACTTCGCGGCGCACGAAAGACCGTGAGCAGGCCATCATCGATCACCACGCCATCGGCACCGATGATCTTGCAATGCCGCGCGAAGCGGTCGGCTTGCGTCGAGGCTTTTCCATCGCCGGCCATGTCGGCGATCTCAAGCGCTGCGGGCCCGGAAATGCGGATCATCGAAACTGCGCCCGTGCCCGCCGCCGTCGCGATGGCGGCGATGGTGCTGCGTGGATGGTCGTGGGGTGTTTGCATATCGGTGCGGAAAAAATCGGTTGGCTCCTGGCGTGAGCCTTGCGGTGGATCGAACTTGCAGCAGGATCGGGCTTTTGCGCAGGCAAAAAAAACGCCCGGAGCGTTTGCACGGTCCGGGCGTTGAGTGATTGGATGAAAATCGAATCAGGCCTTGGCGGCTTCGGCGGCAGGTGCGGCTGCCTCTTCGACGCCGGCACCGGGTTTGCCGATGTGCACGACCACGACTTCGGCAGCGTGGGTCGGGCGCACGCCTTTCGGGTACTTGATGTCACCGAGGTGCAGCGAGTCGCCGAGGGCAAGTCCGCTGATGTCGACCTCGATCGTTTCGGGGAGATCGTCGGGAAGGCAGGTGATTTCGATCGCGTGGATGTATTGCTCGATCACGCCGCCGAGTTTCACGCCCGGGGACTCACCATTGAGGTGGGCCGGGATGTGGGCGGTGATTTCGGTTTTCTCATCGATCGCGAGGAAGTCGGCATGGACGGCGGCGCCGGAAATCGGGTCGTGTTGGATCGCTTGGAGGAATGCGAGGCGTGCGGCTTGGCCTTCGATCTCGAGGTTGACGATGATGTTTTCCGAGCTGCTGTGGTTGATGACTTCGGCGAATGCCTTGGCGTCGACCTTGAGGTTGATGTTCTCGGTGCCGCGACCATAGATCACGGATGGCAGCCAGCCTTCGCGGCGCATTTGATTGAGGCGGCCGGAGCCGGTGCGGGCGCGGGATGCGGCTTTGAGGAGTGTCTTTTTGGCCATGACGGAGATGGGTCGTTGAGGTTGGCGCCGAGTGCCGAATTGGTTGGCATCCCGAGGCGCGGGGCGGGTGGTTTAGCGGCCCGCGGGGCGCTTGTCAAAAAATTGTTCGATCGGAACGGGAAAAAACCATTGGTAAGGGCATTTCAGAGCGAAAATAGCGTGGTGATCGACTGCCCGCCGTGGATGCGGCGGATTGGCATCGCCGAGCGGGCCAACCAGGCCTCGACCATCATCCTTGCCACGTCTGGCATCGCATATCGGGCCTTCCAGCCGAGCTGACTGCCGGCACGAGAGACATCCGCCCGGCCGGATTGAATCTCGCTTGGGCGCGCCAGCTCTGGATCTCGTATGACGTGCTTCCGCCAGTCGAGCCCGACTGCACGAAATACTTCTGCCACGAAATCCTCCAGGCTGCTCGTGACTCCCGTCGCGATCACGTAGTCCTCCATCGAGTCGCACTGCAGCATCCTGTGTATCGCGACCACATATTCGGGGGCCCATCCCCAGTCGCGCCGCACGGAAAGATCACCCAGCGCGAGCGTCTGCTGCTCGCCGGCGGCGATTCTGCATGCACCAGCGACGATTTTCTGCGTGACAAACCACTCCGGCCGCAACGGGCTTTCGTGATTGAAGAGGATGCCCGTGCAAGCGGCGATTCCATAGGCAGCGCGATACTGCGCGATTTGCCAGAAGGAGGTCGCCTTTGCTATGCCGTATGGACTGCAGGGGCGGAGTACCGTTTTTTCGCTGGCCGGTTCATCGCCGCTGTTGCCAAACATCTCGGAACTGCCGGCGTTGTAAAAGCGTATCGGCAGGCCGAGCATCCGGATCGCTTCGAGCAGATTCACTGTTCCGACAACGATGCTTTCAAACGTCTCGACGGGTTGGTTGAACGAAAGCCCCACCGATGTTTGCCCGGCAAGGTTGTAAATCTCATCGGGCTTGGCTCGGGAGATAACCTGCATCGTCGATCGAAAGTCAACGAGCGACATCGCTTCGACCGCGACGCGGTCTCGAATGCCGAGACGCTCGAGGCTCTCGAACCGGTTCGCTTGTGCATCGCGGCTGGTGCCGACCACGTTGTAGCCGAGGCCGAGCAGATGGGCGGCCAAGTATCCGCCGTCTTGCCCGCTGATGCCGCAGATCAGTGCGGTCTTACCGGGTCGTCGTGTCGTATTCATGCCGGGATAGTAGCAAAAGTCTCCTGTCTTCCGAGTCGCGTTTTTCTGGTCACATAAAGGTCAGAATCGAAAGGACCCCAGACAAAAATCGGCGCGGTCGCGATAACACGGCGTGTCCAACGGTGAAGGGAACACTTCGTCGGTCTTTTCCAGGCGCAGGTCATGGGCCCGCACCAGCGTTATCTCTAGCACCGACGGCAGAGGCACACCACCGACGATCGAATATGGACGATGGTTATTAGCATGGACGTGAACGACGCGATGATCGGCGGTGAGAACCGCAACGGCCTGCTCCACTAGCTTCGCGAAATCAGGCTCGGCGAGGCGTTCGAGGTGATGAATCTCGAGAACGATCTGCTTGAACTGCCTCAGGCAGTCCGCTGACAGAGCCGCGAGCACCTCCCATTCACAGCCTTCGATATCGCACTTAAGCAGCAAGTCGCTGCGGCCGCGATGCCCGTTCATTTCAAGAAGCCTGGGAAGCGTCTCCAGGTCAGCCGTCACGCTGGCTCCTAGCCCCTTTTTCGACCAGTGGAAGCGAGCATGCTGGAGCGGTAGAGCATCGATGGTGTGGTCGTATTGAAAGACGTCGATGCCCCTTTCGGCCATATAGAGATCCCACGACACTTCGTCGCAGATGCCGATAGAATAGGCGGCTGTGATGCCGTCGAAATCATCGAGCATCACATAACCCCCGTCGCACTCCTTGCCGATGCGAATCTTCTGACGCTCGACTGATCGCATCGGCTCCAGCCTCTTCAGGATGGCCAATACGGTGCGTTGTACGCGGTCCGAGTCGTCGTAGAGAAAGCCCTCGGTGGTCGTGGTTCTTCGGGTCAGGAATTCCGGGGTGGCGACGATTTGCCGGACCAGATCGCGAAAGTCAGTGCAAGACTCGAGGAACTGATTGATTTCGGCTGCGGAGTGCGGGTGCCTCCCCATAATGTTTGCAAAGCACCAGACGACGTCCGCATGCGTGAGGTTTTTTTCTTCAGACTCGAACATAAGACAACTTGCTTTCCTGTGGAACTGCTTACCCGCTCCTGCGGCTTCGCTTCGCTTCTCGCAGCCGTTCGCAGGCTGCTCTCGCCCATGCAATTGGAAGTTGCGCTTTCTTGAGACGGCTCTGCTTTTTCGCCTGATTTACCGGCGTTGATACCGAGCTTGTTGGTGTGGCTTGATTTACCGGCGTTGATGCCGAGATTGCTGGTTTAGCATCTCGTTGTGCCAATCGCCGCATCGCGATCCACGTTGGCGCCCAGGCCTGCTCCGGCAACTCACGGGCCCACTCCTGCGCCTGACCGATTTGCTGGAACGTTTCGCATAGGTCGTCAAAGAGAGTGCTCCGCAAAGGCAAGACCCTGCCCTCGAGTTCGCTCATATGGTTCGCGGCCGCGCCGGCCAGCGACTTGTCTGACACCGTCCAGGCGTCGAGACGTTCGAAAGCAGTCACCAAGGGCTCGACGGTGCTTTCCCACGCCGTGCTCTCAGCAATTGCGTTGGCTGCGATGCGACGGCGGCGCTCGATTTCCAGGTCCTGATAAAACACGAGACCTTCGCTGCCGATCAGGCGGGGATGCATGGCCGCGAGCACCGTGCGCATGTTGCCAACGCGCCGCATCCGCTCGAAAAACGATCGCGCTTTCATCGGATGGAGGTGGTATCCCACCGCATCTGCTAGGTAACGCAATTTCAGCCCGCGCTGCGAGAGTCGGTATCCCAACTCGACATCTTCGAAGGCGGCATAACGAAATGCCTCGCTGAAGATCTGCTCGAGATCCGCAGTCAGCGCCCGCTTCCATGAAACGTTGGAAGTGTAAAACCGGTCGAACGGCACTTCCTGCTGATCGCACAGCGATCGGTAGTCGAACTGCTGGCCACCCGCCCCCACAATGTGGTCGGTGAACCAGTCGCGATTCATGTCCGGATGCCAATCGACTTTGCCCACGAACGCGGCTTCGGTTTCAGGATGCCGGCGATGTGCATCACGATGGCGGGCGATCAGGTCGGGCGCGGGGATGATGTCGTCGCCAGTGACGAGGAAAATCTCGCCCTCCGCCTCTTCCAGTCCAAGATTCCTCGCGGCTCCAGGTCCGGGAAGGCCCTCGTTGTCGATCACCCGCGTTCGCAACGCCTTGCCGAATGAGGCGACGAGTTCACGAACCGCCTTGCCGTTGCCGTGATCGTTGACGATCACGATCTCGAACGATTGGTCGCCCTGGGTTGCGTAGCCTGCAAGTGTCTTCGCGAGCTCACTCGGCCGGTCCTTGGTCGGTATGATGACCGAGAGTGGCAACGTCGCCGGCCGGCGCCGCTGGGCGATCTTGGTATCCCTCTCGGCTTTCCACCGGTGTAACGCTTGTACGAGCGCAAGCGCGGCATTTTTCCAGGTGTAACGCCCAAACACGTGAGATCGTGCCACCACCGCCGCAACGTCGGCGGCCGTGGGATTGGCGAGATACGACCGTAGCGACTGGACGAGCGAATCCTCGCGGACTTGGCACCAATACGCTCCGGGGCCCACGAGGTAGTGGTCGGTGTCGTAGCACTTGCCGACGGGGACCTCGTCGAATTCAAGCGGCAGAAAGCCTCCGGCGGGCGCGTATTCCATGGGGCCGCCGAACGCGGGCATCATCACAGGCAACCCGACGGCCATCGCGTCGATGATCTTCATGGCATATCCCTCACCCCGGAAGGGAGACACCATCAGGTGCATCTCGCCATAAAGCCGAATCAGATCTTCTTTGCTGAGAAACCGCTCATGCCACACCACCTTGGGAAACGACGGCTGGGCCGCGATCAGGTCGCGAAGCTGTCGCGAGCCGGATGAGGCACCGTAATCCTTGATGTGGATTTCAACGGGGTCATGCGGCGCATACGCCTTCGCGAGCGCCGGGATCAGGATGTCGGTCCCATAGCGGTAGAGGTCGTGGGAGTTTGTCACCACCAAGAGCCTGCGAACCGCGGTATCATTCGGTAGCTTGCTAGTGGGGAAAAGTGATTCGATCTCGGGGGAATACCCGGGCGCCACGACCGCACACTGGGTGGCGGTAACGCCCAAGTCTTGCAGGCTGTCGCTGCAAAACGAGCTCATGGGCAGCTTCCAAACGCCGTTCGCGACGAGATTTCGACTCCACATGTCGAGGGGCCGCATCTCGCCGCGGAAGCGATAGTTCGTCACGAAGAGTTCCGCGTTGATCTCACCCGAGACCTCCTGCATCAAGAACTGCGGCCAGTAGTGATTCAGTTTGATGTGGTATGTCCGGCAGGGCCGGTCGGTCATCAGCGCGGAGAGCCGCGGCCGGAGCCGCTCCTCGAGTGTCGGGGAGAGCGCGCTTGTGCGCGGGAGACTCACGCGCTGGCCGATGTCAGCGAGTGCGACGGCCAATTCCCCCGCCACCCAGGTCAATGCGCTTCCCTGCGAAAGATCGATTGCGAGGTGAATGCCGTCATCGTCATGCGGCTGCCGAGGTGCGACGTTAGCGGCTCCTGTCTCGAATAATGAGTTGTCCATGCTGGTGGCTCCGTCCGATACGGATCTAAATGCTAGGAATTTGCTTTTTCACTTGGGCTGGAGAATGCACTGGAGAGCTGGTTTGGGAAGGGGAAAAGGGGGGGCTGGTAAAGCTGAAATGCTGAAAACTGGAACGCTGAAAGGAAGAGTGCTTCGTATAACGCCGGAGTCGGGCGGGACTGGAGTAATCAAGGCGTTCTTCACATGACGAGAGTGACAGTCTGAACCATGGTCCGTGAGAAATTTGCAAACACTTCATCGGCTATCCAGTCCTCAGTTCGTATGCCGGACCTTTGCGGAGAAAGGTTCCTGCCATTTTTAGACTGGCTCTGAGCCGCGAGGCTATCAGTGCAATGATTAGACGGCGAAGAGGGAGGTCACAGATTGGCCTTGGTGGATGCGGCGGATTGCCTCGCCGAGCAGCTGGGCGATGCTGACCACATGGACCTTGTCGCCGCTGGCTTGCGGGGCCGAATCGGTGGTGATGATTGCTAGGAATTTGCTTTTGGGTGAAGGCCGTTGGAAGTGCCGTTGGTCAGACCGGAGGCGGGGAAAAAGGGGATTGCCGCATCCTTGGAGAGCTTCGGATGCCCCGTATTCGTGAGGCGCTTTTCGAAAGCGCATTTGATGGCCTCGCAGCCCCTCAGAGCCAGTCGAAGGCAAGGCCCTGAGTCTGCCAAGGGCAAGGAGTTCGGGCGGGTTTCAAAACAGCGCTGTCGGGAATGGCCACAGAGGACACGGAGGCAGCTTAGGGAAGGTGTCGGTAGGTTTGCGGCTGGTAGATCGATTTGTTCAGCCGTACCACATCGCGCCCGGATGGCGTGGCGGGATCGTAAATCGTGTCGTGCGGTCCCGCGATTCCGAGCACGGTGCCGCCGGAGCGGACGACTTCTTTTCCAAACCTCGGCGGCTCGTTGGGGTTCTGCGCCGCATCGAATTTTGCGGCGGGAAAAAAGTAGGCGGTCATGAAAATCGTGCGCGGGAGATTTTCGCCGCCGGGTCCAGGGTTGAAATAAACCGTCGTGACCGCCAAGCAGCCGGCATTGTCCACATCGCGGCGAAACGGTCCTTCGACCGGCCCCGTCGAGATCCTCGGCGCAATATCCGCTGGCACCTTCATCGCGTAGGGAACGGGACCGAGGGAAATTTCGGAGGTTTTGTTTGAAGCACATGCACCGAGTGCAAGCGCGGCCAGCAGAGGCAGCATCGCGCGGCGGATGAAGTGTGCCAGCATGGTGATCTTCATCGTTTGACTGGCTGAAAATGCAAGTTTTTTGCGCGCAAGCGCCGGGGAAAAGGCGGGCATTTCAGAGCGAAAATAGCGTGGTGATCGATTGTCCGCCGTGGATCCGGCGGAATTGCTAGAAATTTGCTTTTGGGGTGAAGGCTGTCGAAAAAGCCGGTGGCCAGACCGGCGACGCCTCGTCAGCTCGGCAGGGCGTGACCGCTACTGCCCCCGGGACCAACCCGCTCCTCCAAAATTTCTTGGACTCCGACAAAGAAGGCGACGTCGACATGCAGGGCCTCGTGCGACTGGGCTCGAAGCTCCTGCAGTAGCCCGCCGCCGTGGGCCACCACAGCGGCACAGAGTCTCGTTGGTGTGAAGATCAGCCGGAGTTCATCTCCGACGGGCGAGGCGAACGTCGGCCCAGACGGCGAGGCCAAGAACGAGGCCGCGGGTGATGTATTTAGCTTCGGGGCTCACGGCCAGAAGGGTCATGCCATTGAGGAGGGCGGCCATGATCAACGCTCCAAGAAGAACTCCACCGACGGTGCCTCGTCCGCCTCGCAGGCTGGTCCCGCCGATGACGCAGGCGGCAACGGCGTCCAGTTCCATCAGACTGCCGACGGTGGTCGTGCTCGCTCCGGAATAGGCGGTTTGCAGAAACCCGGTGATGGCGACGATGAGTCCCATGATGAGGAAGGCCCCGACGGTCACCCGGGCCACGGGGACACCACTGACGACGGCGGCCTCTTCGTTGCCGCCGATGGCGTAGAGGTAACGACCAAACGGGGTCTGCGTGGTCAACGTGTGAATGAGGAAAGCCACCACCCCCAGCACGACCACAGGGAGGGGGAGGCCGCGATAGGCGTTGCAGATCATGACAAAGAGGCCGAGGAGTTGGGCGGCGACAAAGAATTGCAGGAAGATCTGTTCGCCATGCCCCGCGGTGCCAGAGGCTTTCTGGCGCTGGAAGGTCCTCCAGGAGACGATTCCCATGGCGAGAATGACTCCCGCCGACAGGAGCGTGCCCGTCATGGGCGGGAGATAGCAGGTGGTGAGTTGGGAATAGAGATTGGCCTCACCGCCTCGGCTCACCGGGATGGTGGCGTTATGAATGACCAGCCAGTGCAACCCGCGGAAGACTAGCAAGCCCCCGAGCGTGATGATGAACGAGGGGACGCGCTCTTTCACGATGAGGCTTCCCATGCTGAACCAGATGATGGCGGCAACGACGATGCCGAAGAGCAGGGCAGCCGGGGCCGGCCAGGCATGTTCAAAAATCAGCACGGCGGCCAGACCACCGATCAATCCGACCCCACTGCCGGCCGAAAGGTCGATCTGGCCGGGGAGAATCACGAGAAACATTCCGAGCGCCAGGACGGCCGTAATCGAAACCTCGATGCCGAGCATTGAGAGATTCCGTGAGGAGAGGAAGGCCGGGGATTGAATGGCGAAGTAGGCAAAAATAGCGAGCAAGGCGAGCGGCATGGCCAAGGCCCGGAGGGCGAGGCCCGCTGACGTTGTGGTGGGGGAGGCGACGGTCGTGGACATGGGGTTTAGTTCAAGTTTGCGGTGTGCTCGGTGCCCATGGCAGCGGCGAGGAGGTTTTCCTGGGTGGCCTCGGCTTTGCCAAAGAGCCCGCCGACGCGCCCTTCGGCCAGCATGAGAATGCGGTCACTCATGCCCATGAGTTCGGGGAGTTCGCTGCTGACCAGCAAAACCGCCTGCCCCGCGTCGGTCAGTTTGTTGACCAACTCGTAGACTTCGAGTTTTGCCCCGACATCGATTCCGCGGGTGGGCTCGTCGAGGAGCACGACTTTCGGCCGTGTCATCATGGCTTTGGCCAGTACGACCTTTTGTTGGTTGCCGCCGGAGAGCGTCCCCACGGGGGTGTTCAGGCCGGGGGCCTTGACGCGCAGGGCCTGGAAGTATTCCTGATTGCGGCCGGATTCTTTGCTCGCGTCGATGAGGCCCAATGAGCCGAACATGGAGTGGACCAAATCCCAAAGGGAGGACAATGCCATATTAAACCCGATCTCCTGATCGAGAATGAGCCCGTAACGTTTGCGATCTTCGCTCACGAGCACCAAGCCGCGCTGGATGCTTTCTGTCGGGGAATGTTTCGGCCCGAGCGCTTGATCTTCGAGCAAAACCTCACCGGCTCCCCGCTGTCCGTAGGCTCCAATGAGGTGCAGGAGAAGCTCGCTGCGGCCAGCCCCCATCAAGCCACCGATGCCGAGCACTTCCCCGGCGCGAACCTCGAAGGAGATCTGCTCCAAGCGGTTCTTCGAGCCCTCGGCCACCGTGAGGTCTTTGACCGAAAGAATGACCTTGCCGATTTTTCCGCTCCGCCGCGGAAAAAGGTCTTCGAGTGGACGTCCGACCATGTGGCGGATGACTTCGCTCTTGGTCGTCTGCGCGGCCTCGAGGGTGGTGATGCTTCGGCCGTCGCGCAAGACCGTGATCCGGTCGGCGATGGCAAAGACTTCATCAAGCTTGTGACTGATGTAGACGAGAGCGATGCCGCGTTTTTTAAGATCCCGCAACATGTCGAGAAGGACACCGACCTCCTGCTCGGTGAGTGCGGCGGTCGGCTCGTCGAGAATGAGCACCCGGGTATGCTTCGACATGGCCTTGGCAATCTCCACCAACTGCTGGTGGCCGATACCGAGATCGTTGACTTTGGCCGCGGGATCAATGCTCAGACCGAAGCGGTCCAGCAGTTCCTTCGATTCGCGGGAAATCTTCTCCCAATCGATGAAAACGCCGCCCCTGCGCCGCGGTTCGTTGCCGAGGAAGATGTTCTCGGCAACGGTCATTTCGGGGACCAGGGCGAGTTCCTGGTAGATCACGCCGATGCCATGTTTTTCTGCGTCTTTGGAATTCTGAAAAGAAACGGCCTGGCCCTCGACGAGAATGTCGCCCTCGTAGCTCCCGGCCGGATGAATGCCGGAGAGGGTTTTGATCAGCGTGGATTTTCCCGCGCCGTTCTCGCCGCAGAGGGCGTGCATTTCCCCGGCACGCAGATCGAAACTCACGCCGTTGAGCGCGATGACCCCGGGGAAGCGTTTGATCAGATGATCGGCGGCGAGGAGGGGAGCGGACATGGGAGATTCTTAATCAAGACCTGCAGCCATTTCACTTCCCATACACCGCCTCCTTTGGCTGAAAACCATCGGCGATCACGGTTTCCATCATGTTGGTTTTGTCCACCGCGAAGATGTCACCAAGGACGGACGGGACGTCGATCTGGCCATTATTCACGGTCTGGTTGGCGATGATCGGTTTGCCCTTGGCCATTTTAACGGCAACCTCTGCGGCGTTGTTGGCAAGTTTTTTAAGCGGCTTGTAAATCGTCATGGACTGGGTTCCCGCGATGATGCGCTGGCAGGCGACCAGTTCGGCATCCTGTCCGGTGACCAGAATTTTTCCGGCAAGTCCTTCCTCGCTGAGCGCTTGGATGGCGCCTGCGGCCACGCCGTCAGCCGCCGCGAGCACGGCGTCGAAGCCGGTGGCGCCCAGCTTGCTGATCGCCGCGTTCACGATCTTCTTGGCGTTGTCCAGTTTCCAATCCTCCGCCCAGTCTTCCCAGACGATCTGGACATCTCCCTTCTCGATGTGGGGCTGGAAGACTTCCATGGCGCCTTGATTGAATAGGAAGGCGTTGTTGTCTGTCTTGGAACCATTGACGAGCACGATGCGCCCTTTGCCCGGCGTCGGCAGGTGATCGAGAAGCCATTGGGCCTGGAGGCGTCCGACCTTCACATTGTCGAAGCTCAGGTAAACGTCGAGGTCGCAGTTCTTGATGAGGCGGTCGTAGGCAATCACCGGAATGCCGGCCTCGTGGGCCAGTCGGACGGCCTTCGCCATCGCTGCGCCATCGTGCGGAACGATGACGATCACATCGACTTTGCGGCTGATCAAAGCTTGCACGTCATTGATCTGCCGGGTGTCGTCTCCATTGGCGGCTTGAACGAGCACATCCGCGCCGAGTTCCTCGCAGCGCTTCTTGAAGAGATCGGAATCGGCCTGCCAGCGTTCCTCCTTGAGGGTGTCCAACGAAAGACCGATCAGCGGGCGTGTTCTGCTGTCAGCGTCACCGCCTGGCGCGGAGTTCTTCCCAAGAAAGAGACCGATCAGAATACTGAGGAGGAGAGAGACAACGACGAGGCTGCTTTTGATGGACATGGGATGGAGGGATGAAAGCCGGATTGAACTCTACAGGAGATCCTTCCGAACGGTTCAAATCAGGCAAGCACAATCCTGCTCAACGGTGAACGTGATCGCGCCCGAGAGGGACCTGCCGGCCTCGCACCTCGAATGGCTAAAACTCTTATATTGCTAGGAATTTGCTTTTGGGGTGAAGGCCGTCGAAAGAGCCGGTGGCCAGACCGGTGGCGCCTCGTCAGCCCCGCAGGCTGGTCCTGCCGATGACGCGGGCGGCAACGGCGTCCAGTTCCATCAGGCTGCCGACGGGGTCGTGCTCGCTCCGGCATAGGCGGTTTGCAGAAACCCGGTGATGGCGACGATGAGTCCCATGATGAGGAAGGCCGCTAGCGAGCCGATGTCTTTGCCCGCCATTTCCGGACATGCTTTTTCCAAAGCCGTTCTGTCTCGTTTTTCACATGCAACGTGTCTGCCCACATCGGACCAAAGGTGCTGATGCCGTAGGCTCCTTTTGGCAGGACCTCCGGGCAGATGTAAAGCACCTCGCCACCTTTTGCGCCGGTAAACCAGCATGCCAGAAGGTCATCCATGAATTGCAGGTAATCCTCGAATTCCGGCGTCGGTTTGCCTTTCGCATCGAGGACCGGAATCTGGCAGTGATGACCATTGAAGGGACGGAAATGGAATTGCCGGGCGATGCGGATCAAATCAGGATGATCCAGCAAACGGGGTGCGTATGGCGGAGCCAAGTGCTTCACAACCGCAAGGTGCGAGAAGTCGAAACAGAATTGAATCTTTTCCCCGGTGGCCTTTTCAAAGAGCCGCGCGATCTCCCAACATTTCTCCGGTGTCTCCGTCGCGGTGTCGCGATGAATTTCCAGATCAATCTCGAGCCCGATTTGCTTCGCATATTTCACGCACTTCAACCAAACCTTCACGGCTTCTTTCGGCAGCGTGTCATGATCGCAGAGTTGGACGTTTATTCGGGCTGACTTGGCGCGCTTGGCAAGATCGAGCATTTCCTTCCATGTCTTCTCGTTGGCGTCGACATACCGCAACGTCTCCATGCCGTGCTTCGCGGCCAACGCGGCCATTTCCTCGTCGGGCCACGGCGCGACGGTATGGAAACCCGCCTTGGCAAGCTTCGCGACGCGCTGTGCATTTGTCCATTCCTTGCCGGAGGCCGTCTCCTCCTCACTAAGATGGAAGGTGAACCCGACGAGACGCAGTTGGGGCGCGACGGTGGCGTTTTTCATGATCAAGATGTCTGGATGCTAGAAATTTGCTTTTTGGACGAAGGCCGTTGAAAGAGCCGATGGATAGACCGTAGGGCGCGGAAAAGTGGGGTGTCATTTCAGAGCGCAAACAGCGTGGTGATCGACTGTCCGCCGTGGATGCGGCGGATCGCTTCGCCGAGCAGCGGGGCGATGCTGACCACATGGACCTTGTCGCCGCTCGCTTGCGGGACCGAATCGGTGGTGATGACTTCCTCGATGCATGAGGCGGAGATCCGCTGGTGGGCCATTTCGCCGAGCACGGCGTGGGAGACGCCGGCGAAGATTCTTTTGGCGCCATGTTTGCGCAGGATGTCGGCCGCGGCGCAGAGCGTGCCGGCGGTCTCGGTCATGTCATCGACGAGCAGAACATCGCGGCCTTCGACTTCGCCGATCACATTCATCGCTTCGACGCGGGTGGCGCTGACGCGGTGTTTCGCGACGATGGCGAGTTCGGCGCCGAGTGCGTCGGCGTAGGCGCGGGCCATTTTTACGCCGCCGACATCCGGTGAAACGACCGTGAGGTTTGAGGCATCCGGGTGGCGTTCGCGCAGGTAGCCGATGAGCGCGGGTTTCGCGTAGAGGTGGTCGACCGGGATGTCGAAGAAGCCTTGGATTTGCGGTGCGTGGAGGTCCATCGTGAGCACGCGGTTCACGCCGGCGGAGGTGAGCAGGTTGGCGATGAGCTTGGCGGTGATCGGTACGCGCGGCTGGTCCTTGCGGTCCTGGCGGGCGTAGCCGAAGAAGGGCATCACGGCGGTGATGCGCTCGGCACTGGCGCGGCGTGCGGCATCGACCATGATGAGCAGCTCCATGATGTTGTGGTTGGTCGGCGGGCAGCTGGGCTGGATGATGAACACATCGGCGCCGCGGACATTCTCGTTGATTTTCACCGAGGTTTCGCCATCGGGAAATGCGGTGACTTCGACATCGGCGAGCGGGTGGCCGAGGCTTTCTGCGATGCGTTCGGCGAGGGCCCTGTGGGCGGTACCACTGATCAGTTTCATGGGGGAAAAATCGGGAGCTTTGTTGAGCTGGAGTGCGAGCGGATTGTTGACACTGTTGGCGGGCTCGGCAACACTTTGCTCGCAAAACCTTCTCACCCTTTGACAAGCAGTACCAAACAAACGGCCGGAGCCTCGGCACCCGGTCCGTCATTCACCGACCGGGCGCTGGTGATGCTTTTGAAGTTTGGTCCGCTGGTAGCGGTGGCTTTGGTGCTGTGGTGGTTTTACGCCGGTGAGCAGCGTTTCGGTCCGGGACGCCACCAGACGGCGCTCGGTTGGCTGTGGTCGGCATGGAATCCGGAGACGGATTTCGAGCATGGCCCGATGTTTCCTCTGATCATTGCCGGCCTGATTTATCACCGCTACGGGCGGCTCAAGGATGCGGTGGGAAATGCAAATTTTCTTGGGCTCGTGGTCGTGTTGATCGGTGCGGTTTTGTATGCGGCCGCGTACCGCACCTTGCAGCCGCGGGTGGCGGTGGGTGCCTTGCCGATTTTGTTGTGGGGTTCGGCGCTTTACCTTTGGGGTTGGGCGGTGGCGCGGATGTTGTTCCTGCCCTTGTTTTTCTTTTGGTTGGCGATTCCGTTGCCAAGTTTCCAACAGGCGACCACGCACTTGCAGTTGATGGCTACCTCGTTCGCGCATCATGGCGCGTCGCTTTTCGGCGTCGAGACGCTGGTGCAAGGAAACATGATTTCATCGGCTGATGGTGCTTGGGAACCCTTGGAAATCGCCAAGGGCTGCAGCGGGATCCGCTCGCTGATGGCCTTGCTGATGATCTCCGGCGCATGGGCCTGCATTGCGGAGATGGCTTTGTGGAAACGCGCGGTGCTTTTCCTTTCCGCCATTCCCTTGGCGATTTTGGGCAATTCGCTGCGGGTGGTGTCGATCTTCGTCATCGCCGAGTATGGCAATGCCGAGTGGGCGCGCACGACTTGGCATGATTGGTCCGGCTTGCTGTTGTTTTACCCGATCTCGCTCATGCTTCTGCTTGGCATCCACTCGTTGCTTGAAGGTGGATTGCCATGGAAAAAATCCGGCGCCCGCAAGGTCCGCCGCGTGGTGGTCACGCGTTCGGTGGCCGCTGATGTAAACTCATCCAACACTCCCGAAGCATGAAGACGATGGCATGGCTGTTGCCGCTGGTGATGGGCGTTTCGCTCAGCTCGGTGTATTTCCTGCCGGTTGCGGGCAAGACTGCGGAATCGGCGGTGATCATGAAATTGCCGGATGCCTTCGAGGATTGGACCTTTCGCGCGATCCCACCGAGCATGGAGGAATTGAGTACGCTCGAGCGTGATACCGAATTTGCCAAGGCCATCTGCCTGCGCCCGCGCGAGGGAGAATTCAACTTAGATGGCTACGCCGTGCCCGACCGCCTCGATCTTTCCATCGTGCTTTCCGGCAACGACCTCAACAATTCCATTCACCGCCCCGAGCGATGCATGCCGGCACAGGGGCATTCGATCATCGCATCGTCCGCCGTGAGGTTGAAATCAACCAAGGGCCATGATTTCGATGTCAAGCGGCTGCGCTCGAAGCAAACGATCAAGCCTACCAAGGAAGGTGATCCAGTGGTCGAGTTCAACTGCATCACCTATTACTTCTTTATCGGTCATGACCGCATCACCAACGACCACTTGCAGCGCACCCTGATCGACATGAAGGACCGCCTCGTGCGCGGCATGGATCAGCGCTGGGCCTATGTTTCGGTCTCGATGTGGTTTGGTAAAATCCCGTGGATCGAAGGGGAAGTGAGTGAGGCCGAGGCGGATGAAAAAATCCGCTCTTTTGTCACCGAGTTTGCCGGCAGTCAGATCGACTGGTCGCAGGTGGCAGATTGAGTTTCAAGACTCAAGTTTTCAGTGAGGAGATGAAGAACGGCTATTGCATGGCAAGTAAATCATCGCCACAGCCGCCCGTTAGCCGTGATGTTGGCACTTACATTGGGCAGTATCTTTCTCTTTTCTTGAAACTGAAAACTTGAACCTTGTAACTCCCCCTCATTTCTTTGGCACGACCTTGGCGGCTTTGAGGAACTTGATGGATTCTTCGAAATATTTCATCAGTTCGGCGCGGCGTGTGGCGGTGGCGCCGTAGGGGAGTTCGGCGCCGGCTTTGGCGATGCGCTCGCGGGCTTCGATGAAGAGTGCGAGTGCCAGTGCGGGTTTGCGTTGATACCATGCGTCGCGGGCCATGCGGCCGATCAGCACACCGGCGCGGTAGTGGGCGCGGTTGCCCATCGGCAGGCTGGCGGCGAAGTTGTATGATTCGAGCGCTTGCGGGTTGTTGCCATTGGCTTCGTGGGCGAGGCCGAGCAGTTCGTGGGTGTTGACGCGCAAGTTGCGTCCTTCGTTGCCCATGCCTAATCCGGCGCCTTCGCTTTGAGCCAGCTCGATTTCTTGCGCCGCTGCCTGCAGGGTTGCGAGGGCGGATTTTTTGTCGTCGTTTTCGAGTTGGCTTGAGCCTTTGCGTGCGAAGTGGCTGGCGTATGCTTGGTGTGAGCGGAATCCGGCCTCCATGCCGCCTTGCAATTCGATGGCATTGAGAAACGCCGCTTCTGCTTTTGCGGTATCGCCGAGCACGCTGAGGATGATCGCCTGATTGATCACAAAGGCCGGATCGTAGGGGTGGATCTTTGCTGCGGCTTCGTAATCGGCGAGTGCCTTGCGGCCCCATTGGATCGATTCATCGCCTTTGGTGCTGCCGGCGAGTTCGTGCAGGAGTCGCGCGCGATCCATGTGCATTTCCGAATGCGGCCAGATGCGGATCGCTTTGCCGAGCGCATCGATGCGCAGGTTGGTCGAGGCGGCTTGGTACTTGTTGTTGTAAACCGGCCAGAGTTCTTTGGTCACGCGGATGCCAAGCCATGCGAGCGGCGTGATGAAGGCGATGCAGGCCAGCGCGGTGAGGGTGAGGAAACTTTGGCCAATGCGTGATTCCGATTTTGCAATTCCCGGATCGGGGTAAGCCATTTGGCCGAGGCAAATTCCGAGTAGGATCCCGCCCGGTAGGTGGTGGAACACAAAGCTGAAAGACGATTGCACCAGCATGCCAGCGAGTGCCGCGATCCCGCCCGCGCGCCAGGCCCAGCGGTGATCGTTTGCATGGGGATCGCTGCCCAAGGTGGTGCGCACCAATGCCGTGAGTGCGAGCGTGCCCATCAATGCCAGCAGCAAGAGCGTGCCGATGATGCCGTAGTCGGTGGCGGATTGCAGCAGCTCGTTGTGCACGAGTTCCGGTCTTGCGCCGCCGATGCCTTGCACGGAGTTGTCCCAAAAGCGAAAGCACTCCCAACTGAAGCTCCAACTGCCACCGCCAAGCAGCGGGTGGAGGCCGATGCAGGATAGCGCGATGCCGTAAAAATAGAGTCGGCAAGTGTTGTCGAAGAGCGCGTCGATGCCAAATTTTCCTCCCGAGCGGAAACGCTGCGCTTCTTCCCAGCCGACGAACCAGTAGGACGCGACCGCGATGCCGATCAATGGAATTGCGATCAAGGCCGGTGCAAACCACTTCGAGCCACGACGCTTGCCAATGATCAAGGCCATCGTGGCCAGCATCGCGCAGCCGATGGCCGCACCGAAAATTCCGCCGCGCGAACGGGTGTACCAAACGCAGGCGATGCCGGCGATCGCGATCAGCGCGAAGAGCAGCCTTGTCGTGCGGCGATGCGTGCCAAAGAGCGCCACAGCTCCGGCGAGCAGCCCTGCGGCAATGTAGTAATTTGCCGCCTCGTTGTAGTGCGCGTAAAATCCCGACACCATCGCATCGGCGGCACGCTGCGTGAAAATGGGCGAGTAGCTTGGGTCTGCCACTTGTTTGCCCGCCACCACGATGCTGGCTACGAGAAGCAAGGCCATGCCCCAGTGCAGGACGAGCTCGGCGATGCGTTCACCGCTGATCGCACGCGTGACGATGAAGCTGGCGACTGTCGCAGCAAGCAGAAGGAGATCGGAAGTGCCAAACTCCGCCACCGGCGATGTTGCCGCCCGCCATGCAAACCATGCGGCAGTGAGGCCACCGGTCACGAGGATGCCGCGATCAAGCTTGATGAAGCCGCGTTTCCAAATGAGCGGCAGTGAGGCCGCCAGCGAGATGACCAGCGCCGCCAGCGATGGGCCCCAGCTCCATGCGCGCGTCTGCGGGCCAAGAAGCACAGCCAGCACGAGCGAGAGCACAAGGAAGATGGAGGAGATGAGCGGCAAGGAAGAGTTGTTGGTGATTAGTTATTAGTTATTGGGAATAGGGAGGCGCTACAATCTTCTTGTTTTTTCAGGCATGGACCTTTCTCCGAAAGGTCCGCGGTGTGAGGCTTTTTGCGGGTGATGAGGCCATTCAGACGATACTCAGTCGAGCGGACCTTTCGGAGAAAAGTCCCTGCCTAAGATTGTGTGCCTAAGATCGAAATTTTCTACTTCGCGCCTTTTCGGAAGAGCACGGCGGGGATGGTCCGCAGAAGGATGTTGAAGTCGAGCCAGAGCGACCAGTTATCGATGTAGCGGAGGTCCATTTCGACCCATTGATCGAAGCTGGTGATGGTGTTGCGGCCGCCTGCTTGCCATTCGCAAGTGATGCCGGGTTTGACACTGAGGCGGCGGCGGTGGGTGATTTCGGAAAAGGCCTCGACCTCATAGAGGGGTAGGGGGCGCGGGCCGACGAGGCTCATGTCGCCTTTCACGACATTGAGAAGCTGCGGCAGCTCATCGATGCTGAGTTTGCGGAGCCATTCGCCGAAAGAAAAAACGCGCGGATCGTGGTCGAGCTTGAAGACCGGGCCGTCCATCTGGTTGCCGTGTTCTTCTTTGACCTGATCGAGCAGCTCTTCGGCATTTGGCACCATCGTGCGGAACTTCCACATGCGAAATGGCCGGCCATAGCGGCCTGCACGAAGTTGCGAGAAAAATGCCGGCGCGCTAGGGCTTTGAATGCGGATGCCGATGATCGCGATGATCCAGAGTGGCAGCGTGCAGATGATGATGAGCGTGGCGGCAATGCGATCAAAGAACCCCTTGAGCATCAGCTCCCACGAGAGCTCTGGCGTTGAACGCAACACGAGCATTGGTTTGTTGCCGACGGAATCAAACACCGGCCGCGCAATCTGCGTGCGAATGAACGAGGCCGAGATCCATGCCTCCACGCCTTGCAACTCGCAGATTTCGACCGCATGCGAGACCTTCTCGAAGTCGGCCTGCTTGGTGACGAAGATCACGCGCGCCACGGATTCCTTTTTGAGAATGTCGAATAGGTCGTCTTTGTTGTGGGTTTCCAAATCGAAGAGATTGGAAATGTGCCAAGTGGCGGTGAGTTCCTTGTCGAGGGAGTTGAGGAAATCCTGCATTTCGCGGCCGGTGCCGGCGATCACGACATTTTCCTTGGTGCCTTCGTCGAGCGCCTGGCGGCGGAACCAGGTGCGCGTGATCCAGTCGCGGACGATGACCAACAGGAAACTCACCAAAAGTCCGACACCAAAAGCCAGGCGGCGGGTGTCGAATTGCTTGGTGAAGATAGCGAGAAGGCCGATGACCAAGAGAATGATCAGAATGGCTCGGATGAGCTGCTGGATCGATGCACCGCCTTTTTTGGTGCGCAGATTTTTGTAGTACCCGAGTCGCTCGAGCACCATCGGCGTGAGTGGTACGGTGATGTAGAGCACCCAGTTGAGGGATTCGCTCAGGCCTGCATCTTCGACGCCCATCCCGGTCTTAATCCGAAACATTTCGCGTATGATCCATCCGATCCAGAACGCAAACCAGATGAGCAGAGCGTCGGTCAGTTGAAGCAGTTGGGTGCGAAGGGATTCGCTGCGGCTGTTGATCATCGAATGGGGAGAGTCGAGGTGAGTATTAGGGATGTAATTCACTAAATTTTTCACCGGTCTGCAATGCCAGTTTACAAAGGATTCCGCCTCACATTTGGATGCGGAAGAAATACCAAAAAACCCTTGGCCAATCGCACTTGGCGGATCAGGCTGGTGAGCCATGCGGGCTGCGATTTTGGCATGTTCATTTGCCGCGCTGATTGGGTTGATTTACCTGTTGTGGCAGCACCGGTTTGAGGCCGTAAGCGGATCCTGCACAAGCAGCCTGTCCGAGCTGCGCGAAGGTGCGCCGGATGTTGCAAGCGGCGGGGTTTCTTGGCTCGGAAGCGCGGATAAGCCTGTGCTGCGTCTCGAGGTCGATGCGGCCCATCCGAGCTTAGTCCAACGGATCGGGATCCCGGACTGCGGCGTGGTGAAATTTTTGCATTTGCGCCTGAAGTTTCGCAGCGAGGCTTTGTTGCCTGGCAGGCAGGTTTGGGAGGACGGGAGATTGCTGATCGAATGGCATCGACCCGGCGGCGAGAGACCAAAAATCGAGGCCATCGGATCGATTCGCGGCGATGATGCGAAGGGAGACGACTTCGTGGTGGCGGCGGCAAAAGGTTGTGCGGTGCCTGTCCTGAGGCTTGAGCATCTGGGCCGATCGGGCGCCTTCGAGTTGCAGGAGTTCGAACTTCGCGAGGTGCGCGAAACTGTGTGGTGGCGCTACGGTCGATGGATCTTGGCTGCCGTATGGCTCGCATGGGCCTGCGCGTTGGTGCGCTCGATCCAAAAAATTTCCCTGCCTCGCGCGCTTGGTGCGTCGGCAATTTTTGTGACCATGGGCGCCTTGGCCGTAGTGCCCGGGCCGTGGAAAATCCAGCGCCCTTTCGGAGACGCATTTGTGATCAAGGAAATTGCGCAGTCCGCCAAGGCGCGCGTGCTGGTGCAGCCACAAACGGATGGCGCGCTTCAAATCGATCCCGCCAAGTCCGCTGCAAAACCCTCGACCACCCCCGCCTTTGCCGGACCCCAACAAGCGCTGGGCAAGATCCCCGTGCAAGGCGGGCTCCTGCTCAAAGCAAAATATGCCCTCGAGCCTTTTCGGCCACTTCTGCATGCCCTGCTCATCATGATGCCAACCCTCGTCATGGCCTGGCTCGCGGGTTGGCGTCCGGCACTCGTGCTGGCGGTCATGCTCTCGATCGCCATCGAGCTCGGCCAAATCGCCTTCGGCTACGGCTTCGACCGTGTCGATATCACCGACCTCGCCTACGACGCCCTCGGCATCGCCGCTGCGATGCTCGTGGCGAAGGTCTATGTGAAGTGGCGGGCAGGGACATCGGAAAGGTAGGGCGATGCGGCCTCGCAGCGCCGACGCTTTGAAGAAAGATTCACCGCGAGGTCGCAAAGGTCGCCAAGGAACGCAGAGGAAGATCGTGGATCGTGGATCGAAGAAGAAGTTACTTCTTCAAAGGAGCGTGGGCGTCCCGCCCGCAATCTTTCACCGGCAGGGCGATGCGGCCCGCAGCGCCGAATCTTGAGAGGGTCAGAGATCAGGAGATTTTTAAAACCCCTTGCGCATCACGGCGAAATGCCATACCTAGTATGGCATGAAAATGACGATGCACATCGATGAGGATTTGCTCGACCGGGTCATCAAGGCGCATGGTTTTTCCAGCAAGACGGAGGCGGTGGAGATGGCCTTGCGTGAGATGGACCGAAGGTCGCGCTTCAAGGCGGTGGTGAAAAAGGGCATGGGGCTTACGCCCTCACAGTTGGCGCAATCCGTCGAGCCGGAATACGATTTGGCGGCCATGCGTGTGGCGGAAACTCCGAAGAAGTATGGAAAGCCCAAGCGCCCATAGTTTTTGCGTCCTCGTCGACAGCAATGTGTACATCGGGCTCTTGCGGCGTCGGGTGGATCCCGTGAAATGTCTCGGGCAATGGATCGGAAACAACGACCTTGCCACCTGCGGGATGGTTCGCTTGGAGGTCGAGCGCGGCATTCGCGTGCAAAAGGTGCGGCGCATGATGGGCGGGTTTTTTGATGTGATGCGCAATGTTCCAACGACCGAAAAAGTTTGGTCATCGGCAGCGGACCTTGCATGGAAACTCGACCGACAAGGCATCGCGCTGCCCGCGCAGGATCTATTGATCGCTAGCTGCGCGCTGCACATCGGTGCGGCAGTGCTGAGCGATGATGCCCATTTCCTGCAGATCCCCGAGCTGACCCTGCTGCGCCCGAGGGACGAGCTCGAGGTGTGGTAGAGGGGGTGGACAGACTCGGCAGATTCGGTAGATTTCCACTTGTGATCTCTCACGAATTCCAGACTGCCAAACAGTGTTTTTCTTTTGTCGCGGAAGAGGCCGCCAAGGGGAATCCGCAACTGGTGACCAAACACGGCAAGCCCTATGTCGTCATCGCGAAGGCCGCCGACTGGTGTGACAAAAAAGTTTCTGAGAAACCGCTGTGGGAGGTGTTGAGGTCGTGTCCGACTGATTTGACCGCGCTTAATCCGTGGTCGCCGAAACAACGGTAGGGCGATGCGGCCCGCATCGCCGAATCTTTGAAGAAGGATTTACCGCGAAGCCGCAAAGGTCGCTAAGGAACGCAGAGGGGAAGAGTGATTGGATATGAGAAATTGGTGATTTGGGGCGCATGAAGAAGCTGCATATTGCACCGGTAGGGCGCTGCGGCCCGCAGCGCCGATTTTGCCCAGCAAGGAATTTGTTCGTGGGGCTGGGCTGTTTTGCCCTCCTATTGATCGAACGGCTTGACGCGTGGTGCAAACTATTGGCGACGTGCGTCCGTGATTTGATTTAAGAACCCGCTGCTGTGACTTTTTTCACTTGCCTGCGAAACAACGCATTGTTTTTGTCTACGCATGGAAGTTCGCAATCGATTTCAGAAGTGGATTGAGGAATTTAGCTCTGAAGAATTTATTTCGTTAAAAGCAAGAGCAGAGAAAGGATGTGCTCAATCGCAATGCGATCTTGGAGTTTGCTACGACTTCGGCCGAGGCGTCTTGCAAAATACTGTAGAAGCGGTTAAGTGGTTTCGTAAGGCGGCTGAACAGGGGCACTTGGACGCTCAATTTAATCTTGGATGCGCCTACGAGCAAGGTATTGGGGTTCCAAAGGACGAGGTGGAAGCCTATGCGTATTACAATTTAGTTGGCGCGCAGGCTCCAGACGTTCGCGAAGACATTACTAATCTAGAAAAACGCCTGTCCCGAGGAGAAATAGCCGCCGGACAAAGGCGTACCAAGGAACTACAGGAAGAGATTGAGGCTAGCAAAGCCATAGACTAACAGGATTCAATGAGAACTAACTCGATAGGCGATCGAGAGAACCTTTTTCGACCGATTTCTTTTATCCCCCCAAAAAAAATGGTGCGCGCTGCAGGGTTCGAACCTGCGACCCCATCCGTGTGAAGGATGTGCTCTACCACTGAGCTAAGCGCGCGGGGGATGGGTGGGCGGCTTTGAGGCCGCTGCTGGGCGGGGAGAGTGGCATTTTGGGTGCGGGTTTGGCAAGCACTTCGGCGGCTGGGGTGGATTTTCGTTTTGCGGGTTGTCCGGCGGCGGGTGGGCGTTATGATGAATTTCGTTTCCCGCCGTGGCTCAGATTCCAAAGGAAAGCATCGAACAGGTTCTCAGCTCCACGGACATCGTCGGGCTGATCAGTTCGTATATTCAGGTCAAGCGTGCGGGTTCGAGTTTCAAGGCGAACTGTCCGTTTCACCACGAGAAGACGCCGTCGTTTTTCATCAACCCGGCACGGCAGAGTTTTCATTGTTTTGGCTGTGGCAAGGGTGGGGATGCGATTGCGTTTGTGCGCGAGTACGAGAATCTGCCCTTCACCGATGCGGTGCGAAAACTTGCGCAGCAGGCGGGGATCCAGGTGCGCGAGGAGGAGGCCGATCCCGAGGCGGATCGTAGCCGGCGCAGCCGCGGGCGATTGTTGGATTTGCATCGCGAGGCTGCGGCATTTTTTCATGAGTGCCTGATGAAAGATCCGGCGGCCGAGCACGCGCGTGCATACATCAAGTCGCGTGGCTTCGGTCGTGAGATGGCGGTGAATTGGTCGGTCGGCTGGATGCCGGAAAACGCGCGGGTGTTTCTTGATTGGGCGAAGTCGCGGAAATTCACCGGGCGCGAGCTCGTGGATTCGGGGATTTGTTATCTGCGCGAGGAGGGCAATCCCGCATCGGGCATACGCGTGCGATTTCGCGATCGGTTGATGTTTGCGATCCGCAACGAGATTGGCGATGTGATTGCTTTTAGCGGGCGTCAGCTTCGCGAGGACCCGAACAGCGGCAAGTATGTCAACTCGCCCGAAACAGTGATCTTCCGGAAATCGAGGGTGTTGTTCGCACTCGATCGCGCGAAGAAGCCGATCCTGCGAGAGAAATCGGCATTGTTGTGTGAGGGGCAGCTCGATGTGATTTCGTGTCACGAGGGTGGGATTGATCATGCAATCGCGCCCTTGGGCACGGCCTTTACGCGCGATCATGCGCGGCTGTTGCGGCGTTACACGACGAGCGTGTTGATTTGTTATGATGCCGACCGTGCGGGCTTGGCCGCATCGGAGCGGGTGTTTCGCGAGTTGACCCCCGAGGGTCTTGCCGTGCGCGTGGTGCGGATGCCTGCCGGCGAGGATCCGGACACTTATTTGAAAAAGTACGGCGTCGAAGCGTTTCGCGGATTGCTGGCCGATGCGGCGGAATTTTTTGACTTCAAGCTCGGCAAGGCGCGCGAGGATGGACTGCTCGATCAAGCGGCCGGGCGCACAGCGGCGCTAACCGATTGCGCGGGGATGTTGGCCTTGATGAGCGATTTCGCGGCGCGCGAGAATCAGATCAACATCGTGGCGGGGAACTTGCAGGCGTCGTCGACCGTGTTGCGTCAGGCCATTGCAAAAATCATGGCCAAGTCGAAGCCCACGCGTGGCTATCAAGAACCGGCTGCGACGGATGATGAAGTCGTCGCGCCAGTCGAGCCAACGCCGCTGCATCGGATCGTGGCGTTTTTGTGTCAGCTCGCGCTCACATCAGCGCCAGCGCAGCATTTTCTTGGCGAGCAATTTGAAACGATCCACGAAGCAACGCGTTGGGTCGAGGGCGTGCCATTGCTCGAAGCGATTTTGGCCGCCGCGCCGGATCCGGCCTCGAGTGCGGCGGTGAATGCGTTTTTGAGCGGCTTGCCCGAGGCTGATCGCATGGCCTTGAGCGCGGATGTCACGACAGGTGGTGCGACGGACGATGGCATGCAGGCGGCGGAAGTCTCGCTGGCGCAGCTCTCGGGCTTGGTCTTGCAGCGGCGCGATGCGGCGATCAAATCAGCACTCAAGGAGCCGGGGCTTTCAGCCGAACGCATGATCGCGCTGCTCGAAGAGGCCAAGGAAATCGCCGCGCTGCTGGCTGGCATCGATCAGCGATCGGAGTTTGATGACGAGCTGCCGAAATCCACCTTCAAACCGAAAGTGCCCGAGTGGAAAAAGCGCTTTGGCGACAAGGACGGGACGAGGGTGAGGAGTTAGCGGGGGGGAGAGTTAGAGGTTATTCGTTAAAAGTTATTGGGGGGGCGAACATCGAACATTGAAGTGGAAGAGATTGAAGAGGCAGCTTCCTCAAGGAGCGTGGGCATCTTGCCCACCTCTTCAATTCCCGGTAGGGCGACGCGGCCTCGCGGCGCCGAGGCTTTCAGAAATTTTGAACCTCGAATGGACGCGAATGAACGCGAAAAAGAAAGATCGTGGAGGCCGCATTGATTGATGGGGTTGTAGTTAAGAATCCGTATTGACGGATTTCCGTATTTCCGTATCTTTTTCTTATGAAAACGACCATCGACATTCCTGAGCCACTTTATCGAAAGGTCAAGATGCGGGCAGTACAGCGTGGAGTCAGCTTGCGGGACTTAGTTCTCGGAGCTTTGCAAGACAGTCTGCGGGTTCAGGTGACGCGTTCGCCTGATCAACCTCACTTTGAAGTTGATGAGCTCGGAATACCAATGCTGCGAAGGGAAAAGGGTGATGCTACAGTTATCACTAACGAATTCATCGATCAGCTTCGCGAACAAGAAGGGGTCTGATTATGGTTTTTCTGGCGGATGTTAATCTCCTAATTGCTCTTGCAGATAAGGCTCATTCTCACCATGCCATCGCACGCGATTGGCTATCATCATGGCCAAGGGCCGGTTTGGCCACTTGTCCACTGACGGAGAATGGTTTTTTAAGGATTTACGGTCATCCGGCTTATTCTGGTGGGCCAGGTAGCCCCGGGCGAGCGATGCTTGATCTCGAAGCGTATCGCAAGCGACGAGGTCATCGATTTTTGTCGTGTGATTTTTCGTTTCATGATCCGGCATTTCACGGTCTGCGTGAGGTGACGCCACGGCAGTTGACAGATCTTTATCTCTTGGCACTGGCAGCGCGACACGGAATACGCCTAGCGACTTTTGACACTTCGATTCCGACGGAACTTGTTCTCAATGGGGGCGAAGCGATTGAGGTCATTGGCTGAGCTTCAATTGGCACCGCGCGCTCAGTCTTCCACACCCCCCCAAGAAAAAACCCGCCGTCGGGTGGGCCGAGGGCGGGTTTTGAGATGGGCTTGTGACCGGCTTAGTACTTCTGAGTTCTGGAGTGGTCGAAGTAGGTTTCGAAGCCGAGTTCGGGGGGGAATTCCGAGAGGCCGTCGTGCACATTCATTTCGATGCGGTTGTCTTCGCCGCAGCGTTCGTAGGGGGGCTTGAAGGTGCCGCGATAGGTCGGGCAGGTGAAGGTGAAGAGTTCGTAGAAACCATAGCCAAGGCGGCGGAGTGCGCGATGTGAGCCATCGACGGCGCCGTAGGTGTAGCCGGCCTTGCGTCCGTAAGCCTCGTTCTTGCGAACGATTTGCTCGGGGATTTCCATGAAGCCGTAGAGAATGTTGCTGAGGGCGCGGCCGAGCTTGCGGGTCGAGGTGTAGGTCGAGCCTGGAGGCGCGTGGATGTCGGCGCTGACAAAAACGGTGAGCGCGGCAAGGGCAGCGGCGATGAATGAGAGTTTTTTCATGCGGGGATGAGTCTAGGGGATTGGTGGGGGGCTTGCAACGGGAAACTTTGGCGAAATCGCCCGTTGCGGGAGGGTGAATTTCTACAGTTCGAAGCTGAGCACGCGGATGATGCCGGGGGTGGCGCGCAGGGTTTCGAGTAGGGTGGTCGGCGGTTCGGTGTCGACCTCGATGACGGTGACGGCGCGGCCTGTTTCGGTCGAGCGGCTGAGGGCCATGTTGGCGATGTTGACCGAGGCGTTGCCAAGGCTCGTACCGATCAGTCCGACGATGCCGGGGCGGTCGTCATTTTCGACGAAGAGGAATCGGCCTTTCGGGTTGGTTTCCACATTGTGGCCGGAGATGTGAACGATGCGGGCGGACTTGCCGTAGAAGGTGCCTGCGACGGTGCAGACTTCGTTGCCCTTGATGGCTGAGACTTCGATCAACTCGGTGCAGTTGGTGGCAAGCGCGACGGTCGACTCGGTGATTTGCAGGCCGAGGGCTTTGGCGACGGCGGGTGCGTTGACGAGGTTGACTTGGGCGTCGTTGTGTGCGGCGGACAGGTAACCGGTGAGGGTCATGCGCGTGATCAGCTCGGTGTCGAGTTCCGAAACGGCGCCGAGATAGGAAACGCGGATCGAGTCGCACTGGGCGGGGGCGATTTTTGAAACGAGTCTGCCGAGCGAGTTGGCGAGGTCGAGGTAGGGTCCGACGCTTTCGAGCGTGCGGCTGTCGAGGTTGGGCATGTTGACCGCGTTGCGGATTTCGCCGGTGACGAGGAAGTCCTTCACTTGGTGGGCAACTTCGATGCCGACATTTTCCTGGGCCTCGGCGGTCGAGGCTCCGAGGTGTGGGGTGAAGACGCATTTTTTCGTGCCGAGCAGGGCGAAGTCGGCGGGTGGGGGTTCGACTTCGAAGACATCGAGCGCGATGCCGGCAAGGTGACCGGAGTCGAGGTGGGCCTTGGCGGCTGCTTCATCGACGAGTCCGCCGCGGGCGCAGTTGATGACCAATGCGCCGCGGTTCATGCGGGCGAGGCTTTGCGCGTTGAGAATGTGTTTCGTTTCCGGCGTGAGCGGAATGTGGAGGGTGACGACATCCGCGCCGCTGAGGGCTTCTTCGGCGCTTTGCGCGAGATCGACTTTGAGCGATTGCGCGCGGGCGGCGGTGAGGAAGGGGTCGTAGGCGGCAACGGTCATGCCGAAGGCCTGCGCGCGTTTGGCGAACTCGGTGCCGATGCGGCCCATGCCGAGGATGGCGAGGCGCTTGCCGTTGAGTTCGACGCCTTCGAAGGACTTGCGATCCCACTTGCCGGCGATGATCGAGGCGTGGGCCTGCGGGATGTTGCGGGCCAGCGAGAGCATCAATGTGAACGCATGCTCGGCGGTCGAAATCGTGTTGCCGCTTGGGGTGTTCATCACCACCACGCCGTGATCGGTGGCGGCGGCGCGGTCGATGTTGTCGACACCCACACCGGCGCGACCGATGACCTTGAGGTTGGTGGCGGCGGCAAAAACTTCCGGGGTCACCTTCGTTTGCGAGCGGACTACGAGGCCATGGTAGTCGCCGATGATCTTGATAAGCTCCTCCGGCTTGAGGCCGGTGTTGACATCGACGGAAATTCCCGGGGCGTTGCGAAGGGCGTCAACGCCCTTTTCCGAGATCGGGTCCGAAACCAGCACGCGATAGGTTGCCATAGGGCGGCGGAAGTAAACCACCACCCGCCGCATGGCAAGGGTTTGCGAAAAAAAACGGGCCGAAATGGGCTTGGTGGGGTCTATCCGATCCCGATTGATCCGGATGGCAGTCGGAGAGACGTTGCCCTGGGTTCAGTCCTTTTGACGCAGGGCAAATGACGGAATGAACTGGGCCAGACCCATGAAGGAGAGCACCAGGTAAGTTTCCTTCAACTCAGGTGCCAGAATGCTGCCAGCGATGCCGCAGGCATCCGCAAGCGCGGCACCTGCGATGAAGATCGGCAGCGCCTTGGCCTTGCTGGAGATTCTTGGCAGGACCAGCCAGCGTAGAAGCGAGGACATGAGAAGCGGCAGGACTGGGAAAAACCGGAGCGCCTCAATGCCATCAATGCCCTTGACCTCGCCGATGACGAAATAGACCAGCAATTGGCTGATGCACATCGATATCCAGACAAGCCACGCGATGGGCATGAGTGGGTATTTTGCTTGCTGATTCATAAGATTAGCCCGGTGCGGCGTGGGAAATTCTCACCCAATGACCTCGGGCCAATCGGTGTGGAACATCTCGCCGCGCGGTTTGTCGGTGCGTTCGTAGGTATGGGCGCCGAAGAAATCGCGCTGTGCTTGCAGCAGGTTGGCGGGCAGCACGGAACTACGATAACTATCGTAGTAACCGAGCGAGGCGCTGAATGCCGGCACCGGAATGCCGGCGAGGGTCGCCATCGAGACCACTTCGCGCCAGTTTTGCTGCGAGGTGTTGAGGACTTCCTTGAAGAAGGGCGCGAGCATCAGGTTGTCGAGCGTTGGATTTTCGCGGTAGGCATCGGTGATGCGGTTGAGGAAGCGGGCGCGGATGATGCAGCCGCCGCGCCAGATGGCGGCGATTTTCGAGAGGTCGAGATTCCAGTTCTTTTCCTTGCTCATCGTGGTGATGAGGTCGAGGCCTTGGGCGTAGGAAATGATCTTCGATGCGTAGAGCGCGTCGTGGACTTTTTTCACGAGTGCTGCCTTTTCTGCGGAGATTTCCGCATTTGGTCCTTGCAGCTCTTTGCTGGCGGCGACGCGGCGGTCCTTCATCGAGGAAAGGATGCGGGCTTCGACTGCGGCGTTGATGGTTGAGATGACGACGGTGTTTTCGACCGCGTTCATGATCGTCCACTTGCCGGTGCCTTTTTGACCGGCGGTGTCGAGGATCACATCGACGAGCGGCTTGCCGGTTTCCGCATCGACCTGCTTGAAAATTTCGGCGGTGATCTGGATCAGGTAGCTCTCGAGGTCACCCGCGTACCAATCGCTGAAGACGCTGCCAAGTTCGGCCGCGCTGAAGCCTGCGGCCTTGAAGATGTTGTAAGCTTCGCAGATCAACTGCATGTCGCCGTACTCGATGCCGTTGTGGATCATCTTCACATAGTGGCCGGCACCACCGGGACCGATGTGAGTGACGCAGGGTTCGCCGTCCACTTTGGCGGAGATGCTTTCGAAGATCGGCTTCATCACATCCCAGGTCGAGGCCGGGCCGCCGGGCATGATCGATGGGCCCTTGCGCGCGCCTTCCTCACCGCCGGAAACGCCGGCACCGATGAAGCGGAAGCCGAGGTCGCCGAGCCATTGGTCGCGGCGTTCGGTGTCGGTGTAAAGTGAGTTGCCGCCGTCGATGATGATGTCGCCCTTGTCGAGTAGCGGGATGAGTTGCTCGATGACCGCGTCGACGGGTCCGCCGGCCTTGACCATGATCATGATCTTGCGCGGTGCGGCGAGCGACTGGACGAAGTCCTCGAGGCTTTTTGCGCCCACAAGTTTTTTGCCCGGATGTGCGGCGACGAATTCGTCGGTGACCGAGGTTGTGCGGTTGTACACTGAGACCTGGAAGCCGCGGGATTCCACATTGAGCACAAGGTTTTGGCCCATGACGGCCAGTCCGATCAGTCCGAAGTCGCTTTGATTCATGTTGTGAGAGCCGAGTTTGCGGGCGGCGTGGCTGTGTAATGGTCACGGGGCGCTCTTGCAACCCCTTGTTGCAAGCAGGGTGAAATTGCGCATACTCCAGCAGTGAACTTGCCCAATGCCATTTCCCTTTCGCGACTTGTTCTGACGGCGGTGTTCATCGCCGCAACCCTCGTGGAAGCAACATTTGGCCCGTGGCTTGCCTTGGCGGCCTTCGTGGTGGCGGCGATTAGCGATTTTGTCGACGGCTGGCTCGCCCGCAAACTGGGTATGGTGACGGCGATGGGCAAACTGTTAGATCCCTTGGCCGACAAGGTGTTGGTGTGCGCCGCATTTGTGTACCTCAGCGAGCAGGGGCTTTGCCCGGTGTGGGTGACGGTGCTGATCATCGCCCGCGAGTTTCTCGTGACAGGTCTGCGCCAGATCGCAGTCGAGGCGGGACAGGTCATTGCGGCCGATGGCTGGGGGAAATGGAAGACTGCGATGCAGCTGACCTTTTGCATCACCTGTCTGGTGTGGTTGGCGTTAAGTCGAAGCGAATCGCAGGGTGCGGTGGCTGATTTTTTTCGCATGCTGTCGCATCCCTACGGATGGATTCGCGAGCCATCGATGTGGTTGGCGCTGGGGCTGACGCTTCTTTCAGGCTGGAACTACCTTCGTGCGAGCGCGAGCTTGCTGCGCGCGAAATGAAGTTGGCATTTTCGCATTCGTTCGGCGTGCATTGATAAATTTTTCATGACATGAAAACGCGTTGGATTCCTCTCTTGGTGGTGATGCTTGCCGGTCTGGCGGTTGCGTGGTGGTGGCAGGCACGCGGGTCGCAGGGCATGGGTGAGGTGGCTTATGAACAAACGCGGGCGATTCTCGCAAAAGGCCCGCGACCGCCACATTCGAAGGCACTCGACGAGGTGCGCGCGCATGTGGCGACGCAGCTGCAGGCCAACGGATGGTTGACTCGACGCGAGGCCTTCGAGCGACAAACGCCGAAGGGTTTGATCCGATTTGAAAACCTGCGCGCGCGATTTGCAGTCGGCGGGGCGGACCCATGGGAGCGCCGGGTCGATGGTTTGTTGTGCGCGCACATCGATTCGAAATTATACGAGGACAAGGTTTTCCTCGGTGCCGATGATGCGGCTTCGGCCTGTGCGGCGATCGTGGTGATGGCGGAATTTCTGGCGAAGAAAAAACCGGAGCAAGCGGCGGCACTTGAGTTGGTGTTCTTCGATGGCGAGGAGGCGCTTGAAGAAAACATCACGCCGCAAGATGGGCTTTATGGCAGTCGTCATTATGCAAACTTCTGGCGCGCGCGCGATGACAAGCCGAAGTGGGGGATCCTGCTCGACATGGTCGGCCACAAGGATTTGTCGATCCGCCTGCCAAGTGATACGCCGGAAGATTTGAAGAACTTGGTTTTCGCCGCCGCCAAAGCCGAGGGAGCTGAGGCTCATTTCGGCATGGCCGCAACGCCGATCATCGATGACCATGTGCCGCTCAATTTCGCGGGCATTCCGACCGTCGACATCATTGGTGATTTCACCCGCAGCGGATGGTGGCACACGCCGGGAGATAATCTGAATATCATCTCAGCCGAGTCGCTTGATATTTCGATCCGCGTGACATTGCGGATGATTGATATGCGTCTTGAAAATCAACGGTAGGGCGGACCGGCCTCAGTCCGCCGAAGAATGCCCCTGCGGGGTGGAGTCGGCGCTGCGGGCCGCATCGCCCTACCGGTTTTTGATTGAAGATCCTCCGCGTTTGCGCAGTCGAACGCATAATGAAACACGGCAATATCGGTCGAAAAAAGTTAGCCCATGATGTTTCTTCCGAAGTTGTTCCAAATTGTGAGTCTGAGGTGTTTTTTATCACGATCTGTTGCAGTCCAAGGGGGCACAATCAACTTGCGGTGAAAGAGACATGGAATGTTTTGCAGGAGACATTGAGGCACCGTGAAAGTCTTGGGTACTGGAGGGTATCGCTGCTTTTGGCGATGCCGGATCACTTGCATGCCTTATGCGCTTTTGATGGCACGAGGCCGATGCGCAGGGTGATTGCTGATTTCAAATCCTGGGTGTCTCGAAAGACTAGCGTGCGTTGGCAGCGGGATTTTTTCGATCATCGGCTGAGGTCTTGGGAATCGGCAGCGGAAAAGCGCATTTATATTCTGAAGAATCCGGTTCGTGCGAAATGCATTCGTGAGGATGAATCATGGCCCTATGTCGTGGATCGATTTGGTTGATCTAACGATAGGGCTGACCGGCCTTGGTCCGCCGAAGATTCCCCTACGGGGAGGAGTGGGCGCTGCGGGCCGCATCGCCCTACCGACTTGAAATTACCTTCCAGCATTCGAGGAAGCCGGATGCGAAATCTTCGGGGCGGGCCTTGATCCATGCTTCGAGCACGGGTATGGGAAGCCACATGGCGGATTCGATTTCCGCGGCGGGAAAGCGGATGCTGCCTTGGTGTTCGTAGCGGTAGAGGCGGATGTGTTCCCAGCCGGTGGCGGCGGAGGGTTTGAGGCGTGCGATTTCGGTGGGTGGACATTTTGCGTCGATGCCCATTTCCTCGGCTAGCTCGCGAACGGCTGCAGTTTCGTAAGCTTCGCCGGCATCGAGATGCCCCGAGACGCTCGAGTCCCACACGCCCGGATGCGCGTCCTTGAGCATCGAGCGTTGTTGCAGCAGGACATCGCCGCGCTTGTTGAAAACCAAGACATGCACTGCGCGGTGCAACAAACCTTGCGCGTGCACTTCGCCACGCGTGGCTTGGCCGGTGACCTCATCATGTTCATCGACGACATCAAAAATTTCGCCCGATTTCTGCGGCAGGTCTTTGAGCGGATGGGTGTCGCAGGCGCGGGTGAGCGCGATCCATTTGGTGAGATCGAGTTCTTCTGCGCGAGCGGTGGTGTTGACGCCAAGCTCCTGTGAATTTTTTTCCCAATCGATGCCGTCTGGCAGTTGTTTTTTCAACTGCTTGCGGCGTTGGGCGAAACCGCGGCGTAGCAGTTCATCAAACAGCCGTCGGTCAAATGCGGGAAGACCTTCGGTCCTCGGCCGCATGATCGCCACCGTCGAGTCAATCGCAGGACGCGGGTGAAACGCCTCGGGTGGCACGGTGCGTTGCGGTTCGACGATCCAGTCGACCTGCGTGCGCAGCGAAAGCATGCCATAGTCCTTCGATCCGGGAGTCGCCGCGAGGCGGTCGATCACTTCCTTTTGAAGCATGATCACCGCGCGTTGGAAGGGGTGTGGTCGGCTGAGCAAATTTTTGAGGATCGCACCACCGCATGAATACGGGAGGTTGCCGAGAAACTTGAGCGGGCGATGAGGGAAAAGCTGCCGCACATCGAAGCGTGCGCCGTCGGCGTGGTGGACCTCGACCGAGGCCTCATCGGCAAAGCGGTCTTTGAGAAAGGCTGCGAGGCGGGCATCGAACTCGATAAGAATCACGCGCTTCGCCACACCGACGATGTGCTCGGTGAGAGCGCCGGTGCCCGGGCCGACCTCGACGACGGTGTCGTTTTCGGCGAGCTCGAGCTGCGACACAATCCATCGCGCCATGTTCGGATCGATGAGGAAATTCTGCCCCATCTGTTTGCTGGGCAGCACATTGAAGCGATCGAGCGCTTCCTTGATTTCCTTGCCGGTCATGTGCCCATTTCCTGAGGCATGGGCGGGTGATTTGCAACATCATCCCACGCCCGATGCATCATCCGAGCAATTCCATCAGGTGGCCGAAGACATCCGAGTTGCGAATGATACCGGAAAAACGCGACGACTGAGGGCCGATCGCCGAGAGTAGTGTCGGGTCGGAAGTATGCGTGGTGCCGGTCCAGCCGATGCCGGTGTGGTTACCGGCAAACTGCCCGAGTAGGCCTTCGGGTTTCTCGAGTTGGTGGTTCCACTCAACGACATTCTCTTTGTGCAGGATTGCGATGAGTGCTTCGGCTTCGGATTTTTTGAGGTCGAATCCAAGGTGCTCGGCGACCAGCGAACCGATGGTTTCGGCATCGCCGTTGGGCTTGGCATTCCATTCGCCAAAGACGCGTTCGTGTGATGCCTTGAAGCGCGCGATGTTTTGAAAGTGCTGGTTGGATTCCTTGTAACCATCGCCCATGCCATTGAGGCCGGGATTGGAATTTCCATGATCGCTGGTGACCACCACGAGAATGTCGCCGTGCTTGGCGGTCATGGTGAGCACGGCGGCCACGGCGTCGTCGAAAGCGATTTGATCGCCGAGCAAGGCGCCGATGTCATTGAGGTGGGCGGCGTGGTCGATGCGCGCGCCTTCGACTTGCAGCAGGAAAGGTTTGTCGCCGGTGAGAAAACGACCGAGCGCCGCCTGTGTCATTTCCGCAAGGCTCGGCACCGATGCGGCAAGTGCGGCATCATGATTGCGGTCTATGGAAAAGGGCAGGTGGCCCCTGGCAAAGGTGCCGAGAATTTTTGCACTTTTTGCCGCAAGCAACTGATCGCGATCGGAAACCACTTCGTAGCCGGATTTTTTGAAATCGCCCGCGAGGTCTTGTTGGTCGCTGCGTTGTTTGGCATCAAAGTAGCCCGAGCCCCCACCGAGAATGATATCGACGCGATCAAGGTATTGCGGCGCGATGAGTTGCTCGTCGCTGCGTGATGATATCGATGCGGCGAAGCCCGCGGGTGTGGCATGCGTGACTGTCGCGGTGGTGACCAAACCGATCGCCGCATTTTTTTTGCGCAAGAGGGCGGCTATAGGTGTGATTTCCTTGCCGTCCGGTTTCACATTGATCGAACCGTTGTTGACGCGTTGTCCGCCACCCCATGCGGATGAGGCCGCTGCCGAGTCGGTGACAAGCGAGTTGGCCGATGCGTTGTCCATCAGGCCGCGCGTGGCGGTTGGGTTGTTGAGCAATTGCCACCACTGCGTCGTGCGTTGACGCGTGAGTTGCGAGTAGGCCTCGGCGAGACTCAGGACACCGGGGCTCATGCCATCGGAAATCATGAAGACAACACCGCGGACTTTTTTCGTAGGCGTCTTTTTTTCTCCTGCTGCTGCGGCGTGTGTGCCGGAAAGAAACGACGCAGCGCTGACGAGTCCGGCTGATTTGAGCCAACTCCTGCGGTCGACAGATGAGGTGTTGAAATCCTTCATTTTCATGGTCAATCCATAAGCCATCGCGGGTGTGGTTCAAGCGTTATGAAATTTCAGCGTTTTTGTAGCATGCGCAGGACCGGCGGCAAAGCCTGCTCCCATGCGTGTGCGCTGGCGCAGCGGGCGATGGCCTCGTCGTCTTCGGATGATGAAAACGCGCGCTGATCGCGGATGCGCTTCGAGCTTCTGGCGATCGCGGTGAGCTCTGGAGGAAGTGCAAGAATTCCCAACACGGCGGAGAGTGCGACGGCGGCGATGAAAATCGCAATGGCTCCGAGCACGGGGATTTTTCCGGCGATCACCGCGAGCACCGCCACGACAGCGCCGAGTGGTGGCACGGCGATGCCAAAGCGGCGCGAATGCTCGCGCGAGTTGGCGGATTTTGGGTCGCTCTCCCGCCACTCGTGAAGGGCTTTGCGGCGAAGCTGATTTCCAAATTCCGCCGCTGTTTCCTCCGCGCGATGAACGGAAGTTTCATCACCCGGTGCGGGCGTCCAGAGCTTGAGGTCGCAGCGGCACATGCGCTTGCCGTGTGATGCGAGTACGCGTGTGCCAAACCACCAGCTGGCGATCAATGCCAGCGCGAGCGGAAGAAGTGAAAAGAACAGCAAGAGGCGGAACATGAATTTTTTGTTTTGTCGCTCGGCAGCGAATCACTTTGTGGGTTTGTAATCGCGCGGGTTGTCAGGCCACGGATGCCTTGGGTAGCGGCCGGCGACTTCTTTTTTCATCTGCGCGTAGCCGCTTGACCAGAAACCTTTGAGATCCTTGGTCATTTGCCATGGTTTTTGCCCCGGTGTGAGAATGTGCACGAGCAATGGCAGGCGTCCGTTGAGGATGGTGGGAGTTTCCCAAACACCAAAAAGGTGTGAGACGCGCACGGAAATGAAAGGATCACGTCCAGCCTCATAGGTAATTTTTGCCGCTTGTCCGTTGGCGAGCGTGATGCGCTCCGGGCAATACGAGTCGAGCGCGGCGCGCTGGCTGTGATTGAGCCATTCGCGCAGCACGGGCCAAACGGGAGCATCCTTGATATCCTTGTAGGCCAGTGCGCCATGGCAGATTTGCGCGATCGCATCGGCGCGGTCTTCATCCGACCAACCGGGCATGCCGAGCTCCGGCATGTGCTGACCGAGCAATTGCAATCGTGCGGTCCATTGCTCGACCTGGTGGTCCCAATTTTTGAGCGTGAGCTCATCTTCCAGCACATGCTTGGCGAGAAGTGCCGCGGCGAGATCTGTGTTCACGCCGTGATCGCTTTCCTTCGATTCTAGAACGAGATCGCGAAAGCGGGTTTCCTCGCGCGAAATGACACGGCGGCGCGTGTCGTCCCATGCGACACCCTTGCTGCTGGAAATTTCATCGGGGAAAAGTTCTGCGAGCCAGGCCGGATCGATCGCTGTCGCGCGGCGTAGGTGGACAATGACTTCGCGCGCTTCGACCTCGGTGATTTCCGCAGCGACAAACGCGGCGGCATTTTTCGTGCAGGATTCCTCGTCTAGTTTGCCGCGTCGATTGCCGATGAGGCGGCAGGCAAGCGTGCCTTGGTTGAAGCGGATCGCAAGTTGGTCGCTGAAGCTTGCGAGCATCGCTTTGCCGATCGCCTCGTGATGCGCAGTGAAATCGATTGCTTGGAAATTCCAACCGTGGCTCTCGGCGATTGATCGCAGGCGGTCGAAGCCTTGCGCGGTCTCTCTCGCGCCACGCGCAAGGATGCCGACTTGCCCGCAGCGCTGCGGCTCGAAGTTCATCGCGGCGGCCGATTCGAATGCACGCCATTCGCCCGCGAAATCGGAGTGATCATCAGCGAAGATAAAATCCTTGCGGCCTACGCCACCGCGCTTGTTGGTGAAAACACCTTCGCCCTGTACCGCGGCGGCGATGAAGGCGGTCTCGGCGACGCATCCATGTTCGTGACCGGCCAGCATGAGTCGCGAGAATCGCGGTTCCAGTGGCAAGGCCGCCATTTTTTTTCCTTCGTCGGTGAGCGCGCTTGTTTCATCGAGTGCACCCAGGTCGTGAAGCAGGTGCTCGGCGCGAACGAGTGCCTCTTCCGTTGGCGCGTCGAACCAACGGAAATCACGAATCTCATGCACGCCCGCGGCTTTGAGCATGAGCACCGCTTCGGCGAGATCGACACGACGAACTTCGGGCGCTTCGAATTCCGCGCGGCGCGCGTGATCGGCATCGCTCCACAGGCGGAACGCGCGACCGGGAGCGGTGCGTCCGGCGCGACCCGCGCGTTGCTCGGCGGCGGCGCGTGAGATTTTTTTCACAAGCAGTGTGTTGATGCCACGGCGCGGCTCAAACGATGCGATGCGCGCTAGGCCGGAATCGATCACCGTGCGAACGCCGTCGATGGTAAGCGATGTTTCCGCAACATTCGTTGCGACGATGATTTTTGGTTTGTCACTGGGGCGGATCGCTGCTTCCTGCGCGGCTGGCGGCAGGGTGCTGTAAAGCGGAAACACTTCCCATCCGCGTGTGGTCGATCCCTGCTCGAGCAACTCGATGGTTTTGCGGATCTCGTGAGTGCCCGGCAAAAACATCAGGATGTTTCCCGCATCGCTCATCGACATTGCTTCGCGACACACCCCGACCATCCTTTCCCAGATCGGAATCTCACGCGGCGGGCCACCACGGCGGTCATGGGTCGGAGCTTTTTCCGGACGATAAAAAACCTCAACGGGATAGGTGCGGCCACCGGCTTCGAGCGTGACAGCGGGCGCGAGAAAATCGGCCAAGCCTGCGGTTTCAAGCGTGGCCGACATCACCACCACTCGCAGATCCGGGCGTGGACCATCCTGCAGGTCGAGACAGCGTGCGAGCGCGACATCGACCGCGAGACGGCGTTCGTGGAATTCATCGTATATCACCGCACCGATGCCATGAAGCTGCGGATCATCCTGGATCCAGCGCTGGAAAACACCATCGGTGAGGTAGAGAATTTTTGTTTCATTTCCATACTTCGAATCGAAGCGCACCGCATGACCCACCTCGCGACCAACACTTGTGCCGCGTTGTTTTGCCACCCATCCGGCAAGCAGTCGCGCTGCCATGCGTCGGGGCTCGACGACGAGAATCATGCCCTCCACGCCCGCATCAAGCAGCATGCCTGGCACTTCCGTCGACTTGCCGGAACCAGTGGGGGCCTTCAGCAGCACTCGTGCGCGATCGCTGGAAGAGACAGCGGCACGCAAGGAGTCGGCAATTTCGAAAACAGGCAATGACACGCACGAGGATGTGAATGGAAATGCGGCATCGGGAAAGCGCAAAGAAGGAGCAATGTTTCGATGCTGACTCCTCGTTCAACCAATGCCCTTTCGCAGGTCGCGCATGCTCCAGAGCAGGGTGCTTGCGGCAGCGGCGTCACCGCGCATCTTGCGGGCGCCGGAGTTTCGTTTGGGTCCGAAGCGTGAGCGGGAATTGGCGAAGGCTTCATCGACAAAGATGCGGCTGCCGATCACCGCGCCGTCGGTGAAGTAGCGGATGCGGTGCTGGAGCATGCGTGCGAAAGGGATCTCGCCATCGCGTTGCTGTTTGGCGGATTGATCTTTGGAAATACCCTTGCGCGTTGTCTTGCGCACCAAGGAACCGTCTGGGCCGATGCTCTCGGAAGTTTTTTCCACCGCATGCGCCATCAGCATTTTGCGGTATGCGCGTGAAACTTCGCCCGACCATAATGCAGCATCGGCCAACATGCCCTTGTGCGCGACCCATGCGCGAACCAGCCCTGCACGCGCGGTTTTTCCATTTCCTTTTGCGCTGCCACCAATCGCTTCGCCATAGCTACTCCAGCGGTATTCGGCCGGATCTTTTACAAGGCCTGCACGCACCGGGTTGAGGTCGATGTAGGCTGCCATGGTTCGTGCTGCAACGCCGTCTTCGACGATGACGCTTTTGAAACGGTCCTCCCACAAGCGGCCGCTGCGTTCGTGAACGCGGTTGTGCCACTGGGTGTAGCGCTGTAGCAGGCCCTTCATGAATTCGCCTAGGTCGTGCATGCGATAGGTGAAGCGCTCGTGGATCTGCGCGATGACGATCGATTCTTCCGCGAGGCCGGCTTTCACGAGCTTGCGTGCATCGGCGAGCTCCTTGGCCACGGTCGCGACGAAGGCTTCGTTGTAGAGGGCGGAGAGGCGCTGGAGGAGTTCGGTGTCGGCAAGGCCGGCGTTGGGCAGGCCGGCGTTGGATTGGCTTGGGTTGGACAGTTCGGTATTGGACGCGCTGGTTTTCGGCATCGGCGGGACCTCGAGCAGGAGATGGAAGTGGTTGTCCATCAGGCAGTAGGAAGTGCACCGGCAGCCGGAGAATTTCTCGTACATGCGCATCAGCGCGCGGAATTTCTCCTTTTCCTGGGCCCCGAGGACAAAGCGCCGGTCGACGATGCGTGAAATGCAGTGGTAGAAGACCGGTTTGGACCCCGAATTCCGCCACTCCGCCAACCAGCGCGCCTGTCGCATGGAGGTGATTATTGTCAGCCAAAGCCAGATGGCAAGGTGAATTCGTATAAAAGGACTGTCCCTTTATAAAAATCCAATTCTTATATAAGGACTGTCCCTTTATAAAAATACAACGGCGCCCAACTCAACGTTGTCCCAAATTTGTTCTACGAGTCGGCATAGCATTCGGCTAGGCGGGCCAGGGCTTGGCTCCAGTTGCGCTGTAGGTCCCAATGGCTCTTAAACCGGCAGATGAACCTAACCTTAAACCTCAACCGGCGGATATAAACCTCACGGTTAGCCGGCTGAGGCGCTTGACGGGGTGTGGGATGGTACTCTTGGGCTGATTGTGGTGCTACTGTGCTATGTTGGTTTTTGCGCTGTTGCGCTGGTGGCACAGCCCCAAACATGAATTGAACTGATATTTGGTCGTTTTAGGGGTGCGATTGCTTCAGGGCATTGCGCAGGATCACTGCCGGGTGCATCGCGCTGCGGCCGGTGCCATCGTGAATCTGGTGGCGGCAGCTGGTGCCCGGGGCAGCGATCAACGCCCTGGGGTCGAGCATTTCAGCGACCGGAAACAGCACGAGTGAGCCGATCTTCATCGAGACATCGTAGTGCTCTTTTTCATATCCGAAGGATCCTGCCATGCCGCAACAACCGGATGGGATTTCGCGAACGGTGAAATTTTTCGGCAGAGACAGCATGCTCAGTGTTGGTTGCACCGATGAGAGCGCCTTCTGGTGACAGTGCCCGTGAACATGCACCGTTTTTGCCTCGTCGGCGAAACTGTCTGAAGTGATGCGTCCGGCGCTTGCTTCGCGCGCGATGAACTCATCGAGCATGAGGCAATGAGGAGCGAGATTTTTTGCGGCTTCACGGAGTGATGGGTCCACAAGCACAGGATATTCGTCGCGGAAACCAAGAATGGCCGAAGGTTCGATGCCGATGAGAGGTTCGTCTTGTGAAACGAGTGGTGAAAGCAGGCGGACGTTTTCCTCGGCGAAATGTTTTGCCCTGCGCACGAGGCCTTTCGAAAGCGAGGCGCGACCGCTTTCGACATGCTTTGGCAGGACGACTTCATACCCCAGGAGTTCAAGCAATTCGACTGTGGCGATGCCTGCATCGAGATCATTGAAATCGGTGAATTCGTCGCAGAACAAATGGACGCGGCCGATGGTGTCTCTTTTGGATTGCAGCGGTTTGCGCTGGGCGAACCACTTGTGCAGTGGCTTGTGATTGAGTCGCGGCATCGTGCGGTCCGGATGGAATCCGATGAGGCGGTTGGCGATGCGTCGCAGCACGGGCGTTTGCAAAATGGCATTGTACAGCCATGGGGCGAGCGAGGCGAGTCGCGCGCTGTCGGCGAAGCGGGCGATGATCAACGAGCGCAAGGGCACGCCGTGCATTTCCTGGTAATGCTGCAGAAACTCGGCTTTGAGTTTGGTGATATCGACACTCGATGGGCATTCCGACTTGCAGGCTTTGCAGGAAAGGCAGAGGTCCATGACCTCTTTGATTTCTTCGCTGTCGAAGGGGCGCGTGGCGTCGGCGGGATCGGTCAGCATCTGACGCAGGATGTTGGCGCGGGCGCGAGTGGTGTGTTTTTCCTCGCGGGTGGCCATGTAGCTCGGGCACATCGTGCCACCGGCGAGCGGGCCTTTGCGGCAATCGCCGGAACCATTGCATTTCTCCGCCGCGCGCAGCATGCCCGCGGTGTCGCTGAAATCAAAAACCGTTTGATGCTCGGGCGTGGGGCGGTCGGGCGAATAACGCAGCGCGCTATCCATCGGCGGGGTATCGACAATTTTGCCGGGGTTGAAAATTCCCTTGGGATCGAAAAGCGACTTCACATTGCGCATCAGGCCGTAGCAGTGATCACCGACCATCAGCGGTATGAACTCACCGCGCAGGCGACCGTCGCCGTGTTCACCGCTGAGAGAGCCGCGGTATTTTTTCACCAGCAAGGCGATATCGGTAGCGACTTCGCGAAACATCTTGAGGCCTTCGGGAGTCTTGAGGTCAAAGAGCGGGCGAGTGTGCAGCTCGCCGGATCCGGCATGTGCGTAGTAGACGCAGTCGATGCCGTATTTGGTGCGCAGCAGTTCATCGAATTCGGCGATATAGTTCGGCAGGTCGCGCACATCGACCGCCGTGTCCTCGACCACCTCGCGTGGCTTTGCGTCACCGACGACATTGCTCATCAAGCCTTGGCCGGCTCGGCGCAGCTCCCAAACCTTGTTTCCATCCGCGCCCCAAAGCACCGGAGCCGCGTAGCCCATCGAGGCGTTATTCCAGTCATTGGTGAGAGCGTTGACCGCGGCCTCCGCTTCTTCGCGCGAGTTGCGGCGGATTTCAACAACGAGGATCGCTCCAGGTTCGCCGACGACGAAGTCGCGGTTGCGTTGCTGTGCGAGATTCGACTTGGTGCATTCGAGAATGTGGTGGTCGATCAGTTCGCAAGCGCTGGGGTTGTGGGGAAGCGCGAGAAGGTTGGCGTGGAGTGATTCGTTGACGGAGTTGAAATGTCCGCAGACCAGCGCGGCATGAGGTGGAGGAAGCGGTGAGCAATCGAGTTCGATTTCCGTGGCAAAAAATAGCGTGCCCTCGGATCCGGCAATGAGCTTGCAGAGGTTGAAAGGTTTATCGGATTCCGGGTCGAAGACATCAGCATCCATCAGGAGGTCGAGCGCGTAGCCGGTGTTGCGTCGAGGAATTGAGGCGAGAGGAAAATTGTCGCGAACTTGTCGGCGGTTTTCCGGATCGGCGAGCAGGCTGCGAAGTTCGCGGTGGATTTTCGTTTCCAGCGTGTCAGGGCCTGCGCATTTGGCTTCGAATTCCTCGCGCGTGAGCGGGCCGAAGGTGACCTCCGAGCCATCGCTGAGAAACCCGCGCAGTGACAACACATGCTCTCGAGTGCTGCCATAGACGATCGAGTTCGAACCACAGGAATTGTTGCCGAGCATGCCGCCGATCATGGCGCGGTTGGCGGTGGATGTCTCTGGGCCGAAAAGCATGCCATGCGGCGCGAGTGCGTGATTCAGCTCATTTCTGACCACGCCGGGTTGCAGGCGGACGCGGCGATTCTCCGGATCGATGTCGATGATCGCGGTGAAATGTTTTGAAACATCGACCACCAGTCCGCTGCCGACGCATTGTCCGGCGAGCGAGGTGCCGGCCGCGCGTGGAATGAGGCCGATGCCATGGGATGCGGCAAAGCGGATGATTTCCCCGAGGTCGGATTCGTTTTTTGGAAACGCCACGCCGAGAGGCATTTCCTGGTACTCGGAAGCATCGGTAGCGTAGAGGCGGCGCAATGTGTCGCCGGTGTGCAGCTCGCCGGAAATGCGCGCTTTGAGTTGTTCAAGGTTGGCGTGTTTCATTTCACGATTTGCTGTCCAGTGTGCCACTGGCCCAGTGGTGCATGAATTCGATTAGTTGTGCGTGAGTGGCGCTGCGTCCGTTTCGCACGAAGAAGCCTGAGACCGCGCAGGCGAGTACGAGCGCATTGGCATCGCTAAGTTGCAGTGCCAGTGCCGTGCAGAATCCAGCATTGAAACGGTCGCCCGCGCCAGTGCTTTTTGCTGGGAACTGGCAGTAGGGTCCATATTGCGCGGTGCTTGCCTCCTCCGAGGCGCTCACTGCGTAGCGGATGCGGTGCACGACCACGCGGCTGATGCCGAGCAAGTCGCGCAGCGCGGATGCCTGCCGCAGCGTTTCTTCCGGCGACGCATCCGCGGGAGCGCTGGGCAACCCGTGCAGGCGACAGAGGATGTTCGCCTCGTTGCCATTGAGGCCGAGGGTCAGCGGGCCTGAAGGCTCGAAGTCGCGCAGCATGCCCGCCATTTCGAGAATGTCTTCGGCCGCGCGGCTGGATGGATCGACGAGGTCGATGAAAAAATGCGGACGATGCGTGAGCGTCGAAAAGACCTCGCGCTGCAGCATTTTCCACACGGAGGTCATGTGAGGGTAGAGCGTCCAGTTGGTGAGCGCGATGACTTGTGCATCGGCGCAGGCCTTGGTGTAGGACCCGTTGGCAAGCAACCCGCGTACCGCATCGGGTGTGAATTCGGCCAGTCGTTTGACCGAGCTGAACATGAGTTTGCCGTCATTGAACTCGAAAGCGAGCGTGCGTCCGGGCTCGCGGCCCCATGAGTGGAAGCCATGGCACTTTGCGGCGATTTCACGGTAGGCCGGGTGCACCGGATCGCCGAGCGTGGCGAAGCATTCGACCTTTGCACCGAGGCTAGCCAGCCCGTCCGACAGGTTCACGGCACAGCCACCGGGATGGACGTCGTGCACGACGATTTCACGCAGGCTGCTGTGACCCGCCGAGGCGCTGACCAATGAGCCAAAGGTCGCGATGTCCGGCACGGGAGTGAAATCATCCAGCGAGCGGCGTTCGCCAACGAGCGATATCATCTCATCGACAAATCCATCGAAGCCCGTGACGGCCCGGCATGCACTTGGATCGATCGACTCGATGACAAGTGCGCTTTGCTTGAGGTCTGCGGCAGAGGTCATGATGGGTCGCTGAGGAGTTTCACGATTGCGGATTCGTCCTCATCGACATGTGGGTATCGGCCGACATCCGGGTTCGCAAAAAAATTGTCATTGGCATCATCGTTGGCGGTCGAAACCTCGCCGATGATGCATTCGTCGGATACGGGTGCGAATTCGTGCCAAACGCCCGGCACAAGGGTGACGCGGTGGCCGGACTCGAGCACGACGATGTCGCCACCCTTGAACTGCTGCGAGCGGTTGTTGACGATCATTTCGAAAGGTTGTCCCGCCGTTTTTTCCGGATGTCCCGGCCACACTTGAATCTGCAGTCGTCCCCAGCGACTGATGATGTCCTCCTTTTTCTTTTGGTGGCAATGGGCGGGGGTGGTCATGCCTTTGCGCGCATACATCAGCTTTTCGCAGTACTCCGGGTATTCCGCTAGGTTGACGAGCACGAGCCCGTGCGCGCGCCAATCGCCGAGACCGAAGTCCGTGACATCCCAGCGGGGCTCAGGCGGAAGAGTCCAGCCGTGTGCCTCGAAACAGGCGGTGGCGGAATTGACGAGGTTGTTGATTTCGCAGCGTTTCATGGTTTTGAATAGGAGCAAGGGTTGGCGTTCATCGGCATGATGAGACTATTTGTAACTCATCTTGTTGGTGGTGAGCTGCAGGTCCTGTTGCAGTGATCTCTGTGGCTTGATGCCGGTATGCTGGAGCACGCCGTGGTAGGCCTTGACGGCATCGACCGGCGTGATTTCGCCATCCACCACGCGGCGCAGGAATTCGATGAAGGCGAGAGGGCTTTCCGAGAGGTTGATCTTGCGGCCGAAGAGGGCGACTTTGGCACCGTGCTTGCGGGCATCGTGAATGAGCTGGAAGGCATCGAGTGTGGTGCCCGCGCTGCCGCCGAGGATGCCGACCACGAGTTTGGAATCGTAGGCCACCAGTTCTTCAAGCGGCCCCGGCCCGTTGTAGGGGATTTTCAAAAACACCGGCCTGCCGACTTCGGTGACGCCGGCGAGCGTGCGGATGATGTGATCGTTGAGGAATCCGGCTACCTTTTTGTCGGGGATGCCGGGGTTCACATTCGGATTGAAGACCTCGAGAAAGTAGCGGAAGCCCTTGCGTTCGGCTTCGATGCGGAAGTCTTGGAAATCCTGCAAGGCCTTGTAATCCCAATCGATGTTGTTGGTGAAGGTGATCGAGTAAAGGCCGAGGTCGGCACCGGTGTAGGGCAGGCTGTGGCTGTCGGTGAGGCGACCGTATTTGATGTGATCGATCGAGGCAGTGCGAAACGAGCGTGACGGATGATCGGTCGGGTATTTGCCACCGCGCACGGCCCAGACATCCGAGGTATCGTTGGCACGCGCCGCCGGGGTGATGGCGGAGTTTCGAAACAGACCCTCCTTGATGCCGAGTTTCTCGACATTCGATGCCGAGAGCAGCATGATGTCGACAATGTCTTGGGCGATGACCGCGCGGATTTGTTCGAGATACTGCGATAGGGTTTTCCAGCAGCCTTCCGACTCGTTGTAGCCGTGGCGGCAGGAACCTGTTTGCGGGCCAGGGGCGGTGATGCCGAAGGCCATGTCGGCATCCTTGGCGTCGGCGATGATGAAGTCCTTGGCCGAGCTTGAGCCGTTGATGATGTTGTTCAGTTTGATGTCGAGTCGTTTCATGAGATGATGGTTTTGAGCTTCTTGTGGTTGAAAGTGGCGGGTGGGTTTTTGTCGGTGTAGAAATCGGTGAACTCGTTCCACTTGGCGAAACGGATTTCGGCATTGGAGCGCCATTTGCTGGCATCGGCCAACAGGCAGCGGCGCCTGGCCCGCAGGATCCATTCACGCTTGACGGCGGTTTCGAGCAACTCGGTGGTGCTGGCACCATCGCTTGGATGCAGGCCTGATGCGCCGATCAGCGCGATATCGGCACGGAGCTGGCAAAGGGCATCGATCGCAAGCGTGCCGACCAGCGCGCCACTGACCGCGCGTCGCTCGCCACCTAGGACGATGAGTTTTGCCTCAAAGCGATCATGGCCGGCAATCAGCGGGAGCGAATTGGTGATGATGGTGAGGTCGGCACGTTGTCGCAGCAGCAGGCCCGCTTCGAGGCATGTGGTACCGCCATCGATGAAAACGCTCGCGCCGCGCGGGATGCTTTCGGCGACGGTCATGGCGATGCGCCGTTTCGCGCGAATTTCGCGGTCGGATTTTTGCCTGAATGAGGCTTCACCATCGACAAGCCCCGGGATCATGACCCCACCGTGCACCCGCATGACTTGATCGGTGCGGTCCAGGTGGCTGAGATCGCGCCGCAGGGTGGCCGGAGAGATGCCCAATTGTTCCGTGAGGGCCTGCACATCCATACGGCGGTGCTTACGCAAGAGGTTGATGATTTCACGATGGCGTTCTTGAGCGAACATGAGCGGATTATATATTTTCGATCAATAACGCGCAAGGCAAAAAAGGTTGATGGCCTCATTCAACGAAAAAGCCTTCGGCAATCTGTATGGATGACCCAAAAAGCGTAGCCAAACGAGGCAGCCGGTTTTTGATTGGATGGGCCAATGATTGGCTCCAACCGTGCAGGCATCATTCTGCCGAAGCTGCGGTGAAGGTCAGGAAATGGAATACCGAGTCGGCGAATCCCGGGAGGTGTTCGTGACCGAAGTCGGGATAGACGACGGAGGTTTTCTTTGAGCGCAGGTTGTTGAAGACGGCGTATTGGGTCGATGGCGGGCAGATCGCGTCTTGCAGGGTTAGGGCCACGCTTGGTCATGATCAATTCGACTTGGTCGCGTTGCCTCAATTCTCAACTCGCTCCCAAGGAACGTCATGCCGTGCTTTACTTCATCGAGCAGGGGTTGATGCCGAAAACCGGCAAACGCCACGAGTGGGTGGTAAGTCAGGATGCCAACAATCCGTTGGCTACCACTTTTCAGGATTTTGACTGGGCGGATGAAGTCTTGCACGCACGAATCGGTCGCGATTGGTATGTCGCGGACATGCCTGATGCCAGAAAAGCGATCGACTATGGCGATGAGTGCTGGGCCAAGGTGCTCGTCGGGTGGGGTGAATTTAAAAAACAAGGGCTGACCGAACACCGAAACTGGTGGCCGGATCTTTATCGGACCTGGTGTGAGAATACCGGTCGGAAACCAGATGCGCGGGCGCTCGCTTTTTGCGAGACATATGAGGGGAAGCGCCCTGACCTCAAAACACTTCCGGCCTCTACCTGAAAAATCCGTATCGCAATTTCATTTCACATTTCCACGCGGATGTCGGGGATGTGGGTGAAGGAAATTCTCATCGGTGCGGTGTCGCGGCTTTCCTGAACGCCGCCGAAGTAGACGACCGAACGGCCGTAGCGGGCGCGCAGTTGATCGAGTGTGGCATCGAGTCGCCGGAGTTTTTCATCAGGTTTTTCCTCGGTAGATTCCATTGATTCAGCGACGAAACTTTGGAACAACTCGGGCGTGTGGTTGTCGTGGGTGACGAGGCGTGTGAGCATGACGCCGACATGGAGGATCTTCTCGCGCGGGTCGGGGCGTTCGCGCCAGAGGCGGTCGAGCAGGTGCATCAGGCGCAGTGTTGAGTCGGTCTCGGGCATGCGGATTTCCGGTGCCCATGCCGGGCCGCGGAGGTAGGCGAGTTGCATGGTGAGCGCGCCGCAGAGCAGGCCGTGTGAGCGCAGTCGTTCGCAGGCTTTGTGAAGCAGCTTGCAAAGGATCGGCCATGCCTTGTCCGGGTGGCGGTGTTCGGGTGGGAGCACATGCGAGTGGCCGATGGATTTGCGGGCGGAGACGAGCTCGGGTATTTCGTCGCCGCGCAGCAGGTGCCAGAGCCGGTCGCCGAGCACGCCGCCCCAGACTCCGTGCAGCAGATGTTTTGGCGCATGGCAAAGTGCCTCGACGCTGTGAATGCCGGCCGCATGCAAGCGCGCTTCGGTGCGCCGCGCGATACCGGTGAGGTCGCGCAGCTTGAGTTCGTAGAGCACTTGCGGAAGGTCCTTGCTTTCGATGATGAACAGCCCATCAGGCTTGCGCATCTTTGAAGCCATTTTCGCGAGGTACTTGTTTGGTGCGGCACCGATGCTGACTTTGATGAAAGGAGAAATTTCGCGGGTGACGGTGGCTTTGATTTTTCTGCCGATGCTTTCGACCGTTGCTGGATCGCGTCGGTTGAAGGGCAGCCATGCCCACATTTCGTCGATGCTCAGGACCTGCTCGACATGGATGCAATCTTCGACCGCCTCGACCACACGGTGATGGATGGCGATGTATTCGGCGGGTTTGGATTCCACGATCGCGATGCCGGGGCAGAGCACGCGTGCGTCACTGATCCGCGTGCCGGTTTTGACTCCGAAAGCCTTGGCTTCGTAGGAGGCCGCGATGCAGCAAGATGACTCTGCCATCACCGGAGCGACACCCACCGGGCGGCCGCGCAGGGCAGGGTCCAGGTGTTGTTCGACCGATGCGAAAAACGAGTCGCAATCGACAAAAAGCGCTGTGAGCGGATGGTCCAAGGCCGCGAGCTTTGCGTGGCAAAATCCGGCGGTCAATTTTAATTGTTCATTTGAACATTTAAAATTATAGTTTCGAATTGACTGCTCGATGCGCGGTGCGGCGGGTGAATTTCCGTTTCACGGATCGTGAAATTTATCAAGTGCGCGGACCTGTGGGGCGCGCGCACGCCATCGCGTTATGTGGGTTTGGAATCTTTCTGTCATCGTCTTTTTCGTTGCGCTCATGACCCGTGCGCATCGCATCCGATGAAATTTCTACCCGTTCACAGCCCCTGATTCCGTTGCGGCATGATCGTCGTGACGCACAGCGGTTCGCTGGCTCGCGGGGTTCATGAGGTCGACGGCATCCGGCGGTGGTCGAGCGGGAGAATTCTCTCTCACGAAAAACATCATGGACAGGTTTTGACGCGGCGACGCGTTGATCGACCAAGGGCGGCAGCGTTTCCGGCCCGTTTGAGCAAACCATTTCAAAACACACACCGAAAAAACACCGATGAATGCCAACTTTCATTTTACCGCCATGCACATAGGTCCGTTTTACCGTCGCGATCTGGATGCGACGCGAAACTTTGGCGGTGTGGCTGCGGATGTTCAGGGGTCGGCTGACGAAGGATGCCGGATACCGATTTGGAAACATGTGCTTGATGCGGTGCTGTTGCTTTTGAGTTTGCCGGCGGTCTTGCCGTGCATGGTGTTGGTTGGTTTGTGGATTGCCACCGTGTCGCGCGGGCCGGTGATGGTGCGGCAGGATAGGATCGGAAGGAACCGCCGCTGTTTCCCGATGTACCGGTTTCGCACGATGAGGATTGATGCGTATGGTATGCCGGAAGATCGGAATTTCGGGAATCTCGTGCGCGCTGGGTCGCCATTGCTGAGGCTTGATTTGGCGCGTGACGCGCGGTTGATCCCGGGTGGGCGCCTGTTGCGCGCATCGGGCTTAGACGAGTTGCCGCAGATCATCAACATTCTGTGGGGTGACATGAGTTGGGTTGGACCGCGGCCATGCTTGCCGACTGAGTTGTGTTATTTCACCGCGATTCAGAGGCGGCGTTTTGATGTGTTGCCGGGGCTGACCGGATTGTTTCAGATCAAGGGTCGGGGCCTTTCGACCTTTGTCGAAATGAACGCGATGGATGCGTCGTATGTGCGGCACTGTTCGCCGTGGCTGGATCTGAAAATCGTGCTGCAAACGCCAGGCGTGTTGCTGCGTCAGGTTTGTTCCGTACTGAGAAACTCCTTATTTGGCGGCGAGATAAATGCCGGTGCTCGCGAGTGAAAGAGTAAATTTTTTCCAATCAATTCCATCCCTCCAAAACTCCATGCCAAACCATTATCAAACGAATCATTCCTCAGCTGTCGGATTACATGATATTTTGTATGCCCTACGTCGCCGTCGTGTGCTGATTGTTTCGCTCGCGTTGTGCGGGCTTTTGCTGGCTGCGTGGATGCATTTTTCGCGCAAGCCGGTTTATGCCTCCGATGCCAAGCTCTTGGTGCGATATGTGCTCGAGCGCGGTGCGGTCGATCCCTATGAGGCGCGTCAGAATCCAGGTGCGGCGAAGGCGGATCAGGTCATTCAGACCGAGATCGAGATTCTCACCAGCATGGACCTTGCGCTTGATGTCGCTCGCGATGTCGGTGTCGAAAAAATTTCACCGGGTCTTCAGGGTGAGCGTGATCTCGAAAAGGCGGCTGCTGAGCTGCTTGGTCAACTCAATGTCGCGGTGGGCCAGAGCAACAATGTGTTGTTGGTCAAATACTCGCATGGCGATCCGTCAGTGACCAAGGAAGTCCTGCACAATCTCATGGATGCGTATTTCCAGAAACACCTTTTGATTCACCGTTCGGCAGCGGCATTTGATCTCATCGCGAACCAGACCAAGGAGGTGAAGGAGAAGTTAGGAAAGACGGAGGAGAAGCTCAACAAGTTGCGCACGGAATCTGGCATCACCTCGCTCGGTGAGGCTACCGGCACGCTTGCCAGCCAGCGTGCAGCGACGAATGAAGAACTCATCAAAGTGCGCGCGGAATATGCGGAGCAGCAGGCAAAAATCGAATCATTGCGGCAAAAGCCGACCGGCGCTGGTGATCGGGTTACGGGTCCGTCGGATCCCGCATCGGGCATCACACCATCGGTGCTCGCCGAGTATCGCGTGAACCTCGAGATGCTTGATTTCCTGCGCAAGCGAGACATCGAGTTGCGGATCAAGTTCAAGCCCGGCAATCGCTTGCTTGAGTTGAACCGCAGTCAGATTGGCCAATGTGAATCGAAACGCCAGGCCTTGGTTGCCGCGTATCCGATGCTTGCCGCTGGCACCAAAGACGATTCGAACAACCCTCTATGGAGCCAATCCATCGAACAGGCGCGGCTTGCGGCGTATGCGGCAAAGATCAAGGTATTTGAAAACCATCTCAAAGAAATTTCCACGCAGTTCAGTGAGCAGTACGCGATCGGTTCGCGCATTGAGGAGCTTGAGCGGCAGAGGCAAATGGAAGATGCCGAGTACCGCAATCTTGAGGCAAATCTCAAGAATGCAAGAGTCGACCAGACGCTCGATCCATCGAGGATGCCAAACATCACGATCGTGCAGCAGCCGACCGAGCCGTTTCGATATTATGACGAGCGTGAGAACAAGATCATCATGGGCTTGGCCGGCGGCGGAATTTCGCTGGGGCTTGCGCTCGCGTTGCTGATGGAGCTTTTGCTCGACAAGCGTGTGAAGCGTCCTGATGAGATCGAAAGACGTTTGAGCATTCCGTTGATGTCGTGCATCCCGTATCTTCGTGATGCGGATCGCAGGAATTTCCTCACCTTCGGTGGCACTCCGTTGCTTGGAAACGGTGATGAGGTCGCGCCGCCCGGTGATCCTCATGCGGGTGATGCGAGGCATTTCATCCTGCCTTATGCTGAGACCATTCGTGACAGGGTTATTTTTGATTTCGAAGCAAACCGGATCACGCACAAGCCCAAGCTCATCGCGGTCACGAGCTTGTGTGTTGGATCGGGAACGACCACGATCGCTGCGGGTTTGGCAAAGTCGTTTTCCGAAATCCCTGGGGCAAAGGTCTTGTGGGTGGATCTCAGTGCTTTTGATCCCGGCGGCGATGAAAATGCCGATGACAAAAAATGCCCTCTAAACCGCGCGCTGCGCATGGCGGAGAGCCCGAATTTTGCGGAAAACGAGCGCAGCCTCTTCCATGCGAGCGGCGATGGGATCGGGCCTGGAACCCGCGGCATCAATGCCGTGCAGTTCAGCCGCATGCTGCCGGAAATGCAGGACAGCCCCTACGACTACATCATCTTCGAAATGCCATCGATCGAGAAATCCGGTCGCACGCTCACCATGGCGGCGTTGATGGACAAGGTTGTGCTGGTGCTCGATGCAGAAAACACGATCAAGGACATGCTCGTCTGGACCTATTCCGAGCTGACAAAAGGCAAGGCCGATGTTTCGTGCGTTTTCAACAAGGCGCGATCCGATGTGCCATCCTGGCTGTGTGCAAACTGATCATTCGAAAATTTCATAATAGCATTACGGCACAGGCATTTTTATCATGACGAGGCTTCGCCACAAATTTCTGATTCGCATGCTTAGGCTTACGGATCAATTGATTCTTGCGGCGGCGTTGTGGGTGGTGATGCGGCCGGTGATTTTTTATTCGGGAGTGGATGAGCTGGCGGATCGCGGCTTTGGATCCGTCTTTGCAAATGCCGCGGGATTGCTCGTGTTGATGACCGGATGGGTGTTCATCCATGATCACTTCGTGCGCTATCGGGCCGACCGTTTCGTGCCTTTTTCGGCAGAGATCGTTGATTTCATCAAAGCCACCGCCGTTGCGTGTTTTTGGCTTATGCTGATCGCCCTGTTGGTGCCCGGCTACGGTATGAACAGTGCTTCTCTCGCATTGTTTTTTGCGTTGGTTGGGACGGGTGGCGCAGCAAGTCGATTGTTGGTGAGATCGGTGGTGATTGGCGCGAGGAAATCGGGATACAATTTCAGAAACCTACTGTTTGTTGGCATCAACGATCACGCCTTGAGGGTCGCGAAGAAGATTGTATCAAAGCCGGAGCTTGGGTTTCGCATTGTCGGATTTGTCGACGAGAATACGGCGGAGGAATCACCGAAGCCAACGACCGGACGCGCTGATTGGCCGGTGTTGGGAAACATTGGCGGATTGAGGGAAATTCTGGAGCGCGAGAGTGTCGACGAAATCATCGCATGTTTGCCGATCGATACAAAGATCGATGACATTGCCCGCGTCACTGGTTATGCGCGTGATCTTGGGGTGGTGATGAGACTGGTGCCGGGCGCGGTGGAACGCCGGATCCTAGATGGCATGCATTTTGAGTATTTTGATGATGAATTTGTCATCACGCTATTTCGCGAGAGGATGATCGGCCAGTTGTTCATGAAACGCGTGCTAGATGTCGTGCTTTCATCGGTCTTGTTGTTGGCGTTGTCGCCGGTGTTTCTTGTCATTGCGATTTGCATCAAGGCGACAAGCAGCGGTCCGGTATTTTTCACCCAGGAGCGGGTGGGATTGAACAAGCGGACATTCCGTATGATCAAGTTCCGATCGATGCGTGATGATGCAGAGCAAGTGCGTGATTCCATCGCGCATCTCAACGAGGTCGACGGGCCGGTGTTCAAGATTCAGGACGACCCGCGTGTAACCAAGTTGGGGAAATTTTTACGCAGAACCAGCCTCGATGAGTTGCCGCAGTTGATCAATGTGCTGCGTGGCGAGATGAGTCTGGTGGGCCCGCGTCCGCCACTGCCAGAGGAGGTTGATCGTTACGAGTGGATGTTTCGCAAGCGGCTCTCGGTGAAGCCCGGGATGACCTGCATTTGGCAGATCAGCGGGCGCAGTGATGTGTCATTCGCGCGATGGATGCGGATGGACCAGGACTATGTGGAAAATTGGTCGCTGTGGCTTGATTTGCAGATTTTGTTGAAAACGATTCCGGCGGTTTTGAGCAGCAGGGGGGCATGCTGATGAAGGAAATTGAAAACGAAACAAGGCCCAGAGTGCTAGCCATTTCATCGGGCGGTGGGCATTGGATTCAATTGCTAAGGATACGGGCGGCTTTCGATGGATGCGAGGTGACCTATGCTACGGTTGACGATGGATACGCGGCGGATGTCGAGAATGGTAGTTTTGCGCGCATTCCGAATGGAAATTTGTGGAGTGTGTGGAGCCTCTTGCGGTCGGCGTTTGGTGTTGGATGCTTGCTAGTAAAATTGCGACCTGAGGTTATCGTGACGACTGGCGCAGCGCCTGGGTATTTTGCGGTGATGTTTGGCAAGTTCATCGGTGCCCGCACCGTGTGGCTCGACAGCATGGCGAATGCCGGCGGTCTTTCATCATCGGGTCGTAAAGCCATGCGATTTGCGGATCTTTGCCTGACCCAATGGCGGCATTTGACCGGCGATAATGGTCCGCATTTTCGCGGCGCGGTTTTTAACAGCAGTGCGTTGACATGATTTTCGTGACCGTTGGCAGCGACACCCCCTTTGACCGCCTGATCAAAACGATTGACCGCTGGGCCTTTGAGAATAGTCGGCGTGATGTGTTCGCGCAGATCGGAAGAAACGCATGGAAACCTCAGTTTGTCGCCTATTCCGAGATGCTCGGTCCGCATGATTTCAAGCGGCATGTGAACGCTGCGCGTGTGGTGGTGGGTCACGCTGGCATGGGAACGATACTTACCGCTTTGCAACTCAATACACCTTTGCTGGTAATGCCAAGAAGAGGTGCAATGGGCGAAACAAGAAACAATCACCAAGTGGACACCGCGAGAGAGCTTGAATGCATCAAAGGTGTTGATGTCGCGCTCGATGAAAGGAGTTTGATTGAAAAACTCCAGTTTATTGATGACGCGAAAAATTCCGTTAGCATTTCTAGTCATGCCGATGAGAGCCTGACATCCAGCATTCGCGAATTCATTCATCGTCACAAGCAGTCGTGAGCGGATCTAAAGACTATGTGCTTGTGACTCCCGTCAAAAACGAGGAGCGAAGCATTGGAAAAACCATCGATGCGGTTGTGGCTCAAACAATCAGGCCGGTCGAGTGGGTCATTGCGAGCGATGGTTCGACCGATGGCACCAATGAAATCGTGCGTGGCTATCTGTTGCAGCACTCATGGATCCGATTGCTAGAGCTGTCACCTCGGAAGGGGCGTTGTTTTTCTTCGGTGGTGATGAACACCATGACGGCGATTGCTCATTTGGAATCAACAGATCATGCCTATCTTGGTTTACTTGATGCGGATGTGGTTTTTGATGCGGATTACTATGAAAAGACTATGCGGTGTTTCGAGCGTGATCCCATCCTCGGGCTTGCCGGTGGTGTGGTGATTGATCCCGGCGAACCACGCGATCGAGTGCCTCGAAACCGCTTGGACATACCTGGTGCGGTGCAATTTTATCGCAAGGAATGCTTCGAAGCCATTGGCGGCTTGATCGCGATTCCCGAGGGTGGCTGGGACGGCGTTGCCTGTGTCATGGCGCGGATGGCGGGGTACCGGACGAGTTTGTTGAGCGAATTGGTGGTCGATCACCTCAAGCCGCGCAATGTCTCGCAGGGAAATGTTTTGAAGCGTCGTTGGCAAATGGGCTTGCGTGACTATGCGGTTGGATATCACCCGTGCTTTGAGGTGATCAAATGCCTGAGCCGGATCGGTGATACACCTTGGGTTGCAGGATCTTGCGCATGGTGGTGTGGCTATGTCGCGGGATGGATCGCGCGCAAAAAATCCATCGTTCCGGAGCCAGTGCGACAGCACCTCCGCCGCGAACAAATCGATCGCATGAAGCGGATTTTACTTCGTTCTAAAAATGCAAAAAAACCAATGATATTAAACACAATTACAAATCCCGAAACGCCATGATGCCGACCACCATTCATGCTCCAAAGCCGATTTCCGCTGCCTTTGTCGAACGCTTTGGGCCGATGATGCGGCGCAGAAGAATGTCGCCACTCATCCGAATGATTTCCGACTGCCACGCGAAGAACGGGCGGGCTGACATCATCGACATCGGAGGTACCAGCCGATTTTGGAAAACAGCGATCCGTCCGGTGTTGGATGAATACAATGCCAATGTTTTGGTCGTCAATTTGCCTGGGGTGGAAAAGCCACGAAGCGAAGGTCGGATGACTTTTGAGGATTCTGATGGATGTGATTTGTCGCAGTATGAGGATGGTTCATTTGACATCGCGTTTTCGAATTCAGTCATTGAACATGTGGGTGATTGGAAGCGGATGCGGAATTTTGCCAACGAGGTGAGGCGAGTGGCCAAGGCCTATTTCGTGCAAACGCCAAACTTTTGGTTTCCGATCGAGCCTCACTGTGTCACGCCATTTTTCCATTGGTTGCCTTTTGCTTCTCGAGTATGGCTATTGAGGCATTTTGACCTCGGTTACTGGCGCGGGAGGAGGAGCGTTGATGCGGCGGTGGCTACTGCCGAGAGCGCGCGTTTGCTTAGTGCACCGATGATGGCTGAGCTATTTCCCGAAGCGAAAATTTTGAGAGAAAGAATTCTGTTTTTTCCCAAGTCGCTGATCGCAACCTGTGGGGAAAATCAGTGAATGGAAAACGCTAGAAAAATTGTTTCGATGAATCTCACGATCGTCATCATCAACTGGAATTCGCGTGATTATCTCGCCAAGTGCCTTGAGTCGATACGCCAACAGCGATTGAGTCACGATGCCGAGGTCGTCGTCGTCGATGGAGCTTCATTTGACGGGTCGGAGGCTTTGGTGCAGGATAAATTTCCGGAAGTCCATTTCATCCAAAGTCCGGATAACATTGGCTATGGACGCTGTTGCAACCTTGGAGCTCGGTCAGCGCGAGGAGAGTTTCTATTGATCCTCAATCCCGACACTGAGTTAAAACCAGGAGCGGTTGGTGCGATGATGGCAGCGTTGAAATCGCAGTCGAAAATCGGGCTCGTCGGAGCAAGGCTGATTGATTCGGATGGAACATTTCAATCCTCCAGCACACATCCTCTGCCGGGGATTTTCAACACCGTGTTTGACTGCGCCTTCATCAGAATGCTTGCATGGAAACTATCGGGACGATCGCGCAGGAGATCGCCATTTACGGTGAACGCCGTATCCGGTGCATGCATGATGGTGCGCACTTCATTGTTCAAAAAAATTGGCGGATTCAATCCTCGCTATTTCATGTATGGCGAGGATGTCGATCTCTGCCAGCGTGTGCGTGGGTCGGGCCATGAGGTGTATCATGTGCCGATGGCCGAAGTGGTTCACCATGGGGGCGTGAGTTCCGCAAATCGGGGTAGTGGTTTTTCGCAGGTGATGATACGTGAAGCCGTAGATGTATTCATGCGCATTCATCATGGGCCTGTTGCGGCATTCTGTTGTCGCTGTCTCATGGCTGGATCTGCGTTGATAAGATTGACTGCCGCATCGGTGGCGCGCGGTTTCTGTGGCGGTGTAAATCGAGAGCGCCTCAATGGCGTCATTGAAAAGTGGCGATTGGTGCTGAGGTGGTGTTTTGGAGCCGAAAAGTGGGCGAGTCATCACTTCACGACCACCCCCAGACGCGTGATTTGCAATGCTTGAGGAGGGGAGGAAAATGAAACGAAACATTATGAAAAAGATCAGCCGTTATATCCATGCCACGCTGGTGGCCATCGCGCTTGGTGCTTATGCGCAGGCTGCCACATCGGTAAGCCGGCATGGAATCACTTGGACATTTGACCGCGACAGGGTCACCGGTGTTTATGCCAATGGCGATCCGTGGGTGGTCGGGCCGGTGGTCATTACGGCAATCACGCCGAAGCCGAGCGTTGGTCGTAACGGTTCGATGCTCAATCCTACGCTCGGCAGCCGTCAAGCCTTCGACGATCGATACATCGCCACATACAATCCATACGACAACACGCTGAATGTTGGCATCAAACTTCCTCTCACCGTGGCTGCAAATAGCTCGCTGATATCGAGTATTTCAGCAGTTAATTACCAGCAATGGGGTCTCACGCAGATGTTTGCGGTGTTGACCTGTGTTTCATCGCCACCGGCAACGGGAAGCTTTAGGCCTGCGTATATCGGATCATCAATCAAGACGAGCCCGTGGAATGCGTCGTCACTCAACTTTGCCAAATTGCAGAAACTTCCGACCACGGGGTTCACGACGATTCCTAATTGGGCAAACTATGAGGCGGATTTTGAAAAACTTTGGTTTGAGAAGGATCTTACATGGACCGGTCGATACCTTCATGCGCCGTATCAGGCAGCAAATGGCTATGGCAAGGACATGGCGATCAAGACCGGTGATGTCGCGCTGATGTTGAACATGAATTATAGTGATGATGTGAAGCGAAAGCTGCTCATCAACTATGTGCAGTATGGAATCGACATTGCGGGTATTCGTGCGGCAGGCGGTCGATGGTATGACACCGGAGGGCACAACATTGGGCGCTTGGCGCCGTTGATGGTCGCTGCGACAGCGCTTGATGATGCTTCACTCAAAGCAAGGCTCGATGGAACACAGCTTGGTTTTTCGGAATACTGCCAAACATTTTTTGTAACACAGGCTGATGTGGACCGGGTACATTACACGGCGGATGGAAGGCCGCGTTTGCCATACACCAGCGCGAGCATTGGCATGCCGGAATGGGGTGAAACCCACACCGACAACCCAACTCGTGATGCAAATAATTGGAACGCCTATTATCGCGATATCTGTGGTGGTCAATTAACCGCTCCTGCAATGGCTGCGAGGGTCATGGGCATTCGCTCGTTGAGCAAGTGGGAGCAAATGTATCTTTATCAAGAGCGACACCTCAACTACGAGCAGGGGTCGACTTATCAAGGTGAGTTCAACTACAATCCGACTCCGGCGTTTCACAAACAATTTTACAACACTTTCAAAACCTATACGCCGGGCACCGTGATCACTCCGCCACCGCCAACAGTGACTTTTGCGATTGGCGACAGGATCGAGGTTTCAGCCAATACCAATGTTCGCGCGACTGCAGCGCTAACCGGAACCTTGCTTGGTGTGCAGCCGGCTTTGGCGAAAGGTACGATCATTGGCGGACCGATCGGCAAGGATGCCAATAACATCACATGGTGGCAGATCGATTACGACACGGGCGTTGATGGTTGGAGCGGCCAGGATAACTTTGTGAAAATCACATCGCCACCGCCTCCACCGCCGCCGGTAGTGACCTTTGCCATCGGGGACCGCGTCGAACTTGCAAGCAACACCAATGTAAGATCAAGCGGTGCACTGACCGGAACTTTGCTCGGCACGCAAGTGGCTCTTGCGAAGGGAACGATCGTTGGCGGGCCGATCAGCAAGGATGCCAACAACATCACATGGTGGCAGATGGATTACGACACTGGACTAGATGGTTGGTGTGGTCAGGATAATTTTGTGAAAATTCCAGCCGTGAAGCCAAGTAGGCCAACGGGCCTGAAGACCGAGTAATCCTGGTTCATAATCGAGATAGCAAGAGAAAGCACTGCGATTGAACGCAACCATGCTCATATTCAGCCTGCTTCTTGCAGGCATGCAGTTCTGTTTGCCTTATCGATGGGCGTTTCTGCCGTTGCTCATCGCGGCATGTCATACGCCGTATGTGCCGTTTGCAGGGTCGTTCACGGTTGTGCGGATTGTGATCATCGCCGGATTCTTGAGGGCGTGGTCGGGAGGGTTTCTGAAGATTGATGCCTCGCACCCGATTGACCGATTGGTCGGGCTTTTTGTCATGATCGTGATGTTGAGCGGATTTGCTTATCCGTGGAATGGCGGCGATGCCTTTATCACGCGTTTGAGGATCTCGTTGGATGTGGCCGGTACTTATCTATTTGCTCGCGCCTATCTGGCGGAAAGGGAGTCGCTGGGGCGATTTGCGATCGGCCTTGCGGTCGTGCTGATTCCTTTCGGCCTCATGATGTTTTATGAGAGAATTACCGGGAGCAACCCGTATCGGATTCTCGGGGGGCAATCACTCATGACAATCGTGCGTGACGGGCGCATTCGTGCGCAGGGTTCGTTCGGAACTCCGATTCTTGCCGGGACCGTGGCCGCAACCGCACTGCCATTTCTTGTGTCGATTTGGCGTGAGAAAAAAGGCCTCGCCCTGGTAGCGATGATCACGGCATTGATGACGATTTTTTCGACATCATCGAGTGGCCCGATTGCCACAGCGATGGTTGCGATAGCGGTCATGTGCGGATGGAAATGGAAGTCACGAGCCGGCGTGATTCTTGTATGGATGGTAGTGGCATTGGTGCTCATGCACTTCATCAAGAATCGCCCGGTGTGGTACTTGATGGCATTGATGGATTTTGTCGGCGGAAGTACTGGATGGCATCGGGCTTATCTGATCGACATGGCCGTGCAGCATCTCGATGAATGGTGGGCATTTGGCACTGACTTTACTCGTCACTGGATGCCCTATGGTCTTGCGAACGATCCGAATCATTGTGACATCACGAATTATTACATTCAGCTTGGAATCACCGGCGGCCTAGCTTTGACAGGTGCTTTGATTGCGATTCAGTGGCGTTCATTTCGATTGCTGGGTCATGAAATCATGCGTGGTCATTATGCTTGGCGTCGCGGTAACGGCGAGGAATTCAGGCTTTGGTGTCTGGCATCCGCCTTAGCGGCACACACGGTGACATTTCTTTCGATTTCGTATTTCGATCAGATGCATGTGTTTTATTGGGTGTTGATTGGTGGAATGAGCGGATTCATTGGACTTGAGGAAAAGACATTCGAGCGGCGCATGGCCGCGATGCCGATCATGACATGAGTATTCCATGCAAAAGATTGCGGCGTGGTATTGGCGCGTTAGTAAATTATGCTAGGTGGTCGTGGAGGTTCGGTAGATTTGGATTTCGATCAAGAATCTCGTCGCCCGCTTTGCTGACAAACAGCAGCCGTGTGAGAATTGGCAAGGGTGTGAGCATCAGAAAAGGATCGAGGATTGAAGTCGTGAGCGATGCTGGCGTTATCGAGATCGGCGATGGAACGAGCATTCATTTCGACTTTCATTGTGGTGCTGCCAATCAGGTGATCATTGGCAAGGATGTGTTGATCGCAGGAAAAGTTTACATTTCAGACCACGATCATGTGTTCGATCACAGGGAACTGCCGCCACGCTTGTGTCGCGAATTGGTTTCATCACCAGTGATCATTGAGGATGGCGTTTGGCTTGGTGAGGGATGCGTTGTCCTGAAAGGTGTAAGCATTGGTCGTCGTTCGGTGGTTGGTGCTAATGCGGTTGTGACCAAGAGCGTGCCAGCCGGTTGTGTGGTTTGCGGGGTGCCGGCGAAGATTGTGCGACGGATATCGATAGATGATTCCGCACAGTAATTGTAATAATATTTTCATATCATCAAAAGTTTGTGACGAAGGTTTCAGTCATTATTCCAACCTACAACCGCGTCTCCACGGTGCTTGATGCCGTCCGTAGCGCCCTTAACCAAACATACGCTTCGATCGAAGTCATAGTGGTTGATGATGGTTCAACCGACGACACCGCAGAGCAGCTCCTAACTTTTTCGTCGAAAATAACTATTTTGTCACAAAAAAATTCCGGCCCATCTTTGGCAAGGAACAACGGCGCACGCCATGCACGTGGCGATATTTTTGCATTTTTGGACTCTGATGATGTTTGGAAACCTGATAAAATTCTACGTCAGGTTGCATTGATGGAGTCTTATGGTAAGTCGATGACATGCTGCGTTTGTAACGCGGAGATCCTCGATCAAGCTAATGTAAGAAATACTGACGCATTTGGAATTGCAGGTGTAAAAAGTCAGCATGAGGAATCTGTTTGGCTGAATCCGGGAGAGGTTCTTGCGAGTCGATTCCTGTTGTTCAACCAAGTCGCGGCAATAAGGCGTGATGCTTTTGTGAAGGTGGGTGGATACAGCTCGCGAATCAACTTATTGGAAGATCACGATCTAGCGCTAAAATTGGCTTCGGTAGGGGGCGTTTGGGGCTTGATCACATCGCCATTGGTCATCAAATCGAATGAAACTAAGGGAATCGGAGTCGAGTGTGGAAAAAATCCTCTTCAACATGCACGAGTCCAGCGAGTGGCACTCACCGGGGCGCTAGAATCTGGCTTGATCCGTGATGCCGCAATGCGGCGAAACATGTCAAAACGCCTGCGCAGCAATGCGAGTGAGATTCAAAACGAAGAACTGTTATCGAGCCCACACCGGTTGGATAGATTTCGTGGAAGGATAGGGCGAGCGTCTTCAAACATTGCGAACTTCATTGCAAGACGAAGCTCTCCAAAGGTTAAGACCGATGAGGTGATTTTGAAAAACCGACCGACAAAAGATGAGTTCAATCACGATTGAAGCCGGGAAAAGCGGCGGCCAGTACTGGCATGACCTGTGGCGCTACCGGGAGCTTCTCTATTTCCTTGCGTGGCGGGACATCCTGGTGCGTTACAAGCAAACGGTCATAGGTGTGTCATGGGCGGTGATCCGTCCGGTGCTGACAATGATCGTGCTGACCATTGTGTTTGGCGAATTTGCAGGGATGTCATCTGGTGCTGTTCCATATCCGCTGATGGTTTTGTGTGGAATGTTGCCGTGGCAATTTTTCGCCAACGCATTTGCCGAAAGCGGCAATAGCCTTGTTTCGAATCAGGGCATGATCACGAAGGTTTATTTTCCAAGGCTTGTGGTTCCCATTAGCAGCGTGGTGACCAGTTTTGTTGATTTCTTAATCAGTGCGGTTTTAATGGCATTATTGCTTATATATTATGGTCATACTCCGGACCTGAGGATTTTCACTCTTCCGTTTTTTGTGATTTTGGCTTTCGGTGCCGCGTTTGGCGCTGGCGTCTGGGTTTCGGCATTGATGGTGAGATACCGCGACTTTCGTTATGTGATACCGTTCATCGTTCAGTTCGGTTTGTACATATCACCTGTGGGATTTAGCAGCACACAAGTTCCTGAAAAATGGAAATTACTTCACTCTATCAACCCTATGGCCGGAGTGATCGATGGTTTTCGCTATGCCTTATTGGGAGAGAGCAGCCTAGGTGGCATGCAGCTTATATTTACTATTTTGTCCATCACCGCATTGATCGTGAGCGGATTATATTACTTCAGGAAAACTGAGAAAACTTTTGCCGACATCATCTGATCGGACCAAAGAGGGGACATCATCAACTAAAAAATGAACAGATATCGAATGCAATCAACCATGGACATCACCGAAGCAGAGACGCAGGTTCGAAAAGCAGTAGTTCCGATAAAAATTGACGAAGTAGCTGTAGTTGGCATGGGCTATGTTGGCCTACCTCTTGCGCTTCGGTTTGCCGAGTCGGGCGTGAAGGTCACAGGCATCGACATTGATGCCCGGAAGGTCGACGGGCTCAACTCGGGCCGAAGTCACATCAGTCACATTGACTCAAAAAGAATCTCAAATTTACTGAAAAAAGGATTGTTTGGTGCATCAAGTGAATTCTCTCAAGTTTCTGATACTGATGCGGTGATCATGTGCGTGCCGACGCCGCTGGGCCGCAACCGCGATCCAGACATTTCCTATGTACTCGAAACCGGCAGGTCGATTGCGCCGCATTTGCGTGAGGGAAGTTTGGTGGTTCTCGAGTCAACGACATTTCCGGGGACAACCGATGAGCTGTTGCGAGAGGTTTTGGAATCCGGATCGAACATGTGTGCGGGAGATGATTTCCATCTGGCCTACTCTCCGGAGCGTGAAGATCCCGGTAATCTTACCAGTTCTGTTGGTAATGTTCCGAAACTGGTAGGAGGTTACACTGATGGTTGTCTCGATAAAGCCATCGCTCTATATCGCAAGGCTGTTTCGGATGTTATCCCCGTTTCATCGTGCCGAGTAGCAGAGGCTGCGAAGCTTCTGGAGAACATATTTCGCAGCGTTAACATCGCGTTGGTGAACGAACTCAAGATCGTTTACGAGGCAATGGGCATTGATATCTGGGAAGTAATCGATGCAGCAAGAACGAAGCCTTTTGGTTTTATGCCATTTTATCCCGGGCCCGGTTTGGGTGGGCATTGCATTCCGATTGATCCCTTTTATCTCACATGGAAAGCGCACGAATTTGGCAGTTCTACAAGGTTCATTGAGCTCGCGGGAGAGATCAACACAGCCATGCCGATCCATGTGGTGAGAAAAGTCGCAGAAGCGCTCAATGAGATTCATCGCCCAATCAAGGATTCTAGCGTGTTGGTCGTTGGTCTTGCGTACAAACCGAATGTCGATGATGAGCGGGAGTCGCCCAGTTATCGAATCATGGATCAACTCAAGGCCAATGGTGCGCGAGTTTCATACTATGATCCTTACATACCGGTGATTGGCATGACGCGTGAGCATGCTCAATGGGCCGGAGAAAAATCCGTTCAATGGAAAGAGGTGGTGGTGAGCGCATTCGATGTGGTTGTCATTGCGACTGCGCATGATTGTATCGACTTCCAGGAGCTGGCCGATTGGGCGCAGTGCGTTGTTGATACACGCAATGCGATGGCAGGAGTTGAGCTTAACGGCTGCCGGGTTATCAAAGCCTGAGGGCATTGAAATTAATTGCACCGAACAAAGTGTCGCATGAGTGATTCCATCATTTCCGTAAGCAATTTATCAAAAGCCTATACTCTCGACTGGCTTGGTGACAAATCGGATGGTTTGCGACATTTGCTCGAAAATGCGGTGCGCAAGCCTATGGGAATCTTGCGCGGAGTGTTTGGTGAACGGGGAGCAAACAAATCGATGTTTTGGGCCTTGAAGGACCTGAACCTCGAGGTCGAGCGTGGCGGAATGGTTGGGATCATCGGCCGGAACGGGGCAGGGAAGTCGACATTGCTGAAGTTGCTGAGCCGGATCACCGAGCCCACAAGTGGCAGTATCCGATTGCGAGGGAGGGTGGCGAGCTTACTTGAAGTTGGAACGGGATTTCATCCCGAACTTACCGGTAGGGAAAACATTTTTCTCAATGGTGCAATTCTTGGCATGAGTCGACGGGAAATTAAAAGTCGCTTTGATGAAATTGTTGATTTCTCGGAGGTCGAGAAGTTTCTTGATACACCGGTGAAAAGGTATAGCAGCGGCATGTATGTCAGATTAGCATTTGCGGTGGCTGCGCATCTTGAACCCGAGATACTCATCGTTGATGAAGTCCTTGCAGTGGGCGACGCAGAGTTTCAGAAAAAATGTGTCGGCAAGATGGAAGATGCATCATCTCGCGAAGGGCGGACGGTGCTTTTGGTAAGCCACCAACTGCCTCTCATTCAGAATCTTTGCACTCGTTGCGTACTTATGGACCAAGGCCAAATCATTTCCGATGGTCCGACCGATGAAGTGATTGGCACCTACATGACTCACGGCGCAACTTTGGTTAAGGTCGCGCTCAAAGAACGCGAGGATCGTGCTGGTAAAGGTCGGGTGAAAGTCATTGGTGTCGCCATGCGCGATGCGGATGGAAGTGTCATGCGTGAAGCAATCTCCGGATCCGAAGTTTGCCTCTCTGTTGAGTATTTCACACGTGACGGCATGACGGTTGAAAACTGTATTTTTTGCATTGAGATCCATAAAGAAGCAAGATCCTACATCGCGCTCTCAACTGCGCTTGTTGACAGCCGAAAGCTGATTGTTTCTGGCTATGGCAGGGTTGATTTCATCATTCCTAAATGGCCATTGATGGAGGGTAATTATCACATCAATACATATGTGGGTAGCAATGGCGTGATGGAAGATTATATCGATGATGCTGCGTCAATTGATGTGATCGACGGTGATTTTTATGGATCGGGCAAGCTGCGTCATGAAGGTTGGCGCGATATGGTATTGGTCGATCACTCATGGCAACAGGTAGAGGGTGAAATCGCTATTTTGAATTAATTTCATACAAAATGAGTATCGTAGTGAAGATTGGCGGGCTTCCTGAGATCGCGGAATTGGAAAACATGTGGCATGATCTCGAGTGCCGTTCGCGAGCGGGATTTTTTGTTTCATGGTCATGGATAGGTGTGTGGTTGGCGAATTTACCACAGGGATGGCCTTTGCGATTGATGAGCGCGAAGAGGGATGGACGGATCGTGGGTCTTGGCATTCTCGCGGGCGGTGAATCCAAGAAAATGTGCAACATCCCATATTGTGCTACCGAGTACTTGCATGAGACCGGTGTGAGAGAACTCGACATGGTTATTGAGCACAATGATTTCCTGTTGGAGGCCTCTTCTGAGGATGAGATCAGGTCTGCAATGATCAATCAATGGTTGAAGCAAGTCCGTCGTGTATGTGAGTTGAGTGTTCCTGGCACGAGTCGTGGTGAATGGTTGTCTGATGCGATTAATCCCATCAAATATGGGATGCAGCGATATGACATGACCATGAAGTCGCATGCGATGGATCTTGAAGAGGTGCGTCGCGTCGGAGGAGATCCTGTAACGCTGTTGGATGGTAAAACCCGTTCTAAGATTCGTCGGGCCAAGCGTGAGTATTCGGCCTTGGGTGAGTTGCGCATTGAAACAGCGAGCACTGTCGTACAAGGACTTGAGTGGTTGGATTCGCTCGAAATGCTTCACCAGAAACGCTGGATTGCTAAAGGTGAGCCTGGGTGTTTCAGTAATCCGAATTTCGTTCGATTTCATCGCATGATGATTGCTCGCAACCATGGAAATGGACGCGCGATTGTGATGCGTGTCAATGTTGGAGACGCGGCTCTAGGTTATCTGTACGGATTTACTGACAAGGAAAGGTTCTACCTTTATCAATGCGGATTTGATTATGAAATGGTCGAGAAAAACTCCATGCCGGGCCTTGTGTGCCATGTACTTGCGATGCAAGCGCTGGCGGATCGGGGGTTGAAAATGTACGACTTCATGGCTGGCTGCTCGGGTTACAAATCTGCGCTTTCCAATGTCGAGGAGAGCATGACATGGACGATCTTTCGAAGTCATTCTGTACGCTTTGGCCTGATCGAGCGTGTTAACCCGATCCTCGCAAAAATGCGCTGCCACAAGAAGCGATTGATCATGGCATTTGAGTCTATAAGGACACGATCAGATTTGCCGACAACTTCAAGTAACACTGTAAACCAAGGCATCTGATTTCTTGCCCATTTCACACACATGCCTTTTACTTCTTGGGACTTTCTTTTGTATTTTCTGCCGTTGACGGTGGTGGCATTTCATTTGATACCGTCCCGTTGCCAATTTTCGAGAAAGCTATTGCTGGTGGTGGCATCGATGGTTTTTTACTCATGGTTTTCTTTCAAATGTGCAGCGCTGCTTGTTGTTTCGATGGGATTCAACTACTTGCTTGCTGAGTGGATTGGACGGAAATCCGGAAGCAATCGGCATTGGCCAGTAGCGATAGCGGGAATCTGCGCTAACCTGCTTTTGCTGTTTCACTTCAAGTATTCGAACATGTTCAAGGAAAGCCTTGGAAGCTTGTTCGGTGTCTCCTTTGAGATAGCTCCTATCGTTTTGCCGCTTGCGATTTCTTTTTATACATTTACACAAATTGGTTATGTCATCGATGTGGCGAAAAACCCCGGCTTGCGCTGTGGTTTTGTTGATTACTGTTTGTTTGTGGTGTTCTTTCCACACCTGATTGCCGGACCGGTCGTGCGTCATTCCGAAATCGTACCACAATATGCTGGTCGTGATTTGAGGCCAGATTGGGCATGTCTGGCTACAGGCACAGCAATTTTCCTCGTAGGACTATACAAGAAAACCCTCTTGGCCGATCCTGTCGGTGTACATGCCGATTGGATATTCAATAATGTTGCCAAGGGTGACGGACTGACATGGTTCAGTGCGTGGATCGGATCGATTGCATACGGACTTCAGATCTATTTTGATTTTTCGGGTTATTCCGATATGGCGATTGGTTTGGCGATCATGTTTGCCATACGGTTTCCGGTCAATTTTGACTCTCCATACAAAGCATTAAGTATCAGTGACTTCTGGAAGCGCTGGCACATGAGCCTTACTCGATTCTTTCGAGATTATCTCTACATTCCTTTGGGTGGAAACCGTGGAGGCTTTCGGATTCATGTTCGGAATATCGTATTGGTTTTTCTCATCAGTGGTCTTTGGCACGGTGCGGGTTGGACATTTGTGGCCTGGGGCGCTCTTCACGGATTTTATCTGGTCACGCATCTTTCGTGGATGAAGGTGATGCAGTGGTTGGGGTGGAGGCCGGGCGGGTTGTTTTGGTCAGCATTCGCGTGGTTCCTTACGATGGCTGCTGTGATGATTGCGTGGGTGTTTTTCCGATCGCCGGATTTAGCCTCCGCACTTCGCATGTTACAAGCCATGTTGGGTCTTGACGGCTTTGCCATTCCGCAGCGATGGGCTGATATGGCGTCTAAAATTCCGCTTATGGCTCAATTCATCAGGGGAGTTGAAATGCCAAATCCTGCTGTGGGGTGGTTTTGGCTTTCGATGCATCTGGCTGCACTTATTGTTATAGTTGTAGCATTACCAAACTGTAGGCAGTTATTTTTCAATCAGCACTCGTGCAAGGATCAAATAGAGATTCATTTGCCCGCGATGAGACGACTTGGTATAGGGCACGGTTTGGTAGCCGGAATTCTACTGACCGGTTTCCTTTACTCAAGGTTCTCGGCGGTACCGAGTCCATTCATTTACTTCAATTTTTGATCTGGCATGGAATGCCCGAAAAAATTTCTATGCGCGATTCCGTTTGGTCTCGTCGCCGGGCTTTTGATATTCATGTCGGCGGTAAGAATTCAGCTCGGTGTGCCTACCGCGTCGTCGGCATGGGTTCACGAGATCATAGAGAGGAAACAAAGAGCTGCGCAATCGATCACGGCGCCAAAGTTAGTCCTGCTTGGCGGATCGTCGACGCTTTTCGGAATCAAGGCGTCCGTACTCGAATCTGAACTTGGTGTGCCGGTCATCAATGGCGGACTTCATGCAGGTCTTGGTATGGCTTGCATTTTGCGCGAAGGGAAAAAAATGCTGAGACCTGGGGATACGGTCATGCTTTTTCCCGAATATGAGTTGTTGAGTTTTGGTGAAAAAAATCGTCGTGAGTGGGCGGCGATTACTTACCTCGATTTCATGCTTTCACGCGATGTTGAGTACTACCGTGCTCTTCCGCTCAACGATCAGATTGAGATCGCATTGATGACTCCGTTGGAACGAATCGGAAGGGGTATAAGAGGCAAACGGTTTCCCGAACAAATCATGCCGGCATCTGAATACAATCCCTATGATGCGCTTTCGCTGGACGATCATGGAGATATGACCGGCCATCTTGCCGCGAGGCGTCCGGCAGAAGCTGTCGATCGTGACCAGCGTGTCTGTGAAGTTCTTGAAAAGGGTATCTCACCTGATGCCGAAGGCTTTGAATTAATCTCTGAATTTCGGCGTTGGGCCAAAGCTAATCGTGTGCGGGTGATGGCGGGATTTCCGAACATGATTCATCGCAAGGAGTACGATACGGGTATGGCCGACAATGTTGAGTCGCAATTGAAAGAGTACTTCTTGAAAGAGGAAATTGATGTGGTGGGTGGGATGCGCGAAGTGCTTCTCCCCCAGGTCGAATTCTTCGACACGATCTACCATCCGACGGAAGAGACTTCAATAAATCGAAGTAGAAATTTGGCGTTTCAGCTGCGTCCATTGATCGGATTTGTACGTAGGTAAAATCATTTTTTACGCAGGATCGCACACGCTCGATCGCGTCATTCCTTTAACGGTCGGACGAATTCAGTATGTGTACAGTTGTGAACATTTTAGCGCTTATTATTTTAACATAATCATATGAAAAAAAGATGTTGTGCATTGTTGATGTCATTCGCCTTCTTATTGGAGGGGAATCTTGTTGGTCAGTCTGTGAATGAATGGAATGCGTTGCGCTTCTTGCCTGTGGGGGACTCTCTCACGCAAGGATGTTGCATCGACGTGCAAGGAGGATACCGCGCGCCGTTGCGCAACCTTCTTGGCAATGCCGGTTTTATAAGCGACTTCGTTGGTACACAGACCGATAACGACCCTGCAGTTTCTGACAAGGACCACGAGGGACATCCTGGCTATTCTATCAGTATGCTGCGTGATGGAATTGGCGTTTGGCTCAAGCAGGCGGGGCAGGCTGATATTGTGTTGGTCTTAGCTGGTACCGTGGATATATGGACCGGTAGCCCGGCTTCGATCTCTTTTGAACGGCTTAAGGCATTGGTTGAAGATATTAGTTACGAAAGGCCTAACACAAAGATCATCGTATCGAATCTGATTCCCAGAACAGATGCTCTCGACGCTGTTCAAGTTTCCTACAATCAGCAGATTCCAGGTTTGGTTTCAGAATTGGCTGCTAAAGGAAGGAATGTGTCATTTCTGGACATGCGAAACAGTGATTTGCCGGGCGGCGTAATTGGCGCGCAGGACTTGATCGCTGATGGAGTGCATCCGAATTTAAGTGGCTATGAAAAAATTGCAGCCAAATGGCTCGCGGCAATTTCCAAAGAAATCGATCCGCAAGGCAGCAAAGCAGCGCCAGCTATTGCGGAGATTGATGCGCGTGAAGATCTTACACACATCAATGTGATTTTTAGCAAACCAATACGTGATGAGGATGCCGTGCCAGCAAATTTCAGCATCAGTGACGGTGTAGCGGTTCTGCAAGCGACGCTTGATTCTGTGACGAAGCGTTCAGTACGGCTAACAACTACGCCTCGAATCGCGGGTGCGGTTCATGTTCTAGGGGTTTCAGGGGTACGCGATCGTCGGCAAGAAGGAAATACGATTGCGATAGGCTCTCAACGCACGTTTGCAACACCGTTGTTGGTTGATGGAAGTTTTGAAAATAATGGTCAGTCGTGGGTTACCAGTGGTGATGTCGCGGTGGTCGACCAATCAGTGTTGGCCGCGACGAATGGCCTTAAATGGGCGCGTTTCAACTCGGGGGGAAATACCGGCAACGGCAGCATGCTCCAATCGTTTGCGACAACCCCAGGAAAATCGTATCGTGCGGAATTCGATCTCGGTGCGCGCGCAGCAAGTGCATTGCAGAGAAGCATGCGGATTCGGATTTCCGGTACGGGTGAAATTATTAACAAGCTTGAGAACTTGCAGTCGATCAATGGAGGAGATCCAAAATGGTCAAAAAAATCGATTGAATTCACTGCCAATTCAGCACTCACGACGATTAGTTTTGAAGATGCTTCGGCTGCAGTACCCGGCGCTGAGTTGATGCTCGACGACGTCCGTGTAATAACGGCTATTAATTGGAATATTACTGTCAATGTTGATGGTCCATCTTTCTTGAATATTCCGGTGAATTCCTACCTTTCTGGTTCTTCATCGCTGGCTACCGGTGTTTCGAGATCATTTGCCGATGATGACCGTGTCGACTTGACCGCAACAGAACTGGTCGGTGCTTACCGTTTTTCCTCCTGGAAGGAAAATGGCACAGTTATTTCAACATCGCGGACGCTCTCATTGCGGATGCATAAGCAAAGAAGCTTGGTGGCAAGTTATGTCGCGAGTCCGCTTTCTGTTGAACCTAGTGTGAGCGATCCTTACAACATAATCGCGAATGGCGGATTTGAGTCGGGGTCTCCCATAGACTTTGGCACGCTCAGCAGTTGGGAAGTTTTTGGAAATGTTGGCGCTCAACCGGTCGGGTTCACAACAACCGAGCCTGGATTCAAGCCCTCATATGTTCCTCAGGAAGGCCTTCGCATGGCGCTTTTTAGTGCAGGCAATAACGACTACGGCGGTGCCATTTCTCAGGCATTTACCACAGTTCCCGGAACCACTTATTTGGTGAAACTCAAGATCGGCATTGTGACCGAGGCAGCTGGACGCAGGCAAGGGCTTCAGGTTGACGTTACGGACGGTGGTGGATCATCGATTCTATCGCGCGTCGAAACCATCGTCTCGCCTGGTAATGGCACGACATGGATGGACTTCAACGCATCATTTGTAGCGGCAGGGACACTAACACGACTCAATTTGTCCGACCAATCGGAAATATTCCCGCTTAACCAAAGCTATAACTCGGATCTGTTGATCGATTTAGTTTCAGTGACGATACAAAAATCTGGCAGTAATCCTCCAACTGCAAATCCACAGGTTGTGTCGGTAACGCAAGATGACTTTGTGCCTATGACTCTGATCGCTCAAGATCAAGATCCTGGCAATGTTTTGACTTATCGCATTGTATCAGGTCCTTCGCACGGGACTATTGGTGGCGCGCCCCCCAACATTGTCTACACCCCTACTGCGGGATATTTTGGCTCGGATTCATTTTCCTTTGCCGCAAGCGATGGATTTTCCGAATCGTTGCCAGCGCTAGTAAGTATTGATGTGAAGAGTGCGGGGCCCATGGCAAATGGCGGTTTTGAGCTTGGTGATGTTGCGGATTTCGGGACTGTTGATGGTTGGAGAGCCGGAGGTAAAAATGGGTCTTTGCCAACCGGTTACATCAGGAGCGCGCAAGGTGTCATCCCGTCCTATTCGCCGAGTGAGGGTAATCGTATGCTGGTTTTCAGTGCTGGGAACAATGATTTTGGTGGAAGCGTTTCGCAAAGGTTTGCAACGGTAGCGGGTAAAAAATACCAGCTCATGTATGACATGGGCGTGGTATCGGAAGCGACTGGACGCCAACAAGCTCTTGCTGTGAGCCTTTATGGCCGTTCTTCACTGCCTTTGATCAATCGTACGGAGATCATTCAATCCGAAGGGACATTTAGTTCTTGGTTGCCGAAACTTTATGAGTTTGTGGCCGATGGCCCTAATGTACTTCTCACATTTGTGGATCAATCGGGTAGCTATGCGCAGACTTCTACCACCGATACGGATCTTCTTTTGGACAATGTGAGAATTGTTGCCGTGCCAGAAACGGATGTAAATCCAAGTGCGCAGCCGCAAACCGTCGAGTTAGTTCAAAACGGTTCTTTGCCGATCGCCTTGAAGGGCACAAGCGGAGTCGAGGGCAAACAACCGGGATTCCAAGTGATCTCAGCGCCACTATATGGTCTGCTCACAGGAAATGCGCCGAATCTTGTTTATACTCCGAATGCTGGATTCAGCGGTGCGGATCAGTTTGAATTTGTCGTGACGGATGGAACGAAGCAGTCGCAACCAGCTAAAGTATCTATCAATGTGATCAAGAAGATTTTCAAATTTGACCAGTGGATGGCAACATTTGGAGCGAGTGGCAGCTTGGAAGCAAACCCCGACAAGGATTCCATTGTGAATGGAACAGAGTATGTGTTGGGTACCAATCCAGTTAAGAAAACAGGATCCACATTTCTACCAAAATCGAGAGTTACGAATGCGGACCCAGATGGTGATGGTAAAAAAAGTCGGTATTTGATATATTCATACCGAAGAACGAAAGCTTCAGCCAGTGACCAGGATGTGGCTATTTTGATCGAATGGAGGGCTAGCAAAAAAGATACTTGGAAAAATGTCACAGCCGAAAAGGGCGTAATAGTGAAAACATTGGCAAATAGGTTTGTTGGAGGAATTGATCTCGTCAGTGTTCACATTCCCAGATCAATCACCAAGAGTTCCAAATTGTTCACCCGACTCCGGGTTGTGTCGAAAAAGTGATTTAGCATTTGGCGGGCTATTCAAGAATGAGCATAAAAAACACATCGATTCGCTTCACAAGGCGGATGCACGGCAGGTGGATCCTATTCTTATTGGAGCGATCGGGCCCGAGTGTTGGCGGGCGGTTTGCTGCCAAGATTGCCTGCTTGGGTACGCTGCCATTTCATCATCGATCTCATTTTGCTAATTACTGCTCAAAGGGCTTCGTTGCTCCGACTGCGGTGGTTGCAAATCCACTGATCTCATCCGGAAAGCATGTGTATATCGGTGATCACTTGATGATCACGAGAAACAGGGCAGGGGGATCGGTTAGGCTCGCGGACCGTGTCCACCTTTATGGAGATAGTTGTCTCGAAACGGGGCTTGGTGGAAATATCCATGTAGGCCAAGGCACACATATTCAGCCCGGGTGCAGAATCCATGCGTTTATTTCCGATGTATCGATTGGCGGTCATGTTGAGATTGCGCCGAATTGTGCCTTTTACAGCTATGATCATGGCATGATGTTGGGTAGGCCGATCATGGATCAGCCCCTTGCCAGCAAGGGTAGCATTGTCGTCGGCGAAGGAGCGTGGATAGGACATGGAGTAACTGTCCTGCAAGGTGTGCGTATTGGCGCGGGCGCTGTCATCGGAGCCGGTGCCGTCGTCGTCGATGATGTGCCGGAAAATGCCATCGCAGTAGGTGTGCCGGCGCGAGTGGTGGGATATCGGCAAGAGACTGATGAGGGATCATTTGCCGAATCATCATCGCATAAACATGGCGTCATTGCTTAGCAACTAATATTCACAATATAAATGAAGGCGGTCATTTTGGCGGGTGGATTCGGTACAAGAATCAGCGAAGAAAGCAGCATTCGTCCCAAGCCGATGATCACGATCGGTGGTCAGCCGATTTTATGGCATGTGATGAATATTTATGCGTCTCATGGCATTCGTGACTTTATTATTTGCTGTGGATACAAGGGCGGAATGATTCGCAAGTATTTTGATGACTATGTGCTGCATCAGGCCGATGTGACATATGACCTTGGTGGCATGACGCGTGTGATCCATCGCCGTGAAAGTGAGGATTGGCGTGTGACCTGTGTGGAAACCGGTGATTCTACGATGACTGGTGGAAGACTTAAGCGCGCGGCACGATATCTTGATGGAGAGACCTTTTGCATGACCTATGGTGACGGCGTTGGAAGCGTGGACATCGGTGCATGTGTCGATTTTCACAAGAAGCATGGAAAGCTCGCGACATTGACGGCAGTGCAGAGTCCGGGCCGTTTTGGGGCATTCATGCTGGATGGTGAGACTGATGACATATCCTCATTTCGTGAAAAACCAAAGGGAGATGGCGCTTGGATCAATGGTGGCTTCTTCGTGCTTGAAGCAGGGGTGCTGGATCTCATTGAAGATGACGATACAGTGTGGGAAAGTGATCCGCTTGAGCAATTGGCCTCTACCGGTGAACTGATGGCTTGGCGACATGATGGTTTTTGGCATGCGATGGATACTTTGCGGGATCGCATTGTCCTTGAGGAGCTTGCTGCAAAGGGCGATTTGCCGTGGCGGAGAAAGGCTGGTTTGCGATGAAACCATACGACCATGCAATCATTGGGGGAGGCATTGTAGGGCTCGCGTCCGCGCGTGAGTTGTGTATGCAATCTCCAGGTGCTAGGGTGGTTGTGATTGAGAAGGAGACCACATCTGCGAGGCATCAAAGTGGTAGAAACTCGGGTGTGATACATTCGGGCATCTATTACAAGCCGGGCAGCCTTAAGGCAGCATTCTGTAAGGAAGGCGCGGAAGCGATGAAGGAATACTGTATTGATCATGGCATTCCGATGAAAACATGCGGAAAGCTGATCATTGCCAATAGCGATCAGGAAATATCGGGACTGAGAAGGCTCTTTAACAATGCCACATGTAATGGCATCGGTGCTGAATGGATCAATGGTGAAAAAGCCAGAGAAATTGAGCCTCATGTTTCATGTCTTGAGGCTCTGCATGTGCGCTCGACCGCAATCACAAGTTATCCGGATGTTTGCAATGCCATTATCAACGACATTGAAACTGCAGGCGGTGAGATCTGTTTTGATCAAAATGTATTGAACATACTCGACTCGGGCGGGATGCGTTTCATCGAGACTGCTCGCGATGTTTTTCCTGCGCGTCATATCATCAATTGCGCAGGACTCCATAGCGACAGGATTGGCCGGATGAATGGTCGTCCGCCAAGCGCGCGAATCATTCCGTTTCGTGGTGAATATTTCAGTCTTGTCCCTAGCAAATCGCATATGGTCAAGGGACTGATATACCCCTCGCCAGATGAAAAGTTGCCGTTTCTCGGCGTGCATTTGAGCAAAATGATTGATGGCGGCGTGCATGCCGGACCTAATGCGGTGTTGGCATTCAAGCGCGAAGGCTACCGAAAGACCGATTTTGCGGCGGGTGATCTGATAGAAACGCTTGCGTATGGTGGATTTTGGAAAATGGCTTCCGAGCATCTTGCTAGCGGACTCGCTGAGATGCGTCGATCGCTGGTGAAAAAATATTTCGTCAAGAGCTTGCGACAAATGCTTCCGGAGATCGGTCCTGATGACCTCATGCCCTGCGTGGCTGGCGTACGAGCGCAGGCAGTGTTCAATGACGGTCGGCTTGTCGATGATTTCCTGATCGATCAGGGGCCAGGCTATTTGAATGTGATCAACGCCCCATCACCCGCAGCAACGGCATCTTTGGTTATAGGGCGTCATCTTGCGCGTAAGGCTTTGGCATCATGAAATTTTTCCAATTTTATCAATCATGAAAATACTCGTTACCGGTACGGATGGATACCTTGGATCATTGCTTGTTCCGATGTTGTTGGAGCAGGGGCATGAAGTCACCGGCGTGGATGTCGGATTCTACAGGTCGGGTTGGTTATATGAATCTGGCACCGACCAGGTGAAGACGATCACTCGTGACATCCGCTCCTTGGAATCGCGTGATCTTGCAGGGCATGATGCGTTGGTACACATGGCGGAACTTTCGAATGATCCTGCAGGCGACTTGGCACCTGGCATCACGCGTGACATCAATCACCATGGCTCTGTGAGGCTTGCGGAGTTGGCAAAGCGGGCGGGCATTGGTCGCTTCATTTACATGTCCTCATGCTCGGTATATGGCGCGGTAGATGGTGACAACGAGGTAAATGAATTCACTCCTCCAAACCCGCAGACAGCTTATGCGCATTGCAAGACGCTTTGTGAGCGTGATATCATAGCCATGGCTGGTCCCGCTTTTTCGCCAGTGTGTTTTAGGAATTCCACTGCATTCGGCGCTTCGCCGCGTCAGAGGTTTGACTTGGTGGTTAACAACCTATGCGGGCTGGCATGGACGAGTGGATGCATTCGGATGAGCAGCGACGGCAGCCCGTGGCGGCCTTTGGTTCATGCAAGCGATATCGGCAGAGCGATTCTATGCGCGTTGAACGCGCCGTCAGAAGCAATTCACGGCGAGGTGATCAACATCGGAAACAACGATCTGAACCATAGGGTCAGCGAAATAGCCGATGCAGTCGCGCAACGCTTTGAGGGATGTGCGGTTGAGTATGGTGATGGCTCGGATGACAAACGCAGCTACCGCGTGGTTTTCGACAAACTTACCAGGCACCTACCGGAGTTCCGGTGCCAATGGAGTCTCGATGATGGCATTCGCCAGTTTCATGAGTTGTTCAGGCAGCTCGATCTCAAGCGCGAGGATTTTGAGAACCGTGCCTACACTCGTCTTCAACAACTGAAATTTTTGATCAGGACCGGTCAGATCGACGATGGTTTTTACTGGAAGTCCGGAAGCATGACTCATGCTTAATCGTGCAAATTAAAAAAATATGACAAAAACCGCAACATGCAGGTATTGTGAAGAGCCTTTGAATCATTTGATGTGTGATTTGGGGATGTCGCCGATGGCGAACTCCTATCCTAAGGCGGAAAATTTGTCCGAGGGTGAGAAGGCCTATCCGCTCAAGGTATGGGTGTGTGAAAAATGCCTTCTGGCGCAGCTTGAGGACTTCGAAACCCCTGAGGCGATATTCAGTGATTATGCCTATTTTAGCAGTGTTTCGAGCGGATGGGTCGAACACGCTAGACGCTACGCGTGGATGATGATCGACCGATTTGGGTTCGACGAAAATAGCCTCGTGGTAGAAGTTGCGAGCAATGACGGTTATTTGCTCCAGCATTTTTCCGCACGAGGCATACCGGTTCTGGGCATTGAGCCTGCAGCGAATATTGCGCGGCATGCGAACGAGGAGAAGGGTATCGAAACTTTGGTCAGATTTTTTGGATCGCAAACTGCGAGGATGCTACATGCAGACGGGCGTGGCGCTGACCTGCTGATCGGAAACAATGTCCTTGCCCATGTGCCGGACATCAAAGACTTCGTGAGGGGCGTCAAGATCGCACTCAAGCCTAGTGGCATTTTTACATTCGAATTTCCCCATCTGATGCGGCTGATTGATGGCAATCAGTACGATACGATCTATCATGAGCATTTTTCGTATTTATCCTTATTGAGCGTGGATAAAATTTTTGCGCGCTATGGCCTTGAGATATTTGATGTTGAGGAACTACCGACACATGGTGGATCGCTTCGAATTATCGGAAAGCATGCAGGATATGATTCTGAGTTGCATCGTCCGACCGGCCGTGTTGCAGAGTTGCGTGAGAGAGAAATCAGCTTTGGTTTGGCTGAAATGGGCACCTACCGAGCTTTTGCAGAAAGGTCGAAGGCGGCTAAACGCGATCTTTTGACCTTCCTGATTGATGTCAATGAGCGTGGCGAGTCGGTGGTTTGTTACGGTGCTGCTGCCAAGGGGGTGACGCTGATGAATTTCTGCGGACTTGGAACGGACATGATCGACTATGTGGTCGACAAAAGCCCACACAAGCAGGACCGCTATATTCCTGGTGCCAATGTGGCGATTCATCCGCCATCGAAAATATTCGAGACTCGTCCGGATTATGTGATGATTCTTCCTTGGAATATCAGTGACGAGGTGCGCAGTGAAATGTCGGGAATCCGTGAATGGGGTGGTCGATTTGTGGTTCCGATACCAAATGTGAGGGTGTTTGAGTGAGTGGGTCGTGTGGAGGTTTGTGCATGGAAAAAGATTCAGGACAGCGCATGCATACGCTTGCGGAGCGTTTGTTTCCGCTTTTCCGTAGCATCACAGGTGACGGATTGCGGGAATCGCTGCGCGTGATTTCGGAAAAAATTCCAATCGAAATCAAAGCCGTGCCCAGTGGTACCAAGGTGTTCGACTGGTCGGTGCCGCAAGAGTGGAAGGTGAGGGAGGCATGGATTCGTGATTCACACGGAAATGATGTGGTCAACTTTCATGACCATAATCTCCATCTCGTCAGTTACAGCAGGCCGGTGCGACAGCGGATGTCCTTGCCGGTGCTGCTGCCGCATTTGCATTCAAATCCCAAGATTCCTGATGCAATTCCGTACCGCACGGGCTATTACAACGAAGATTGGGGATTTTGTCTGACGCAGAATGCTTTGGATCAACTCCATGATGGCGAATACGATGTTTTTGTCGATACCGAGCTGTTCGATGGTGAGCTCAACTATGGCGAGTTGCTGATCCCTGGAATCAGCGATGAAGAAATTTTGATTTCGTGTCATTGTTGTCACCCCTCGATGGCAAATGACAACCTCTCGGGTATGGTCGTGGCCACCGAGTTTGCATCGCGCTTATTGGATCAACCCTTGCGCTATTCCTATCGGTTCCTGTTTGTTCCGGGTACGATCGGATCCATTGCGTGGTTAGCATCGAATGAGTCATTGATACCACGAATCGCCTGTGGATTGGTGCTGGCCTGCGTCGGTGACCCTGGGCCTCTGACTTACAAGCGCACGAAAAAGCAAAACTCACTCATCGATCGCGCGGTTGAATCGGTCTTTCGGAGTTTATGTCCGGACGCGACCATTCGTGATTTCATGCCCTATGGCTATGACGAGCGTCAGTATGGATCACCGGGGATAAACCTCCAGGTGGGATGTATTAGCCGAAGCTGTTATGGCACTTTTCCTGAGTATCATACGAGCGCCGATGACATGTCGTTTATCACGGGGGAGGCCTTGCAGGATTCTCTCGAAAAAATTGAGCGTGTCATGTTCGTTGTTGATCAGAACGCGCGCCATCTGAACCTCAAGCCGATGGCCGAGCCGATGCTGGGAAAATACGGCTTGTACGACAAAACAGGAGGGGCCAAGTCCGGCGCCTTCAATGAGCTGGCCTTGTTGTGGGTGTTGGGATATTCCGATGGTTCTAACGATTTGTTGGCGATATCGGAAATTTCAGGGATAGATTTCGAAGTTATCCTTCAAGCTGCTCAGAGACTCACAGAGGTTGGCCTGTTAGGTGAGTTGACGGAATGATGGAATATTTTCCCAACGCATGCTCGTTTGTGATTTCATCAATGCAGACATTGCGAATTGCGCTGCGCAGCCGTCCTCAAAGGTCGCATCAACCTCAAGATTGATTTTTCCGGCGAGGCAGGAATCGACAAATCCGCGCATCATCATGTCCAGTGCGTGGGTTTTGCCGTCAGACGCTTCCGGCGGCAATGGCAGATTGATCCATTCTGGTGAGTCGGGCTTTGAAGCTTTCAGAAAATCGACGCCGCCGCGGCTGAGCGCCGCCTTGAGTGCGCCCTCGCTGCCGATGACTTCGAGGTAGCCGAGTTCCGCAAAGGGCGGTGTGACGCGACTGATGAAAAATTGCCCGCGCAGACCGTTTTGATGTTGGATCCATACGTTGACGATGTCGTCGGTCTCGATCTCCATCAATTCGCCACTGTCCTTGTGGGCAAGCATGCGAGGCACGGTGTGCGTGTAGCCGATGACCGAATCGAGGGGGCCTAGCACATGGCGATGGATGTCGAACAAATGCGAGCCGAGATCGAAGAGAAGTCCGGCCCCAGCAACCTCGCGGCGATCGCGCCAGCTCGCTCTGCTGGTGGACGCTAACCCATCCCAGCGGTCATATTGGATCCGCGTGTGAAATGGCGTTCCGATGTCGCCAGCAGCGATCCGGCGCTTGAGCTCGCGAATGCCGTAATTGTATCGGAAGGTGAAAGCGACTTGGTGAATTTTGCCGCTCAGTATTGCCGCTTTGAGCATGGCGTCGGCCTCGCCGTCATTCATCGCAAGGGGCTTTTCGCAGAAGACATGCTTGCCATGACTGAGCGCTATGATCGCTTGGTTGGCATGAGCCGAATTAGCACTGGCGATCGTGACTGCGTCGATGTTTGGATCGGCGCATAGGGCTTCGAGGTCATCGGTTGCGTATGGGATGCCGAATTTGGCTGCGAGTGATTTTGCTTTTTCCGCATCACGGCCATAGATCGCGCTGATTTCGGCATTGGGATGGGATAGGATGCCGGGGATGTGACAAACCTCGGCAAAGTTGCTGGTACCGATGATAGCAACCCTGAGTTTTTTACTTGGATTCATGTGGGGGCATAATTTCACGATTCAGAAAAAATTATGATTTTTGGAAAGACTGCGATTCAGGGTGTTTTTCTCGTTGAACTCGAGAGAAATGAAGACGCGCGAGGCTGTTTTGCAAGGTCATTCTGCGAGTCAGAGTTTAGCGACGCGGGATTTCCCTTTCATGTATCGCAGGCTAACCTGTCGAAAAGCCGTGGCAAAGGAACGATTCGTGGCATGCATTATCAGGCATTTGGCATTCATGAGGCCAAGGTCGTGCGATGCATTCGCGGTGCCGTTTGGGATGTCGTTGTCGACATGAGGGAAGGGTCGCCGACGATGCTTCAGCATCTCGCTTTTGAACTGAGCGATGTCAATGGGCTTGCGTTGTGCATTCCGGATGGAGTTGCCCACGGGCATCAGGCTCTCACTGATGAGGCTGACCTTTTTTACCTCATGGATGGATCCTATCAGACGGGTCACGAGGCGGGGTTGCGATACGATGATCCCGCCATCGGCATCCGCTGGCCCCTGCCATTGAACAGGATCAGCCGCCGTGACCTTGCCTGGCCTTTGCTGGGTGTGGAATGATTTGTCGTTTGAATTGCATGCATCATGGATCAACCTAAGCCGAGTGTTGCGATTGTGGTGCCGTGGCCGGGCAATGACGCATTGACCGAATCGCAGCGCATTTCGTTAAAGCATTTGCAGCACTATCTAGGCGGTCATGACATCTATCTAATCGCACCTTGGTGGTCGCATTGCCGTATCGATGGCATCAAAACCATGCGTTTTCGCGCGAGATATTTCGGATCGGCCGCCGCTCATGGTTTGTTGTTGATGACGAAGGGGTTTTACAAAAAATTTAGGCGCTATGAGCATGTCATGTTTTACCACCTCGACAGTCTCGTTTTTTCAGACGAATTGGCCGAGTGGTGTGACAAGGCACATGACTACATCGGCGCGCCATGGTTCAAGTGCGGCGACAGCCCATGGGTCGATCAAGCGAGAGTGGGAAATGGCGGCTTCGCATTATTGAGAGTATCCAAAGCGATCGAGGCGCTTAAGGCGAGGCATCGTTACATTCGGGGAAGTCGTTGGCTTGATTTGCATGTCATGTGGACGCCGGAGTTGGTCGCCCATTGGATGGAGCGTCTTGCGAAATGGTATCCGAATTCGAAGACACTTTGGCGCCTGGTGGATGAGTGGCGACAGTTCATGGATCCGGCTTCTAACAACCGAAATAACGACATCTTTTGGTCGGACATGGCAATGTATTACCTTCCCGGATTTAGCGTTGCGTCATTTCACGAAGGATTGCGGTTTGCGTTCGAGGTCGCACCGAGCGAATGCTTTCGAATGAATGGCGGTAACATGCCTTTTGGTTGTCATGCGTGGGAACGCTATGACCGTGAGTTTTGGGAACCGCATCTGTTGGCATGAACATCGATGCCTTTCCACCTGCACCCGCAGGACCTGAAGCTTGGCCATGGAGCGTGCCAAAACACGATCCGCCATTGTTGCAGGTGCCGGGGATGCAACTTCCAAAGATCAGTCTCATCACGCCGAGTTTCAACCAAGCCGCATACCTCGAAGAAACGATTCGCTCGGTGCTATTACAGCGCTATCCGAACCTCGAATACATCATTGTCGATGGGGGGAGTGCGGATGGTTCGGTCGACATCATCAAAAAATATGAACCATGGCTCGCCAGTTGGAGTAGCGGGCCGGACGAGGGGCAATCGGATGCGATCAATCGCGGATTTCGCATTTCGAGCGGCGACATCGTCAGTTGGTTGTGCAGCGATGATCTTTTGAGTCCTGACGCATTATGGAAGGTGGCGTTTGAGTTCATGCGCGAGCCGGAGATGGATGTGTTGGCTGGAGCATGCAGATTGCAATACGACTGCGATGGTGGGCGCATTCACGATAGCGCCGTGGTAGGTGCCGAATGGGAGTCGCATCCCTATTCCGACGGTATCTGGCAGCCGAGTTGCTTTTTCCGAAGATCGGCGGTAGCGAGAGAATTCTTGGTCGATGAAAAATTGCATTACTGCATGGACCGCGAGCTTTGGTGTCACTTTGTGCAGAACGAAAGAAATTGGGGTCGCAGCGATGAGGTGCTGAGTCATTACCGTTACACCGGTGCGAACAAATCGGTGGTCGGCAATGATGCGATTATTGAAGAGCTGGTGGTGTTGTTCAATCGTCATGCCCCTGCCTGCGTATTTCTTCCGGAGATTTTGCGGGATGTATGGATGCCTTTGGTTCTTCGAGGAATGCGCCAGGATTCCGGGCTGAAGCGTCAGGCTTCGGCGCTCGGCGCCAAGGCCTTGGCTGGTGCCTTGCTCGCGGTTTACCCGCGACGGCATGTGCGGAATTTGCAGCGCGAGATTTATGCGTACACCGTTTGGTAATTATACATGAAAGTGGCATTTGTTTCGACCATGGCCGGCCTTGCGTGGGGTGGCAGTGAGGAATTGTGGAGTCGCACCGCGATGCGCTTATGCGGCCTTGGGCATGAGGTTCAGTGTTCGGTGCTCAAATGGGATCAACAGCATGCGGTGATCGACAATCTTGCGGCTTGTGGTGCTCGCATGCATTATCGGCCGAGGCGCAAATCACTGATGCGGCGCATGGCCGAACGGATGTTTTCCCGTGATGCCTCTCCAGCAGTTGATGCGGCCTCGATGCGTTGGTTAAAGTCATTCAAGCCAGATATTGTCGTCATCTCGCAGGGCGGGCCATGGGAAGGGCTGCCATGGATGAGCGCCTGCAGAAAGCTTGGCTTGAAATATGCGCTGGTGGTGCATGCGCATCATGAGGCGTGGTGGCCGATGGATTCGTGGGTCGTTGATTTGCGAAACGGTTTGGAGATCGCTGAAAGCGTTTATTTCGTTTCCAATGCGAACCGCCGCTTGATGGAACTCCAGTGCGGCATGGAACTGGTCAATGCTGAGATCGTAAGCAACCCATGGAATGTCGCGCACGAGTTTGATTTGCCGGAACCTGACATGGAAGGCCCCATGCGACTCGCGTGTGTGGGCAGACTCGATCCGATGGCAAAGGGCCAGGACCTTGTGTTGCAAGTCATGGCGATGCGCAAATGGAGGCTTCGTCCGCTGGAGGTGAGTTTCTATGGCACGGGACCGTATCTTCAAAGCCTCGAACGGATGGCTAAAATGTGTGCGGCTGAAAATGTGAATTTTTTGGGTCAGACTGACGATGTGCGTGCCATTTGGGAAAGCCATCATGGCCTGCTCATGCCATCGCGTTATGAAGGTTTACCGTTAGCAATCATCGAGGCGATGTTGTGCGAGCGAATTGTGGTGGCAACGGATGTGGCGGGCAATGCTGAGCATGTGCGTGATGGCATCGATGGTTTTATCGCCGAGGCCCCCACGGTACGGCATTTGGATGATGCACTTGAGCGAGCGTGGCAGCGTCGTCATGAATGGTCAGCGATGGCGAAATCCGCCAAAGAACGCTTGCTTGCGGTGATGCCTGAGGATCCGGTTGGGTCGTTTGTGACGCGTTTGCAAAGTTTGGTCGCTGTTTGATGCGGCGTGTTGTCTTGATGCCTTGATGAAAGCGAGCATCGTCATTGTGACGCGCAACCGTGCAGAGCATTTTGCTGCTACGCTTGATTCCTTGCGGCAGGTGGCCGTGCCGGTGGGCTTGGATTGCGAGTTGATGGTGATCGATAACGGATCGACCGATGAAACATCTCGTGTTGCGGGATCATTTAAAAGTGACGGCATTTCGGTGCGGCATCTTTTCGAAGCAAAGCGCGGCAAGAGTGCCGGCATGAACCGGGCATTCATTGAAGCGCGAGGTGATTTTATCCTTTCTGCCGATGATGATGTGAGGTTTCCCGATGACTGGATTGGCGGAATGCTTAAGCCCATGGTTGACGCGGGCGCCGATGCGGTCGCGGGTGGTGTGGTCTTGGCGACCGATTTGTTGCGGCCGTGGATGACGCCGATGCATCGTGCTTGGTTGGCGGAGACCTGCTGGCTCGATCGTGGAAAGCCGCAGTCGTATGTTGGTGCCAACATGGCGATCGCGCGCCATGTGCTTGATCGGGTGCCGAATTACGATCCATCACTTGGACCGGGTGGATTGGGCTATTGCGATGATGTGTTGTTTTCCTCTCAGCTGATCCGTGCCGGTTATCACATTGCAGACGGCCTTGATGTCCGCGTCGTGCATCATCCGGAGAAAGATCGTCTGACAAGAAAAGCTTGGCTTGATGCTGCGTGGAGCCGCGGATTGTCGCAGGCCTATGTGGGTCATCACTGGGAGCATTGGCCATGCCGCGGTGGGGTGCTCAAGCCCGCCCGCACGGCAGCGGCCTTGGGTTGGTGGCGAATGAGGCATCCGCGGGCATTCGGCGACGACGGTTGCGACGAAACGGAACTGCGTTTGGTCTTTGAACACGCCACGGCGGTAGGCCATTTGAGGCAGGCGAAACATTCGAGATTATATGAAAAACACGGCCTCCGGGCATGCGGGAATTGCGTGCATGGATGATGTGCCTTGCGATGATCTCGTGAGCGTCATCATCCCGACCTACAACCGCGCGGAGCAGGTCGGCGAGGCGGTGCAAAGCGTGTTGAATCAGACATGGCGACACTGCGAGGTGATCGTGGTTGATGATGGGTCGACTGATGGTACTCGTGATGCGCTTGAGGTATTTAATGAGCGGATCCGATATGTTAGAACCGCGAATCATGGTGTGGCGGCTGCCAGAAACCGTGGCATTCGCGAATCAAGGGGATCATGGATTGCATTTCTCGATTCCGACGACCTCTGGCATCCTGCCAAAATCGAGAGGCAAATGCTGGCACTGCGCGAGCACGATGCGGCGGTTTGCTTTTGCATGAGCGTCGATGAGGATGGTTTGGCGCTTGATGATTTGCCATTGATGAATTCCGGCAACCAATCAGGTGGTACAAAGTATTACCCGCGCCGTGATTGCTCGATGTTTCTCTATCAGCGTCATCCCTTCATCCAATCGATGTTGGTGCGGCGCTCATGCCTGCGTGGGAGCTCGCCTTTTGATGAGTCCTTGCGTGTGGCTGAGGATACGCGACTCATACATCGCCTCGTTTTGGCGAATGGTTTCGTCGCGCTCAACCAGCAACTTGTGCGTGTGCAGCGTATGCGTCCAACGCCAGGCTTGTCCGATGACATGGATGCGGGTGCAGCGTATAGCAGGTACGACTGCTACTTGCGCGTACAAGTGCAGGCTTATCGCCGATTGTTGAATATTGATCCTATCGCGGCGCGTTTCGTTCGGCGCAACATGGGATATTTTTCATCGCGACTGGGCGAAATTGCCTGTGCGATCGGATGTCGTGAGGCGGCGTTTTCGCATGCGCGATCGGGACTTGGCTTGTGGAGCGGTCCAAAGGCTCTCGCGAGAAACCTGATGGTCCTGATGGTTTATCCGGCTTCGCAAAAATGGTTTTCCAAAAAGTGGCGTGTGACGCCGGAGGCTCATGTGGTTTGATGAAAATTACCATCGCGCCGTTGGTACGCGCGATTCGCCGGTGGTTGTTGTCTGGTCTGGAGGTCGGCTCGGGTCAGTGCTGGTTGGGCAGATTTCCAAGCATCGTCGAGTGATCGCTCTGGGTCGCGGTGATCTTGATCTTACCCATGCTGGATCGATCCGGCGCGTGCTCGGTGCGATTGATTACGGTTATCTATTTTTGACAGCCGCGCTGACCGATGTCGATTACTGTGAAACACATCCGCGCGAGGCGTATGTGATCAATGCCGAGGCCGCGGGAATTGTTGCGGAGGTTTCAGCAGAAAAATGCGCGCATGTGACTTACCTCAGCACCGATATGGTTTTCGACGGATCGAGTGCCGTTCCATATCGTGAGACGGATCCGCCATTGCCAATCAGTGTGTATGGTCACACCAAGCATGACGGAGAGCGTCGGGTGCTTGCAGCATCGGGAGGGAATTTGGTGGCGCGTGTTTCATGGTTGTTTGGTCCTTCGCGGCCAGGTTTTCCTGAGTGGATTGTGCGTCAGGCAGCATCATGCGAGTACCCGGCACTGCCTGAGGATAAATTTGCACGACCCACTTACACGGTTGATCTCGCTGAATGGTTGGAGGCTTTGGTTTTTAGAAATGATGAGGGTCCGGCGTCGGGTGTGGTACATCTTTGCAATGACGGGACATGTTCGTGGAAGGAATGGGGCGAGGCTTGTGTCGATTTGGCACGAGTGCGCGGAATGAAGAATTTGGCACAAAAAATCAGGGGGATTTCACTGGCGGAAGTTGAGGCATTCGTCGCATCGCGCCCTTTGAATTCCGCTATGTACACCGGAAAATTTTCAAAACTGACCGGCATTCGTCCTCGTCCGTGGAGCGAGGCATTACGCCATTTCGTGATACAAGGCGAAGCGTTCCGAGCCTAATCAATTCATGCGTGAATCGTTCGCGCTCACCCAATCCATTGCATTCATGAGAATACTCGTCACCGGCGGCGCCGGATTCATCGGATCAAATTTTGTCAGACACCTGCTTGGGAAATGCCCTGGCGAGGTGAGCATGGTCGTCGAGAAAGTGGTCAATCTCGACAAACTGACCTATGCGGGAAACTGCGCGAGCCTTGCGGATCTTGAGAATGATTCGCGGCATGTTTTTGTCGAGGGGGGCATCAGTGATAGCGCGCTGGTGGGCAAATTGCTGCATGAGCATCGGATCGATTCCATCGTGCATCTGGCTGCCGAGTCGCATGTCGACCGCTCGCTTGAGAATGCGGCAGATTTCATCAACACGAATGTGATCGGCACGCAGCGATTGCTTGAAGCGTTCTACCGTTACCTTGGAAAAAGCGGCCGTCGCGATGGACGGATGTGTTCCGTGGCCGATGGTGGATCAGGCGTTTTCCTCAATGTCTCGACCGATGAGGTTTACGGTTCGCTTGAGGCTGGTGATGCGCCATTTTGCGAGGATTCGTCCTACGCGCCCAACAGCCCGTACAGCGCGAGCAAGGCTGCAGGGGACCACATGGCGCGCGCCTACTTCAAAAGCTTTGGAGTGCCGGTGATCACCACGCACTGCTCGAACAACTATGGCCCCTTCCAGTTTCCGGAAAAATTGATTCCCCTGATGATCCGCAAGGCCACGCGTGGAGAGGAGCTGCCGGTCTATGGCGATGGCGGAAATGTGCGCGACTGGATCCATGTTTCGGATCACTGCAGAGCCTTATGCGCTGCGCTTTTCAAAGGCATGCCGGGTCGCAATTACCTGATCGGCAGTCGCTGCGCGAAGAGCAACCTCGAGGTCGTTCACGAGATCATCGACATCGTTCGAGAAATGATGCCATCCGGCGAGCGCACGATCAGCCATGACTTGGTTCGCTTTGTTGAGGATCGGCCCGGTCATGATCGTCGATATGCGGTTGACCCCACGCGCATCGAAAAAGAGCTCGGATGGCGCGCGAAAACGAATTTTCGAGACGGTCTTCGTGAAACCGTGCGCTGGTACATCGAACACGAGGAATGGATCCGTGGAATCGAACACAAAAGCTATCTCGGGCAACGCCTGGGGCTGAGAGGAGTTCTGGAATGATACAGGACATTCTCACCGATGGCATTGGAATGACTGCGGAGAAAGCTCCCACGCGGCGGGGGATCATCCTTGCTGGTGGCACCGGTAGTCGGCTTTTTCCGATCACGCATTCCGTTTGTAAGCAACTCGTTCCGGTTTATGACAAGCCGATGATTTATTATCCGCTTTCGATGCTGATGCTTGCCGGAATACGAGAGATTCTGGTGATTGTGAATCCGCGCGATCTTGGCGGATTTCATGCTTTGATGGGTGATGGTTCGCAATGGGGGCTTGATATTTTTTATGCGGAACAGGAGCGCGCGGATGGTCTCGCGCAGGCTTTTTTGATTGGTGAGGAGTTCATTGAAGGCGAGCCGGTGTGTTTGGTGTTAGGCGACAACCTGATGCATGGCGAGGCCTTGCCAGATACGCTTTTGAATGCGTCTGAAAGGACCCATGGCGCAACCGTTTTCGGGCGTGAGGTTGAGGCTCCCGAGCAATTTGGGGTGATCGAATTCGATGAAGATGGCATGGCTATTTCGCTTGAGGAAAAGCCTGATGTACCGAAGTCGAATTATGCCGTGCCAGGCGTTTATTTTTACGATGATAAAGTTGTTGATTATGCACGGTGCCTGCGACCATCCGCGCGCGGTGAGCTTGAGATCACCGACTTGAACCGAGTCTATCTCGAGCGTGGCGAGTTGAAGGTTGAGCTGCTTGATGATGGCATTGCGTGGTTCGACACCGGACTGCCTGAATCATTGGCCGAGGCATCGCACTTTGTGAGAGGCATCCAAGAGCGCGAGGGGTGCAAGATTGCGTGCCCGGAGGAGATTGCGTTGACGCAAGGAATGATCGATCGAGACAGGCTCGATGAATCGGTCGCGAAGTATGAGGGCACGCCGTACGGCGAATATCTCAAGCAGCTTTAGTGCAGTTCGATAAACGATGAATATGGCGATTCAAAATTCATGGAGAGGTTTGCGGCCGCAGGCGAGATCGAGGTTGGAAACGAGAAACTATGCTTCCGGTGCTTTGGCGAAGCGCGTGACCGGTGATGGCATCGGTGTGATGGACGCCATCTCGGGGCGTTCGGAGTTGGCGGACTCTTGGATTCCGGGCGTGGAAGTTTTTCCGCGCAAAGTTTATCCGCAAAAGGGCAGGGGGCATTTTGCGGAGCTCGCACGATTGGATGACGGTGTGCTTTCAAAGATCGGGCTTTTTCCGAGTCAGTGGGCATCGGCGATGATGCATCGCGACAGCGCGAAGGGTTTTCACATTCATCCACCATACCTGCCCGATGGTGTTGATCCGGCTGAATGGTTTCATGGGCTTTATGTCGATTATCCCGATGATTATTCGCGCAGGCCCTATGGTCTTGAGCAATGGGATGTGATGTTTTTCCTGACGGGTATCTGCGAGATGATTCTTGTGGATGAAAGGGACGGCATGCTGCGGCGTGTGATGCGTTTGATCATCTCCGGCGACATGCGCAGTGGGCCCGATACCGGTGGGGTGGTGATTCCGCCGGGCGTGGGTCATGCGATTCGCAGCATTGGCGCGGAGGATCTCATCATGGTCTACGGCACCAGCACATCCTTTAACCCGCAATGGGAAGGGCGTATCGCAAGTCGCGTGGAGAAAGCGCCGCTGCCGGAAGATTGGATCGACCACCTCGAGTGGGGAATTTGATCGAAAAACTGAAATTTTTTATCCCGATAGTGAACAAGTAGAAAAATGAATATCATGAAGACAAAAAGTAAAGATGGAGTCGGCAGGCGGACATGCGGCCTGATCATTGGAACCTTGTCGGCATTGGCATTGGCCGCCGGTTTGGTTGGTTGCGGGAATGGCGGCTCTTCTGCGGCCATTCCATCGGAAGCGAGGATCGCCGGCTTCGGCGGTGTCCTGTCGCCGGGTGATGAAGTGAAGGTGACCTTTCGCGGGGCGCCTGAGTTGGACACGCGCCAGAAGATTCCTGCCAATGGCAGGTTGAGCTTGCCGACGGTTGGCGATGTGCAAGCAGCCGGTCAGACGATTGGTGGCCTTCAGTCGAGTTTGATGGCGCGTTACCAGCCGCACCTGCAGGACCCGAATGTGCAGGTTTCTTTGGAAAATGCCGCGGCGGGCGTTTATGTCTCGGGCGAGGTTTTGCGTCCGGGAAGGATCCCGCTTGATCGTCCGATGACCGTGCTTGAGGCGGTGATGGAAAGCGGTGGATTCACGCGCATGGCCAATCCGAAGCAAGTCGTGCTGGTGCGCAACCAGAATGGCAAAAGCATGCGGTATTTGCTCAACATGAACGATACGCTCACATCGGCGCAAAGCAGCCCGTTTTATGTGAGGCCCTATGATGTGATCTATGTGAAACAGAGCGTTTGGTAAAACGGCGTTTTGTTGATGGCGATGCGTCGCCTTACATTACGATCAAATACAAAAAAACCCGACGGGAAACCGCCGGGTTTTTTGTGTTTGTGAAATAGCGCCCTTTTCGGTGTAGGGGCAAATTTTTCATTCATTTTCAGTTCGACATCCCGAAAATTTTCGTAACGATAAATCCCGTCATGAGTGAGCCGCTGGCATTTTTCCGTGCGATGGCCGATGAGACACGCTGGCGGATCGTCCGTCTGGTGGCCGATCGTGCGTTGTGCGTCTGTGAGTTGGCGGACATCCTCGAAATGCCGCAGTCGTCGGTATCAAGCCATGTGCAAATCATCCGCAAGGCGGGCATGCTTGAGAGCGAGACCTGCGGGAAATGGACATATTTTCGCATCGCGCGCGGGCACTTGCCTTTGTTGCGGGCGGTTTTGAAAAACTTCCCTGGCAGTGGACTGCGTGTTGCGGATCTGAAGCGGGCGGAAGCGCGCATGGCGCGACGCGAAGGTAGTTGCTGCCCGGGGCCGGTGAAGCTCGCAAAATCCGCCAAAACCACGATCAAGCCATGAATCTTTCCGAACTCAAATCCCTCTTGGCCGAGCATTCGCAGCGGCATTTTCGTTTGGCCTTGCCGGATGGTTCGACGGTGCCTGTTTCCTTTCACATCACTGAAGTGGGCTTCGTACAAAAAACTTTCATCGACTGCGGTGGCAAGCTGCGGGAGCGGTCGAACTGCCTGCTGCAGGTGTGGGTGGGCGAAGATTACGACCACCGCATCGAGACCGGCAAGATGGCCGGGATCCTCGAAATGGCGCAGTCGATTTTTCCTGATGATGGCGTGCCGGTGGAGATCGAGTATGAGGATCGCGTGATTTCGCAATACACCATCGATGGCTTTGAGCTCACGGCCGATGCGGTCGTGTTGCGTCTTGCGCACAAGCACACCGAGTGCCTCGCGCCCGAATTGTGCGGACTCCCATCCATCGGGCGACTGCCTGCGATCGGTGGCAAGTCGCCCTGCTGCGGACCGGGCGGCAGCTGCTGAAATTTTTTTACATCAACCAAACCATGAAACCACCCGCCATCCTGATTCTCTGCACCGGCAACAGCTGCCGGTCCCACCTCGCCGAAGGCATCCTGCAAGCCGCGCTCGGCGACAAGTACCGCGTCGAAAGTGCCGGCTCGAAGCCTGCGGGCTATGTCCATCCCCTCGGCATCAAGGCGATGGCCGAAATCGGCATCGACATCAGCGATCATCGCTCGAAGCACCTCGACGAATTCCTCAACGACCAAGTCGAAACGGTGATCACCGTTTGCGGCAACGCTGATCAGGCATGCCCGGTTTTCCCCGGTCAGCTGAATCGCCATCATTGGGGCTTCGACGATCCCGCGCACGCCACCGGCAGCGAGGATGAGCAAATGGCGGTGTTCCGCCGCGTGCGTGATGAGATCCGCCGCGTGTTCGAAGCCTACGCCGCAGGACTTCTCGATGCCGCTAAGCGCGCGAATGCCTGATCGCTTATCCGGCTAACGCGCTCCTCACTCAATCGCTTCGAAATGATAGTGTCCGCCCTTTGCGGTGACGCGTGGAGTGCGCTGTTTTTCCTCAAAGTGGTCATAGCCTTCCTTGAGGTTCGACCAATGCGCGTGCCATTTGGAATCCTTTTCCATGTCCATGCGTTGCGGAGTCATGCGGAAGGGAAAAATGTGCACGGAAAAAGCAGCCTGGCCGCCGCTGTGCGCCGCAGTGCAAAGGGTGTAGATTTCCTCGATCACTTCATCGGTCATCGCGAGGCAACCGATTGAAACGCGGTCGCCGTGGATCATGATCGCGCTGCCGGTGCGGTCGAGCGAGCGGTCGAGGGCATTCGGGTAGCCGATGTTGAAGGCCAAGTGAAAGCGGCTGTTGGGATTCATCGCCGAGGGTGGGACGGCGTAGAATCCTTCCGGCACTTGGCTGTCGCCCTCAGCGAGTTTTGGGCCGAGCGTTCCGGATGCGGCGGCGATCGGGTAGCTGCGGAAAAGTTCGTAGCGCCCGGTGGATTGGTTCTCGATGAAAAGTTCAAGCACCCGCTCTTCCTTGAAGGCGCGAATGAAGACCCCATCGCCAATTTTCAAATTTTTTTCCGCAAGCGCCGTCTCGAGGGAAGGTTGCACCCGACCAGCAGCGGCCTCGACTTGGGGCAGGGATGAGGTGTCCATTTTGGCTGACCGTTTTTCGCAGGACACGCTGCACACGAGCAGCAGAAAAACGCAGAATGCGGTTTTTTTCACGGACTTGAGGGCAATGATGGGCGGGGCTTTGGGGATTTCCACAAAATTTTTGGCATCGGAGACAACAAAGAGCGCTTTGTGTCTATTTCAAGAGACAGGTTGCAGGCCCGGCGGTTTTAAGCGACAAGGAAAGCGTCACCCATGACTCAACTACTGATCGAACCCGCCCGCCGCACCGGATGCGAGGACCTTGCCGCACTCGACGAGGTGCTGCGCAATGCCGCGCAACGCCAGTGCTCGCCGATTGACGATGTGCTGGATGCCGGGGTTGTCGACGAGGAGCGATACATGCGCGAGCTTGCCCACGATCTGGGCATGGAGTGGCTGGATGTCATCCCGATCGCCGAGGTGCCACTGCCACTGCGTGAAGCCTGCGGCCCGCGCATCGCCCTGCGCCATCGCTTGCTGCCGGTGGAAATCACCGAAGTCAACGGCGTCAAGCGCCTCAAGCTCGCGACCTTCGATCCCTTTAATCTCGTCGCGAGGCAGGCCGCCGCGCAGGAACTCGCGCTGCCGATCGATTGGTGCATGACATCACGCAAGCGCCTGCACGAAGCGCTTCGTCGGCTTTACGGTGTGGGTGCCGACACCTTTGAACAAATTCTCGAAGGCCGCGATTTCGATTACGACCACCTCGATGCCGGCGAAGATGAGGCAAATGTCATCGACCAAGACGACGATGAGGAGGCGAGCGTCGTCAAATTCGTCAATCAGATCATCCGCGAGGCGCTCGACCAGCGCGCGACCGACATCCATGTCGAGCCGCTGAGCACGAATCTGCGCATTCGTTATCGCATCGATGGCCGCCTGATCGAAGTCGCGGTGCCGGAAAACATCAAGGCGCTGCAAAGCTCGGTCATCGCGCGTTTGAAAATCATGGCACGCCTTGACATCGCCGAGCGCCGGGTGCCGCAGGATGGTCGCATCAACCTGCAGTTTGAAGGCCAGACCATCGACGTTCGCGTGGCGACGGTGCCAACGGTCGAGGGCGAAAGTGTTTCACTGCGTTTACTCAACCAGGAAAAATTCAATCTCGCGAAGCTCGGCATGGAGCCCTTCGTGCAGAAAAAAATCGAAGCCCTGCTTCACCTGCCTAATGGCATCATCCTCATCACCGGCCCGACGGGATCCGGAAAATCGACGAGCCTTTATTCCTTCCTCAGCGAAGTGAATCACCCCGAGCGTCGCATCGTCACGGTCGAGGATCCGGTGGAAAACAAACTCACCGGCGTGATGCAAATCGCGGTGAAATCGGACATCGGACTCACCTTTGCCAATGCGCTGCGATCGATCCTGCGTGCCGATCCGAATATCGTGATGATTGGTGAGATCCGCGACCTCGAGACGGCGGAGATCGCGATCCGCGCATCGCTGACAGGTCACTTGGTTTTCTCCACGCTGCACACCAACGACGCGATGGGCGGGATAAGCCGCCTCGTCGACATGGGGGTCGAGCCCTTCCTTGTTTCCGCCGCGGTGCGTGCCTTCCTCGCTCAGCGCCTGGTGAGAAAACTTTGCACCAACTGCCGTGTGCCTCGCGAGGTCAGCCTGGTCGACCGCCGCAACCTTGGCATCCCGGATGAACTTCAGGGCACGATCTATTCGCCGGGTGCATGCGACCGTTGCCGTGGCACGGGATTTTCCGGACGTCTTGCGATTTACGAAGTCGTGTTGCTGACCCCTGCGATGCAGGAACTCGTCGCCCACGGCGCGCCCGCTCCGAAAATGCGCGATCAGGCCCTGCGCGATGGCTATGTGCCGATGCGCACCTACGGCTGGCACAAGGTGATGCAGGGCCTTACCACCATCGAGGAAGTGATATCGGTGACCTCCTCCGACATCGGCGGCGGTGATGATTGAGCCATAACGATTGCCCACTCATTTATTCGTCATGCCCGTCTTCGCTTACAAAGCACTCAACTCCAAAGGCTCAGTCACGAGCGGCGAGCTCGATGCGGCGGATCGTCCCGAGGCTTTGCGCATGCTCGATCGCAAGGGGCTTCAACCGGTCAACCTTCGCGAAACAGCGGGAATCGTCACTGCTTCGGGAAAAGGTGCAAAACCAAAATCCGATGAGGCATCGGCCGCTTCAACAAAGCCTGATGAGGCGCCGATCCCTGAAGGTCCGATCAAGCTCAAGCGTCAGGAAGTGGTGCTCTTCACGGAAGAGTTGTCCGACATGCTCGGCGCCGGCCTGCAACTCGAGCCAGCATTGAAGTCGATGGAAAACCGCCAGGAACTCGGCAACCTCAAGGCAGTTTCATACAAGATCAGGCAGATCGTGCGCGATGGTGTTAATTTCTCTGTCGCGCTGAAAAAAGTAAGCCCGAGCTTCGGGCCGCTTTACTGCTCGCTCGCCGCAGCAGGCGAAGCCTCGGGTGCGCTCGACACGATCCTGAAGCGTCAGGCGCATTACCTCAAGACGCTCGCCGAGCTGCAAAGCCGCCTCGTGCTGGCGATGATTTATCCGGCCTTCCTCGTGCTGGCCGGCATCGGGGTATCGATCGTGTTTGTCACAACGCTGATCCCACAACTCACGCAGTTGATCGAAAGCACGCCGGGTGGAAAAATCCCGCTGGGCGCTGCCATCTTGATCGGCGCTTCGGAGTTTGTCTCGAAGTGGTGGTTGGTGATGCTTCTTCTGCTCGTTGCCGCCTTCATCTTCTTCAAGGCATGGAAAGACAACGAAGCGAACAAACCCGCATGGGATCGCATCAAATTGCGTTTACCGCTGCTTGGCCCGGTCATCACCAGCCGCTTCTATGTGCAGTTTCTCGAAACGATGGCGAACCTCGTTGGCAATGGCTTGCCGCTGCTGCGCGCTCTCGAGCTTTCACGCGATGCCACGCAAAACCGCTCGCTGCGCGCTGGTCTCGACAAAGTAATCGAACAAGTCGGCGACGGTCGCTCGTTTTCCAAAGCGCTCATCCGCACCGGCGCTTTTCCGCCCCTCCTCATCGATATGATCTCCGTCGGCGAACAAACTGGAAAAATCGACCAATCACTGCGCCGCTCGGCCGAACGCTACGACAAGGAACTCGACAAGGACCTTCAGCGCATCATGGCCCTGATCATGCCAACGGTTCTGATCATCATGGCCGGCCTCATCGGCACCATGGCCTACCTGATGATCACCGCGATCTTCCAGACGATCTCGAATTTGGGGTAGGGGGGTGCGAACTTCGAACATCTAACATCCAACATCGAACATTGAGGAGGAAGAAAATGATGAGACTGCTTCTGATCTAGCTTCTTCATCGTAGCTGGATCATCCTGATCCAGGCCGTCCTTGGAGCGTCCCGCTCCAAGTTCTGAAATGCCAATGCAGAATTGGATTCAGTATGGCGTGTGCGAAGCGAAGGCAATACAGTCCGCGCCTTTCATTCGCCAATGCGCCGCGACGCATGATATGCTTGCCAAGCCGTGTATGAATTGAACTCTCTGGCATGCACATTCGTACTCACATTCCATTGCTTGAGGAAATTCTCTCACCACGCTCGGCGGTGATCGGCGTTCAGTATGAGGCCTACAAGAACCATGTGTACCGCGTGCTTCATTTTTGCTTCGCATTTCACCAGTGCGAAGGGGATGACGAAGCGAAATTGGTCACTGCTGCGTGTTTTCATGACCTCGGCATGTGGCCGGGGGATGTGATTGATTATCTGGAGCCATCGATTCGTCTAGCGCAGGAATATCTCAAAGAGCGGGGTCTTGACTCATGGATTCCGGAGATCACCCAAATGATCGATCTGCACCACCGTTTTCGCAAAGCACCGGCTTCGGCGTACCCGCTTGTCGAGGTGTTCCGAAAAGGTGATTGGGTCGATGCCACGATGGGGCTTCGGCGATTCGGGCTCACTCGCGGGCAGGTGAAGGAGGTCCAAGCCGCGTTTCCAAACCTTGGATTTCACAACAACCTGATCCGCATCACGCGCAAGGAATTTTGGAATAGGCCTCTGAACCCGCTGCCCATGATGAAATGGTGAGCTAGGAAACAAATGAGTCTGTGTGTGGTTCTGATAAATATGGAATCGCATAGCGGGCGAGGAACCTAAAGCCCTCTGATTCGGGCGATCGAGGCGATCATGTTGTAAAAACCGAAAATAACAAATTGACTCGCACAATGCCTTGTGCAATCTTTTGTGCATGGCAACAAATTTGGACATTGACCAAGATCTGTTGGAAGAGGCGGTGAGCATCGGGCGCCATCGAAGCAAGAAGGCGGCGGTGATCGAGGCGCTGCAAGAATATGTAGCGCGGCGCAAGCAAATGAAGGTTCTAGATTTATTTGGCAGCATCGAATACGCAAAAGGTTACGATTACCGCAAGCAGCGCCGCAGGGCATGAAAGTCATTGTCGACACATCCGTTTGGTCGCTCGCCTTTCGTCGGCAAAAACCGGCCGAAGATGGCTGGGTATCGAGCCTCAGGAAACTGGTGCAGCAGGGTCAAGTGGTGATGCTTGGTCCTGTGCGGCAGGAGGTGCTTTCGGGGATACGGCATCAGCATCAGTTCGAAAAGCTTCGCGAAATACTTTCGGCATTTCCGGACCTTGAGCTTAGCACAAAAGATTTTGAATTGGCCGCGCAACTTTGCAATCGCTGCATCGCGAAAGGAGTCCAAGCCGCTCACACCGACTTTCTGATTGCGGCTGCCGCCAAAAACCGTGGGTACTCGGTGCTAAGTGCCGACAAAGATTTCGAAAACATCGCCAAAATCATCCCCGTGCGCCGACACGCCGTACGTTGAAATCACCACGGTTTCTGAAACAAAAAAACCCAACGGGATGCCGTCGGGTTTTTTGTGTTCGTGAATTTCGAAATGCTTCGCTTCCCTCATTTCTTCTTCGCGTTTTGCATCGCTTGCGAAAACCAGTCGTTGTTGGATGCTCCCTGATTTCCCGAAGGGCCTTGATTGCGGTTGGGTTGGCGTGCCGGTCCTCGGTCATCGGGGCTTGAGCGACGGTTTTCGAGATCGGGATTTGACTTCATCGAGAGTGCGATTCGGTTGCGCTTGAGGTCGACCTCGACAACGGTGGCCTGAACTTTTTGGCCGACCTTTACCACCTCGGAGGCATCGCGCACGAAATGGTCGGCGAGTTGGCTGACATGGACGAGCCCGTCCTGATGAACGCCGATATCGACGAACGCGCCAAATGCAGTGACATTGGTGACGATGCCCGGTAGCTTCATTCCGGGTTGGAGGTCGGAGGGTTTCTCCACGCCTTCCTGGAACGAGAAAAGTTCGAATTGCTTGCGCGGATCGCGTCCGGGTTTGGCGAGTTCGTTGATGATGTCTTGCAGCGTCGGAAGTCCGACATCGTCGCTGACATAGCGTTTGAGGTCGATCTTCTTGCGCGCGTCTTCGTTGCCGATGAGTTGATCCGTGGCGCATCCGGCGTCGGCGGCCATGCGTTCGACGAGCGTGTAGCGCTCCGGGTGGACGGCCGAGGCATCGAGCGGATGCTTGCCGTCGCGAACGCGGAGGAATCCGGCAGCTTGCTCGAAGGCTTTCTCTCCAAGCCGTGGCACTTTTTTGAGTTCCTCGCGCGATTGAAAGGCACCGTTTTCATTGCGCCATGCGACGATGTTTTCGGCGAGGGTCGAGTTGAGTCCCGAGACATAGGAAAGCAGCTGTTTCGATGCCGTGTTGAGTTCGACGCCGACCGCGTTGACACAGGAAATGACCGTGTCGTCGAGGCTGGTCTTGAGCGCGCGTTGTTCGACATCGTGCTGGTATTGGCCAACGCCAATGGATTTCGGATCGATCTTCACCAGCTCCGCGAGAGGATCCATGAGGCGGCGGCCAATCGAAACCGCGCCGCGCACGGTCACATCCTCGTTAGGGAATTCCTCGCGTGCGACATCGGATGCCGAGTAGATCGAGGCGCCGCTTTCATTGACCATGATCACCGGAATTGATGCGGGCAGTTTCAGTTTTTTGACAAAGGCCTCGGTTTCGCGGCTGGCGGTGCCGTTACCGATGGCGATGGATTCGATGCTGTATTTTTTGATTAGCGTCGTGAGTTCGACCGCTGCCTCATAGAGTTGCGTGTTCGATCCTGCCGTCGCGTGCAAGACGGTGTGGTGCAGCAATTTGCCCGAGGCATCGAGCACCACGGTTTTGCAGCCGGTGCGAAATCCGGGGTCGATCGCCAAGAGACGCTTGCCACCGAGCGGCGAGGCGAGCAGGAGTTCGCGCAGGTTTTCGGCAAACACACCGATCGCCGTTTCGTCGGCGCGTTTTTTTGCGATAAGGCGCGCCTCGGTTTCCATCGAGGGCATGAGCAAGCGTTTGCAACCGTCCTCCACCGCGAGTCCCACTTGTTTGCCAGCCTCGCCATTGGATTTCACCCAGTCGGGCAGGGCGAGTGAGGTCACGCGGTCGAGTGGCACCTCGACGCGCATTAGAAGGAATCCATCTTTTTCCCCGCGGCGAATTGCTAGCATGCGGTGCGAGGGGATTGATTTGAATGATTCGCTCCATTCAAAGTAGTCGCGAAATTTCTGCGCATCCGGCTCTTCGTTTTTGCCGTACATGATCTTTGAGGAAACGGTCGCCTCCTCTTCATACAATTTTCGCACCTTGCCGCGGAGGGTCGCATCATCGGCCACGCGTTCGGCGATGATGTCGCGGGCCCCGGCCAGCGCATCGCTTGCGGTGGCCAATTGCTTTTCGGCATCAACGAATTTTGCTGCTTCGTCGGCAGGATCTTCAGACTGATGCTCAAGCAGCCAGTCGGCGAGCGGAGTGAGTCCGCGCTCGATGGCGATGGTCGCACGGGTTTGGCGTTTTGGCCGGAAGGGTGCGAAGACATCTTCGAGCGTTGCCAGAGTGCTCGCCGCTTCGACTTTTTTCTTCAGCTCGGGGGTGAGCAGACTGCGCTCCTCGAGTGATTTGAGAATTGCGCTGCGACGGGTGTCGAGCTCCGCGAGTTGTAGCATGCGGTCGCGGATGGTGGTGATCTGGACCTCGTCGAGCGAGCCTGTTTGTTCCTTCCGATAGCGCGAGATGAATGGCACGGTCGCGCCTTCGGCAAGGAGTTTGGCAGTGGAGGTGACGGATGAAAATGAAATGCCGCTCTCGCGGGCAATGGTTTCAAGGTGATGGGTCATGAATGCGGGAAAATTTTCTTCAGGGAGAATTTCAATGAGCGGGAATCAAAGCAGATTCCACTCGTCGGGCAAGGCGCGAGGCCGATTTGTGATCATGAAAAATTGTGACAATTTGCTTGCGCCTAAACATGTCGCCGCCATTTGCCGAGACGGGCTTTCCATCCATCAAGTGCGGCCTCAAGAACCAATGGCACGCGGTAAAGCCCGTCAATTTTTGCTGTGGCAACAAGATAGGCCATACCCATCGCAAAGGCATTGAATGCGTCCGATTGCTTTTTTTTGAGCCACACCATGTTGCGGATTTTATAATAAAGTTTCCAGTCCGCGAGTCCGGGCTCGAAGAAGAGGTGCTTTCCGAAACATGTCCAGTGAATGATGTCCGATGGGCCGGGGTGATCGAGAATTGATGAGATAACAGGTATGAATCGATAGCCGCACGATCGAATCCGATAGGGATATTCTTCGTCCTCTCCGCGAATGAACAGAGCCCCATTCACCGCGCCGGCCTTTTGCCTCACTTCACTGGAAACCAATGCTCCCGTCCATGATGTTTGGGATCGTGGTGAGTTGATTAAAGAAAGGTCAGTTGTCGAATAAGCAAGATGAAGATTTTCATCATGATCTTTGATTTGTAACGGCCATGTGAACTTGCCCGTTTTGGGATCAATCTGCAACGAGTGGCGCACGAACTTCGGATCCCACGGCTCTTTGATCAATGCCTCCAATGCTTCGGGTCGCGGCCATGAGTCGTCGTCCAAGATCCACACCGCATCCGCGCCCTCTGCAAAGGCCAAATCCATCGCCTCCTGAATCCCGCCCGCATTACCACGGTTTTCATCCATCCGATGCACGATCAGACGGAAGGGAAGCTCCTGCAAACGCTCCAGCTCAGTCACTGTTTCATCCGTCGAAACATTGTCCGCCACCACCACCAACTCAGGCGGACGCGTCTGCGCCGCGAGCGCTCGGACACAAGCCAATGCCGTGGCCGAACGGTTCATGGTGGCAAAAACGGCGGCAATTGAGGGCATGGGGAGGAGAGGTAGAAGCACTAAATTCTAAGCATGAAATCCGAAACGAAGAATATGAAGATGCGGCTTCTCTTTGGCAGGGACCTTTGTCCCCAAAGGTCCGTTTGAAGAATAGACTAAACCGCGAATGAACGCCAATAGACGCGAATGGGAGGAATGAGTTATTGGTTATAGGGTAAGAGAATGAAAAAGCGTATTCTTCAAAGGGGAGCGCCAGCGTCTCGCTGGCAGTGTCACGCATCTTGCGGGACACATTTTATTACCCGGTAGGGCGATGCGGCCTCGCAGCGCCGAACGCGTGGGCTTATGGAATGCGAATTCGGATGCGTTCCGGGTCAGCTGTTATGATGGCAGCATTGGCCAGGTCATCTTGGTAGTTGACCGCAATATGGTGAATTGCTTCAGCCATCTGAGCCGCTCTGAAGCCGGTCAGCCGGATGATGCCATGATGGGGCATTCCTTTGAGAATGGCGAGCTCGCCAAAATCCTTATCCAGTGTGACGAGGATTTTTTGAGAGGAGTGTGCATGGCCGAGAATTGCAGCATCGCCAGGATCCTGTTCCCATGAGCCGGACCAATCCACATCATGTCCCAGTTCCAAAAGAACGGGCAAAGCACCACCCCAAACGCAGCTATCCAGCAAAATTGACGCCATTAGGACGCTAATGCAGTGGGAAAAAGTTCGATTCTTTCGTGGCGTGCCAGACGCGACGCATACACGAGGCAAGCTTGTATGTCCTCAGGTTCAAGCCATGGATATCCCATGAGAATAGTGGCTGGATCATCTCCAGCCGCAAGCATGTCGAGCACATGTTCGACGGCCAACCGTCTGCCACGAATAATAGGCTTTCCGCCGAAGATCTCCGGATTGAAGGTGATTCGATCGATGAGCTGTTCGTGCTTCATTTGCATTACAATGCAGCATGATGAGGTTTGATGCAAGAGCGGCTTTGCGGGGCCTTGAGAAGAAGGGATTGAACCGCGAATGAACGCGAATAGACACGAATGGGGGAATGAGTTATTGGATATTCTATATTGGGGTAAGATGTGGGCGGGACGCCCACTCTCCTTGTAACACGGGCGGGCCGCCCATGCCCCTCTTGTGAAAAAGCGGCTTCTGATCTAGCTTCTTCTGTCTTTAGGTCTTCTGTCTTCTTATGAAACTTTCTTCATCACAAACTTACAACCTCTAGCCACAATCCATAGAATCCCATCGATCAGACCATTGAGATAGGGATCATTGAACAGTGTGATGCCGTAGGCCCGACGGATGGCGCGGGATTCGACATGTTGTCTTTCGGCGGCAAGGATGGTATCCATATCGCTGGTTTTTTCAAGGTGACGCTGCGAAGCGTTGCTGCCGTGCAGGCGGAAGTCGGCAACCGTCACGTCGACATGCTGGAATGATTTTCCAGTGGCATGCAGTCGTGCGTAGAATTCACCATCCATCACATAACGAAAATCTTTTCGCAGCCGGTGGCCCGCATCGATCACTGTCGAGCGCCGGTAAAAAGCAGCAGTCGAGCCGATGAAGCAATGATGATGCACATGCACGAACAACGACCAGCGGGGTGCGGTCGCATGCCTTGAGAAAAACCCCTTTTCATCGATGAAGTCCCAATCACCGTAAACCACATCGGCGTTGGATCTCTCCAACTCATCAAGCATTTTTGCCAAAGCGCCGGGCTTAAGTCGGTCGTCGGCATTCAGCCACATCACCCATTCGCCCTTTGCCCTGCCGAATCCCTTGTTGATCGCATCCGACATGCCTTCATCCGACTCTTGGATCCATTTCACATGTGGAAATCGTGACGCGACTTGAGCGCTGTCATCCGTGGATCCTCCATCGATGACAAAATGCTCAACTTCAAAAAAGCGCGACTTGCCTGCCTGCACCTCATCGCATTGCTTGGCCACACTATCGAGGCATTCGTAGAGAAAGCGTCCGTAATTCAGCGATGGGGTGATGATGGTAAAGCGCATGGAAGAGTAAGAGATTGAACCGCAAATGAACGCCAATCGACGCGAATTGAGGAGAGAAAGAAAGATTTACCGCGAATTCCTCATCGGGGAGCGCCAGCGTTTTATGACCGGTAGGGCGATGCGGCCTCGCAGCGCCGACTCTTTCAGAAAGATTTACAGCCGAGGCACAAAGGTCGCCAAGGGACGCGGAGTAAGAAAGAGAAACGTTGAATGACGAGAATTTGAAGTTGCAACTTCTTTCCCTTCGCCCAATTACAAATAAACCTATAACGCTCCGCCCAAACGATTCGGCAAAAGTTTCACTACTTCACTAGCGACTTGATCGGCGTGAAGTCGTTTGCGCCAAATCTCGGAAATGCTCGAAGCGTTGCGATGATTTTTATCCCATGCCTCGAGTTCGCTGGTGAGTGCTCTCACATGGGCATCGGTGCTGTCTTCATTCGCGAGTGTGCCAGACTTCTCCGACACAAACCATTCGAAGCTGGCCATGGATACCGAGCGATGAGCCACAACTGAGCTACCGGAACACAGAGCCTCCGCTGCAGCGATGCCAAAACTCTCATAAGCCGAGGGACTGTAGAAAACCTGTGATTCATCCAAGAGCGAGGCAAGTTGTGCGCGATCAAACCGACCGCAGAGCCGCACGCGTGCCTGCGAATCCTTGTCCAGAGCATAATGCCATTGACGCAGATGATCGGTTGTCTCGCCGGCAATCACGAAAGACACGGAGGCATCTAAGCTTAGCAGCATCGAGAACACCTCTGTCATTAGGCGTTGACGCTTTTGGACCTCATCGGACCATCGGCCAATGCTCACGATCTGTTTTTTTTTGGTGACGCCGCTGTAGAAAAAAGCAGTTTCAACCGCATGAGGGATCAACTCCACGCGATCGGCGAGCGATTTGCCGCCATAAACTCTGCATATTTTTCGATAGTTTGACACAGCCATTGGCGTGACACATCCGATTATATCTCCCTGCCGAAGGTGAATTGCCCTTAATGGATCGGTCATAAAAAATCCTAGGGTCATGCCTCGTGTGACGGACCTTAGAAAGGCGCTAAAATTGCCTGTAATATTTTTTTGATCTGATAGCCAATTTCTTATGCCGGACAACGGGGAAATGATTCCGCCGCTGTCTTGATGAAGAACCAGAACAATTCCGGCTTTGCGAATTGCTTTGGCAATATTCAGATATCTTGGCCTTCCCCAAGCATATAACACAACACCATCTAATTTGAAGGACGCCCACCAAGCTGGTGATTCAAGTTTCTTAATATCAGCCCGCATCACGGCGGGATTGTCACTATGCCTCGGCGCTCCGATCATTATTGCCCGAGACTCAATTCCTATCTGCGAGAATCCCCTGCAAAGCAGACCGGTGTCCCTTGAAAAAAAATCGTCTCCTCCTTCATAGTCACGAGGTGTGCAGGTGTACCAACGCATATTGGTTCGGGTTGGGTTTAATTCTTTCTTATGGCGATATAACTCTTAGGGAAAATGAAAAGCAATTTCTCAGTCACTATATCGCAGTCCGGAAAGAGCGATTCAAATTCGTTTTTCTTCAGCAGGCGGGTATTGCTTGCTATATCACTGAGTTCTTTGATTGATGCAGATTTAGTGAGTCCCCGGATACTGGCCCATCTCGCCAGTGGTGCATGCCAAGATTGTGGAAACCAATGGATGAACAGTACAAGATAATGTGGATCTATGGGGCAAGATCGTGCGGGTGTCTGGATCCATAGTCGTTTGCCAACGCGTCGAGCTTCCCTGGCGAATTTGATTTGGTCTTGAAAATCACCGACGTGTTCGATTGCCGAGTTTGAAAATACGATATCATTGCTTTGATCGTCTACGGCTAGCTGTCTCGCGTCGGCTTGAAGTGCGTGTATTTCGGGTGCCGAGTCAGGAATGTGATCCATTGGTTGCAGAGTCAGATTGAGAGTATTCACACGCTTGAACAGGCCACCACGTCGATACCAGTTGAATGGGTGACCACCGATATCGAGAAGAATATCGTTTGAAGACGGTTGGATTGTTTCGACGAATTTCACAAACCGCCTTACTTTACAGAAACGCCACATCCATCGGTAAAATTGGATCAGTCTGGGTGGGTTTTGGGTCATAAACAAGTTCGATAAAATTTTTAAGCATGATGAGATTTGGAATATATGGCTTCCATGCTTTTATAAATTGGTATCGAGGAATTCCCAATGCGGAAGCATTTTTTCCTTAATTGGAGCCTTGATCGTTTCTTTAAACCACCGACTAGGCATCAAGACTTTTTGCCCTTCCTTCTTTCCCAACCATGCGGCCCACCACGAATAGCTGCTGTTGGCGATGATGTGATTTGCGGCTAGACTCATGAGGTGAAGATCCGTCAGTGGTTGATAGGGATCGGAATGAGTGAGTACTGTTGTGTCGGGGCTCACAAATTCTTTGATGCACCATTTTGGGTCATCCGAAAAAACAAAAAAACGGGCGAATGGAACAGCATCTCGCATGCGATCCATCGCCCGTTTGTAATAATCGGCGTCAGGCAGGTAAAGATGGCGGTTGTTCACATAATCCGTCCTGCGAACATGAACAGCCACGGAGTTCGACTCACGCAGCCGCGCTGCTAAATCCCCGTGTCCCAGCTCAAGACCTAGTCCTTCGGTAGACAGCTCGCTGCGGATCAGATGCTCGATTCCTTGAAAATAAAGAGGCGACTGAAAGTAGCCGAAAACCACGCAGTCTGAGGGCGCTTGCAAAAGGGCGGTATCAAACGACTGATCGGATGCATTTTCCCGGATGATGGGTACGTTGAGATATTCCCAATGATGCTTGCCGTTTAGTTTTTTCAATGCCCGCGAACCGATTGAAAACGGTCTCGCCAATTTTGCATTTTGCGAGGCGAAGCCGGGGAGTTTTCCAAGCGGCGAGACATAAGGCCATGTCCTACCATTGAACCACGATGCGTCGAGCTCAAGTGGCACGCCATGTTTCTCTGACAACGCGCGACCGAGGGCGTATTGAAACAAATTGTTTCCAAGCCGGCCTAACATGACAACGCGGATCATTTGTGGATCTGTTTGTTTAAGCTAATATTTGAAGCGTATTCGGCTTAAATGATATGAGGTCTGTATCGAATGATGTAGCAGTTATTTTCTGCATCTCGGTTCAAATTTTTTTCGCGGCAATGATTCCGACGCCGGTTTTGCAGCCAAAATGATTTGCCAGATCGGACTCCTGCCAATTCACATGTTCACGCAGACGGTTTTCATCGTCAATTACCGCGAATTTTACGATTTCCCAACCTTCTAAAAACCAACCAATTAATGTTGAGGCGGCAAAAATTCGGTGCGCATTGAATTCGATTCGCTGTGGCCCGATCGGTGTTGAAAGGTAAAGTGTGCCGCCCGGTGCGACCATGCGTTTGAGTTGAGCCAGTCCTTTTTCATGGCCAAGCGGATCAATGGCATCTCCGTATCGGCCCATGCCGAAATGTTCGATTGTGTGAAGGCATGATAGGGAATCGGTGGTAGCCACCCACGCATCTGGCAGATCTTGCATGATGTCGAGTTGATGAAACATCACCCCGGCGATCTTCCCCGGTGACGGCCTGATGTCGATGACCTCGATTTCCCGGAATGTTGCGACATTGCATACGAATCCGTCGATTCTAGAGCCAACGTCGATGTGTCGTGCTGGTGCTGCTTGGTGGATCCAGCGGGCCACTGAAAGATCCTGGAGCAGATAGGCATTAAGGCCACCGCTGGGCTCGGCTGATTCGTTGAGGATTGGGAATTCGCGACCCCAGGCAAAATCACCGATGGTCATCAAGCTTTGGAACAGGCTGCGCTCTTTGGCATAGCGATTCCAGCCGCGTATGGACGCCATGAGGCGTCCCGGTCGGATTCCTGAATTCCGCAGAATGGCGCGAATCATGGAAGGGTTTTGATCGCGTTTAGAATGCTTCGCAAGGCCGCTGCCGCACTGGCGGGAGCCATGTGGACGCCGTCCGTATATCTCACGGAGCCGGGTGGCAGATCCTTTGTCAGATCCAGCAGGGGGATTCCGGCTGCGCGTGAAAGCTCATACGGGATGCGGGTGTACATTGTCTCTGGGGCGTCGCCTGGCGGAAGTTGGGCGATGAGCATTGAGCAACCCCGCTCACGAAACCTGCCGCAGATTTCCGAAAGCTCGGCGACCAACTCTTCAGCGCTTTTCGGCAAAGTTTCTGTGCAGGCGGGCGGGATCAGCGCGACCGAAGGAATCGGCAACGGCAGCTTCTCCCCGCCATCCGCCCGCCCGACTTTTCGCTCCAGCAGGATCGAGTAAGCGAAGGCCGAGGGTCGTGCGGTCGCACTCAGATTTGGAATATTGCGCCCTAGCTCGAACCACTGGGATTCCATGACCTCGGCGACCAGACTCTTGCCCCCTCCCTGCTCCCTGTAGAGAGTGTTGCCCTCGATCACCAGGACGCGTGGCAACGGCAGGATCCCCTTGTCGATCGAACGCATCACCACCGCCGCGCTCTCACCGTCGCAGCCGAGGTTCGCGACGTCGGGGAATTCCTCCGACCGACTCGGGAAACGCCCGGTCAGCGAAGAACCTGCGAGAAACACCTTTGCCACAGGCTGCGCAGAGCCGGTCTGGATCCTTGCGATCGACGAAAAGAAATTCGATTCGCTCTTCGTCGTCTGCCCGCCGACATGATGCAGCGCCAAGGTCTGGATGCCGAAGCAGGCCGTGAGGGTGAGGGTGATTGTGAGGGCGTAGCGCACTTGTAACGGGATTTTGAATTGAAGAGAGCTTCGCGCGGAGGCGCAGAGGCGCGGAGAGGTTGAGAAGGGGAGAAGAAGGTGTGGGAAAAGGAGGAATTTTGAATGAGGAAGGAATGGATTTGATGTCACTCGGGAAGTCCATTGACTGCTCGAACGATGCCTTCCTTCATGACAGAGGAACCAAAGTTGAGAATGTATCCAAGTTTTTTATCTGAGAGACGCAGGTATGTTTGAATTTGTTTTCGATGTGAGACACTGATGGCCTCGATAGACTTCAATTCGAGAACTACAAGTTCGTTCAAGAGCAGATCCATTCGGAAGCCGATTTCGAACTGAATGCTTTTGTATTTAACGGGAACTGGCAATTGCACTTGCACATGCAGACCCATTTCCTGCAATTCGTAGGCCAAAGCTGCTTCATAAACTGATTCGAGAAGTCCTGGACCAAGTTCTCTGTGCACTTCGATGGCGGCTTTCAGAGCCAGTGTGCCAATTTCATTTTCCGTCATCATCGGTGATTTTTTAGAAGAGGTTCTCGCGCGGAGGCGCAGAAGCGCGGAGGGGTGAAGGGGGATGGAAGAAAAGAGGGACTCGCGCGGAGGCGCGGAGGCGCGGAGACGCTGAGAGGTTGAGAGGTTGAGAGGTTGAGAGGTTGAGAGAGGTGAGGAAAAGGGAGAGAACGGTGAGAGGGAATCTCGTGGGGGCTCAATGATTAGGTGATATAATCCTATCAAATGAATATTATAGGAAACAATCCTCAGCGACTCTGCGCCTCTGCGCGAGAATATTCAAAATTGAAAATAGATAAACCCTCTCGGTGCACCGGGGTTGGTGATGATAAGGAACAACATCACCCCATGCAGTACTGGTTCCAAAGGCGATCTTGCAAGGTGGTTGGCGAGATGCTGGCGGTGTTCCTGGAGCCAGCCCCAGGCGTGATACAGCACCACGGCGCTGCCGTAGAAGAGCAGCGAGAAGATGGGTGGGCCGGAGAAGCCGGTCTTGCCGCTGAACAGACCTTTGAAGAAAGCGACGATGCTGGCCATATCCGGCATGAGGAAGGTGAGCCAGAGGGCTGTCACGAGGTGGAAGGTGAGGAGCCAGAGAAAGAAGCCAGAGACCAGAGACCAGAGGCCAGAGGAAGAGGAAGAGGAAGAGGAAGAGGAAGAGGAAGAGGAGGGATTCTGGATTTTTGATTCTGGATTCTGGTGTCTCGAAGCGAATCTTTCCAGCGCCAGAAACAGGCCATGCAAACTCCCCCATAGGGCAAATTTCCACTCGGCACCGTGCCAGAGACCGCCAAGGAACATGACGAGGAAGAGGTTCACATAGGTGCGGGCGGGGCCTTTGCGGTTGCCGCCGAGCGGTATGTAGAGGTAGTCACGCAACCAGCCGGAAAGCGACATGTGCCAGCGACGCCAGAATTCGGTGATGCTGGTGGAGAGGTAGGGGAAATTGAAGTTGGTCGGGAATTTGTAGCCGAACATGGCAGCTAGCCCGATCGCAATGAGCGAGTAACCGGCGAAGTCAGCGAAGATCTGCAGGCTGTAGCAGTAGAGAAGCGGAGCAAGATTCAGGGGGCTGGAGTTGGCTAAGGTATTTCCTCCTAAGGTAAGACTGACTGTTTGCTCCGAGAGGTTGTCCGCAACAAACATCTTGAGGAAGTAGCCGGTGATGAGGGTGCGGATGACCAATTTCCAGGGAACGTCCTCGATTCTTTTTGATACAATCTGGGGCCAGAAGTCCTTGGCTTTGACGATGGGGCCTGCGACGAGCTGCGGGAAAAAGAGAAGGTAAAAGCCAATGTCGCGTACGCCCTTGGCAAAGCGACCACCCTTGGACATGAGGGCATCGCCTTCGCGGGTGACCTGACCGCGGGCGACATCGACGATCATACTGATGCCATGAAAGGTGTAGAATGAGATACCGATGGGCAGGGGGATGGCTTTGAGGGAGTCGACCCAAGCAGCGGGCAAACCGGGGATCATGCCGGCGAGGAAGGGGAGGTACTTGAAGATGCCAAGAAGGGCGAGGTTCATCACCACGGCAAGGCGGGTCCAGTGCTGGACGCGCGCCTCATCGCCCGCGACCTTGTGGAGGATGATGCGGCCGGTGGCGATGCTGTTGCCGACGCAGGATATCGCGAGCAGCCCGATGAGCTTGGGATCCTCCCAGCCGTAAAAGATCACGCTGGCAACAAGGGCAAGCATCACCTGCCACGCCTTGCCATGCCGACCACGCGACCACGGGGCGTAGTAGAGGACAAAGGTGACCGCGAGTAGGATCAGGAATTCCCAGGAGTTGAAGAGCATGGTGAAGAGAGATGCGGGTGTATGGGGTGTTGAAATGAGCAGATGCAAAACATCCATTTTTACCATTCATGATTAGATGATGTGCTCCTCGGTGTTTTCGATCACATCACGGTAAGTGTCAGTGAATTTTTCAATTTTTGCATCCCAAGATAGATCGCGAGCGCGGGCAAGTGCTCCGGCGGAAAGTGATTCGAGTAGACCGGGTTCGGTGGCAAGCCGGTGGATCGCATTTTGAAAGCCTGCGACACTCGCTTGAGGGTCAAGCATCGGTATTTTTATGCCCGAAGTTTGGTCCACGGCGACACCCATCCCACAGGAATCATGACAAATAACGGGCAATCCCCGTGACATGGCTTCCAACACCACATGCGGGGTTCCTTCCTTGAGCGAGCTATGGACGAGCGCATGGGCATGCTCCATCAGGCGCTGGGCCTCGGCGTGCTCCACGTTTCCCGTCCAATACACCCGGTCATCAATCCCGAGGCTTTTGGAGAGCTTTTCACAGAAGCCGCGCTGGGGGCCGTTGCCGATGACCTTGAGTTCCCATATCACGGCGCACGGCAGACGGACCAGCGCTTGAAGTAACAAGGGGAGCGCTTTTCTTTCTTCGATAATTCCGCACCAAACGAGTCGCAGCGTTTCTCCGGCTGCTTTGGATTTGACGACGGCCGTTTCGCAGGGAGTCGCGCCAGTCTCAATCATCAGTTCCGCGCGACATTTCCAGATTTTCTCCACCATCATCTGATCTTCTTTCGTGACTGCCCATATTTTTGCCGCTGCGAAGGCCGCACGACGGCTTCGGCCGGGCAACCGCATTTGCAAGGCGTTCATCAGATTGCGGGTCAGGTGGCGATATGCGCCGCGTCCTCCCAGTCCGAAGATGAAACACCATGGCATGACCGCCGCTCCGTTGATGGGACCCCATACGAACGGAATGCCCGTTTTCCAAAGATAACCTGGTTCGCGGTAGCCGATGATCGTGAGTTGATGGGCGATGTCGAAGGAGCTTTCCGCGTGCAGTTCAATGGCCTTCTCCAATGCGAGTTTTTGCCAGTGGCGGTAGGCCGCATAGTAGAGAAACCACATCCCGGGTTTGCAGTGCCAGTTATGCAGCCTCCGTGCCGTCGTATCCGCCGCCACATGATGGATCGTCAGCCCCTCGGGCAGTCCTTGTTCGGAGGCGTATCGTTTGTGATCCTTTCGCGTCGGCTCGTCATCTGACAAGTCGCCACAGATCACATGCACCTCGTGCCCGGCCTTGGCGAGACGCGATGCCACCTGCCAGCCCACCGCCGCTTCGCCGCCACGGTAGGGTGAGCAGTAAAAGGCTGATATAAGAATTCTCATCCTCATGAAAATGGAAGCGCGCTCTGGAGAGGAGCCGTTGTTTTCCGCAGCGCTTCGAGTATGCGCTCTGCGGCCAGGTGGTCCGAGCATTCAAGCGCGACATCTCTCGCCGCGTGCCCCATGGCGAGGAGCGCGGCCGGCTCCGTCCCTAACATTTCCCGCAAGGCCCGGCGCAAGCCGGCTTCGTCACCCGGCTGGTATATCCATCCGTTCTCACCCGGATTGACCAACTCCTCCACCGCTTGGGTGCCGGTGCAGCCAAGCACCGGCAGGCCGGACGCCATCGCCTCGTTGACGACCATTCCCCATTCGTCGGCGAGTGAGGGCATGACGAACACATCATGTTCGGCGTAGATCCGCGGCAGTTCATGGTATCCGCAGGCTCCTCCCATCTCGAAGGTGAAGTTGGGAGGCCATTCCATGGATTTCAGTTCGTCCTCATCAGTACCACGCCCGATCACTTGCCAGCGGATGCGGCGCTTCGAGCGCGCAGCTTCTTCCCGCAAGATTTTTGCAAATGGCATAATTCCCTTGAGTGGGATTAGGGCCCCCACGTAAAGCAGTTTCAATTCAGTGGAATCGCTTTTGGTGATTAGATTCCGTCCGAAATTTACCGTGTCGGTGCCGCTTGGAACGATTGTGATATTCTCGTCTTTTACGCCGCAGTATCTGACATGTCTGCGGCCGCTCTCGCCATTGACGAGCACCTGGTCCACCCGAGGCAGGATGAATTTCCTCAGCATGATGCGCAGTTTGCCGCGTGACATCGCGGTGATTTCCGATTCGCGCACCTGGACGACGAGTTTGTAGCGCAGTCCGAGCCAGCGGAGGAAAAAGGCCTGGAGTGTGCGCGGTCCTACCTCTAACGAAACGACCACGTCCGGGCGCAAGTGGCGCAGATCATTCCAAGTGGAGACCGGAATGAGAAGCCTGCTGGGATAATCAAACCCGAACGGATGCTGATGCTTGATTGGCAGCGAGACGGATTTCTGAACATGCACTTCGAGTGCTCCGAATTCCGGATTCCAGTCCCTTGAGGACTCCATGCTTACCGAGAGGAGGAATGTCAGTCGCTCCACGCGTGCGGCGAGCAGGTTCATCGCGCTCATGAAATGGAGCGGGATGTAGTTGAGCAACATCACGATGTGAAGGGGCAGTCGCTCCCGGTCGGGCAGAGGGCTGGTTACAGGTTCCTGCGTCATGAGTGGAAAGGCGGACCGGCTAACGGTTCAAGATGGCACGGAGATAGGGTGCCGCGAAGTACACAGGTGCCATCATGCCACCATGACGGAAACAAAATCGGAACCAATCCCTTGGCGGTAGTCCCTTCAGCGAGGTGATCTTTTTCAAGCGCTCGCGGAGAGGCAGCGAACGATTCCGCCAAGCGCAATCGCCGGGATTGGGCGGGCAGGTTCCGCTGTATCCGGGAGCGATCAGGATTCGGAATCCCTTTCTCCGGGCTTCGTAACCGTAATCCGTATCCGCCATGGCGTGGCGGTAGGAAACCATGTTGCCTACCTTGGCATGCACTTCCGCAGGCACCAGTACGAGGTTTCCCTGGAAGGTGTCGCATTCCTGGACCTCCGCAGTTGCAGCAACAGGAGTGACTTTTCCGGGATGCCTGCTCGGGCGGAGTTGTCCGCCATAGACATGTTCTCCGGTCTCCGGGCAACGGCATGATCCGATCACGATGGCCGCCGGGTCGTTTTTGGAAACATCCAGCAGGTTCGCCAACGCACCGGGCAGGAGAGTCACATCGTCGTTTAGCCAGAGATATGCATCCGCTTGTTCCTGTGACGCTTGTTGCCATGCCAGACGCATACCTCCACACCAAAACAACTTACCATCACCAGAAATCAGCCGAACTTCAGGAAACATTTCTCTCACGGTTTTCGCGGTGCCATCAGTGCTTCCGTCATCTACTAACCATACCAATATTTCAATATCACTGGTATTTTCTTTTTGAAGATTAAGACTTTCGAGGCAACTCCGTGTTTTTTTTCTTCGGTTGTGGCAAGTAATCAGGACTGCGATTTTGATGGTTTTTTTAGTCATGATTTGCCCCCGATTACCATTCGTTATTTTAATTGGCGACATTAATTACGTTCTATTCTTGAGTTAGCCAATCTTCTCTTTGCTGCGATAGCAAGACGGTGCATTTCGATTTCCCATGGATCAGGAAAGCGAGTTGTGATCGGCCGCGCTGGATTGCCTCCGACAATGGTGTAGGGTGGCACATCCTTAGTAACCACCGACCCGGAGGCAACAATACTTCCCTCGCCGATTGTCACGCCGCTAAGGATTATCGCTCCATAACCAATCCATACGTCGTCCCCGACCACGATTCTTAATTGAAGACCCTTCCAGTCGTAGTTTTCGTTGCGGATTTCCTTAGCAAGTCTGGTGGGGGTGCCAATTTGCTGATAGTTGTGATCATAGCGGCCGACGAAGGAAACCCTGTTGGCCATCATCACGTGATGGCCGATTTCGGCGTCGCACTCGATCTGAGATTCCCGCCCGATGTAGCAGTTTGCTCCGATTCGGAGATGAGATTTGGCCCATAGCACGACACCGCGCCCTGCGTGAAAGCCAGGTCCGATGTCATAGCATCGCCAAGTGACTTTGCGCAGCCACAGGTTGCGAATTCGCTTGAGTTGGCGGATAAGCCAGTAGATGGGGTGTTTCATGTTCTTGGTAGGGCGGATCCGGCTCGGTCCGACCACTTGTCCACCGATAGGCGGTGCGGATGTGAGGAGCTTGTGAAGAGGGTTAAAAGCAGAAGTATCCACTTTCCAGAGGCGAAGTCACCCTCGGCTCGAGGTGAGCGGTGCGAGGCTGCCATTCCCTACCTTTTTAACCGACCGCTTCGCGCACGATGGAAACGAACCGCTTGCGCCATTTTTCCGGCGATGCGTTTTGGATCAGCCATTCGCTGCCGCGCTCGCCCATTTCCGCCCTTCCTTGGTGGCCGAGCGCTTCGAGGCGTTCCACATCGTCGGCGAGTTGTTCGGCATTTCCAGGCTGGTGTAAATAACCCGTAACACCCTCTGTGACGGTTTCTGTTAGACCGCCTGAACGCGCGGCTAGCACTGGGCGCGCGGAGTCATAGGCTTCATACACGATAAGTCCAAGTGGTTCCCACCATATGGATGGTGCTATCAATCCTCGGCAAGCTTTAACGAGGTCTGCCTTTATGATTCCGGAAACAAATCCGACACAGGTTACTCGATTCATGCGGTTTGCACGCACATGGATCCGTGCTTCCTCGCTGCCGGTGCCGGCGATGATCAGTCGCGGACATGCCGTCCCTAGTCGTTTTTCCAACAATTCCCAAGCATCCAACAAAGTGCCGACGCCTTTTTCCGGGACCAGTCTTCCCAAAAAAAGATAGTAGCCGCCTTCCGCTGTTGCTTTGAAATTGGGATTGGGCTGCCAGCAATGTCGTAGAGTGGTTACTCGTTCTGCCGGAATGCCGCCCTCGATGAACTTGTCTCTCATGAAATCGGAAATCGCGATCCAGCGCTTTACCACATCGAGATTGCCGTTGAGCAGCAGTCGCTTCTGATGCACGGCTATGAGGAAGGTACGCAGAAACGAGCTTTCCCAGGTCCGCGCAAAGACTTCGGGCCATGGATTTCCCTTCAATGCGGTGGCATTGACGCTGCCGCCCACCCACATGGTACCCGAGGGGCTAAATGGACGGAAGTTGTGAATGTATTGTATGACGGGCAATTCCAGATTCCTAGCCTCCTGATACATGCCGAGCGATGCGACCGGAATGAGATTGTGAAAGAGCAATGCGTTCGGTCGCTTTTCCTCTACCATCTTGCGAAGCAGCATCCGCGCCTGGGGATGATCCCAAAGCATGGCCGCCTGTTTGAAGCGTGAAGGTGCTCCATTTCTGATCCAGGCATTACTGTGAAATCTCAGGTCGTCGATCAAGAAGGAATCGCCCCCCAGACGCAGCAATTGATTCACCCATATTTCCTCTCCACCAGTTTCAATGTACTGATTGAAAACCTGAAGCAGCTTGGGAATCGGAGAAATAAGATTCAGGTCGGCCGGCTGCATGGTTTGGTGAGGATTAGTAACAAAGACAACCGACGAAGCTGCCGTTTCGAGCATGGGAAAATCAAATTTCTAAGGAGTTTTCTTAGCGGTGAAAATTCAGCCTCACGCTGCTGATCTTTTGCGCTCCATTGGTCGGCGGAAAACCATATCAGGGCGGCGAGGAACGCCGCGAGGATGCCCAGTATAATACCTGCCACGCGGGTCACCACCAGCACCGGGATTAGGTAGAGCAGCGATGAGCTGAATTGAGGACATGACGCATAACTGATAATTCCGATGCCGCAAATCAGAAATCCTCCAATGACGCATGCGGTTTTCGGCATCATCATGTCGAGGCGACGAAGGGTGCGGATTATCGTTGGAGCGACAGGGTCCACTTTGGGCTGGTTGTTGAGTGAAGACTTTTTACTTCTGCAGGCAATTGTGCAAAAGGATCTGTAGGAGTGTACGGCGGCCCCGCGGAAACCGGTGCGCGTGGGGAATATCGAGTTCAATGAACAAAACATGGAGAAAAGATTTTTACCGGTCCTGAGGCCGCTCCCATTTAAATCCTCGGCCGTTCCGAAACAGAAGAAGAACTCCGGCGGAAGAAGTCAAAGAGGATGGCGCGGGCCGGATACGCCACGTCGATAAGAATCGATCAGGATCTGGCCTTCAAATGAACCGCCAGGCGAAGCGCCAGCGCGATGATCATGAGCGTTGGATTGGCATGGCTGCTGGTGGGAAAAACCGAAGAACCCGCGACATACAGATTTTCCACGGCATGCACCTTGCAGTTTTCGTCGACGACGCCGGCATCAGGTGTAGCCGACATCCGTGTCGTACCGATGTTGTGCGAGTTGCTGTTGAAGGAGTATCGTTCCGGATATGCCAGAAACTCCTCGTCTGCGCTTGATAGATGGAAAGTGCCGACCCCTGATTCCTCCAAGCGTTGTTTGAACAAGGAAATGAAAGTCTTGACCGTCCGGAAATCGATTTCTGAAAACTTGACCCTGACATCAAGCCGGGGCATCCCGAAGTCGTCCACCGAGGACTCATCCAGCAGGACGCGGCTGTCCCGGAGTGGAGCGTGTTCCGCCTGGAAGAACAGCGGAAACCAGTTTGCTTTTTTCGGAGGCAGGATCATCGGAAGGCGCCTCTTTTGGAAGAATCGCGCGTAAGCAACGGTGGAAAGCTGACCGAAAATGCCGGGTCCATCCTTTAGCACGATCCAAGCATGAGAAGCGAGCTCCTGGCGCTGGTCCTTGATGATCTGGAAAAGACGCTTGGGTCCTTTTTTTGCGCCGCCCAGAAGCGTCTTCACCAGCATGATCATCGAAACCATCGCGTTCCTGTGTTCGGATGTGCCTGCGACTGTTCGGAAGAAAAAACCGACGATGTTGTTCACCTGGTGTTTCTCCTGAGCTTGGGGAGTCAGCCAGAAACGCCGGCGGCAATACACGCCTTCTTCGTCCTTTTCGAAATCATAGATGAAGTCCTTGCCAGGATTCTTTAGTTCGGCATGGCCGCAGACTCCGAAGCGATGCGACTGATAGTAGCGGCCCACCAGATCGTTCTGGTTTCCGACTCCAGTGGGGAGGACATCCCTTGAAGCCAGAAGAAGCCGGGCATTTTCAAGGGCACCGCAGGCGATGACGGTGTTCTTCGCATGGATCTGAAAATCGCGACCGGGACTGCATGCGGCTCTCACATGTTCCACCCTGGTGCCTCCGGGATCCATCTGCAGGTGGATAGCGTGCGCGTGCAGCAGTACGCGCACATTGGCTGCGGACTCCAGTTCCGCGCGATAACGTTTACTGTAATCCGTGGGGATGCTCCAACGCTCCAAGGGCCAGGTGACCAATTCGTCGTTGTCGAAGCCTTTCAAGAGTTCTGACTGAGTGTCAGGGAAGGTCGATCGGGCGTCGAAGTCGGCCACGCCCGCTTCCGACAATTCGTTTGCATGAGCGATATAGTCCTTCAGTTCATGAAGGCCGATGGGCCAACCGCTGCCCGGTACCCACGAACGTTTTTCGAAGTCGATGGGATCAAACGGAACGCACCTGCCTCCCCATACCGTTGTGGTGCCGCCCCACATGCGAATCCGGTTTTCCTCAAGCGGTTCATGGCTGCCGGAAGGGGAAACCTTGCCTCGATACAAGTCGATGCCGGAAGCGGTTTGGTTGGGGCCGCCTCCTGGGATCAAGACCGTCGATCGGCCGGATTTGATGTATTCGAGCGCCAGCGAAATCGCTGCGGCACCGCCCCCGACAATGCAGAGATCGGCTTCAATGACCGTGCCGGGAGCTATCTGTCGTGCGTCTTCGATCATAGATATGGGCAATCTGCTGTTGGATTTGATCGGCAAGCGTCCAAACGAAAAATAAAAATGCCTATTCGAAAAGTTGCCATCAGGATGTCGGGTGGTTTTTCCCGCGGAATAACTTCATCACCTTCTTCGCTAAAGGTCTGAGAAAGTTCGATCCCATCACCAATTGGGTGAATTGGTATTTAGGCCAAAGCGGAAACAACGAGGTGTTTGGATAGAAATGCCAGAGTTTATGCAGCCTATTGAAGTTGTAATTATAGGAGTGAAACAACTTGAATACATCAGGGGTTGTTTTTCCCAACGTCTTATCCCCCCACGGATGCATTTCCACCGCAAACCGGGTCTTTCTAGCTCTCAGTAATCCTTGCGCGCCGGATACCGCGCGAAATTCTGCTCCTTCAACATCGATTTTTATCAAATCGGGAGTCTGATCCTTGAAGTATTCGTCCAAGGTGATGCACCGCACGCTCACGGCTTTCGGGGAAATTTGGCCATATTCCGACTTTTCCTCAGAGTTCCAGTATTGATGCAAGCCTCCGCAGAGAGAATCGTTTGTCTCGTAGAAGGTTGCGTGTCCATCTTCATTCGAGACCGCCGCGTGGACGGCCTCTAGCTTGTTGGTGGATCCTTCGTTCCACTTAGAAAGTAATTCCTGAAGGCGTGGGAAACGGAGCGAATCCGCCTCGATGCAAACGACACGGGCGTTTGTCAGGTGTTGGTTTGCGAAATATGCGTATTGCCCGAGGCTCGCGCCCGCATCGATAAACAGGTTGACGCCATTCAAAATCCTTTGGAAAGAGATTAATTCTTCTTTCTCCTGCATGTTTTCGCCGAAATAATCATTTTCCAGCTGTTGGTATAATTCTTCAGTACTTTTTGGTTTCATAAATATTCAATGAGGGTTGAGTTAAAGGAATTTTGGAACACTTCAAATCGGTTGTTAGGCGGGATGATGTCGCAGCCTGAGGCGGCTTGCAAATGTATTCGATTGAGCGCTATCGCTTAAGATTCCGCGATCACAGCCAATCGCTTGGCTTCGGTTGCGGTCAGTGGATCGTGAGCCCATTCATTTGCCTGGTGGAGGTGTGAGGGATTGCGGGTACCGCAGAGGATGGTGGCATCAGCGGGGAGGAGTGCGGCACTGGCTCGCATCAACATCTCGTGGTTCATTCCGGAATGTCCGAGGCAGGCAGGGGAATACACATGATTGCCGATCACATGGATGCCGCGTATTTCGCACTCTTGCCAGATAGCTCTCAACGATTTTGCGGCATTCAGATTGGCCGGTGTCTGAATGACGCTGAACACCCCGGAGGCGATGGCAGCGCGGAGTGTCTCGGGGTTTTCGGAAGAAACGCCCGTCAGAATCGCTTTGCCCGATTTCCTGAGCTTGACGCACAGATTTTGCACCGCGTCATCCGTCACGGCCTCAAGAGGCGGATCATGAAGGAGAAATGCTTCCACATGATCCGTTTGCAGTCGTGAAAGGCTGTGGTCCAAGCATTTTTCCAAGTAACTGGATTCGAAACATTGTCTCTCGCCGAGGCGATGGATACCCTTTTTGACAAACTGATTGAGTGGTCGGAGTGGTCCGGGAAGATTCGAGAGTCGGTATCCGGCCTTGGTGACCAGGGTGAAAAAATGCCGTTTGCCCCGAACGGCCTTTCCCAGAAGGATCTCGCAGTCGCCGGAAGCATAGGAATCCGCCGTATCGATGATCTTTGCTCCGATTTCGACCATGGCGGTCAACACCCTGTCTACATCAGATGCAGAGGCTGCACGTCCCAAGGAGGCGAGAGTTCCGGTACCAAGACCCAGTTTAGACCAGTTGCCCCGGGATCTTTCAGTGTTTGATATTTGGTCTGAGGGGGATGGATGCACGAGGTTCAGAGTGTTTGAGAATGATAGTGTGCCGGTATCCCGGTAGCTGCGCATCAGGCATGATTTTCTGCGCGTGTGTCTGCTTGGAGCAGCATCGTTGCTTTGTTCCGTGACCACAACATGGACTGGTGATCGTAATAGGCTCTCAGCCCTCCGAGGAAGACTCTGGTCGGTCGGGCAATCAACATCGCACGGTTCAGAGTTTTGACCTGCCCGGGATCCAGGCGGGCGCGTTTCTCGGGGTCCGTGTTTCGGAATTCCTTGGTCACCTCGGACATGTGTCCGCAATTCTCGGCGGCGAGGTCGAGGCTGGACGAACGGGTTTCCCATTCGCCTTGATCCGGCGTTCCGAGAAAGGTCATGAGATCCGCGAGTGAGCCGGGGAGCGAATCATAGGTCAGTTCAAAAACGCGATCCTTGGGAAGGCGGGAGAATGCATGTTCGTAGCTCTCACGGAACAACGCAAAGCGATAAGAATTGCGGTTTTTCTTCCCAAATTCCACCCGGAATTGCGATTCAAAGACATTGTGCGGATTTCGCCGGAGCACAACGAACTTGCCTTGCGTGGAGAGTGGTCCCTTATGCATGCCCACCATGCGAGGGGTTTTCCAAACCACGGTGTTTACGAGGTTCGGATCACGATTCAATTTCGCGGCTACGGCTTTTCCCAGAGCGATGAGAATTTCCTCATTGCTGCCCTGCATGCAGGCTTCCGCGTCGTCAAGATTCAGCGGAGTCGGCGGGAATGTTGAGCCCAGGTAAAGCGCGGCCATCCAGCGACGATTGGTTCTTTCCGTTTGACTTACGGTACCCAGCATCTGAGGGAAGACAGACTCTGGCGGAGAGACAACGCCCTCCTTTCTGTCAAGTAGCGCGCTCAATACCGTGCTTCCACTGCGAGGAAGAGAAAGTATGAATCCAAGTTTGGGAGTCTTTGTCATGAAGTCTTCTCGGACGGAATAGGTTGCGGTGGTAGGTATTTTGAAACCAAGGGGGCGGAATCGATGCGCGAATATGTATTTCGTGAACCCGTCTTCTCGAAACAATGAAGGTTACGCCGGGTGACTGGATTTCCGCATTCTTGAAAGCTTGCGCAAATGACGGAAGATGCTCAGCGGCATCTGAAGCAGACTTGATTTTGAGAGGGCCATGAACGATCTCATCCTGAATAACTCAAGTTTATTTAAAGGAATCGAAGGAGAGAATCGAATCTCAGCATCAGCCAAAGGTGGTCTCGCACCCAAGGCCTCGATTTGATCGAGGTGCGCTTTCCACATCCCTCCGGGAAAGTGAAGGGCCGCGCAGGTTTCCGATTTGAGATCATAGAGCGAGCCCACCCGGCTCCTCTTCAGATCGTCGATGTGGTAGTAGACCATTTCATGATAGAGATAGGCCATGATCTCCTGGTCGGTGTTGAATGGGATGGTCGGGTCGAACATTCTCTTTTCCAGCATGTCCTCCATGCGCTGGAACGGGAATTCCTGGGCAAGATGGTAAAAGCCCGAGTTCACCCGTCTTGGGGTTCTTTCCGCAATCCACTTTTCGTCATGACAGACTCCGTAATACCATGACCAACTTTCTGTGGAAAACGCATTACCAAATCCGGGTGGCGTGAGGTTCGCCACCGGCCGCAGCCATACGATGTCAGAATCAAAGTAGAAATAGGGCTTTTCGATCCAAACCGGCATTTCCAGCTTGGTGAAGTAGCCGCCACGTTCCAGAAGTTTGCGAGTGAGCGGGTAGCCCGACAACCGCTCCTTTACCAAAGGCTTGCGGTCTGCCGGGGTGACAATTTCCGCGGTCATCCCGTGACCTCTGGCGGCAGATACCAGCAAGGCATGATCTCCGGCATCGGGTGAGCCGTCGGTGTGGATCTGCAGGCGGTATGACTGGTGGAAATTGCGGGCAAAGGAACTCACCGCGTGAAGCGCGATGTCCATGGCCCCCTTGTGAACGAGCGTGGTGGCAAGTTTCATTAGAAAATCAGTTCAGCGGGAAAGAGGAGGCTCAATGCGAAGGAGATCCTTCAAAGGCACTCTGGATCAGCTCATGGAAGCGCTGTTCATACCCGGCCATGAAGCTGCGGCAGGCTGCGCGCCGCCGTGCGATTTCCTCAGGTTGTTGCAGGAGTTCCATCGCCAGTCGGACCGCATCTTCGGACGATTTCCCGACGATTCCGCCGGCTTCGGCGACCAAACCGGAAATGCCAGCGTTCTTGGTCGTCACCACGACTTGGCCGAAATTGAGTGCCTCTAGGGCCGCGTAGCCATAAGCTTCCCGGTGGCTGGGCAGGACAAAAACCGAATGGTTTTCCAGCAGTTTGCGGTGTTCCGGAGTGAATGGCTTGATGTCGTTGATAAATTCCACATGACGCCACTCGCCGGTTGGGCATTCTGGTGCCACGAAGCTGAGACGTGAGGTATTCGGGGCTTGCTCCTGCCACTGGCGCAGGAGGATGTCTCCACCCTTGCGTTGAATATCCGCCCCGATGAAAAGCACCCTTGTGATATGGTCGTCATGTAGGTCCGGGGACTCCAAGTCCACATCGGGATAAGGAAGCGGATAGAGAATCGGCTGCATCTGGATGGAGGGCGCATAAAAATCCCGCATGCCCGCAACGGGCGAACAGACGGCCGAGAAGCGGCGCAGAATCCGCAGCAAAAACCATGCGTAGGCTCGGATTTTACGCTCCCTGCGAAGTGAAGGGTATTGTCGGGTCCAATCAAAGATGCCTACCAGGCGCCGCTGCTTGGAATGACGTAGAAACAGACCACTTGCGAGAATGGCCCCGTGGTGGAGGCACAGGACCACATCCGCAGACTTGGCGACTCGAAGAATTTCGGAACGTAAATTTAAAAAGCCATGGAGTCCTAACTCGCGGATCTCATCTGTAATCAAATACGTTTCACTGGGAGCCAATTTGCTGATAAAAGAGGTGTTGATGGCCCGGGTTCCGTGATCCACGGCGCTGGCGATAATGACGAGTTTCATGGTGTAGATGTTGCTGGATGAGGCGGGAACTCCGCAGCTAGCCAGACGCAGGAGACGATGGTTTTTGAGAAAACAGAGAGAGACGCGAATGTGTTGTTTTACCGGATGATCTGTGAATGTGCGGTAGACTGGAAATCCGGCATGATCTTCAAGTTACCCTTCTATAGAAAGTGATTCTCACCCTTGCCGGGTGTTTCGGGGGACTCGACCAAGGACAGTATCCGGTGTGCGATCTCAGCGGGGTCGTCGGGAGGTTTTGCGGAAGTGATCGCTTCGATCATACGGTCGTCCCACGATGCGGTGAACGGAGTTTGCATGAAACCGGGCGAAACCGAGAACACCCGCAATCCCCGGTCTGCGTATTCCGCAGCCAATGCAAGGGACATTCCCGCCAGGGCGTGTTTGGCCGGGACGTATGCCGAGAAACCTTTGGGTGGAACTCCGGAAACCGCCTGGGAGAGGACATTGACGATGGTGCCGCCGCCGGCGCGGACCATCGGCCGGATCAGCGCATGAGCGCAGCGCCAGGCGCCCTGGACTCCCACCTCCCAGCCGGCATTGACTTCATCCCAGTCGGTTTGGTGAAATGGCTGCGGGGTGAACGGCGGCCAGGCATTGTTGATCAGGACGAGCCTGGCCGCATTGCGAATCTCGTCGCGTTGCCAGAGTTCAGGATTGTCGTGCCGGATGTCGTGTTTCAGCACCAGCGAAGCGGCGGGCGCCACCGCGTCCAATTCCGTTCGCAAGGTGGCGGCGGCCTCGTCGTTGTGGGCGTACAAACCAACGACCCGATAGCCGGCTGAGGCAAATTCGATGGCCAGCGCCCGACCGAGGCCCTGGGTTGCTCCGGTGATGACGGCGGTGTGGTCGTTCATGATTCCGGGATTTTCACTTGCACCCGGCCGTTGGAAGCCGTGTGGCCTTGGGTTTTGTTTTCGATGACCACGTTCATGAGGATGACCTGGTGAGGTTCGGATTTCTGATTCACGCGAGCCGTCAGTTCCAGCACATCCCCCAGATAACAAGGTTTGAGGTAACGAAGCTCCACGGACAGCAGCAGGCTCCTGTCGCCGGGAAACACCATGCCGACAAAGTGCGAGACAAACCCGTTCTGAATCGCCCCGTGCATCACTGGCCCGGCAAAATCGAGCGCATGGGCACGTTCCGCATCCACATGCAGGGGATTCCTGTCGCCGAAGGTGGCCAGAAATCCTTCATACACCTCAGGGGTGATTACATATTCCGCATGCCGGGTCATGCCTTCGCTGATATCCGCGAACGCTGGTGTCGGGAGTGCTGCTTTCATTGGATTTTTCAAGGAGCTTGGACCACCAGCCACAGGTCCGCAAGTGAGTGCCCCGGGTTGGCGAAGAGCGCGAGACTCAGGGCCACATAACAGAAAGTGAGCACCGTGGCACCATAACGCACCAAACGACTGGAGTTGTAGGCTCGCATTTGCGTTTTGTCGAGGTGCGATTTGAGGAAAATACCATAGTAGTGATTGGCAATCACGCCGAGCGCGTGCATGGCGCCAAAGGCGGCATAATTCCAGCCTGCACCGTGCCAGACGCCGACCACGAGGAAAACCACGAGAATCGTCAGGGCGATCGCGTGATTGGCGCGCGATGGCCCCGCTTTGCGAATCAGGGCCTTGGAGAGTGGCGAGAACAACACATCCCGCATCCACACGCACAAAGTGATGTGCCAGCGGTTCCAGAAATCCTTCACATTGCGGGCGGCAAACGGGTTATCGAAATTCTCCGCCACCGGGAGCCCCAGAAATCCCCCCGCGCCCACGGCGATGTCGCAGAAGCCGGAAAAGTTGCAGTAGAGGAACCCATAGTAGGCGAAAACCGCGATCGGCACGTCGCTCCACGGGTGGTGGTGCCCATCCAGCAGGAACTCGGAGTAGGTCAATTGATTCAGAATCGGAGCGATGAAGAGGCACTTCACCGCCCCCACCAGGATTCTCAGGAGGGATCGGCCGAGAGTCAGTTCCGGCCGCAGGTCGGCGGCGAATCCCCGGCGATACTGGCTGTAGGGAGTGATGGGGCCGACGGAAAAGGATGGCAGGAAGAAGCAGAAGCCAAGGTATCGCCAGAAACCTGGACGCTCGACGACTCCATTGCGGACCTCTAGGACCAGGTAGCTGGCGCGGAATGCCAGATAAGACAAGCCTATGAAACGGGCACTCCAGCCAAACTCGGGATTCTCCGCCAACTTGGCTCGGATGCTTGAGGAAAGCGGGGCGAGAAGTTCGGGGTGGACGTAGCGCACCAGAATCAGAAAGACCAGCGGCAGGGCAAAGGCAATCCATGGCATGGCTCCCTTAAGTTTGGCAAAATGCCAGGTCGCGGCTTGGAAGCAGATCACTGCCAGCAGATAGGCCAGCGGAAACAGCAGATTAGTGTCAGCTAAGAAGAAATGATACACCAAGCCGAGGTTCAGGATCGCGAAAAGCGGGTCTCTGAACCGGACGGTGAACTTCATGATCCCACGTCCCGCCAGCAGGTAGCAGGCCGCGACGAGCGCGTCGGTTAAAACGGGAGTATTCAAAATCCTTGATAGACGGGCAGACCGCTCGACGAGTAACTGCCGACCATGGCCACGCAGAGCAATGCGGCCAACGCGATGGCGACAACGAGAGCGATTACAATGCGGTTAATCCACATGTTCCTTGGAAGTGAGGATATCAGCCAGTGCGGGAGCGAGCAGCGTGGTCAAACGCTTTGAGCCGTTGGCATTCAGGTGGACGGGGTCGTAGTAAAGTCGGCGGACTTCCAACTCCGAAAGCCCGCGGAACAACTGCTCTCCTGGAACTCCGATGGCGGTGATCGGCGCTCCGGCGAATTCGCTCCACACTTGACGTTCGCGGATGGTCGGGCTGGCCCGGTCTTCCGGTTTTGGCATGTTTACCGCCACCAAGCGGGTGCCATTTTCGTGGCACAGCCGGGCAAGCGCACGCAAATGGTCGCGCTGGTAGGTGGAACTCGGCGGTCCGGTGAAGTTGAAATTTACACGGGTTCCGGCCGAAAAACGCAGCACTTCAGGAGCGGGAGAATCGAAGCGGGGTTCGATCGGCGTGAATGCGCCCATTCCCGGCGGGCACTCTTCCTTTTGGAGAGAGCCGAGATTCGGTTCGATGTCGTTGAATACCGCGATCGGATACTGCCCGTTTGTCTTGGTGCACGACAACATCGAGGAATCGAAATCCTGATAGGCTCTGCGACCCGTGACGGCGAACTTCGGCAAGCCGAGGGGCGCGCCTGCCCAAACGTGCAAGCGGTCCAGCCATGGGAGCTCATTGGTTCCGGGGACATCTCCACCCGGTGGAGTCCACAGATGGGCGCACGGGTGGGGCGCTCCCTCCCGATCGTCGAACTCGTCGAGGATGACAATCATCCCGACCTTGCGGTGCGAGAGCAAATCAGCCGCAACCACATGGAGCGAATCGAATCCCGCCCAGTTCCAGCCCAATGAGATGACTTCAGCCTTGCGGCCGAGTCGGGCGCTGAACTCGCGTTCAATCAGCGGCGCGTTGATTCCCGCCCACATGCGCGAGGATCCCAACAGGGCGATGTCCACGGGCTCACGCCGGTTGTGAATCTGGAAATGATTCCAGGGGAACGGCCCATGCAACCAGGTCCGGCTGACGTGGACATCCGACTTGGCGAGCCAACCGGTGCGACCGATCACCTGCGGCAGCACCAGCAGTGCCGCCACGAACAGGGCGAAAGCCGCCGCGCTGGGGGTGGATGTGAAGGCCGGACGCATCGGGGTCACTTTTCCGTCGAGCGGACTTCGATCAGGTCTGCGAATTCCCCGATGTTCGAGGTCGCCTCGACTTCACCCACGCGGAAGCGGATGGCGAATTCCTTCTCCACGGCAAGCAGTAGGGAAATGTGCAGCAGCGAGTCCCACTCGTCCACTTCCTTGGCGGTTAGCGCGGGATGGAGTGTTGGCGGGTCGAGGAACACGTCGTCAAAGATGGATTGGAGGCGGGCGATGATTTCGGTTTGGGTCATGATTGTGTGGAGAGGATATGGATCTGTGTCGGCTTGGGAACAAATGAATTCAGGGGAAGGACGAAAACGCCGGCGTCTCCGCTGGAGGCGTCCGGTTGAAAGCCCATCGTTGGATAGAATTCCCGGACCATCTCGTTCTTGGGCGTGGGAAGGTAGGTTCCGCGCAGCGTTTGGCATCCACGGTCCGCCGCCTGACGGGCGAGTTCGTTGAGCACGACTTGCTCGACCTCGCGCTTCAACACCCGGCAGCTCATCAGCCAGGTGTCGATGTCGAGGGTGTCGCCGTGTTGGCGTCCGATCACGATGGAAATCAGGCCGTGCTCGCCGAAGCGGTCGGACAGGCGCACGGCCAGCGTGACTGCCTCCGGATTTCCGATCAGGCTTTCGACCTCGGCTTCGGTGCGCCGACGGGTCGTGAGATTGAACTGGTTGCTTTTGTTGATCAATTGGGAAAGGCGCGGGACGTCGATGGCGGTGAAGGATGAAACCGTGGCCTCCATTTGCAGGGATTCCAGATAGCTTCCCATGTCCGCGCCGTCGGCCTGATGGCTCCGCCTGGCAGCCTCGGCCCGGTATTGTTCGGTGCGCTGGGAATCCTCCGCGGTGAGGCTGCGGATATCGAACCAGCGACCGTCCTGAAGCTGGCCGGGATAGTCGGCCGGGTCGGGACCGAGCAGCAGCGTCGTGACCTCCGGTGCGAACTGGCGCACGATCTCGATTTCCGCCGGATTGTCGTCGGCGAAAACGAAGCTGTCCAAGCCAAGATTCAACTCGGCGGCGATGCGGCGGAGATTGTCGGACTTGGGTTCCCAATTCGCCTGAAAGGAGACGAAGTCGTCGAGCCGCAGGAGCATTTCCGGGTGTTTTTCGAAGGGCTCGATCGCCCGCGCATGGTCGTTCTTGCTGCAAGCGGCGAGGATGACACCACGCTGCTTGAGGGTTAGAATGTGGCGTTGGAAGGCTTTGAATGCCTCGCCGCGCGGCGAGGTGTCGCCGATCTCGATTCCCTCGAGTCCGTCGTCCCCGATGACCCCGCCCCACAAGGTGTTGTCCAGATCGAGCGCCAAGACTTTCTTGGGCGGCACGCGCAATCCTTGGACCTGGTGGGCGATTTCACGGGCGATATCGACCAGAAGCCCGGGCGATCCCGGTTGTTTGCTCTCAAACCACCCGCGGGAGTCTTCGCTGTGGATGCCGCCGCGGCGCGCGCTGAGGAATTCGATATCACAGGGATGGACGAAGGCCGGTGCCCGCAGGCCGAGCTGGAGGTTTACCCACTTGCGGAAGTTCCAGTCCGTAGCCAGGCTCCGCGAGCGGAACGGACCCGGGTCTTGACGCGCGGGCAACGGGAAATTCCCCAGGATGATCTCGGAGCCGAACTGGTCGTGGGCGACCCGGCACAAATCCAGCAGATGGGCCGCCACCTGTTCGGCCTCGGTCCGCACGATCTCCTCGGGGTCGTTCAACGGGCCGGTGTGGCGGCAACGATGCGGGGAAGGCAACAGGCAGATCACCCGCGGGGCGAATTCCGCCAGACCTCCGTCCGCTTCGGACATCTCGGAGACATAGTTGTCGTAATCCCCCTTGTGGATCTCAGCGGAGATGTTTTCGACCGCCAGCAGATGCAAGAGCAGTTCGTTGAGCGGATAGAGGCTGTATCCGCCCAGCAACGCGATCCGAGAGGGTTCCAGCGGTTCGGGGGGAACCATTCCCGCCTCGAGTGCCCGCTTGCGCAGCATCGAGAGAAAGAACAACTCGTCGAACTCGGTGGCGCTCCGGGTTATTTCCCGCAGCGCGTCCCAGAATCCTTCATCGCGTCGGAGTAGAAGTGCTTTGAGGGTTTGTTTGTCCATCGGAGAATTTCTATTTCTTGGTCAGTTCGAAAATTGCGCAGCCATAGCGGCAGCCGAAGTTCGTGGCGATGGCCGGATCGTCGAGCGCCATGTCCTCATGCACGAAAGGCTCTTGGTCGAGATACGAAAACCGCTCGATCACATAGTCCTTGGAAAAATTTATCAGGAACCGGGCGTAAAAATCAGATGGGCCTTGAACTCGATACGTTGCGGGTTTATGGCGCATAATGAGTATTATGGTAGGTTGTGGATTAGGCTCCAAGGTTTGCGGGGATCGAGTCCAAGACTCGATCCCGACGCGGAATGATTCCTAGTAATTTTGACAAAATCATAAATTGATGGCTTTGGAAACTATGAATATTTATCTAAGTTTTCGTATGCCCCATGCTTTACATGCTTGTGTTACGTAAGTCCGTATCCGAAACACGGCGGATTACCCTGCAAGGGTTTCCTGCCGCGAGCGAGTTCGCGGGGATGCTCTTGGTGACAACGCTTCCTGCTCCAATGACCGAGCCTCGTCCAATGGTTACGCCCCCCAAGACAATCACGCCTGAGGTGATCCAAACATCGTCTTCAATTACGACGGGCTTGGCGATAACTTGGTCAAAGTCCCCCTGTACATGAGTTGATGTGATGATCATATTTCTAAATGAAATACTTACATTTAGACCGATTATGACAGGTGCGTAGTCAACAAAAAACGTGTCACCAAGACTCGCTGGGCCTTTAAATTCCAATCGCCCCCCTGTGCAGCGAAATCCGGGCTGGAATTCGACGTTTGCAGGTAATTTGAGAGCCCTACGCAGCATTACAGCAGTGTGACGAGTTCCCAAGCATGCGTGAAGCCGCATCCACATGCGAGCAGAAGAAGAAACCTTGGGGAGGTTTTTCCCAGCATTAGGATTGAAGTGGTATTCGCTCTTTTCAGACATGAAATTTACATCGTGGTCCAATTGTGAAGCATAAGATCCGTGCTTGGCATACCGGTCATCCACATGGATGGCGCGACCACCACTTTGTCGGCTGAGGGATTCAACCATGCCGCCCACCACGAGTAGCTGCTATTGACGATCACATGGTGATGGCAGGCGGTCATCAGTCGCAGGTCGTGGAGCGGATCGCTGTGGGAGGCGGGCAGGTCGCAAAAGAGAAAATCCGGCCCCGTGAATTGGCTGCGGCACCAGTCGATGTCGTCGGAGAAGACGCAGAAGCGGACCTTGGAATCGCGGTCCCGGAAATGTTGGATGGCCCTGGCATGGTAATCCGGGGCGAGGCACTGGGTGGAGGTGAGGTGGACGTAGTCGCCGCGCCTGACGTGAAGGGAAACCGTGGTTTGATTCCGGAGGTTTTCCTCGAAATTTAAAGATTCCCTGGGAAGTGACAAGTCGGTGAGGTCGAGTTCCCTTCGCAGTTCGGGTTCGATCGCGTGGAAATAGACGGGACTCTGGAAAAATCCGATGAGCAGGCAGTGGTCGAGCAAGTGGTGGAACGCCGGATCCGGAGCAGGGGATTCATCACGGAAAACCGGTCCATGATGCAGGGAGGCCGGGCTCAGGTTGAAAGCCTTGCGGAGACAGCGCTTGGTGACGGTGAACCGGCGCTGGTAGCGCGCTTGGATGGGCAGGCGTTGCAGGTGCGCGAACTGGCGGGCATGGCAGGCATCCGCCCAGGAACCGTCGAGAATCAAGTCCGTCCCGAGCTTGTTGGCTAAAGCCCGACCGGCGGCGTATTGAAACAGGTTGTTGCCGGTGCGGCCTTGGAGGATGACTCGGATCATGAGGTGGCGGCCGGAGTGGAGGGTTCGCTAAAGAGTTCGAGGATCCGGGCGGCCACCCGGTCGGCGTGGAAGACGCGGGTCCAGTAGTCGCTGATGGCCGCCGGGGAGCGGTGTCCGGTGTCCCAATCGGCGAGCTCGGCAAGTAATGCCTTACCGAGAGCCTTGCCGGTCGCCCTTGCGGCGAGCCTGCCGGAGTTATGGCTGGTATGCCATTCGATCGCACAGAGAAATGGGGACTGGCACCCCACCACCGAAGCGCCACAGCATAACGCTTCGGCTGAGGCGATGTGGCATCCTTCGTAAGCGGCACTCACCAGCATGACCCGCGCGCGGGAATAGGCTGCGACCAAAGCGGCATTCGGAACTTTGCCATGCAGATGGATCATCCCGCGCTGTTCCGGTGGCAATGCCGCGTGCCACTGATCCATCTCCGGGGTGATTTGCCCATAGATTCCGAAAGTGGTTCCGGAGCGCTTGCCGACGGCATATTGGATGGTTTCGAGGAGCAAGGGAGTGCGCTTTTGGGGGCTGTCCCAGCGGCCGACCGCCACGACTTCGTCGTTTTTGGTGGTTCCGGGTTGCCAACGAAAGTGAACGTTGGTGGGGATTGGCACGTGCCGGACTTTTTCCGCAGCTTGGCTTCCGCAGAGACGGCGGATCATCCGGTGGTATCTTGAGGTGGAATCGGGTGTCGCACCGCAGAAGAAATCCCCGGTCAGCATCATGCGCACGCGGCGGGGATCACGGACCAATGCTTTCCAAAGATAGGTAGCTGGAAGGCTGGCGACGACACGGGCAAGGCGTTGGATCATTGGCAGGTTCCAATGGTAGTGCCACTGGATGCGGAGTTGGGCCGAGGCATCGGCCCACGGTGATATGACGCCATGGGTGTCTGTCATTTGCACCAGTTTCAGCCCGGCATCCACAATCGCGGTGGCGATGTTCTGATAAGCTAGGCTGCCGTAGGAAAAAAGCACCACGCCGTCGGCACCGCTATTTTTCCACCAGCTGGGATCGGTCAATTGGTTCGCCTCCGCGCGTAGTACCAGCGGATCGTCATCTGCAGCGGACGGCGCCAATTGTACGGCACGCGTATGGAAACCGAGAGCCTCGAAGCCGCGGCAAAGCAGACCACTGTCCCGGTCCATGAAAGCCTGGTTTCCCACAAAATGCTGGGGTGTGCAGGTGAAGAAGTTCATGGAGTGAGTAGAACGGCAGCAGCGGATTGGCGCCAGCGGTCGGTGAGTGGGATGACGGTGGCGGGATTGCCGGTGGCGAGGTGCTCGGCCGGGACGTCACGAGTGACCACGGCACCGGCCCCGACCACCGAGCCATTGCCAATGTTCACCCCCTTTAAAATGATGGCCCGCGCGCCAATGAAGCAGCCACTTCCGATCCGAACCGGCCTTGCTGAGTTGGCAGCATCGTTTCGCCACCCTCCCTTCCCGTCAGGCAAGTGAAAATCTGTATCAGTGATGAGGCAGTCCGCTCCGAGGAAAGTCTTGGAGCCGATGACGACTTCCTTGGCGGCCGTAATGCACACACCGGACGCTCCGACATCTTCTTCCACAATCAAGCGGGCCCCGGCAGCCACGGCACTGAGTGAGGAGCGGCATCGTCCGATGACCGGGTTGGAAGCGATACTGGTATTGATTTGAACTCCTCTTTGGAGGACCAATTGTGCGCCGCGCGCACAGCGAATGAGTGGCCGCCCATTCATCACTACGCTTGGATGGACTTTCGCACGGCGCCAGCGTGCATACACCCTCCAGACCGGTTGTTGGAAGGAAAGTAGGTAGTAAAAGATCTTTTTCATCGCGCAGCGTTCCTAGCCAGATCTTCGTAGATTTTTTTGAATCCAGTCACCGTGTGGCTGGACTGGAAGCGATCCCGATCCTCACGATGGCCGAAGGCACCCATTTTCCGGATCTTCTCACAGCCGCCCTCCATCATTTGCTGCAAGGCCGCCGCCAAAGCTGACGGATTGATCTGATCAAGGATCATGGCATTACCGTCATTTTTCAGGTATCCGGCTTGGCCACCGTGAATGGTTGTGATGACCGGTAATCCGGCGACGCGGGCCTCCTTGACGACGTTGGGGTTGCTGTCCGCCAAGGTGGGCAACACGAGACACCAGGCCTTGGATAGTTTCTGTTGGAATGCCTTCCAATCGAGTGTGCCCAGCCAGGTTACGCCGGGGGTTGCTCTAGCCTCCAACGGGTTTCTGAGTGGGCCGTCACCGGCGATCTCACACCTCCATGAACGCTGAGGTAGGGATTCGATTGCGTTGAGCAGGACATCCACTCCCTTGCCTTTATTGACAGTTCCGGCGAAGAATATGAACGGATCATCCGGGTCCGGTTGCCATTCAATTTCATAGAAAGAAGGATTCACTCCATAGGGGACCACCTCTGTCGGGGCGTTGGGATGAATCCGATGGACCGCGTCGCACGCCCACTCAGATTCGGTCGAGATTCTGTCTGCTTTAGCCAGCCACTTTTTTTCCAACGCGGTTTGCAACTTCCAGCGCCAGCCCAATGGAAGGATTTGCTTTGTCTTGAGTTCTCCCAAAATTCCATTCATAGAGAGAAATGAAGGAATATCTCGATAGCCAAGTAACGCAGAATAGGGTCCTTCCGTTCCCCAGCAGTGCAGGATGTCTGGCTTGACTTCATCGACCACCTGTCTCAAGCGCCGGGCAACCAGTGCGTAGCCCGTTAATACATCAAGGGTGATTGGGATGCCCGGAATTTCTATGAACTGATGGCGCTCCCAAGGTGTCTGGATAGTTTTTTGGATACCCCTCCGCAGGCTGATCCAAGTCACTTCCAGATCTTCTTCAAGAAACAATTCCCGCGCAAAATGAGGTAGCCAAGTGGCGGCCTGTCCATCGCCCCTACCTGCCGGTGCACCGGCAAGGGCTTTCAGAACCGGATCCGCCAGGATGGCAATACGCAGCTTCATGATGAACAGATCAACAGGATGGAGGGTTCACGGAAGTGGCTCCATGAGAGCGATGACGGAGATCGATCCATAGGGCCACATTTTCTTGAACAGCCCAGTTTCAAATTGAATCGCCGTTTTCTGTCCAAAAAACTTCACCAACAGGTTGCTGAATGGCGGGAAGATCGTCGCGTCGTGGCCCCACGCCACAATGCGCAGGCCGGCATGTTTTTCCGCCATGTTGCGGAAGTGGCTGTGATCCCAGGATTGGAGGTGCCCGTCGTTGATCTGCTGGTCCCAATTTCTGCAATTGAAGTAATTTCGTGGGCGGCTCAAGTTTGGCACTGCTACCAGCACATAGCGCCGGGCCATTTGGCGCAAATGAATCAAGGTCTCCAGCGGCCGGGGCACGTGTTCCAGTACATGAAAACAGGCAACAACGTCAAAGGCCTTGCTGCCGAACTGACCCACAGGATCCTCTGGATTAAGGACCTCCGCCTTGCCGAATTCTGAGGCGAGACGAACGCACTCAGGGTCCAGATCGGTTCCGGTCGGGTTCATACCCAAGGCTCCGGCAAGTTTCATGGTTTCGCCGCGGCCGCAACCATAGTCGAGGAGGGATAAACCCGAAAGTCTCGGTTCATGTTCTCGCAGCAGAGCCAATGACGTCTCCTTCCAGAAGGTTTCATAATAGTGGTTCCGATTATTCGCCGGATCTATCGCATAGGGTAGATGTTCGATTTTCATATGGTTAAAGTGAGTGCTGTGGATGAAGAGCGTGTGGAATGATGGTGTGGTGAGTAGGGACGGGATTCAAAGTATGCTAGGTGGAACATGAGTCGGTAGGCTCTGCATCCCCCGCCGGGACGGGGTGCGGATTCGTGCCTGACCACCTCCGGCCTAGGCGCCGGAGGTGTTTGAGGGTGAGCAAGCCACCGAGCATAATCAGGGTGGTAGCCACGGTGAGATCCAGCCATGAGGGAAGGATCAGAAAGCGTCCAGCAAGTATGAAGGAGGCGGCGGGTGGCAAAGCCCAGTGATCGATGAGCAGCCCACCGAGGAGCACCAAGAAACAAGCGCCGACACTGGTGATGATAGCTTTTCCACCGATGTCCATGATGCCGCAACCACAATTCCGTGCACCGCGGATAAGGCCGTAGAGGCCTTTGCACAGGGGTGGAATAACGGCGAACGTGGCCGCCAGCCCGGGCAAGCCGAAATATTGATAGCCGAACCAACCGGCGATGGCTCCCAGAACCAACTGCAGGGCAGCGATGATCGCCATGCGTCCCATGCTACCGGAAATCTGAAGCAGGCTGCTGAATCCGCCGGTCACGCCCGCCACGATCAAGCCGATGCCAAACCATGCATTGGTCCAGAGTCCCGCGTAATAGTCCGGCTGGGCGAGCCATGAAATCAGGGTAGGATTGAGCACAAGGGTGAAGCCGGCAGTGGCCAAGCCGATCCCGACCGTGGCCATCAGCACTTCCCGGAACCGTTCCCGGAATACGCCGGTTTTTCCGGCCACAAACATCCGCTGCATGCCGGGGTAGAAGGCATGGGAGGTCCGCTGGGACAACTGGGCGAACATGGAAACTCCCCGAGCCGTGAACGCGAAGATGGGGACTAGAGCAAGCCCGCCGGCGCGGGCTAGAATCATGGCGGGCAAACTGGCAAGAATCGCACCGGCGATCCCCAGAGCGGCGACTGAGCCACCGTAGGCGAAGAGTGATCGCACCCGCTCTTTGGCCAGACCGGCACGGTCGAACATGAAGCCGCCGCTCTGGCTATGAACCTGGCGGATGAAAATCAGCCAGCCAAACAGTTGTGAGATCGCTAGCGAGGGAAGATAGGATCTCACCCCCAGTCCCATCTTGAGGAAGACGAAGAAGAAAACCAGTTGGATCCATGGCATGATGGCCTGGACCAACGATACCCAATGAAAGCGGTGCTGCGCCAAGAGCAGGCCGGGGTAGGCACGCATCGGGGTGCCTAAGGCGGCGACCAAACCACCGCCGATGAAGAGCCAGTTGGCATCCGCTCTCTGTGCGTCCGCTATGTTGAGCAAGCGGGGGAGAAATGGTGCGATGGCCAAGGTGGCCAGAGCGGTGAGTGCACCGAGAATCACGAGGACCACCATCGAGGTCGTCCACCAGCGGTTCATCTCAATGTGATCGCCAGCCGCGACGGCATCAGCAATCTTCCGCCCTGTGGCGTCCCCAATGCCAACGTCCATCCATAGCAGGTAGCCGACGATCCCGTTGACGATCAGCCAAAGTCCAATCTCCTCCTTGCCAAGGAAGCTTACAGCTAGAGGTATGGACACCAAGCTGTAGATGGATGTCGAAATGAAGGTAATGTATGATGCCCCGGCATTTCTTGCGGCTCGGCTACCCGTAATCTGTGAAATTTTACTTTTGAATGATGTCACTGTGATGAGAAGAGATAAACAGAGCGTGAGGGCTTTTTTCGCTCCGGTTTAATAGTATCATCGCGGTCTAAGAATTGCAGTCAGAAACCGCCCTATCGAGCGGACACTATGGGTGTGGTCAATCCTCTGGCCAGATTTTGCTGGGCAGTAACCTGGGCAACTTTAATCGTCGCAGGACTTTGTCTGGAAAGTTCCAAGCTTTCCGCACGACGTATGTTATCCAAAATTTTCAACATTCCCGCCGCCATCATAATATCCGGAAAGCCGAAGCGATAATCACCGAAAACTAGCATCAAATAGAATGGATGGATCAGAAAAGGCACGCAGATGAACAACACATAGCCCCATTCCGCTCGCCCTTTGTAATATCGAATGTGTCTCAATGCGCAACGAAAAAAGATACCAAGCGCGACCAAAGCGCAAATGAGTCCCAGAACGCCGGTCATGCGAATCGCCTCGACATGAAATCCGTGGTAACTGCCCCGCGACAACATAATATCTTCCGTAGTCATACCTTTGGAGCGCCTTCTGTCACCGAAGGCGGCGTCTTGCGCAGCTGCAAGTTCGTCTGCACGGAAGCTAAATCCATCTCCCAGCAGTTTGTTTTGAATGTATCGATCGGTAGTGAGTGCTAGCCGCCACATATTGAACCGCCACTCCGAGCTATTTTCGGCGCCGTCCTTGATTCGTTCATCGACTCCGACCGGCAGGACCGAAAGGATACGCTGGGCGCCGAAGGGAAGCTTGTCCACTCCGACCATCATGATCCCAGCTAGGCCGATGAAGCCGATGAATCCCGTTACGACCAGATCCCGCAATCGGCCGCGGACTAAAGAGCCGACGACGAAGTAGATGACCAACAAGCCCATTGTTGAACGAAACCCACTGATAAATGTAGCCCCAATGGCTACCGCCATCATCAAAAATCGTATTAGATTGATCGGATTTAAAGTGCTTGCGGGGGGGAAAAGTGTAAACGCAGCGCGTCCCAAGATATCACCAACGGACTTACCGCTATTAACGCGGTCGGTCTCGGCGTTGGCTCCTACATCTCCTGTCGCACTTGTGAAGGAAACCCCCGAGTAAATTGGTAAAACAAGCGCCGCAAGTCCCGGTAGAAACTCGGATGCGAGACCCAGCATGCTATCCAATATTCCCATCAATATCATGAGAATAACCGCTAGGCGGAACATACGTATGTTCGTAGCCACGACCGCGAGCATGAAGTAGATAATGATTGCAAATGCGTAGACAAAGTAGGCTTTGCCACCAACTGTATCACCACCAAACAAGGCGATTCCGCTGGGATTCCTCATGTAGGCTTGAGCTATGACGAATGCTTGCAAAAGGATTGCAAAGTCCAACCAGCTCCAGCGAAATGTGAATTCCTTTTGGCGACGCAACGAGAAGTGTAGAAGAAATACGCAGCCAGTGATTGCCATAGCAACCCACACCACTCTCGGTGATCCAGGCAGAGCGTTGACTCCACCACCCAAGGCTAGGGCAATAGGGATTAGGATCCATATGTGTTTGCCAAGTGCCAGAATGCAAGCTAGACCGCAAATCCCGACTACCCAAGCGATGGCCTCGAACTTGGCAGTGGCAGCAGCGATGCCGAGGTAGATCGCACAAAACATCGCGACAATGGCGATGAGGACGGCTTTGATTTTGGAGGAGTCCATGAGGAAGAAAATGCGAAGTGCGAAGCACTAAATTTTAAACGGGGGAGGGTGGAAGAGGAAGAGAAGAAGCACTAAATTTTAAGCACGAAATTCGAAACGAAGAGACTGAACCGCGAAGGCGGGGGAAGAGTTATTAGATATTGGTGATTGGTTATTGGGTGAAGAGAATGAAGAAGCGACTTCTCTTAGGGGAGCGCCAGCGTCTCGCTGGCAGTGTCACGCATCTTGCGGGGAAATTATTCAGGCGTATTCACTATCATGCATTTTAAGCGTTAACCAATATCGCTCTTGAGCCATGACAGAGCCACGATTGCGGCAGGTTTTTCGCTTTGTAAATTTTGTCTTTGGTACTCAGTTACGAACGGGCAAGCGCTTCCACATCTGTGACGAATGATTTGAGCTTGTCGGACGCTACATCCCAAATGATTGCATCATCCACACAATCATATCCATGGATCACACGGTTACGCAAACCAACGACCTGATGACCGTAAGGCATGCGTTCGAACACATCCGGATCCTCATTCCGAATCCGTGAACATGCCTCGCCGATGATTTCTAATTTGCGTTCAACTGCTGCTCTGCATTTTGCGTCATTGCGATAGGAGCTGAGATCGTAGCCAAGGATGAAGGCTTTGATGTCTGCCGCTGCAGCCAGAATGTCGATCAGGTGCTTGCGCGTATCAGGCAGCATAAAGAGGGCAGAGTGATGTGGTCACCTCGGCGGAGAAAACCGGGTTTTTTATGGATCGTGCGGTGATGAGGTCGACGCGCTTACCGAAGATTGTCTCTAGGGATTCTGCGAGTGTGAGGTAACGATCGGAAATTCCAGGGGCATCCGGCTCAAAAAATTCGACGACAAAATCAAGATCGCTTTTTTCAGGATCGAAATCCTCTCGTAGTGCCGACCCGAACAGCCCGATTCTGGCGACGTTGGTTTGGTGACAAAGCCGCATGACGTCATCCATTTTTTTCAGGACAAATTCAGGGATGTACTTTTTTTCTTCCATGTTCATAAACTATCCGGATGAGACTTGATAGCAAGTGGATTGTTGTGGGCTGATTTATGGAAGCCGCTTATGATCTAGCTTGTTCTGTCTCTAAGTCTTCCGTCTTCCTTGAAACTAAACCGCGAATGAACGCCAATGGACGCGGAGGGGGAAGAGTTATTGGTTATGAGTTAAAAGTTATTGGGGGAAGAGGAAGAAGAGATTTTTTTGATTTTCTAACCAATAAACATTAACAATTAACTTCTAACTCTTAATCTTCCAATCTAGCTTCTTCTGTCTCTGGGTCTTCTGTCTCCTTCTGAAACTGAATGCTTGAAACTTGAAACTCTCTTTCCGTTTCGGAAGAGGGGGGCGGGACGCCCACTCTCCTTGAAACACGGGCGGGGCGCGGCGGCCCGGCCCTACCGTGTTGGATGTGGGAGGCGGTTCGCCCTACCTTTGGTAGATATTCAAGAGATGGCCCGCCGTGGCGGAGGGGGTCAGTGCGGCGCGGCAATTGGCTTGTCCAGTGGCACCCATTTGCAGGCTGGTTTCACGGCTTGCGATCACGCTTAGGACGCCTTGGATAAGCCCCTCCACATCGCCGGAGGCGTGAATGAATCCGGATTTTCCATGTTCGACATATTGGGTCTGCCCGCCATTGGGAGTGGTGATGACGGGTAGGCCAATGACGCGGGCTTCCTTGACGCAATTCGGTGAAGTGTCGGCACGAGTGGGGTGGACTAGGCACCAAGCTTTTGACATCCAATCGCGAACATCTGCCTGTGGGAGATGGCCAAGTACACGCACATTGGAAGGGAGTGGGTGCTTTATGATGAGGAGATTTCCAGCGCCGATAATGACCAGCTCTATGTCGCGTAGACGCAGATCAGAAAATGCGGCGATGAGGGTATCAATGCCTTTGAGAAGTGAGATCGAGCCAACAAAAAGGGCTAGAGGTAAATGCTGAGATGCTGAATCGCTGAAACGCTGAAATGGAGAGGGAGAGGGAGAGGAGATTGATGATTGTGTATTGGGGGATGGGAGGGAAGAGGGAGGGATTGGGGGAAGGTTTCGCTGAATGTCGAAGCAGGCGGGATCGACGCCATACTCCAGAAGATCGATGTTGGCATGAGGGGCCAGTGTGCTGAGCTGGTCGCGGCCCCAAGGGGATTCCACGGTGAGGTGGGACGCGTGGCGGAGGACGCGACGCTCGTTGAGAGCTTGGACGCGGGTGAGAATGGGCATGCGAGCAGCTGCACAGTAAGTCTGCAGCAGGCCTTGCATGGAAATGAGTGAAGGGAACGGCGAATCGTTGGCAGCAAGAGCATAGCCTTGCTCGGTGCCCCAAGCGTGAACTAGGTCGGGTTTGAGCGAGGAAAGTAAATTTGAAATCTGCCGTCGCTCGCGGAGAAAGGCGGTCAGAATCTCCAGGGACAGTTTTCTACGAGGCAGCAGGTGAAATGTTTGGCCCCATGTATGAATCTTTGTGGGTTTGGCGACCTCTTTGGTGCAGATGATCCAGTGGAAATCGAATTCGGATGCATGGGCCTCGAGTTCCTTGGCCAATGGCGGTAGCCAGGTGGCGTGGTGTCCGGGGGCGCATTCCTCGTAGCTGCGAAGCCGATGGACCGGGAAGTCCGCGAGGATGGCGATGCGGATCATGGAATGAAGAGTTATTGGTTATTTGTTATTGGGGGAGGGGTGAACATCCAACATTGAACATCGAAGTGGAAGATGAGGTGAAGCACTAAATTCAAAGCATGAAATTCGAAAGGAAGAGATTGAACCGCGAATGAACGCTAAGGGACGCGAATAGTGGAAGAGTAGATCGCGCAGAGGCGCGGAGGGGGATAAGAAGAGTTATTGGGGGAGGAAAAGAAGAGGTTAGCGGTCAATGGTCATTTGGAAAGAGCTTGAATAAGTAGCTCTCTTATATGCGCTTCAGAACATGGAGCAAGATGCTCCATGGACGGCCTGGATCATGATGATCCAGCTACGGTGAAGAAGCGGCTTCTTTTAGGCAGGGACTTTTGTCCCCAAAGGTCTGTTTGAAGAATCGTCTTAGTTGTAGCGGCCTATTCTTCGATCCACAATCCACGATCTGCTATCCTCTTGGTGGCTCGAAAATTCTTTTGAAGAGCACGACAGGAGTGTCGTGCCTCCTTAGGGGGCTATCCGAATAACTTATAACTCTACCTCCCGCTTTGGAGGTGAATCATTTCTGAAAGACTCGGCGCTGCGGGGCCGCATCGCCCTACCGATCATTGAAAATGTGCCCCGCAAGATGCGGGGCGGGACACCCGCAATCCTTTATGGTGGGGCACGCTGCCGCCCTTGGTTGCTGGCTTTTAGGGCGCAACACGGAGCTGTGGGATGGGGGATTGCGAAAGGAGAATCGCAATACAATTACGCTAAGATGGGTGGCGCTATGTTCAAGAAAAAATGAACAAAGTTGATGGCTTTTTGATTGAGTGGATCGCTGATCCGCGTGGGCATGGTCTGATCAAGGCAGTTTGACCAACCACCATTCCGAAGCGGGTTCTTTGACAAGAGTACGAATGGTGTGGCGGGAAAGGATGTGGGCGTTGTGTATTGTGAGCCATGATTCCGCCGAGCGTCCCATGTGGATTTCGAAGTCTCGTGTATTGACGACTATGTGACGGCCGCCGGCTTTTGTAAGGTTTGAGATGGAGTCCCCTGGAAGTATTTGTATCAGGCGTCGTGAAAGGTATGGTTTCCACAAGGCGTTTTGAGGAGCTGGCCCGAAATTGATATAACCGATGGTATTTGATCGCGGTGGCAGTGCTTCGCGAAGCTGGCCAAGCACATCTGCCCGGCCACCGTAGACTTCATATCCGGTGCGGATGCGGCGAAGAAATGGAGAAGCGTTTTCGGATGCGAATCGCTCGAAGACCGTATTTGCAGGCCAGAGCGGACGAGAGGGGGTGATGATGGTTAGTCCGATTGTTGAAAGCATTACGAGCGTTGCAGCGAAACGCCAGTTGGGGGACTTCAACAAAGCCGAGTGCCCCGGCAGGAGTAGCAGCGGTGCGATTAGAGGAATGTAGTAGGGAAGCACATGCCTCCCGACCGTGGTCATGCCGGCCTTTAAAAAATAGGCGATGATGGCGATGATGAACGAAGACCACAGGTAGAGGATCCATGCGGGAGTGCGAGCGAGTCCGTTGCGGCGAAATGCCACGATCGATGATGCCAGTATCAGAATGGTGAGGCCTGCGCCGAGGCCGGCCCATTCTTCGCCCTGAAAGTCGGGAACTGCAAAATTGGCTCCACCGCTTTCGAAGTTTCGCATCATCGCTTCATGAACGGACTTCGGGGTGATGGACGTGACGATCGAGTTCCATTTTTGTGCAATGGGGAAAACTGGCGGCGCGAGGTTTTGCAGCGCAAGATTGATCAGGTTCCCAGAAAGACCGATGAGTGGCTCGACCTTGCCATAGAAGGGATTTTCAATCGCGGCACCTGTCCAGTCGCCGCCTTTGACATGGTTGATGACAGCGTTGGGCAAGAATGAAGCGGTTGTTCCAAGAACGACGACGGCAAGTGTCGAGAGGGGCTTGCTCAAGAGGTGTGAATAGCGCGTAAGGTAAAGGAAAGCGATGGGCAGCAGGATGGGCAGTGTGGTGGGCTTGATGGCGGTCATCAAACCGGCGGCGAACAGGGACAGGTGAAGGTCGCGAGCCACCGCATTTTGTTTCCAAAGTAGGGCGAAATGGCAAGATGCGAGGGCAAAGTAGGCAGCGGTCAGATCGTTGCCGATGCTGGCGGCTTGCAGTGCGAAGCCGTAGCCTGCTGGCAGCAACCACATCCATGCGCGGGCCACTCGTGGGGCTACGCCGATGCCTCGCATGAAACCATAGCTGTGCGAGGGCAGAAGACAGAAACAGATGATATTGATTAAGAAGAGAGGGCGGTCGCTGTATAGAACGGAAATCAAGGGTACTGTAAGCCACTCGAAGCCGCAGGCGCGTGTGTTTACATTCTGATTGGAAGCATGAATCCACTCCCAGCGTTCGGCCATGAGCCAGTGGGCGACACGGGGAAGGCGGTAGTTGAGTGCGTCGTAGTTGTTGGGTGGGTAGAGCAGGCCTCCAACTGTTGCGAGGAACAGAATAAAGAGAAAAAGAAAAGGCAGAGGTTGGCAAAATCGCCTGCGCCACTTTGAGACATTGAAAGATAACGGTGAGCTGATGCCTAGCATTCGAGCTGTCAGAAACCAGATCGCAGCAATACCAACAAATAGCGGAACGGTCTGGATGAGGCTGAAAACAGAAAGAGCCCAACCTGCCACATTGCATGACGTCGCAAGCAGGATGACATGTGCGGAAAAGCGCAGTGCCACAGGGGTGGGTGTGTTGATGGATTGAATTTTTGACACTTTTGATTGTCTCAAGACGAATCAGTTATGATGGGGAACGCAGTTCACGAAGCACCCGGGCGGGTTGGCCTGCTGTGAGGGTTGCTGGCGGGATGTCGCCAGTAACGACGGAACCGGCGCCAACCACAGCACCATCGCCGATTGTTACGCCTTTAAGAATCGTACAGTTGGCTCCAATGAACACCTGATTGCCAATGTGGATTGGGGCGCATTTGACGGGTATGTCAGCCCCAAGGGGCACTTCGTGCATGTCGGAATCGCATATGAGGCAACCAGCTCCGATGAGGCTGCCTTCGCCGATGTGGATGCCAGAGTGGGCTATGATTTTTGAGGTGGAGGCTCCGGAGTTTTTGCAAAAGCGGATGATGGCGCCGGGGCCAGCGTGTAGGTTCATGCCGCGTGTGTCGTTGAGCGGATTGGACCAACGCGAGACATTGAGTGTTGCGCCATCGCCAAGTATGATTCGACCGCCTGATTTTATCTTTATGTGCGGTAAGCCGTGAATCAGTGCAGATGTGGATGTTTCAACGCCATGGAGCATGCACCAGTAGCGTCCGAAAGCCCGTGAGACTCGAAGGAAGAGGGACTTCATGTGGCGCAAGAATAGACGATCTCAAAGTGAATGTGTGACCAAGGTGTGATCACGATAAGTGCAAGCGTTGCCTTACTTCCCTAAAGCAAAAGATGACTTTGCCTTTGATCTGGTTCGCCGAATGAAAATTCCGAGTCATCGTGTCCAGGTTGGGGCTAAGAGACTTTTGATGTTCAAAGCGATTTTTTGCCCATGCATACAATTCGCAGTCAAAGCGGTTGTTCTCACGTATCAGTTCACACGTGAGATTGTTGTCACTTGAATCGGTATGTCGGTAACGCCCTACTTTTCGGCGCAAGTAGTATGGGGTTTTCCAATGAAGTGCTTGCGCAAGCATGAGGATACCTGGGTCAAAATGCTCGCTTAGTATCACGCCATCGAACAGGGTCTCGATATGGTTTTTAGCTTGATCGAGTACGGACTCATCAATCACGGAGTTATGAAAATCATGTACTCCGGCGATCATGCGGGTCATGCCGTTGTTGAGTTCGCCGGACAAACCCGAAGAAACATAGGTGGCGAGATCCATTTTTTCGCTCTTGATGGCATGATGCAAGTAATGCGCCGGATCATTGAGGGCGTGGTGATAGTGGGATTTGATACGGGCAACTGGTTCGCGAAGGCAGGTGATGTAGCGAATACTGGGAATGAGCGTATGCATATTGGCACTGAAGTGCCCTATAATGACTTGGGTTTTATTTTGCCGAATGACAGAAGCTAAGCGCTCATCTGGAGTGCCATCCGTATCATGGCGTACAAAGATCCTTTTGTATTGATGAAAAAGGATTTTGTGGAGAGTGGTGCCCGCCGTCTTTGGTATGTGGATGAAAGCCAGCATGTTAGCTCATTGGAAGAAAAGAGGTTTTTAGTGTGAAGTGTTTGGTTTCAAGAGAAGATTTTGAACCGCGAATGAACGCGAAGAAACGCGAATGAGAAGAGGAGGAGTAGCTCGCGCAGAGACGCAGAGGAGCGGGGGGGGAGAGTTAGATGTTAATGGTTATGAGTTATTGGGGGAGGAAAAGAAGAGGTCATCGGTCAATGGTCAGCGGTCATTGGGGAAGAGGAAGAAGAAGAGGTCATTGGTCAATGGTCAGAGGGGAAGAAGCGAACATCGAACATCGAAGGGAAGAGGAATGTTGGATTTTGAATTTTAAATGAAGAAGAAGACGAAGAATCGGTCTTTTTTCTACGACTCACAATCCATGATCCGCAATCTACGATCGCTTTTTCCCATCATTTATTTGTTTGAGTATCTGTCGGACGGTGGGTTTGGCGCGGAGGTATGCGTCCTGGAGTTCTTGGACATCGGGAATCCTGACGCATTCAAAAGCAGATTCCATTTGCTCCATGGTGACACACGAATGGCGAATGAGAAATGCGATGTCTTCCATGTCTTGAGTGTCGTTGCCGCGCATCATTTTGGTCAGAATCAAATCAACGGCATCGGGGCGGTATAGCTTCAAGTGTCGAGTTGTGGGTCGGCTGAGCGGCACGATGTGTTTTTCCCAATCGGGGCGAAGGAACACTTGGTCTTCGCTAAAGAGGTGGGTGATATAGAGTCCTTTGGATTCGA